>CACAAX010000001.1 GCA_902530595.1 uncultured Alphaproteobacteria bacterium
AAGATATAGAGGAACTACAGAATGTGGATTGTGATTACCACCTGCCTTTAGGAAGCGTCCCGGGTTTGATACGTAATGACATTAGTGACTTTGATAGAACGGTTAAAGGATATTTTAAGGCAGATCCAGAACGTGTGGAAGCAATACGTAATGAGCTGGGACTGGATGGTAAAAAGGTTATTGGTATCTCATGGAAAAGCCTTCAAACAAAATATAAGAAAAAGAGTGTTCAATTGCGCGATATGGAACGCTTATTTTCAGGTTTAGATGTTGTTCTGGTTAATCTTCAGTATGGTGATGTTGAGGATGAGATACGAGAGTTTAAAGACGTGACAGGGATAGAGGTGGTGCAATGCGCTTCGGTAGATAATAGAGAAGATCTTGATGGTTTAGCAGCATTAATTGAGGTGTGTGATTTGGTCGTCTCCACAAGCAACGTTACTGTCCATATGGCAGGCGCTTTAGCCAAAGACACATGGGTCCTGTTACATTATGTTTCTATATACTATTGGTTAGTGGGACGCACGGATAGCATCTGGTATCCTAGTGTAACCCTTTATCGTCAGCCAACATTAGATGATTGGGATAGTGTTTACGCTTCTATTAGAAAAGATTTGCAAAAAAGGTTGACTGTCACATGAACCAAACTGACAAAGGCAATTCTATAAACAAAGCCATCTCCCTTCTTAATAAAGGACATATAAAGAAGAGCCTTGAAGAGACTCTAAGCGCCAGAAAAAAATATCCTAATGAGCCCTTTATCTTTAATCTACTTGGTGTTTTGTATTCCCAAATAGGAAATTATGAAGATAGCATAAAAAATTATTCAAAGGCGATAAAGTTAAATCCGAGCTACTTTGAAGCCTACAATAATATTGGAGTGGCTCATACGAACTGGAGAAAAACCAATAAGGCAATAGAATGTTTTGATAAAGCAATACAAATAAACCCCTCTTATGCAGAAGCCTACAATAACAAGGGTAATGCACTGAAGGATAATGGTGACTACGTTTTAGCTTTAGAAAGCTATGAAAGATCAGTTGCTTTAAATCCAAATTATATTGATGCAATTGCAAACTTGGGAATAATTTGGGATTTGATGAATGATTTTACCAAATCGGAAAGATATTTTCGTCAAGCGCTTTTGCTAAGCCCTAGAAACATAACCATTCTCTACAATTTGGCAAATTGCCTTTTCAGTGCTAAGGATTTCAAGGAAGCTATTGAGGTTTGTAATAAAATTATAGCCTTAGACGCATCGTTCTATTATGCCTATAATCGCATAGGACTTTGCTATATTCAACTTGAAGACGAAGAAAAGTCTAAAGCGTTTTTTGAGAAAGCTCTACAGATAAGGCCTGACTATTCAGAGGGTTTAACCAATTATGGCTTTGTCTTACAAAAACTCAAAAAGTATTCTTCAGCAACTATTCAGTTTAAAAAAGCGCTTAGAATAAATCCTAATAGTAATGAAGCTTTGGTCAATCTCGTTAAGGCTTATTTTGACGAGGGACGCTTACCAAAAGCCATAGAGGTAGCAAAGAAAGGCTTGATATCAAAACCAAATAATATCCCAATTTTAAAAAATTTAATCGAATCCCTTCTTCTATCAGATAGACTTGAAGAAGCTTCATCAGCATGTAAAAAATTACTATCAATAAATAAAAACGATGCTGATGCAATAAACGTAATGGGTTTAATTTATGAAAGAAAAGGATTTTATAAAGATGCAAAAGATCACTTTTTGAAAGCATTAAAATTAAACAAAAATTTTGTTTTAGCCAAAATAAATATTGCGACACTCTACCAGCTCGAAGGGAAAATAGAGGCTGCTAACCAAATATATAATGATCTACTAAAAGAGTATCCAAAAAACCCAGAGGTTCTTTACCGTCAAAGTGCATTAGTCTTAATGTTGGAAAGTTTTGAAGAAGGGTGGAAAAATTACGAATATAGGTGGAAAGTATTTCCAATGAATAAAGTTACGTGGCCATTTCAGGACAAACCTGTATGGAAAGGAGAAAGGGGGGAGCGAGTAGTTTTGTGGAGAGAACAGGGTATTGGAGATCAAATTATCTTTCTGGGTTTGGCTCTGGAAGTTAGGGAGATGTGCAAGACTCTATCGGTATATGTGGATCCACGTTTAGAGCCGTTATGTAAGCGAGCAATGTCGGAGATAAACTTTGTCAAAGACAAAGAGGAACTAAAGAATGTCGAGGATGACTATCATTTGCCGCTTGGAAGCGTCCCGGGTTTGATACGTAATGACATTAGTGACTTTGATAGGACGGTTAAAGGATATTTTAAGGCGGACCCGGAACTTGTGGAGGCCAAACGTACAGAGTTAAATCTAGAAGGTAAGACAGCCATTGGCATCTCATGGAAGAGTTTTAACTCACTAAACAAAACGAAGAAGAGTATTCAATTGCGCGATATGGAACGCCTGTTTTCTGGTTTAGATGTTGTTCTGGTTAATCTTCAGTATGGTGATGTTGAGGATGAGATACGAGAGTTTAAAGACGTGACAGGGATAGAGGTGGTGCAATGCGCTTCGGTGGATAATAGAGAAGATCTTGACGGCCTGGCGGCATTGATAGAGGTGTGTGATTTGGTCGTATCAATTCCTAATGTTACTGTCCATTTGGCAGGAGCTTTAGCCAAAGATACATGGGTACTGTTACCTTATGTAGCAAACTTCTGGTGGTTAGTGGAGCGTACGGATAGCATTTGGTATCCTAGTGTAACCCTTTATCGTCAACCAACATTAGATGATTGGGATAGTGTTTACGCCTCTATTAGAAAAGATTTGCAAAAAAAAGAGCAGTCTTAGACGATTAATGCAATAAGATAAATGTAAGTGTGCTAAAAATTTTTAGTTTTATAAAAAATAATCCAAGAAGGTATTTTGTTAACAATAAATATAAGATCGAAGTAAGCTCTAATAATAAATAAAAAAATATATAGTAGATAAAATTGTGAAAAAGCGGGCGCCACGTAACTCAATAATTGAGTCTAAAGAAAGCATATTGCTAGTTTTTGTCCTAATGATTCTCCTAACTTGTAAAGCTCTCTTTTTTATATTTGGCAACCCTCTTCCTGATGAAGCATATTATTGGTTATGGTCAAAAAGCATCGCACTTTCCTATTTTGACCATCCTCCATTAGTATCATGGCTTCAAGCTCTTCTATCTTTTTTTTCCATTAATAAGTATTTTTTGATCAGAGCTCTTCCGTTTTTCAGCCTGGTATCGGTACTAACAATTGTCATCGTTTGGCAAAAATATATATTAGGAAAATTTGATTTTGCAGCATGCTTGCAGATTGTAGTTTTATTTTTAACGTTTCCAATATTTGCTATTTTCTTTTCCATCTCATTTCCAGATTATTTGCTTATCACACTATTATTTGGGACTTCTTTTTGCCTTTTCTTATATTTTGAAAGAAATGATAAAGGTAAAGTTGCACTCCATTATTGGTATTTGGCAGTGCTTTTATTTTCTTTAGCTTTACTGACGAAATATAATGCTATTCTACTAGGTATAGGAGTTTTGGCTTACTTTCTATACTATAAGAAAGAAATCGGAGGCCCATCATATGGCCATATTATTGTAGCGGCTTTTATTATCTTTTTAACTCAAACACCTGTTCTTTTTTGGAACCTTAACAATGATCTCGCTTCTTTTTCTTTTCACTTAGACCACAGATTGGACCAGGAAAAAGATATTGCGTCTATATTGAAAAATATTTTTGCCTTTTTGTCAGGAGCACTTTTAGCCTTCTCTCCGTTCTTTATAGTTAATTTAAAGAAAAATTTTTTTTCAGGAAAATATGCTGATAACAGAAAAAAATTCTATACATTAAGCAAGTTTGTTTTAGTTTTCTCAGTAGCTTTCTGCATAATTCTGTCATTTTTTACGAATGTTTTATATTATTGGTTAACTCCAGCAATTATTTTACTCATTCCATTCATGACCAACATCATAAAGGCAAAAATATGGCAATACTTTCATATATTCTACGGAACAGTCATTTCACTGATTTTATTTATAAATATGAGTTTTTATCCAATTAGTGCATTTTTTGGTGATGTCGACCGAGAGACAGCTATTGTATTTGGATGGGAAAAAATAATTAGAGATATAGAAAAAGAAAAAGTAGAACATGGTATAGAGAGAGTTGTTTTTTCTGATTATAGATTAGGATCTTTATATATTTTTCATTCGGGTGATTTTAAAGCAGATGTTGTTATGGAGAAAAGAAGAACACAGTTTGATATATGGAGAGAAGAGAGAAACTCATTTGGTACGAACACTTTAATTATTGCAGATAAGGATTTTCCTATAGGCAAAAAGATTCTATCTAGATTTGATAGTATTGAGTTTCTGAGAGATATAGAAATCAATATCGGAAACAAACTCGTAAGGAAATACCATGTTTTTTTGGGAAAAAATACATGATTAAATCATAATTTTATAGATTTCTTCTTTTGCTAAAACAGTATGATTAGTATAGCAATATGCTAGAACTGCCTGGATAAGATTCATGCGTAATCCATTTATAGTCCTTAGCCCTATTTCCTCGCTATTCTTCAGCAATGTTGTTTTTAATGGATCATAAATAATGTCATAAACAACCATGGTATTTTTGGCTTTTGCAAGTAATTTTATTGGTATAGGGGTTATATCAATGCTTTCTACGTGACCAACCGAGGTAGCATTTATCAACAAATCAAAATGAGGAAGAAAGGTCTCTAAGTCATTAAGAGAATATGTATATAAATTACGTTTTTTAGAATCTTTTATATTTATTGGACTTCTATTAAAAATATGAATTTTATGCTTTTTTTTAAAGTCTCTTGAAAGAAAAGCTAATATTGCTTTGCCGGCACCACCATATCCCAAAAGGCCTATATTTAGGTTTTGACTTTCTGTTAGTTGATTTTTGATAGGTTCTAGGGCAGCCTCACCATCTGTGTTGGTTCCTGTAAACTCATCAATTAAAGAACCAGATGGCGGGCGATAAAAACAGTTTACAGCACCAATATCTTTTATCTCTTCCTCCACATTATCTTTTATAAGATTAAATACTGTTTCTTTAAAAGGGACAGCAACAGCCCCCCCCAAACAATGCTTATCTTGCTTCAAGTAGTTGAAAAGCTGTTCGATATTCCCTTCCTCAACATCTAGTGGTACCATCCGGACTTTTTTTCCTTCGTGTTTGTAAACTTTGTTCCATAATTTTGGAGATCTTGCTCCCACAGAAGGCTTTGTGCCGACAATAACACTGTAAAAGTCTAAGTTTGATTCCTTGATCTCATTTTCTATGATCTCATTTAGATGACTAAACATTTAATATATGTTTTCCATTAATATGAGCTACTTTATCCATGCTACGCATTAGCTTTGTAAAACTAATAAAATCTATAGGTTGAAGGGGATCAACAGCTGAATTTTCAGGATCAGGATGAACCTCCAGCATTATACTGTCCGCGCCAGCGGCTACACTAGCGAGCGACATTGGTGCAACCCATGGACGCCAGAAAGTAGCATGGGATGGATCAACAGCTATTGGCAAGTGCGTTATCTCTTTTGCAGCAGGTACAACTTGTAGGTCTAATAAAAATCTAGATGAATCTCTATGTGTATGAGGAACTGTGACGCCTCGCTCACATAAAATAATTTTCTCGTTACCTTCATAAAGAGCATATTCAGCTGCACCAAGCCAATCTCTGAGTGATGCACCAAAGTGTCTCTTTATCATCAAAGGTTTTTTAGTTTTTGCCGCAGCTGAAATCAATGGATAGTTTTGCATATTTCTTGAGCCAATTTGCAGTATGTCAGTTACTTCACAAATCAAGTCTAGGTACTTTTCTTCCATGACTTCTGTTATAATTCCAATGCCAGTTTCCTTTTTTGCGATACCCAGCCACCTTATTCCTTCTTCACGAGTTTCAGTATATTTATCGGATCTATAGGGGAAGCTTAAGGGCTTGAAAGCACCACCTCTCAAAAAATGAGCTCCTGCTTTTTTAACATTGATTGCCGTTTCAACTATAAGTTTCTCATTTTCAACCATATTGGGCCCAGCCATAATAGGGATTAAACTATCTCCGAAAGGTACACCGCTAACATCAAACTTGGAAAAGTGTGTATTATTTTTTTTTGATGCCAATGGGAACTTTTCTGCCATGTCTTCAGCTGAGACATCTTTTCCGGGAGCCCTATTTTGTATCATTTTTTATTCCTAGTTTTGAGCTACTTAACTGCTCTGATAAATAAATTTTCCGACCTTTTTCCTCACTAGCATAAATCGAGTGTATAAGTCTAAGGGTATGGATACAATCCTTTGCTAGAAATGGAACTTTATCGATTTGATCGTTTCTGAAGGTTTGATAAATCTTTTTGAGTTGTCTGTAATGACTTATACCATAACCATTATCAACTTCCTCAGAAAATCGGTCGGTTATGTCTTTTTCACTATCAACGGAGTCAGAAAAATTCCACTGCTCGATCTTATTCAAAGCTACTCCCCCAATTTGCGCGACTCCTTGTGTTCCTGTAATAGTAATTGATGCCTCAAGATCTTTTGGTCTTGCGGCTGTTGTCAGCTCTAAGGTGGCTAAACCACCATTTTCTAACTCAATAGCTGCCACTAGTGTGTCCTCCGCTTGTAGATCATTTGCTCTTTTAGCTGAAATTGCACTAACAGATTTTGCGCTTCCGCATATCCACGTGAGTGCATCCACATGATGAATGGCTTGCTGATTTGTAACCCCACCATCCTGTGCCCAAGTTCCGTGCCAACCATCGTCATAATATTCTTGAAGTCTACACCATCTCAACCTTACAGATACTGATACTAAATTGCCAAACCTCTTTTTTTCAAAAGCATTTTTAGTAACTTCAACCGCCGGATTCAACCTGTTCTGAAAGATAGAGGAACAAAACTTCCCAGTTTTAGACGAAATGTTAATTAAACCTTCAGCATGTTCAATTCTAAGCGATAATGGTTTTTCCACTATTACATTTAAACCGTTCAACATGCAAAATTTTGAGTGTTCGTAGTGTTGGCCACTTTTGGTCAGTATAACAACTACTTCCATTTCTTTGTGCTGAACAAACTTTTCAATATTATTGTAAGATCTACAGGAAAATATATTTCCAACATATTTGCTTTTCTTTTTGTCCACATCACAACAAGCAATGACTTGGTAAAGAGTACCAACTCTTTCTGAAATTAAGATTTTTTGTATGTAATGTTCGCATACACGGCCACACCCCAAAATGCCTATTTTTATCTTTTTTTTATTCATGACTGATCTGGGTTATCAATTTGAAACGAATACGGATATTTCGGAACAGGGGAAAGCCCCACATTATTTGTCAAGATTGTATTGTTTCTTATGTTATCTACAAATGTTACTGCTCCCAAACCAAATAAATTAATATGTATTTTTTCAGGTTTAATGCTTCTTGACATCATTTTTTTATCTCCAATTGCACTAATTTGATCCTCAGTATCCAACCAGATACTTCTTTGTTCGATCACTGACGCACACACTGTGTCGTATCCACCGTCAATGATATTATTTATCAATTTGGTAAGTAATCCTGTCGGTCGGAAAGGATAATTCTCTTCTGCAATAACTACTAAATTAACATTCCTAAATTTTTCTATCTCCTCAATAGTATATTTCAAAACATCTGGCAAACTTACATTTTCAGCTGAAAGTTCAATTGGTCTTATAAAAGGGGCTAATGCACCATTATCTCTAGCTACCTTTGCAGTATTTTCGTTATCTGTTGATACATAAATATCTGAAATGAGCTTACAAGATTTGAGATATTTTATACATTCGACCAATAAGTTTTTTCCCTCAAAAGTAGTTGGCAATCCTTTGATAGGAACTATGCTGATTATATTCAGCTTATCCACTATTAGCTTCGAAAGGGAGGCAGGTGAGCCCTCTAAATTTTCAATGATATTTACAATCTTTTCAGCTCTGTCAACTTTTCCCCCATGATTTATTCCGTGGTGGTGGTAAACGCAGGCGTGTGGAGTGTAAAAGATATGATATCCATTCTTTATGACCTCAGAACCCCATAATCTGTCTTCGATATTTGTTGTGATTTCGTTAAATGGAAATTTATTCCACATATCTCGTGTCAAAGCACTGTTGGCATTATGAAAAAAACTATCCTTTCTCTGAGTTCGTTCATCCAACCCAAAAACGACAGTAAGATCTCTTCTATCTAATGCGGAGGTAGAAGATAACGGCTCTTGCCGACCGTAAACACCAGCAAGTAAACCGGTTCGATCATTTTCTAGAGGTTCTATTAATTTTTGAAGCCACTTGTTGTTTTTTGGAATACAATGTCCAGATACAATAACGATAAATTTACCAGATGAAGCCCTGATACCCTCGTTTATTGCTTTTCCTGGATAAAATTGAGCTACATTTATAATTTTGTCTGTGTATTTTTTTGCAATTTTTACGGAGTTGTCATCAGAGTTATTATCAACCAATATGATTTCATAGTCTTTTATGCTTTGTGTAGCTATAGTGCTCAAACAATGGTCTATCCATCTTTCCTCATTTTTTGTTCTTATAATTATTGAAATCAAAGGAGGTCGTGGCTTAGTATCTTTATTCATAGAAATAGTTTCACTTTTTCTGGATTATTTTTTTTCAAATATTCAAGAGCTTTTTCCGCCAAGAAAAGATCAAACTCATCATGAATATCTATTGATGTTTCAAAATTATTGTTAATTATTATTTCAACGTTATTCCCTATTCTTCTTCCACTACGCCACAAATAAGATCTAGAAGCACACGCCAGTCCTGTATCTTCTCTATATATTGGCTCTTTCTCCTGTCTGCTCGAATAAACATTCATTTTTTCAGAAACTCTCTTCAATTTCCCGTTCTTATCTCTATGCCAGAAATTTTTATGAGTTGGGTGTGCAGCAAAAACTGATTCCAGGGCATTATTATCCTCTAATTTCTCTATAGCATCAGTAAGCCAATTGGTATCTCTGAAAATGTCTGTGCAGGTTAGAAAAACACATATATCAAAGTTTTGTTTTGTATGCTTTTCAAATTTATCTAATGCATCTCTTAAAGTTGCTTCAGTAGTCGTATTATCTTGGGATAAATTAGATGGTCTTAAAGAAGGAACTTGAGCTCCATATAATTTTGCTTGTATAGCAATCTCCTTGCTATCTGTAGTTACTATTACAGTATCTATCCTCTTACAGTTAGTAGCCGCGATAATCGGCCAAGCTATCAGTGGCTTGCCATTAAAAAGTCGCAGATTCTTTCCTGGTAATCCCTTAGAACCTCCTCTAGCGGGAATGATGCAAATAGTTTTCAACTTATCTTTCATGGCTCTATGTTTATATCAAGCAGTTAAAAAACTCAATATCATATGATTGTTTTAGAAATAGCTGTTTCAGTTCGCTTATGTAGCTATCACTTTTTAAAAAATTTTAATAAATTACAGTTTAAGAAAATCTATTTTGATAGCTGGTTTTTCCTAGCTATCTATGATCTAAAAATAGATGGAGTTCATAGTAACAAAAAGAAGATATAATAAATATTTATACTGGGCTCTTTAATGAATATTTCATTTTAAAGCGTGAAAGCTTATTGTATTTTTTCTATTGATATTACACTGATAGTTCCATATCGACGTACGCCTCTATAAAAAGGTATGTCAACTTTGTTGGTTATATTGTAGTTGTAGGCCAAAATGTTTTCTGATAAACCACCATGCTCCTTACTGTGAATAATTCGAACATCGATTAGCGTAGTAAAATTTTTTTTTGTCAGATCCATATATTTAAAATGATTGGAATTTGGACCGATTACTCCTACGGGATGCTTATAATTAAAAGCTGAGGTTAGTTGTCCACTGTCATACCAATTAAGTGTTGCTAAAGAAGCTAATTCTTTTTTCTGAAGATTTTTCCTTAGAATGGCTGCGATATGTCCCCAATCTAGCAGCTCCCTAGTATTATCCCATCTTGGTATTTTCTGATCAAAGTTTCTGGTAATGAAACCTGTTTTTGCATGAATTAAAATACTCGAAATCATGACAGCGATTACAAAAACACTGGCAGCTTTCAAAGTTATTAGTTGGGGTTTGAATGATTTCATTAAGATAAGTTGGTTTGATGCAAACGGAATTAATAACATCCATCCAACCATAGACCAGTGAGAAAAACTGTTATCGGAAAATATAATTAAAATGTTAAAAATAATTATTATTGGTAGAGACAGAAGAATAAGAAATTTTTCATTTACACTAATGACGGTTTTACTTTTCATTAAGCTTATAATAATTAAAAAAAAAGTAGTGGGCAGCAACAAAAAAAGTTGCGCAAATAAAGAGTTAATAACGTGAATTAGATCAAAGCCGAAGGAGCTTCTGTTCCCATGAAAATTGAAGCTGCTATAGCTATTCTCTATATTCCAAAGAAATACAGGTAGTAACCCGGATGTAGAAATTAATAAAGAAATACAAAAGTGTTTTGTGAATAGCACATTTCTTCTCCAAATGATAAAAGCAATGAATAGAGTTATTCCAAAAAGATAAGCTTGGTATTTTGATAAAAATGCTATTGCTAAAAGTAGGCCCAGTGAAATCCATAAATAGATACTATCCTCCCTATTAAAAATCAGTCTTACTGCTATATAAGTTGCACCAGCAACAGCGAAATTTAAAGATGCATCGGGTACAACAAAGAAACCCCCAGAGAAGAAGAAAAAAGGAGAAACAAAATATAGAATAGTTGAAGTGGCTCCAGCTTCCTTTGAATAAAATTTAGAAGTGATCTTATATAGAAAAAAGCTTGTTAATAGACCAAAAGCAATAAAAGGAATCCTAAAAATATAAAACTGATATATTTCAAATAAGTGTAAACAATGTGAAACCCACATCATTAATGGGGGATGATCAAAGTAAGAAAGAGAAAAGTATCTACTAATTGTTAATGTATAAGCCTCATCGTTAATCAAGGGGATATGCTTTATTACTATGAGTTTTGTCAGGAAAAAAATAATGAACAAAAATATCAGCAAGTGATTTTGATTATTTGCTTTGCCTTTCATTTTATTACTTAGACTTCCAAGTGAAAATAGATGAAAGTGTAAAATTCCAAACAGCTCCGAAGCAAGCACCTATAAAGCTTGATATGAGCCAATTAGACGAAAAACTAAATATGTAGGTGGCGATAGCAATATTTGTAAACGCGCCCAAAGAACAAATTAGGTAAAAGGAAAACAGTCCTCTAATTAAGTCTAGGGACTTTAACCTTCGCTCCTGAAATGTAATGATATTATTTAGAAAATAGTTTGATGTCATGGCCGCAATTATTCCAAAGGTTTGAGAAGTAGGAAACTGATTAATTAATAGCATCACGAGACCAGTAATTAATAATTGGACGAAGATACCACTAAGTCCAACCATGCAGAAAAGTATAAATCTTATGGATACTCTGCCTTTTAGTATCTGAGACAAAACAAGACCAATTAGCTCCAAGATGGTAAGAAAACTCATTTTGCTTTCGCCCGCAAGTCTATTTTTTAAATCTATAACCAATCTCTTTAATTTCTAAATTTTTTCCGGATGTTGCTAAAAAGTCTGCCAGCACTTTAAATCCCTGAGTTTGTAAATTTTCTGAACTCTTTAAAAAAGATTCTTTTTTTACCATAAAGAAACCTGATAGAGGATCAGTAGACGTTATGTTCAGTACTTTCTTAATTATAAAAGTTGTAGCCTTGCTACCTAATTCTCGTATTTTGGAGAAAGCTTTCTCAGAAATTTCTCCTGTCTCTGTAAACCTACTTCCGATAACAATATCCAGTGAATTATTCTTAGAAAATAAATTGATCATATCTAAAAGCTTAGTCTCATCATGCTGCAAGTCGCAGTCCATGACCGCAACAATGTCAGCGTTCGCGGCAAATATTCCTTCGATCACAGCTCCAGCCAATCCCTTTCTTCCAATTCTATGAATAAGGCGAATTTTCGAGGATTTTTTCATACAATCTTTTACTACTGCACTAGTTCCGTCAGGACTATTATCGTCAACAAATATAATTTCATGAGAAATACTCTTTAATACTTTCTTTAACTCTTCCAATATTAAGATAATATTGTCTTTTTCATTATAAGTTGGGATGACGATAGAAAGTGTAGGCTTACTCAATTATGTTCTCCTTATTATACTTTTAAAAAATGACAGTATTCTTGTAAATGATAAAATGTTATCATAGATCAATTCTGGAGGTCTGGTATGTGGGGCGGTATATACGCACTGTTATTTTCAATTTCGACTGTATTATCCGATGAAAATCCAGTTAAAAATGGTTTTCCTGAGGGTATGGCTCAGAGTTATATTAAAAACTCTTTTTCAGCTGTAGAGTTTCAGAACAAAATCGTCGGTCAAGAGATTCAATATTCTTATTATGAAAGCAAGAAATTTGGCCCTCTTCAACGAGGAAGATCAATATCTTTAACAGATAAAGGGGGCCTTTGGGTAGGTTACGGGTTTATTAGAAAAGTAGAGTTAAATCGAGTCCTTAACCTTAATTTCGATTTTTTTCCAGGATTCTATATGAACAATGACGAAGAAGATTTAGGTGGATGGATAATGTTTAGGTCGGGCATAGAATTGGAGTATACACTAAATAACGATTGGAAAATATCCATGGGGTACGATCATAGATCGAGTGGTGATATCTGGGAATATAATCCAGGCATGGAAACAGTTAAAATAAGTATTATAAGAAATATCATATAATGCTCAGTATGACAATTATACGATAAAGCAGTTAATTGTATAGCTACATTGAGTGCATCTAACTCATACAAATGTTCGTTTTTATAAATTGAAATTAAGGGCTTAATCTATTGGAATACCATAGGACTGTCTTTGATCACTAAAAAAAAGATACTTCAGTGTTCAGGCCTAAGTTGGGAATTTTAAGTGTCGATCTTCCAAAAAAAAAGTCAAATATAAAAAAAGGGACAGGTAAGTACCTATCCCTTCTAAATACTTTAATTAACTTTGCTTAAGTCGAGCTAGTGGACTGTAGCGCAACTATTACTGCTGCTACTGCTGCAGCACCAATTGCTACGGTAGTTGACACGGCTGCTGCTGCTCCAGCTGCTCCGGACGCCGCTGCAGTTGATCCAGCTGCGCCTGCACTACCGCTTGCTCCGCTTGCCCCTGAAGACTGTGCGAATGATGGCACAGACAACGATAAAACAAAGGCTAATGTTGCTATAATTTTAAAAATGCGCATTAGTTAACTCCTACGATTTGCTAGCTTTATTTTTTTATACAATATATTTCGTGTTAATAAAATACATTTTTTTCAATTCTATCTTTTATTTTTATAGTTTGCATTGTGTGCTAAAATCGCAACAAGAAAGGTATTTTTATATGTTACCTTGGAAAGCATAGTAATTATAGATGTCTATGTACCCATTTGTCTCGCTGATCCACTGTTGTGATTTAAGCACTATATTCGTGTTTGGTAAAACGTAGTAAATATTGGTGTGCTGTGAAGGACCACTCTTACAAGACTCTGTGAATTTGGTTGTATTTAATGTCAGATCTAAAAGTGAAAAAGCTATACCTTCTTTATAAGCCATCGTGCATGAAAATTTCATTTCTCTGTATTCATTTTGTCCATTTAAATACCTATAAGTTTTATGATGGGCTTTTGTAATCTGATTGAATATGGAATTTATACCTTCACTATGCGACTCCATAAGATCCTGCGAATAACCCCTAGTGGCTATTAAAATTCCGTTGTCAAAACTGACGCTTAACCCATCAGCGCTGACCCATGTTAGTTTATCATTTTGATTTCCTAGTGCTACCAGAGTAGCTCTATCTGTGTGATTGGGGGATGACAAAGCAATAATTGGTTGACTGTATTTTGACAACCATTTCTTATTGTATACAGTTTTTGAAGATGGGATTTTTTTCTCTTCTATGCTTAAGCTTCTTAATAAAATATTCTTGTAAATATTTGTGAAACCGGCTTTTTCATTTTTAAAAATGTCGTCATTCGTGCATGCGAAACAAAAGATAAGTATCGTTAGTGAAAGCCATTTTATCATCTGTAAAATCTTTTCCAATTATCCTTGAAACTTTTTTTTCCATAAATCTTTATACGTTCATACAAAAACTTATCATTCTCTAAATATAAACGAGCTCCACCGTCACCACTTATGGGTTTAATAATCGTTTGTCTATATGCTTTTGATTTTTTACCCGTGAACCAGCTAAGTGGTGCCTTCAATGTTATACCTTTCTCAAAAGAGCCCTCGCCATAGGTAGAAAACTCGACATCGGTTATTGTAGCATAAGCGCCTATCTCCCATCCATTATTGAAAGTTCTAAATAAAGAAAGGGTACCACCATAATCGCCTGCTAAGTACTTGCCAGCATCTAATTTAAAATTCCAGTCACTACTTAAGTCGTAGTAAAAAGAACCTATTATCGTTGTATAATTAGAGTCAATTAGAGAAAAGTCTCCATACGTATTTCGTTTTTTTACTATTGCAAGGTCTAGACCAAGACCGTACGGTTTATTAGTATCTTTCCACACTGTCTCTGACCTTACACCGGCATACATCATTTCCAAATACCCTAAATTCAGTTGGCTATAAATGGTTTTAAACGGTTTAAAGTATTGGTCGATAGTCAAGTTGGCTAGATAAGGCTTAGTTCCAATATCCCTGTAATAATACATATAATCTGATCTAACATTAGGCAGACCTTCTTTGGGACCTCGTTTAATATTGTCTAATCCAGTAATTATTGGTTGTTTGATTGAGCTATTTATTGTCATCGAATTGCGCAATCTGTGGCTTAATTTAGCTTCCCAACCAATGCTTCCGTTTATAGGGAAATGTGGATCAAACAACATGATATCTATGTCTGGATAAATAGACCATATTGTCTTTTTACCTACAAAACCTTGATCTTTACTGATGGTGGGAGAGGGGTTTTTGAAAGTAACCGCTGACCAAAGTTTTTCTGGTCCATCAAACGCTAACTCATTCTCTCTAATTGCATTTCGCATTATTACAACTTCTGTAACTTTAAAACTTGACTGAAAATCAATTAGTTTCAGTTTGAACACTTGGACTTGCACTGGTACGGTTTTGGAGAGAATTCTCGTTGCTCGACCTACCATCTGAGCCACATCTAAATAGTTCCTATCTTCAATTTCAACCTCTAGCGTATCTTTTTTAACTATTCTTAGCGTGAGTAAATTTATTCCGTCTAGCTCTAATAGGTCTTCGCTTCGACTGAAAATGTCAGGATCCATTGATTGTTGATCCTGCAAAATTATTCTGTCGTCAAGTAGAGGCATAGGAGCTGTTTCAATTCCACTTTTGTAAGGACTATTTCTGGGATTTAAAGTTAAAACTCCTGAAAGACCAAAGGTTTCTCCATGCATTAGTTTACCCATCAGAGAAAAATCTGGTGCTACCAAATATTTAACGGCGAAATTTAGATCATTCCGCCGTTTAATCCCCTTAGAGCTTGAAACCTCCATATCATAATCATCTGAAGACATTTCAGCAATAATTTCGAACCTTGGACTTAAACTATAAGACAAAGCGAAAAAGGGAGAGTTAGTACCAGAAAAAAAATGATCAGTGTGTATTGTTCCACCAAAACCAATTGATCTAGAAACGCGTTCATTTCCAATACCAAAAATATTTGGCTGATTATTCTTGCCAGACAATCTACCCCACCCTAGTCCACCGGAAAGCTTTACATCTTTGGTAATATTTTTTGTGGCAACTAAGTACTCGCCGGTGTATAGACCTGTACCGATAAAGTCACGCAAACCAATTGCCACTGAAGGAAAATACTTCGTTTGTCTATTCAACAAATAGTGAAAATCAAAGCTTCTATCCCAAAAGTATCCGTCGTAATCACCCAAAGCACTCGGTATTCTTGAATATCTGAAGCTTAAAGTGATGCCATTAGTTATCTGAAAAGATAGGGTAGTTCTAATTGTGCCACCAAAAACAGAGGATGAAACTGAAAACTGGCCCTCAGGAAATACTTCAGCAGTAGGAGTGTCAATATTCCCTGGCATACCATAAGTGTTATGCATTCTCGGAGTTTCATAAACCTCTTCTGAGGCGCTGACTTCATTAATACTTGTTAAGAGGAACGAGATAAGAAAGTTTAGAAAGATACAAATCGGATATCTAATCAATCAACTCACCTGTTTTCTCGCGGTCTTTTCAGTGGCGTCTAGTGAGCCAAACTTTCTTTTTCTTGATTTATAATGATTCAATGCCTCTATAAGATCAGCTCGATTGAAGTCTGGCCAATTTTTTTCGACGAAATATAGTTCGCTATAAGCGGATTGCCAGAGTAAAAAGTTAGACAACCTTTTTTCTCCCGCTGTCCTAATTATTAGGTCTGGGTCTTCTTGGCCATAGGTATATAGGTGTTGAGCAAACAGTTGCTCATCTAAATCTTCAATTTTTATAATGCCTTCTGAAACGGCTTTAACAATCCCCTTAGTAGCTTTAATAATTTCGGATCTTCCCCCATAGTTCATAGCTAGATTTAAAAACATTCCATCATTATTTTTGGTAAGTTCTTCCAAGTTTTTTATATAATCTTTAATAACTTTTGGGAAAGGACTAATGTTACCAATTGTCAAAACTTTCACGTTTTCTTGGTATAGCATTGTAAGCTTTTTCTTTAAGTAATACTGGAACAATCGCATTAAAGCTTTAATTTCGAAAACTGGTCTGCTCCAATTTTCAGTAGAAAAGGCGTACATAGTAACAGTGGTTATCCCAAGGTCTTTACAACTTTTTAAAATATCCTCGACATTTTCAGCACCTTTCTTATGACCAACAGATCTAGGTAAAGACTTATTAGCAGCCCATCTTCCATTTCCATCTAAAATAAAGCCTACGTGCATTTCTGATCTATCCAAAAAATTTTCAAGAGCTTATTCGAATAAATATTAAGAATAAAGAAAAAAATATTGGTTGATGTAAAATATAAATCGTCAGAGAATTTTTTCCTAAAAATAGTAGACTTTTTTGAATATGATTAAAGTTATTAAAATTAGAATAGTCACTTTTGTTTTTAATCGCTATGAAGCTTCTAAGAGGCTTACAAGCCCATAATCCAAAAATATAGAAGCTTACCCACGGAAAAAGTGGGTAAAAATCGTTGGTAATAGGTACCTCGATATTTAACCCTATCCAATACAAGTAGCTCGGCAACTCAAATTTAATCTTAGTAATACTTGGGATTAAAGAAAACACAAAAAGAATAAATAAGATATAGTTATGCTTAATCTTGATAAGAAATAAACCGATAAAGGAACACATTGCTAGTAAGTGTAATATGCCAAAAAAAATGAAGCTTGATTTGTCAAAAAAAAATGTACTTAATGTTATCAAGAGGCAGACCGAAATCAATATACCAATGCGCTTCATGAACTTAAAACTGAAATCTTTGGAATTGCTCGCGAGCCCAAAAGATATGCCTGAAATAGTAATAAAACTAGCTCCTATGCATTGAGCAAAGAGCAAGGGTAGTCCTTTCGTCATATTTTCTAGATCAATAAAATTAAAGTAGCCTAAATCCCAAAAAAAGTGATAGACAATCATGGCGAAAACAGAGACCCCTCTTAAAACATCTAAAAGATGACTTCTCAACATTTCTCCTGTAGAACTAACTAAAACAGCATAAGTCTAGCTTCGATTGTTTTTTCAGTAAACCTAAACAATTTCTTGCAAATAATTATTAAAAAATGTCTATTAATCAATAGAGAGATTTTATCAGGAACAAAATATGGAGCTTGAAGCTATAACACGGTTTTTATCGGGATATGATAATGCTCTTTTTGGCAGCTTTTTAGTGTCTATTTTGATCATCATATCAAGAAGTATCCATCTTCGGTACTCCGCTCGAGGACTACGAGAGGTAGAAGTTCAAAGAAGCCATGTTGGCGCAACTCCTAGAATTGGTGGAGTTGCGATAATAGCGGGCTGTATCTATGCGTGGTATAATTCAGATAATTTTTCTAGTAATTATTTGGGGTTAATTATTTTGTCTGGTATCCCCGTTCTTATTTTTGGATTACTTGATGATCTACATTTCAAAATAAGGCCAATATATCGATTGTTAGGCGCTGCCATTTCGTCTGTAGTGGCCATTATTCTCCTTAAAACTTGGTTAAATAGAGTTGATGTTTTATTTGTTGACCAGCTTTTTTTATTATCACCGTTGGCCATATTATTCACGATATTTGCAACAACAGGCGTCTCTCATTCATTCAATGTTATAGACGGATTAAATGGCTTGTCTTTAGGAGTATCTTTATCCACTTCCTTTTTTTTGATGGTAATTGCTTGGATAACTTCTGACGCCTTAGTCGTATTGCTTTGTCTTGTTTTTTTTCTAAGCTCGCTAGGGCTTTTTTTATTAAATTTCCCCTGGGGAAAGATATTTTTGGGAGATGGCGGAGCATACTTTCAAGGCCATTGTTTATCTTGGGTTGCAATTCTTTTACTTGTAAGAAATCCTGAAATTACAGCTTGGTCAATATTACTAATTTTTTTCTGGCCTGTTGTCGAAACAGTTTTCTCAATCTACAGAAGAGTTAACAAAAAAAAGCCAGCTTCAAGAGCTGACAGAGAGCACTTCCATCAGTTAGTTTTTGATAAGATCAAGAGGTTAAAGCTTTTTCACCGTAACTCAACTTTTGCCAATTCGTTTTCAACGTTTCTGATTTTACCAGCGTTCATTACACCTAGTCTATTGGCATTAATTTTTTACAACGCAACTATTTATGCTTTCATATTTTTTTTGGGGCTTTTTGCTATATATATTTATACTTATTATAAAATGAAGGCTTCTTTTTAGGAAGTCGCTATCCAATCTCTCAATATAGATATTAAGAATACATTTGCTCTGGGCATTTCATAGTCAGTTAAGTCAATGGGTCTAACCCATTCAAGTTTTTGACCCAAAAGACTTATAGGACTACCTCGCCATTTTCTACAAATATGCAGCATAAGAATTGTTTGATGTGTATTATTGTATTCTATTGAAAATGTTAGAGGAGCAATACAGTTACTAGAAATGTCTATACTAAGTTCTTCTTTAATTTCTCTTTCTAAAGCATTATCTACAGTTTCATCTTCCTCAACCTTTCCTCCCGGAAATTCCCACAAATTATTATAATGACTTCTATTTTTCCTCAACGAAATTAGGACTTCATTGTTTTCATTGATTAAGCCAATCAAAGCAACTAGCCTTGTTTTCATGACCTATAATCCGCATTAATTTTAATATATTCGTCGGTTAGGTCCGATGTCCATACTGTAAATTCCCTATCTCCTTCTGCTAAATCAATTAAAATATCTATGTTTCTCTTTTTTAAAGCTTTTGACAAACTCAATTCGTCAACCACATCTACGCCTTGACCATTTTTACATACCAAGAGGCTCTGTATATAAATTTTAATTTTTGTTACTTCCAACTTAATACGTGTCTTACCAATCGCCATTATAAGCCTACCCCAATTTGCATCTTCACCAGCGATTGCTGTCTTTACCAAAATAGAGTTTGCAATCGAAAAACAAATATTTCTTGCACGATAAGTATTCTTTGCATTTTTTACTCGCACGGTAATGAATTTTGATGCACCCTCTCCATCCATTACAATCTTTTTAGCTAAATCTATCATCGCAAACTTAAGCTCATTGTAAAAACTATCTATGGCTTTTTTTCTTCTTTCTTTTGAAAATTCAAGGCACTTTTTATTAGTTGTAGCTACAAAAACAGTGTCTGAAGTTGAAGTATCGCCGTCAACTGATATTCTATTAAAGCTTTCCTGTATACCTTTTTTAGTGATCGTTGAAAGGGTCTTTTTGTCTATTGCAAAATCTGTGAATATGAAAGCTAGCATAGTCGCCATATTTGGCATGATCATTCCCGAACCCTTCGCAATAGCAGAGATTGTAAAAATCTTACCGGATATTTTAAATTTTTTTGTGTAAATTTTTGGCTTTAAATCAGTTGTCAATATAGCATTCGAAGCCGCTTCTAAGGCAGAGTCTGATAATTCGCATCTTAAGAGATCAAAGTGTTTAATAATTTTATGGTGTGGTAGTTGTTCCCCTATAACACCAGTTGAAGAAAAGAAAATATTCTTTATGTCACATTGAAAAAGATTAGACAGCGCGAGGGCTTTATGTTCGCATGCTATAAGGCCTTGTTTACCCGTGAAGGCATTGGCATTACCAGCATTTACTAACAAAACTAGTTTCTGTTTCAAGTTCTGTGTTTTTCTTACATTATTTTTTGACCAAATAACTGGTGCTGATGGCATCGTTGAAGTAGTGAAACAAGCGCAAATATGGCTTCCGGGATCCAGTACAATGAGCAATAGATCATCTCTGTTTTCATATTTTGTTCCGGAGCAACAAGTCGCAAATTTTAAACCAGCAAGATTAAAAGGTGTACTACCTTGGTTAGATCGTTTATTTGACTTATTCATCCAGTGTTTCTAGAAGTTTGGTATTAGTAATTTCGTTTGGGTTGATATCTTTTCCAACAAAATTTATTTTAGAGTTTTCATTTAATGAGTTTAAATAATCATTGATCTTTTTTTGTCTCAGGTTTTGTACTAGCTGAGCTTTTATTTCCTCGAACTCCGGTATCTTTTTTTCTCTCGTTTTATTCAATTTAATTAGGTGCCAACCGAACTTCGTCTGCACGGGTTGGCTTATATCTCCCTCGGACAAGACCATTAATGCGGTTGAAAATTCAGGTACCATACTATTCAAATCAAACCAGTTAAGATTTCCACCATTTTTTCCCGATGGACCAATAGAATGTTCTTTTGCTAAAGCTTCAAAATTTTTACCATTGCTTATGTCTTTTCGAATAGTTTTCGCTTGGCTCTCTTCTTTTACTAGTATGTGTGACGCATTATATTCTAGCGATCCCTTGAATTCATTGGATAGATTTTTGTATGCTGATTTAACTAGTTCATCATTTGGAAAGTTTTTCAGTATTTTTGATACCATTTGAGCTGCTTTTGCACTTCGTTTTTCATGTTCTAGTGCCAATAAAGTCAGTTTATTTTCTTTATCAATTTTTTGTGACAATAATTCTTCATTAACAAGTTGTTGAACTATTTGAGAAAAAATTGTGTTCTTATCAAAATTCACGTTGCTTTGTTGAATCTTTGAAAAAGCGATAACGGCGCTACCAAATTTTATTATCTTCCCATTTACTTCTATAAATGGAGTATCGGCTGACAAAGCTTCCTGTGAATAAACCTCTTGTGATGACTGGATAAAAAAAGTTATTGCTATGATAGTAGCAAGAAATTGATAATATGTTTGTTTCATAACTATTCCTTAAATCTATTCGGGTAACGATCTTTTGATACAAAAAATATATAGATTAGTATAGTAATTTTTATTTGGTTAATAATTAGTCGCTAAATCTAATACTTTCCAAGCTCGGATTAAAGCTATATAAATCTTTTTTAGATAAATGGAAAAAAAATGATTAATATTTCAGTTTTTAAAAAAATATTTGGAAATTCAAATGATAGGCTATTAAAAGCTGCAAAACCCATCATTGAGAAGATTAATTCTTTGTCGAAGGAGATGAAAAATAGCTCTGATCATCTTTTAAGGCAAAAAACTAGTGATTTCCGCCAGAGAATAGAGAACGGACAAGATTTAGACTTAATATTGCCTGAAGCGTTTGCCGTTGTAAGAGAAGTATCGGAAAGAGCAATTGGCTTGCGCCCGTTTGATGTGCAATTAATAGGAGGTTATTTTCTCCACAGGGGATATATTGCCGAGATGAAAACTGGAGAAGGTAAAACGCTTACTGCCACTCTGCCATTGTATTTAAATGCTCTTCAAGGTAAAGGGGCACATCTCGTGACAGTTAACGATTATTTGGCAAAACGTGATGCTGAATGGATGGGAAAAGTATTCTCCTCTCTTGATATAAGCGTGGGTGTAATAGTTCCAGATATGGAGGACAGCGAAAAAATACAAGCCTACGCTACTGATGTTACATATGCCACTAATAATGAACTCGGCTTTGATTATTTACGCGACAATATGAAGTCCGACTTGTCAGAGATTTGTCAAAGAACTCCCCATTACGCTATCGTAGACGAGGTAGATAGTATACTAATTGATGAGGCAAGAACACCATTAATCATTTCTGGCCCAACCAATGATAAGTCAGAACTGTATACAAAGGTTAATTCTCTTATTCCACAACTTGATGTAAGTGACTTTGAGTTAGATGAAAAAACTAAGACGGGAAGTTTAACTGATAGTGGCAACCAATTAATGGAAACATTACTTAGAGAACAAGATCTTCTAACGGCAACATCTAACCTATATGATCCAGAGAACACGGACTTGGTTCATCATGTCAATCAAGCTTTAATTGCTAACAAGCTATTTAGAAAAGAGAGTGACTATATAGTTAGAGGAGGAGAGGTTATTTTAATTGATGAGTTTACTGGAAGAATGATGTCTGGTAGACGCCTATCCAATGGTCTACATCAAGCAATTGAGGCAAAAGAAAAATTAAGTGTTAAGCCAGAAAACACTACTCTCGCGTCTGTCACTTTTCAAAACTATTTTCGGCTTTATGAAAAGCTGGCCGGAATGACTGGTACAGCAATAACAGAGGCTGATGAGTTTGCGGAGATATATGGTTTAGGTGTTGTTGAAGTCCCTACAAATATGCCTATTTCCAGAGTAGATGAAGATGATCAAGTATATAGAACTAAAGAGGAAAAGTATAAAGCCGTTATTAATGAGATTAAAAAATCTAATGCTAAGGGACAACCGATATTGGTTGGCACTACATCAATTGACAAATCAGAGGAAATTTCAAAATTCCTTAAAAAAGAAAACATAAATCACAACGTGCTTAATGCGAGATACCATGAAAAAGAGGCAGAGATAATCTCACTAGCTGGGACTCCTGGAGCAGTAACGATAGCCACAAATATGGCTGGTAGAGGAACAGATATACAACTTGGTGGTAACGTTGAAATGCAAATAAAGGGTAAGGTTGACGATGATGACCCTGATTTTGATAAGAAGAAGACCAAAATTGAGCAACAAGTTTTTAAGAACAAGGAGCAAGTAGTCAAAGCAGGGGGTTTGTATGTTCTGGCTACGGAGAGACATGAAAGTAGGAGAATAGATAATCAATTGAGAGGGCGATCTGGTAGACAGGGTGATCCTGGAAAGACGACTTTTTTCCTAAGTCTAGATGATGATTTGTTGAGAATATTTGGGTCAGATAAACTTGATGGAATGTTGTCTAAATTAGGCTTAAAGGATGGTGAGAGCATTGCACACCCATGGGTGAGTAAAGCGCTTGAGCGGGCTCAAGGAAAAGTTGAAGCTAGGAATTTTGACCTAAGAAAGAATATCCTTAAATATGATGATGTAGTAAATGTTCAACGGAAAGAGGTTTTTTCTCAAAGAAGAAACATAATGGAAACAGCTGATGTTTCAGAGATATTTGAAAACATTTATATGGATGTAGTAGAAGATATTATCGTTGAAAGCATCCCGGAGGGATCGTTTGTAGATCAATGGGATGTAAATGGGTTAGAGGAAAAGCTCAAAGAGCAATTTAACCTACCTATACAATTAAGTAAATATGTTAAAAAAGACGGAATATTAGAAACAGAGATAAGAGATGTCATCTTAAAGGAAGTTCAAAAAAATTTACAGCACAAACAAGTTGAGGTCGGGGAACAAGCATTCAAAATGCTTCAAAAGCAAATCTTACTCCAGGTTATCGATCACTGTTGGTCACGTCATCTTTCGACATTAGATCACTTGAGATCAGTTATAGGTTTTAGGGGATATGCTCAGCGAGATCCACTAAATGAATATAAGCAAGAAGCATTTATATTGTTTGAAAGTCTGTTGGAAAAAATAAAGAGAGAAACAATAAAAGTAGTTTTTTTTGCAAAGTTTGTTTCGGAAAAAGATATAACTTCGTTTGACAAACAGGACGCTAGTTCAGAAATTAAAAATAGTGAAACGATGTCAGAGGAATTTAATTCCTTTCCAAACAAGAAAGTTAGAAGAAATAGTCCCTGTCCTTGTGGTTCCGGGAAAAAATTTAAGCACTGCTGCGGCGCAATTTAGCACCTTGAGGAAAGTAAGTATTGTTTAAGGATTGAGTTAGAACTTCACATCCTTCCTTTCTAACAAATAAAGTGTGTTCAAATTGTGCTGACAACGACTTATCCCTTGTAACCGCGGTCCAGTTATCACTTAGAATTTTTGTTTCTGGTCGACCAATATTTACCATTGGTTCAATTGTAAAGCACATGCCACTTTCGAGCATGGGCCCAGAGCCGTGATTACCATAATGAAGAACATTTGGCGCTTGATGAAATTCATTTCCAATTCCATGCCCACAGAAATCTCTGACAACAGACATCTTATTTTTTTCCACATACTCTTGTATTACTGCTCCAATATCGCCAAACTTATTACCAGGTTTAACGTTGTTTATTGCTAATTGGAGTGCATCATAGGTTATCTCAATTAATCTTTTTGATTTTAAACTAATGTCACCCACGGTGAACATTCTGCTAGTGTCTCCATACCAACCTTCAAGAATACAAGTAACATCTATATTTAAAATATCGCCATTCTTGAGTCTTTTTTTACCAGGAATTCCGTGGCAGACAACATGATTAAGAGAAATACAACAAGATTTTGGATAGCCTCGATATCCTAATGTTGCAGGAACCGAATTGTGAGCCAACATAAAATCATGACACTTTTTGTCTAACTCTTCAGTAGTGACGCCGGGTTCAATGAATTGACCAATCATATCGAGTGTTTTTGAGGCAAGCTTACACGCTTTTTTAATGCCCTTATAAGCATCCTCGTTGTATATGTATATTCCATCTTTATTCTTATGCATTTTCTTAGAAATAATTCTTTTTATAGTTTATGATTATTATCCATTCTTTATTCAGTAAAGAGGAAACTTTATCATTCATGACAAATTAGTGACCAAAATGAAAACAGCTTCAATTATTATCATCGGAAATGAAATTCTTTCTGGTAGAACTAAAGATACAAATTCCAATTATCTAGCAAAAATATTAGTTGAAAGAGGCATTTTATTGCAGGAAGTTAGGGTTATTCCAGATAACCACAACATTATAAAAAGTGTTGTGAAAGGTGAATCCTCTTTGAAAGATTATGTCTTCACTAGTGGCGGTATAGGACCGACCCATGATGATATAACCGCTGAGTCTATTGCAAGTTGCTTTGATGTTCCTTTGCTTGTTAGGGATGATGCCGTTGAGCTGCTCGCAATGAATTATAAAAATGGGAAAAAAGACCTAAACGCGGCAAGACTGAGGATGGCAAGAATTCCTGAAGGAGCTAAGCTGATAAAAAATAAAATATCCGGAGCTCCTGGCTTCATAATTAAAAACGTTTTCGTAATGGCTGGAGTCCCTCAGATCTTTGAAGCAATGGTACAAGAAATAAGTTTAGATCTAGAGCCTATTGAACCAATTCTTTCAAAGACCATAAAAATATTTAAGAGGGAAAGCGAAATCTCAGAAAGACTTTGGCAGTATGCAGATAGATACAAAGATATCTCTATTGGGTCGTATCCTTTTAACAATTCAGGAGTGTTTGGAGTAGAAATAGTCCTGAGTCATACTGACAAAACTTTACTAAATAAAGTATTTAATGAAATTTTATTAGATTTTAGTGAGCCAAATACCAATTAATTGCATGCCCTCCTTCAACCTTCAAGGGTACGTCCAAATCTAAATATGGTAGTGTCGCTTGTTCCATAATTTCAGAGGCTCTATTTTGTATTTTATTAATATCGTCTTTATTAGTTTCAAATACTAGTTCGTCATGAACTTGCAATAAAAGGTGAGCGTCTATTTCAGAACTCTTCAGAAACTCATGTATTTTAATCATAGCTCTTTTAATTATATCTGATGCACTACCTTGGATTGGTGCATTTATAGCAGCTCGTTCAGCAAAGCCACCAATTGGACCCTTGGTACCAATGTTTGGCAAGTGTATTTTTCTATTGAACAAGGTAGTTACAAAGCCAGTTTTCTTTGCAGTATCCACCGTAGTTTTCATGTAGTCTTTAATTTCAGGAAATTGTCTGAAATAATCATCTATAAATTCTTGCGCTTCGGTACGAGTAATTTTAAGATTTCTTGATAGGCCAAATGCAGAAATGCCATAAATTATCCCAAAATTTATCGCCTTTGCTTTCCTTCTGAGAGACGCATCCACTTTTTTGAAAGCAACCTTAAATATTTGGGATGCGGTGCTCGCGTGAATATCAATATCATTTTTAAATGCATCCTTAAGGCCTTTTACGTCAGCTATGTGAGCTAGTAATCTCAGTTCTATTTGGTTATAGTCGAGACTTAATAGCTCAGCTCCTTTTTTGGCTATAAAGGTTTCTCTGATTTTTTTGCCCTCTGTATCTCTTATAGGTATATTTTGTAGATTTGGGTCAGAGGACGACAGACGACCTGTTGATGTGCCTGCGAGATTAAAGGACGTGTGCACTCTACCTGTGAAATTATTTATATGCAACATTAGCGAGTCTGAATAAGTGGATTTCAATTTTGACATCTTTCTCCATTCTAGAAGATAGGATGCAATCTCAAAACCTTTCGCTGACAAGTCTTCCAGTATATCTGCTCCCGTTTGAAAACCACCGGATTTATTTTTTTTTCCACCTGGCAAATTTAACTTTTCAAAAAGAACTTCACCCAACTGTTTTGGAGAGGCAATGTTGAACTCAGCTCCCACTATTGAAAATATTTTAGTTTCCAATTCACTTAGGGTTTTTTCAAAAAATTGCGATAATCTTCGTAACTGCTCCTTGTCAACCGTAATTCCCTTTAGCTCTGCATCAATTAAAACCGGGACCATCGGCTTATCGATATTTTGATAAACACTATAAACTGATTGTTTGATAAGCTCTTTTTTTAAAATTTTCCAAGCTCGAAAAGTCATGTCAGCATCTTCAGCTGCATAATCTGCTGCTAAACTTATGGGAACATTCTGAAAGTTTAGTTCTTTCTTTCCTGACCCTATTAGATCTTTAAGTTTTGTTGTTTCATGATTTAGAAGATCCTTGGCTATTGCGTCTAAGCTGTGTCTTTGTCGTCCACCATTTATACAGTGTGACATTAACATCGTGTCATCAAAAGAATTTACGTAGCATTTATATTTGTACAAAACCTTAATGTCGTATTTTATATTGTGACCGATTTTTAATATACTTTCATCAAGTAAGAGCGGCTGGAGTCTTCTTAAGACCATATCTCTATCCAGTTGCCCCTCTTTTAAGTCGCTATGTTCAGGTTGATTGGCCTGATGTGCTATTGGTATGTAGCACGCTTTACCAATTCCGATACAAAGGGAAATACCTACGAGTTCAGCAGAAAGAGTATTAAGGGAGGTGGTCTCAGTATCAATTGCAAAAAACTTTTGTTTCAATATTTCTTCGCACCACCTATTAAGATCATCTTCAGTTGTTATTATTTCATATTTTTCTGAAGGTATTAGTTCTCTTTGGTCGTCTTTAGATATATTTGACGAAGCGAATTCTTCTAATTGGGCCGATATTCTTTTTGATAATGTATTCAGTTCCATTAGTTTTGTGAAAACTAGCAATTTGTCGAGATTTAAGGTTGCTAGCTCAAGATCTTGAAGATTTGTGTCAATTTCGACTGTTTTAAGTAAGGTAACGAGTTTTTTTGACAAAATTATTTTATCGGTGTTTTCAGAAATCAAATTCTTTATTCTATCCTTATCTATTGTCTCATATTTCTCCACCAAGTTTTCTACAGTTTTGAATTCTGAGATCAAGCTAGAAGCAGTCTTTACCCCGACGCCGGGTACCCCTGGAATATTATCGACTTTATCACCAATAAGTGCTTGTACATCGATTACCTTATCGGGCGAAACGCCAAACTTTTCTCGTACCCTATCAGCATCAATGAAAATATTTCTAATAGGGTCATACATTTTTATGTCGTCCGAAACAAGTTGCATCAAGTCTTTGTCTGATGAAAAGATTGTTACAATAGCACCCTCCTCAGTTGCGTTCTTAGCCAGTGTTGCAATTATGTCGTCAGCTTCATATCCTTTCTTTTCTATCGCTAGAAAGCCAAATGCTTCGGTAGCATCTCTTATTAACTGAAACTGTGGCACCAAGTCTTCTGGAGCGGGAGGTCTGTTTGCTTTGTAGTCTGGATAAATATCGGATCTAAATGTCTTTTCTTTATGGTCAAATATGACTGCAATATGAGTAGCTTTAAATTCCTTTAGTTCATTTATTAATTTAAAGAGCATGTTGCAATAGCCTGAAACAGCTCCCGTAGGTGTTCCATCAGACTTGCTAAGAGGTGGAAGAGCATGGTAAGCTCTAAATATAAATCCTGAACCATCTACTAAAATAAGATGCTTCTCAGAGTTAAGATCATTCACAATCTAGTCCTTTGATGGTTGATATGAAAATCTCCGCTCGCAATAAGGGCAGTCAATAAACTTTTCTGGCTCTTTTATTTTTAGCCATACTTTAGGGTGATTGCTTCCTTTGCTATCGTCACCGTTACATGATACAACAATTTTGTTCGTGATTATAACTTCTTTCGACATAACAAAATAAATAACATATTTTATGTCTAATACTACTATAAAAATGAAGAATAAATATGATGAAAACAGATTTAATTGAGTTTGGCCTAGAGGTAAAAAATTTAAAAAAGGTGTATAAAGGTTATGATGGAAATGCCCCAGTAGTTGCGCTTAGAAACTTGAATTTACAAGTAAAAAAAGGTTCCTTCTTTGGGTTGTTGGGACCCAACGGTGCGGGCAAATCAACTCTGATAAATATCTTAGCTGGTCTAGTAATTAAAACATCTGGAATAGTAAAAATAAGAGACATCGATCAGGATATAAATGTAAGAGAATTTAAGAGAAGTATTGGGGTAGTTCCACAGGAAACAAACTTTGATCCATTTTTAACACCCTATGAGAGTCTAGATATACAAGCAGGTCTCTATGGCGTAAGAAAGTCAGAAAGAAAAATTAACCAGTTATTAAGAAGACTTGGTTTGGAAGCAAAGTCTAATGCTTATATGAGATCTCTGTCTGGTGGAATGAGGAGGAGGTTGCTTATTGGTAAAGCTCTTGTTCATGCACCAAAGGTAGTGATCTTGGATGAGCCCACAGCTGGAGTAGATATTGAGCTAAGAGAAATGTTGTGGGATTATATGAAGCATTTAAATGCAAATGGAACAACGATTATCTTGACGACCCACTATTTAGAAGAAGCTGAAGCTCTTTGTGAAAAAATCGCGATCTTAAATAAGGGCGAATTAATTGCTTGTAATGACACAAGTGACTTGCTCGCTAGAGTGAATCTAAAAGTTATAAATATTAAATATAGCAATAGTAATCTTAAGAAAATTAACCTCCCCGATAAAGCAAGTATAAAGGAAAATAAAAATCAAAGATTATCTATATCTTATAATAGAAATGAGATTAAAACAGATCAACTTCTTGACAGTTTAAGGTCTCAGGGACTGGCAATAATGGATCTTTCAACAGAGGAAGCAGATTTAGCTGATGTTTTCAGACTATTAACAAAGAATAATTAGCTACTAACTAATAACGAAGTTCTTTAAGCCTTTTTCTACCCTAGGGCCATAAACTTTCAGTACTTCGCCAGCTATAACATTTCCATAAGTAGCACACTTGTCAAAGGTAAAATTTTTAGAAAGTCCATATAAAAATCCTGCAGCAAAACTATCTCCCGCTCCCGTGGTATCAACTACAGCGACCTTTTTTGTTGAAATTTCACTTATAGATGACCCATAAAATAAGTAAGCACCCTTTTCCGCACAAGTACAGGCCAAGCAACTTATGGAGTCATCAATAAATTCTCTGGCCTTTTTAATATCCTCAATTTGATATAGCGATTTCAATTCGTCTTCATTACAAAACACCATGTCTGCGGACACACTCAAGAGATAAATAAAATCGGAACGATGTCGATCAACACAAAATTTATCAGACAGGGTAATTGCAATTTTTGTTTTATTTTTTTTTGCAATTTCAATAGCTTTATAAAAAGCCTTTTTACTCTTTTGCCCATCAAATCGATATCCTTCAAGATACAACCATTCACTTTGGGCAATAAGTTCTTCATCTATATCAACATCGGTGAGAAATTCTGTAGCTCCAAGATAAGTGTTCATTGTCCTTTCTTTATCAGGCGTAATCAAAACAATGCATTTACCAGTTGCTTCAGTATAGTCTTTGTCCAGAAAGTCAGTGTTGTAAAATATTGAGTTGTCTAGCAAATCTTTTTTGAATACCTTACCCTTAGGATCATCAGCAATTTTTCCTATATAACCGGTTTTTAAACCTAGCTTTGCCAGAGTTGAAATTGTATTGGCTGCGGATCCTCCCGCAGTCTCTTTGATTGGTCGAACTAATCTTAAAATATTATTTGATCTTTCCCTGGAGACTAGATTCATAACACCTTTCGAAATTCCTTCTTGGCTAAGAAACTGGTCGGGCACCTCGCACACGAGATCTAGCATTGCGTTTCCTATCGCCGCCACACTGTATTTTTTACTTTCTATCATTGGGGATTGTTATTTTCTTTTTTGAGGATGGTAGGCTTAAATAAAATTAAGAAAGTATTCCAAATGCACTAACTGTAAACTTTCTTTAAACCTTTTTCTATTGACTGAATGGATGCATCAAATTGGTCATCATAATCACTACTTGATAAGCTTTGGGATAGCTTCACTTTCACTTTTTCAATGCTCAAATCTATTGCGCGACCTTCTATTTCCTCCAGAATTTTTCTTTCATTTGACATTACTTGTCCCTCGGCAGAAATGAGCTTATTTCTCCTTAATTCTTCGATATTTTTTTTGGCCTTTTCTTCTTCTTCTCCTGCTCTAGATCTCGCAGTTTCTACCATTTGTCCAATCGTTTCACTTGTTTTTATGTGATCGGCCTCGATCGAGGAAAGAATTTTCTTTGCTTCTTCCAATATTTCACCAGCCTTCTCAATCTCACTCTGAATATCATTTGATCTCTTATCTAAGAAAGCTCCAACAATGGAAGGCACTTTGAAATAGATCAAAACGCCCACAAATATCAAAAATGAAATTAAAACAACAAAATCTGTATTATCTAAACTAACCATTTTTTTTGAGCCAGCAGCATGACTTACCCCATAAGAAAGAGCGAAAGCTGGAAGTGTTATCTGTAAAGATTTAATTTTCAATGTGAGTTGTCTGAATATTTTCATTTAAAACTACTTTCCTCTGGAAATCTTACTAATTATTTCTGATGCTAATTCTTCTGATATTTTTTCAATTGCAGCCTCGGAACCATCTCTAAGCTCTTTCAACCTGCCTTCTGCTTCACTTATAAGTTGAGTAGTGGCGATTTTACTATCCTCTAATGCTAAGGCCATTTGTTCTTTAATGTTGTTTCCACTAGTACTCATAATTTCATCGCATTGAGACTTGGCTTTTTGAAGTTCCTCCTCAATCTGTTTCTCAATCTCATTCACTCTTAGCCTAATTTCTTCTGCTTTCGCTATATTTCCATCAATAATTTTTCGTCGATTTGCAAAAATATCCTCCATCCGTGGAATGATAAAGAACTTTACAATAGCGAACAACACCACACAAAAAACAACCAACCAAAATATTTGGTTAGGGAAGGTGGAGAAATCCAGTTGAGGCATCCCCACCGCGCTGTTATCTGAAGTCGAAGCCATTAAGAGTTAATATTTAATTACATCGCGTACATGAGCAGTAATGCTACTAAAAAGCTAAAAATTCCTAAGGCTTCTGCAAATGCAATACCGATAAACATTGTTGCGGTCTGACCAGAAGCAGCGCTTGGGTTTCTTAGTGCTCCTGAAAGGAAATTTCCTACAACGTGTCCAACTCCTATCGCTGCCCCGCCCATTCCTGTACAGGCGAGACCTGCTCCTATAAGCTTTCCCATTTCTACTAAGTTTCCATCAACCATAATATTGCTCCTTTAAAAAAATTATAATTAGTGACCTGGATGCAAAGCATCATTCAAATAAACACAAGTTAATATAGTAAATACATACGCCTGTATCACTACAACAAGCATTTCTAGACCGTAAACTGCTGTAATCGCGAATATAGGCGCTATTGCGCCTAATCCCAATGCTCCAGCAAAGCCTGCAAATACCTTTATCACTGCGTGTCCAGCCATCATGTTACCGGCGAGTCTGATAGAGTGGCTCACGGGTCTTACAAAATATGATATCACTTCTATTATAAGAAGTATTGGCCTTAAAGCTAAAGGGGCACTACTTATCCAAAACAGGCTCAAAAATCCAAGCCCATTTTTCACAAATCCGATTATTGTAACAGCAATAAATACGGAAAGTGCAAGAAACCCCGTTACGGCGATATGGCTGGTGTAGGTAAAACTATAAGGTAATAGCCCTAGAACGTTCCCAAACAATATTAGAATAAAAAGTGTAAATATATAAGGGAAGTATCTCAGCCCTTCCTGTCCTGCAATATCGATAATCATATCTCTAATGAAGAAATACAGTAGCTCGGCAATAGATTGTAGCCGACCAGGCACTAACTGATGCTTTCGCGATCCGTAAATAAAGACGAATGAGATCGACACCAGACTTATCAGCATCCATAACGCTTGGTTTGTAAAAGAATACCATTCCAAGCTGTCTCCTGTAAGAATAGGGTCGATAATGAATTGATCCATAGGGTGAATATTAAAAGCCGATTGTTTTTCCATCTATTTATGTATCATCAGTTATTTGTTTCATTCATTTTTTTTGCTGTAGCTATCATTGTTTTAACTCCAGCCATAAAGCCAAGTAGAGAAAATACTATCAAAAATATAGGTTCACTCCCTACAATATAATCAAGTGCCATTCCCAAGCTCACCCCTAAAACCATTCCTGTCACAAGCTCAATTACCATTCTCCATCCGTCGTTTTGAACTTTCAGCCGTTTGGGTCTATTTTCCTCTTTTTTAGACTTAAATTCCTCTATTTTTTTATCCAGTTGATCCAAATTCTCTTTTTTGGAGGATTCCTTCATTATAAATTTTTCTTTGTTTTTTTTAACTAAATGAACGTTATAAACACATGTAAGTCTAGTCAACCCTAATTTAAGAGCTACATACACTTTTTAAGTTGCCTATCGAATATTTTTTTACTAAGCGCTGTTTTTTTTGCCACTTCTAACAGAGCTTTTTTAGTTTTGTAGGCTCCTGTTTTAAATCCTGCCTGACCTTGGTGATAGGCAAGATATTGAAGATATGCATTACTTTTTGATATTCCTAATAATCTATTGGATTTATTTATATACCATCCGATAAAGTTTGTTGAGTGTGCGAAATTAGATCTTCTATGGTATTTGTGTCCAGTGCTTTTTTTGTATTCTTTCCACGTTCCATCAAGTGCTTGAGAATATCCGTAGGCTGATGAAATCCTACCTGAGGGAATGAGCCCGAGAAAATACTTCCTTTGAGTGCGAGCAGTCGGTCTGAAATTAGATTCTGTTTTTATAAATGCAAGTTGCATTCCTGGGCTGACCCCCCATTTTCTTTCAGTTTTCTTTAACGCAGATCTCCAGCTTTTCTTCTGTTTTATTATTGAGCATGCGTCTCCCTGATTCTTTGGAACATTCATACAGCCAGATATGATGAGGTAATTGAAAACAATAAAAATGAAAAAAGTTTTTTTAAGCATAGAAAGTTATTGTATTTGGATTGCTAGTTAATTTATTATTAATTGTACCACTTGCAACTTTTTTAAATTCGATTATTTAAAAGTCAAAGGTTTTGGTCAAAAAGGTTAGAAATGATTAACAGAAATGCAAAATTTTCAATAGGCGAGGTTGTGAAGCATCGAATACATCCCTTTAGAGGAGTTATATTTGATGTAGATCCCACTTTTGATAATACGGAAGAATGGTGGAACTCTATCCCAGAAAATCATCGACCTAAAAAAGATCAACCATTTTACCATCTCTTGGCTGAGAACGATTCAAGCTATTATATCGCCTACGTGTCTGAACAAAACTTACTCTACGATGACAGTGGAGAACCAATCGGGCACCCTGAGGTTAAGCAACTATTCGGCAGCTTGTCCGAGGGGAGATATCTTTTATCCGATATAATGCATTAATGGCTAACTAATATCCCAGAGCACATCCGTCTTTTCTAGGGTCCGATGCCCCTATAAGTACACCAGAAGAGTCAAATCGTACCAATTGCCCACCTCCTAGGGGGATAGTTGCATCCTCTATTTTATAACCCATTTCGTATAGTTTTTCTCTTGTAGCTTTTGGGTAACCTCTCTCCAAGTTCAATACACCATCAAAATAAAAGCTTCTAGGGAAGTTTAAGGACTCTTGAAATTCCATGCCATAGTCTTTTATATTACTGAGAATTCTTGCATGGCCATTAGCTTGGTATTGCCCACCCATAACCCCAAATGGCATTATGCTCCCGTTTTTTTCTTCCAGAATAGCAGGGATTATTGTATGTAAGGGTCTTTTGCCACCTAATAATTCATTTGGGTGATTTTTCTTTAAAGTAAAGCCAGCTCCACGATTATGAAAAAGCAGTCCATACTTTCTAGAGCATAAGCCTGAACCAAATGCATGGAAAGTTGAGAAAATAAGAGATATAGCGTTTCCCTCATTATCAGCTGCACATATTAAGACAGTATCTTTATTTCGCATAAAAAAATCGTCTTCGAGATTGTCGCTTAATAATTCTCCTAAAGAGATCTCTTTAGATAATTGTTTTAAATATGTTTCATCTGTAAATATATTTTGTTTAATTTTTGTAAAATCTGGATCTCCAATAAAATTATTTCTCGCAGAATATGCTATTTTTGCTATTTCGGCCTCTAAATGAACTCTTTCAAACGAGTCAGCTTTAAATCGCTCAATATGACATAATTCCATTAATTTTTTCATCATTATAGCAGTTATACCCTGTCCATTTGGAGGCAACTCGATTAATGTACTTCCATCTTTAAGTTCTGCATATATTGGATCGACATATTGAACACTAACATCTTCGAAATCAGCAAGGGTATGTACTCCGCCTAACTCCCTTAAAGAATTCACAAGATCAATTGTAATATCCGACTGATAAAATCCCTTTGAGCCCTGAGCTGCTATTTGTCTTAATACTTCCGCCTGCATAGGTGCCCTAAATAAAGAACCAGCTCTATATGGATTCCCAGAATTAAGATAAAATTTCTCAGAGGATCCAATGAGCTTTTCTCTGTGAGTCTCCCAGTCAAACGCAACACGGGGGCTGACTACCACACCTTCTTCAGCATATTTTATTGGTTGGGTACATAGCTCTTTTAAACCTAAATTACCAAATTTATTCGCAACCTCTTCAAATAGTGATACTGCACCTGGAACAGTAACAGAGTGGGCGCTGTTTAAAGGAACCTTTTCCATACTTTCTGACAGCAAAGTGTCACTAGACAGATTTATTGGTGACCTGCCAGACCCATTTAAACCAATAATGCGTTTAGTTTTTTTTGATTTAATAATTGCAAATGCATCGCCAAAGAGTCCAGTAGACTGTGGTTCACATAAAACCAGCATAAGGGCACTAGTAATAGCTGCATCGATTGCATTTCCTCCTTTACTCATAGCATCAAGCCCTATTTTAGCAGCTAGAGGGTGAGAAGTAGCTATCATTCCGTTTGATGAAAATACTTCAGAGCGTTCAGGTTTTTGAAAGTCTCGCATTATTTGTTCCTAGACTAAATTCAGTTTAAGTTCTTTATGTTTTAATACTCTAAGAGTGGATTTTAAATCATTGGAACACTTTAGTATCCTTCCATCCATTGCTACTAAGGAATACAATCTTCCGTATTTTGAATTTTTGGGTGTTTTCTTAATACTAAAGAGAGCCCAATCAGAATTTTTTCTGTAAACAGAAAAAACCACAAATTCTTTCAAAAAAGAGATGCTGTAATCTTTCCATAGCCCCTGTGATACCATTACACCATAAAGTTGTAAAATTTGATTGAGCTCTACTTTTTCAAAACGCGCTTGTTTCATTTTATTCATGGTGGAGCCAAGGGGGATCGAACCCCTGACCTCTTGCATGCCATGCAAGCGCTCTCCCAGCTGAGCTATGGCCCCTTTTTCTTTTTGTCAAAGTTTAACACTAAAACAATTAGTTTAAAATTAGTTTTCTTCGCTGTCTGAAGACGCTACATCGGTAATCTCTTCCAATGGAACTGTATCCTGATCGTCCTCTTCTAAAAGCTCATCATCTAATTCAGATGAATCTTCCCCCTCATCTAATATGAGATCATCCTCCATAGTCAATAACTCTTCTGACTCCTCAAACTTTCCATCATTTATATTTTCTTCGCTTTTTTTTGTTACCTTAGTTTTTTCAGATGAAGATTTATCAAGTATAAGTTCTTTGCCGGTATAAGGGCTTATCACAGGACTATTATTAAGATCATAAAAGCGTTTACCAGTCTCTGGACAAATTCTTTTTGTCCCCCATTCTTCTTTTGCCATTACCTTCTCTCCTAGCTGTTTATTGCCTTGGATGTTGATAAATGTTTGTTAAATGATTTGCAAGAAATTAAATACAGAGTTTTAAATATTAAGAGTGAATTGCACCAAGCCCGCAAGCAAGTGCAGCCTCGCGTACGGCCTCTGAAAAAGTTGGGTGTGCATGGCACGTCCTTGCTAAATCTTCGGTGCTCGCACCAAATTCCATCGCCATGCATACTTCATGGATAAGATCACCGGCAGCAGGCCCTATAATGTGAGCTCCTAGAATTCTATCATTATTTGAGTCAGCTATTATTTTTACAAAACCGTTATTAGAAAAAACTGTCTTTGCACGGCCATTACCCATAAATGAAAATTTTCCAACTTTTACTTGTATACCTTCTTCCTTTAATTCATTTTCTGTTTTGCCAACCGAAGCAACCTCTGGATCAGTATAAACAACGCTCGGTATTACTTGAAAATTCACGTGTCCAGCTTGTCCCGCGACTATTTCAGCAACGGCTATACCTTCTTCTTCTGCTTTGTGAGCTAGCATTGGTCCTGATGTCACATCACCTATAGCAAATATATTTTTTGCAGTAGTTCTCCAATTGCTATCAGTTTCAATTTGCCCTTTAGGGTTCAACTCCACTCCGATGTTTTCAAGTTTGAGGTTTTTAGTAAAAGGTTTTCTTCCCGTAGCCACTAAAACGACATCCGCAGATAATTCTTTTTGATCATCGGACGCTACTTGCTTAAAAGTAACTTTCACGCCTTTTTTTTCTTTTGTTATCGTCGAAACAGAGCTATTCAAGTGGAACTTAAAACCCTGTTTTTGCAATATAGATTTAAAGTTTTTTGATATATCATGGTCCATTCCATTTAAAACTTTATCAAAGAATTCCACAACCGTTACTTCGGTCCCAAGTCGACTGTATATCGAACCCATTTCCAAACCAATAACACCTGCACCAACAATTATCATTTTTTTTGGGATTTTCTTTAATTCCAATGCACCGGTTGAAGACACGATCATTTGTTCGTCAAATTCAATGTTCTTTAAATTGGAAGCTTCGGAGCCAGTAGCAATAACGAAATAGTTAGCCTTAAAATTTTTATTATCAACACTGATTGTATTTTGATCGATAAAGCTTGCCCAACCATTTATTAAAGTAATTTTATTTTTTTTAAATAGGTACTCTATCCCCTTAGTATTATCTTTTATCATACTCTCTTTATAGCTGAGCATTTTACTCCAATTCACAACGGGTGGATCTACCTCTATTCCCATTTTAGAAAAATTTTCTAATGAGTTGTGATAGTTGTGGGAAGCATTTAGTAGTGCTTTTGATGGAATACATCCTACATTTAAACAAGTACCTCCAAGTGAAGTATTCCCTTCAACACAAGCAACTTTTATTCCGAGCTGCGCAAGTTTTATTGCACACACATATCCGCCTGGGCCACTGCCAATAACTATCGCATCGAATTTTTCCATTTGAAATCCTTAATTTAAAATTTATAGATCAATCAACAATCGACGTGGATCTTCCAAGTTTTCTTTTACCCTGACTAGAAATGTAACAGCACCCTTTCCATCTACAATACGATGGTCATAACTCAGGGCAAGATACATCATAGGCCGTATCTCAATTTTTCCATCAATAGCCATCGGTCTTTCTTGAATTTTATGCATTCCAAGTATACCTGACTCAGGTGAATTTAGAATAGGCGAGGACATCAGAGATCCATATATACCGCCGTTAGATATAGTGAAAGTTCCACCAGTCATATCTGCCATAGATAGCTTGCCATCTCTTGCTCGTAAGCCCATCTTATTAATCTCCTTTTCTATATCAGAAAAGCTCATGGCATCAGCATTTTTTAAAACCGGTACAACTAAACCGTTATCTGTTCCTACCGCTACTCCCATATTTACGTATTTTTTGTATATTATGTAGTCCCCATCTATTTGGGCATTAACCTCGGGTACTTCTTCTAGAGCTTTACAACAAGCTTTTACAAAAAATGACATAAACCCTAGTTTAACCCCGTGTTTTGACAAGAATTGATCCTTAAATTCACTTCTTATTCTTAGAATAGCTGTCATATCTGCTTCATTGTATGTTGTCAGCATCGCAGCAGTATTTTGAGATTCTTTAAGCCTTCGAGCTATTGTTTGTCTTAATCTCGTCATTTTTACTTTTTCTTCTGATCCCATTGAAGGCGTTAGGCTTGTCTTTATATTTTGATTATTTGGCAAGCTCATGACGTCCTCTTTCATAATCCGACCGTCTCTGCCAGAGCCTTTCAAGGAGCTCGGATCAATATTTTTTTCCTTCATGATCTTTTCTGCAGAGGGAGCATTTTTTACACTTTTCGTTTCTTCAGCAATATTTTTTTCGCCGGTTTTATTATGTGATATTTCATTCTTGTCTGCTGCTGCTGCGCGTTCCTCTAATATAGCTAGTATTGCATCTAACTCTACTGTCTCCCCTTCCTTTACTATAATTTTTGACACAACACCGTCTATAGTACTTGGTACTTCGATAGTGACTTTATCTGTTTCGAGTTCGCATATCATTTCATCAACTGCTACGTTGTCGCCGGCCTTCTTGAACCAAGTTCCAACAGTTGCCTCGGTTACACTTTCACCTAATGTAGGAACTTTCAACTCTATCATTATAACCCCCTTAAGTAACGCCTTAAACCTCTAAAGCTTGATCAATCAGTTTTTCCTGCTGTTCAATGTGCTGCTTTGCTAAACCGGTTGCTGGTGAAGCAGCGGACTGTCGTCCAGCATAATCAGCCCTGCCAGAGTTATGGCCTACATGACCTAAAATCATCTCCAGTATTGGATCTACGAAAAACCATCCTCCCTGGTTCCGTGGCTCTTCTTGGCACCAAGTTATTTTCGCGTTTTCAAAACGTGATAACTCCTTAATCATCGATTGTGAGGGAAAAGGATACAACTGTTCGAGTCTAAGTAAATACACATCTTTTAGATTTCTCTTGTTTCTTTCCATAAATAGCTCGTAGTAAATTTTTCCCGAGCATATAACTACTTTTTTAATTTTACTGTCTTCAGTAAGCTTAAAGTCACTCGATGTTTCGGCATCATCTTTGAGAATTCTGTGGAAACTCGAGCCATTTGTAAAATCTTTCAATGAACTTACTGCTAGTTTATTTCTCAGCAATGATTTTGGTGTCATTATGACAAGCGGTTTTCGAAAATGCCTATGCATTTGCCGTCTCAAAATATGGAAATAGTTTGCCGGAGTCGAAACATTAGCCACTATCCAATTTTCTTCTGCACATGCCTGAAGAAATCTTTCTAATCTAGCAGAAGAGTGCTCTGGCCCTTGACCTTCATAACCGTGAGGAAGTAGCATTACAAGCCCAGACATTCTCAACCATTTTTTTTCTCCTGAGGATATAAATTGATCTATCATAATCTGTGCCCCATTGACAAAATCTCCAAACTGAGCTTCCCACAGAGTTAAGCAATTCGGTTCCGCAAGAGAGTACCCATACTCATAACCCAAGACAGCGTACTCGGATAACATGGAGTCAATCACCTCAAATTGGGTTTTTTGACTAATATCCAATTTGCCACCTATTTTAGACACACCAAACTCAATAGAATTTTGTGTTATATTGTAAAGAGGATAGAAACGTTCTTCAGTCTCTTGATCTATAATTGCGGAATGCCTCTGGGAAAAAGTACCTCTTTTCGAATCTTGGCCAGACAGCCTAACCGAAAACCCCTCATTTAACAAAGAGCCAAATGCAAGCGCTTCAGCCGTTGCCCAGTCAATACCTCTTCCTTTGTTTAAGGTATCCTTTTTATTTTCTATCATTCTGGACACTGTTTTGTGTATATTGAAATTATTTGGGACGGTTGTTAGTACCTTCGATATTTTTTTAAACACATCCTTCTTTATGGAGGTTTTTCCCCTTTCGTAGTTGTCCGGTCGCTTAGTAAGCCCTGACCACCTTCCATCAAGCCAGTCAGCCTTATTCGGTTTGTAGTTTTTTCCTGCTTCAAACTCGTCATTTAAAAAGCTTTGAAAATTTGATTTTAACTTGTTCAACTCACCATCTCTTAGTATTCCTTCTGCCTCCAGCTTTCTGGCGTATAATTCAAGAGCGGTCGGATGGGTTTTAATTTTTTTGTACATGATAGGTTGGGTAAACATAGGCTCATCACCTTCATTATGCCCAAAACGTCGGTAGCAAAAAATATCAATCACAACGTCTTTCTTAAATTTTTGTCTGAACTCTGTGGCCACTTTCGCAGCGTGAACTACCGCTTCCGGATCATCGCCATTAACATGGAAAATTGGTGCTTCCACCATCAGCGCAATATCTGTTGGGTATGGTGATGACCTTGAATAGAGAGGTGCGGTCGTGAAACCAATTTGATTATTGACGACGATATGGATAGTGCCGCCTGTGCGATGTCCTTTCAGACCGGAAAGACCAAAGCATTCAGCAACGATACCTTGGCCTGCAAAAGCTGCATCCCCATGAAGCAAAACAGGTAGAACCTTTTCTCTTTCTTTATCGTCGAGCTGCTCTTGCTTTGCCCTTACTTTTCCTAATACGACGGGATTAACAGCCTCTAAGTGAGAAGGATTGGCCGTTAGAGATAAATGCACTTTGTTACCATCGAACTCTCGGTCAGACGAAGCACCCAAATGATATTTTACATCACCGGAGCCATCAACATCTTCGGGTTTATAGCTCCCACCTTGGAACTCGTTAAAAATCGCTTTAAAAGGCTTGCTCATCACATTAGCTAGTATTGATAATCTTCCTCTGTGAGGCATACCTATAACAATCTCCTTAACTCCTAAATTTCCGCCTCTCTTTATTATTTGCTCCATAGCAGGAATTAGGGATTCTCCCCCATCCAATCCAAACCTTTTTGTTCCTGTATATTTAACGTGAAGAAATTTTTCAAACCCTTCAGCTTCTATTAGCTTGTTTAATATAGCTTTTCGTCCCTCTTCTGTGAATTGTATTTCTTTACCCAGTCCTTCAATACGTTCCTTCAGCCAAGCTGACTGTTCCGGGTTTGAAATATGCATATACTGAAGGGCAAAGGTTCCACAATAGGTTCTTTCAAGTAGAGACATAATCTCACTCATTGAAGCAACTTCCAATCCCAATACATTATCAATATATATCTCTCTCTCCATATCTTCTTCAGAAAAACCATAGTTTTTCGGATCCAGTTCCGGATGATATGGAAGGCTATTGATTTCAAGTGGGTCAAGCTTTGCTTTTAAATGGCCTCTTATTCTGAAAGCTCTAATAATCATAAGAGCTCTTAAACTATCTATCACTTTTTCTTTCAAGTTATCTGTACTTTTGAAGAAATCAGATTTTTCCGAATATGCTAAAATTTTTTCTTCTAATGCTTCTGTAGATTGTGAACTCCAAAAGCTATTATCTTGTATACCAAAATCTTGCTTTTGATCTACAGGCCAATCACTTCTGGACCATGATGCTTTCTCAGCTGAAGTATCGCTTGTTTTAAAAAAAGATGACCATGATTGATCTACCGATTTAGGGTCTTTAAGATACATATTTTGTAGATACTCAAGATACCTAGAGTTTCCTCCATTAAGGATGTCTTCCGCTTTTTTAGAGTTTTTAGAGTCCATTTTATTCATGGTTATTTACTACATAATTCATTCATCAATATTACAGTACTTACCGGCATTTTCTAGTATGTTTGGCTAATTTTTTTGAATTGCTGCTTGTACGGCTTCTCCTAAAGTGGCTGGACTATCTGAAACAATAACCCCAGCTTTTTTCATTGCTTCCATTTTATCTTCAGCGGCACCCATACCTCCCGCTACTATAGCTCCAGCATGCCCCATTCTTCTTCCCTTGGGAGCTGTTCTTCCAGCAATGAAACCCGCAATCGGTTTTGATCTTCCCTTTTTGCGCTCCTTTATTAAAAATTCGCAAGTTTCTTCCTCAGCGCTGCCACCGATCTCTCCTATCATTATAATAGATTGTGTTTCATCATCGCTTAAAAACTTATCAATTACATCGATGAATTCTGTTCCTTTAATAGGGTCACCTCCTATACCAATACAAGAAGATTGACCTAATCCAATTTTTGTTGTTTGATCAACAGCCTCATAAGTTAGTGTTCCAGATCGCGAGACAACACCTACAGTTCCTTTTTTATGAATATGCCCTGGCATTATCCCAATCTTGCATTGCCCCGGTGTTATTACGCCTGGACAATTTGGCCCTATTAAAATTGATTTTGATCGTGATAAAACTGCCTTTACTCTCATCATGTCTAAAATAGGTATGCCTTCTGTGATGCAAACTATTAAATCGATTTCGGCATCAACCGCCTCTAATATTGCATCAGCGGCGAAGGGTGGTGGTACATAGATTGCGCTTGCGTTGGCCCCTGTAGCTATCTTCGCTTCCTCCACAGAATTGAACATGGGAAGGTGTAGGTGAGTTCCTCCACCTTTTCCAGGGGTAACTCCCCCTACCATTTTTGTTCCATACTTTATAGCCTGTTCTGTATGGAAGGAACCTTGGCTTCCTGTAAGACCTTGGCAAATAACTTTAGTATCTGAATTTATATAAATACTCATATTTAGCTCACTTTATCTGCGCAACTATTCTAGCCGCGGCATCATTTAAATTGTCCGCAGTGATTACGTTTAAGCCACTTTGCTCTATAATCTTTTTTCCTTCATCGACATTTGTTCCTTCAAGCCTTACTACCAGTGGAACTTTTAATCCTACTTCTTTAGTAGCTTGAACCACTCCTTCAGCAATCACATCGCAACGCATTATTCCACCAAAGATGTTAACTAATATTCCTTTTACATTTTTATCCGATGTGATTATTTTAAATGCTTCTGTAACCTTTTCCTTTGTCGCTCCCCCACCGACATCCAGAAAGTTCGCTGGCTCGGAACCATTCAGTTTAATTATATCCATAGTTGCCATAGCTAATCCGGCACCATTTACCATGCAACCAATCTCTCCATCTAACGATATATAATTGAGATCATATTTTGATGCTTCTAACTCTTTTGGATCTTCTTCAGTAATGTCCCTTAAAGTTTCTAAATCCTTGTTTTTGAAAAGAGCATTGCCGTCAAAGCTCATCTTGCAATCGAGACAAATTAAGGAATTATCTTTGGTCATTATTAAAGGATTAATTTCAATCATATCGCAATTTTTCTCGATAAAAAGATTGTAGAGGTTTCGTGTCATTTTAACGCATTGCTTAAAAGCAGCATCCTTTAAGTCCAAAGCAAATGCTATTTTTCTCCCATGGTGGTCAGAAAACCCTTCGGCGGGATCAACAATAATTGTCACAATATCAGTTGGATTTTCCTTGGCTACCTTTTCAATATCCATGCCGCCTTTTCTAGAGCATACAAACGACACAGAACTGGAAGACCGATCAACCAAAAGCGCCAGGTAAAATTCTTTAACTATACTACATCCTAGTTCGACGTAGACTTTGTTAACAGTTTTACCACCATCCCCAGTTTGTTTTGTAACTAGCGTTTTACCCAACATTTTATGCGCTTGCTCAAGGGCATCATTAGCATTTTTAGAAATTCTAACACCCCCACCATCACCGGCATCTTTTTCTTTAAATTTACCCTTTCCGCGCCCTCCTGCATGGATCTGTGCTTTTACCGCAAATAAAGGTTCTTCACCTGCTTGTTCGGAAAGTGTTTTGAGAGAAGATAAATTACTCTGTAAATCTAAGACTATTCCAGGCTGAACTGGAATATCGAATTGACTAAGCAATGATTTTCCCTGAAATTCGTGTATATTCATTTGCCCCCCTTCTTTACAATCTATTTTTTTCCTAGTGACGGATCAAGTTTTATACATGCGTCGATTAGACCTTTGACCGAGTCAACAGAATTAGAAAATTCCATTTGCTCCTCCTTAGAGAGAGATATCTCAATTACCCTTTCTATTCCTTGCCCCCCTATTACGACTGGTACCCCAACATATATGCCATTTATATTATATTGTCCGTTAACAAATGCGGCACAAGACAGTAATCTTTTTGAGTCATATAAATACGACTCAGCCATCTGTATTGCAGAAGATGCAGGCGCGTAATACGCTGACCCAGTTTTAAGAAGGCCTACTATTTCTGCTCCACCATCCCTTGTTCTTTGCACAATATTATCTAAAGTATCTTGAGACAAAATCCCCATTTCCACTATGTCAGGAAGAGGGATACCCCCAACAGTTGAATATCTTACTAGTGGAACCATAGTATCGCCGTGTCCGCCCAAAACAAACGCCGAAATATCTTGAACTGATACGCCCGTTGCTTCGGAAATAAAATATCTAAATCTTGAGCTATCAAGCACTCCAGCCATTCCAACAACTTTCTCATGAGGGAGACCAGAGAATTCTTTTAGTGCCCAAACCATTGCATCCAGAGGATTAGTGATACAAATTACAAATGCATTAGGTGCGTGGGTAGAAATTCCCTCCGCCACTGATTTCATTACTTTTAGGTTTATACCAAGCAGATCATCTCTGCTCATACCTGGTTTTCTAGGCACACCGGCAGTAACAATGCACACGTCAGATCCAGCTATATCGCTGTAATCGTTTGTTCCCTTTAGTTGCATATTAAATGACTCTACAGGCCCGCTTTCTGCGAGATCCAAAGATTTTCCCTGAGGAGTTCCCTCTGCGATATCAAAAATGACAACATCACCAAGGTTTTTTAAAGCAACTAAATGGGCTAATGTACCACCAATTTGGCCTGCTCCTATAAGTGATATCTTTGCTTTTGCCATATGGTTTATACCTTTCACTTTGTAACGCAGTTATCTTTGATCTAATGGAAAATAAATTCGAAATATTTGTAGATAAAGCTTAAGTCAAAAAGTAAAATAATTTTTTATGAATTTCAAACTTATTTATTGAAATATTAGATTATATATTATTGAGATATTCGTGAGGACCTAGAGTTATGTCAGAATTTTATCCACATCGATCCGCCTTGTATATGCCGGGCTCAAACGAGAGAGCGCTTGAAAAGGCGAAGTCTTTATCGGCAGACCTTTTTATATTCGATATGGAGGATGCTGTTTCGCCTGAAAAAAAGGAGCAAGCGAGGAATTTGATTTTACGTGTATTATCGAAAGAAAAAGCCGATTACAGGGGAAAAAAGATTCTCACCAGAATAAATTCAATGGATACAGTCTGGGCGAATATGGACCTGGAGTGTCTTCAAAAAAGTGGGACCGATGGTATTCTATTCCCAAAAGTTTCGGAGGTTTCTGATATGTTGTTGATTCAGAAAAGGCTCGGAGAGCTGAATTTTAAAAAGCCTCCTGAGATTTGGATAATGGCTGAAACCCCAAAATGCGTGTTGAACTTGGGTAAGATTTTGGAAGAATTTTCTAACATCGGTGGGATAGTTGTAGGAACTAATGACCTTGCAAAAGAGCTCGTTCTTCCTAAACAAACTGGTCGAGCAGGGCTGTTGTATGCTCTTGGCTCAATTATATTAACAGCGAAGGCATACAACGTTATTACGTTGGATGGAGTATTTAATGGGATATCAGATGAAGACGGTTTATGCTCTGAGGCTAAAGAAGGCAAAAACATGGGGTATGATGGTAAAACTCTTATTCATCCTAACCAGATAGACATAACAAACATTATATTTTCTCCTACTGAAAAAGAAATTGATATGGCAAATAAAATAATCGAGGCCTATGAAAAAGCTAAAGAAGAAAAAAGTGGTGTAACAACTGTTGACGGTGTTCTAGTTGAAGAATTACACGTAAAGCAGTCCCTTGCATTAATAAGTAAAATGAAAATGATCCAGAGTATGAGTTGAATTTGAGCGATTTTGATACTAACTTAGGCCGTTTTTTTGAAGATTATGCTGTGGGCGATATTATTGCGCACGCTACTCCCAGGACACTGACAGAAGCAGACGCGTCTCTTTATATTTCGATATACCCGACGAGGTTTGCTATTCAATCCTCAGCAGAATTTGCTAAAAATTGCGGATTAAAAGATCGTCCTCTGGATGATTTAATCGTTTTTCATACTGTCTTTGGTAAAACAGTACCAGATATATCAATTAATGCAGTGGCTAATCTTGGTTATGCAGAGGGTAAATTTGCTAAAACGGTTTTTGCTGGAGAAACATTATCAGTTAAATCCGAGATCATCGGTCTTAAGCAAAACTCAAACCGAAAAACAGGAATTGTCTATGTGAAGACAAAAGGACAAAATTCAACTGGAGAAACCATTTTAGAATACAAAAGATGGGTGATGGTAAAGAAGAGATTTGTTGGTGTCGAAGACACTCCCTCGAATATACCCCATCTGAAGACTTCATTAGATGGAAGCGAGCTAAATGTTCCTGAGCAGCTTGATTTTACAAAATATGATTCAAATGCAGCAGGATCAAAAAAAAGCTTTATTGATTATCAAGTAGGTGAACTGATTGATCACATTGATGGGAACACCATATGTGAAGCGGATCATCTTTTCGCAACCCGATTATGGCAAAATAATTCTAAAGTGCATTTTGATATCAATGCTCGTGAGGATAAAAAGAGACTAATTTATGGAGGCCACATAATATCTTTGGTTAGAGCATTAAGTTTTAACGGCCTAGAAAACGCGCAATTGATCGTGGGTATTAACGGTGGTACCCATGCTAATCCAGCATTTGCTGAGGATACCATATATTGCTGGTCAGAAGTTTTGGAAAAGGTCGATCTTAATGTTCGCAACATAGCAGCTCTAAGACTAAGAAGTGTGGGTACAAAAGAAAAAAACCATAGTATGAAAGTAAAGAGTGATGATGGGAGATATTTACCAACTACAGTTTTAGATTTTGATTACTGGGTATTAGTTCCTAGAGAACTGTAACTGGGTACCCCACTTGCACAAAAATTTTTTAGATATATATTAAAGCCAATCGGTAGCTAGGATTTTAAAACCATGGACAATAGACCTCTATCTCCTCACTTGACGGTGTACAAACCACAGATAACGTCTGTGTTATCAATCTTCCATCGTATTACTGGTGCTGGTCTAACAGCGTCAACGGTACTCGTCGTATTCTGGCTGGCATCTTTAGCTATGGGTGAATTTACATTCAAAAGTTTTAACATTTTTTTAAATAACCCATTGATTATATCAGTTCTAGTTTGCTCACTTTGGGCGCTTTGGTATCATTTTTGTACAGGACTACGCCATCTATATTGGGATATGGGTTATGGGTACAGCTTAAAGTCTGTTACAATCAGCGGATGGGTAGCAGTGGCTTGCTCATTTCTCCTTACATTTCTAACTCTTTTATTTTTCGTCAGTTAAATGACAGACGGGATTAAACATTGGAAATATTCGAGGATTAGTTCCATTGTACTAGTCCCGCTTACAATCTGGTTTGTTACATTTTTCAGTAAAAATTTTGGAATGCCATTCGAACAAGTTGCTAGTTCATTATCTACACCCTTAAATTCTTTACTGATGTTGACATTTATTACAGCGACAATTTTTCATCTGCAACAGGGTTTACAAGTTATTATTGAAGACTATGTTTATAAGAGACTGTGGATTAATTTAAATATAATATTCTGTAGCTTACTCTTTATTGTGAGCTTAATTAGTCTTGGAAAATTGGTATTAGTAGGTGTTTTATGAATTCATATGAAATCACAGACCACGTCTATGACGTAGTAGTGGTAGGAGCTGGCGGTGCCGGGTTGAGAGCAACTCTTGGGATGGCTGAGCAAGGCCTAAAAACCGCCTGTGTAACTAAGCTATTTCCGACCAGAAGTCACACAGTGGCTGCCCAAGGGGGAATTGCCGCATCGTTATCAAATATGGGACCAGATCATTGGCATTGGCATATGTATGATACGGTAAAAGGGTCAGATTGGCTAGGAGACAGTGATGCAATGGAATATCTCGCAAAGGAGGCGCCAAAAGCTGTTTATGAGCTAGAACATTATGGAGTGCCATTTTCTAGAACGGAGGAAGGCAAGATTTATCAAAGGCCCTTTGGTGGACACACTACAGAATTTGGTGAAGGACCTCCTGTGCAACGAACTTGTGCCGCAGCTGATCGTACCGGTCACGCAATTCTACACACTCTTTACGGCCAATCATTAAAAAACAATGCCGAGTTTTTCATAGAGTTCTTTGCAATCGATTTAATAATGACAGAAGATGGTGTTTGTCAGGGTATCATAGCGTGGAAATTGGATGATGGAACTCTACACAGGTTTAATGCGAAGATGGTGGTTTTAGCAACTGGGGGATATGGTAGAGCATATTTTTCTGCGACATCCGCGCATTCCTGCACTGGTGACGGGAATGGAATGGTTGCGAGACAAGGATTACCTCTTCAAGACATGGAATTTGTACAATTTCACCCTACTGGGATTTATGGGGCTGGATGTCTCATTACCGAGGGTGCTAGAGGTGAAGGAGGATATCTTACTAACTCTGATGGCGAAAGATTTATGGAGAGATATGCTCCAACCTACAAGGACCTTGCTAGCAGGGACGTTGTATCTAGATGTATGACAATGGAAATAAGAGATGGTCGCGGAGTTGGATCAGAGAAAGACCACATCTTCTTGCATCTTAATCATCTTCCACCTGAAACATTAGCTGAAAGGCTCCCAGGCATATCGGAAAGTGCCAGAGTTTTTGCAGGGGTCGATGTAAACAAGGATCCTATACCAGTTTTACCAACTGTGCATTACAATATGGGTGGTATCCCGACAAACTATTGGGGCGAGGTAATAAGTCCTGATGAAAAAGATCAAAACAAAATATTGCCGGGACTAATGGCTGTTGGTGAAGCGGGATGCGCTTCAGTCCATGGAGCTAATCGCTTAGGATCAAATAGCTTAATAGACCTAGTTGTTTTTGGAAGAGCAGCCGCGATCAAGGCAGCTAAAGTCGTAGATAAGAAAGAAAGCAATAGGCCCTTAAATAAGAACTCTGTTGATCAAGCAATTGGCAGGTTAGATCGACTTAGATTTTCCAAGGGTACAACTCCTACGGCTGAGTTAAGATTGAAAATGCAAAAAACGATGCAGTCTGACGCTGCGGTTTTCAGGTCAGACAAGACTTTATCAGACGGTTGTGAAAAAATGGGTGATATAGCCGCCGGCATAGACTACGTAAATGTTACCGATAAATCAATGATATGGAACACTGATTTAATGGAGACATTGGAACTTACGAATTTAATGCCAAATGCTTTGGCAACAATTGTTTCCGCTGAGGCTCGTAAAGAAAGTAGAGGAGCTCATGCACAGGAAGACCATCCTGATAGGGATGATGAAAATTGGCGAGTACACTCACTAGCCAAGATATCGGAAAATGGTTTTGTGAGTCTTAGCTACAGGGATGTAATTACTAAACCTCTAAGTGACATAAAGGATGGCGGAATAGATACAGCAAAGATCAAACCTAAAGCAAGGGTTTATTAAAAAATGGTGGAATTAAGATTACCAAAAAACTCTAGAGTAATGGAAGGTATTACATGGGAAAAGCCTTCGGACGCAGAAAATGTACAAGAAGTTAGAATATATCGATACAACCCAGAAGATAGCGAAAACCCTCGTTTAGATACCTTTTTTGTAGATCTTGATAAGTGCGGTCCAATGATATTGGACGCGCTGATAAAAATAAAAAACGAGATAGATCCAACATTAACTTTTAGGCGCTCTTGTAGAGAAGGTATATGTGGCTCTTGCTCAATGAATATTGGGGGGGTCAATACGCTTGCATGCCTTAAAGGAATGAAGGAATTTAAGGGACCAATTAACATTTACCCTTTACCTCATCTGCCAGTAATCAAAGATTTGGTTCCGGACTTAAATCAATTTTACAAGCAACATGCTAGTATAAAACCATGGTTGGAAACTTTTACAGACGAACCGAATGAGGAATGGTTGCAATCTGAGGAAGATAGAAAAGAACTCGATGGACTCTATGAATGTGTAATGTGTGCTTGCTGTTCAACTTCTTGTCCAAGCTATTGGTGGAATGGAGATAAATATTTAGGCCCAGCTGCATTGTTGCATGCATATCGATGGATTATCGACAGCAGAGATCAGGATAGAAAAGCCAGGCTAGATGACCTAAACGACTCTTTTAAACTGTATAGGTGCCACACGATAATGAATTGTGCAAAGGCATGTCCGAAGGGCTTAAACCCTGCAAAAGTTATAGCAGAGATAAAAAAGTTACAGTTGCAGAACAACTAAGATAGGTTGTAAACTAAGCAGCGCTCTGCTCAACAAAATCCGACATATCTGATATTATCGTATTAAGATCATAGTCTTTCGGTGTGTAGACTTTTTTCACACCCATTTTCCGAATAATTTCGAAATCTTTTTCAGGTATAATGCCTCCTACTATTACTGGTATTTTTGTCATATTTTTTGTTTTCAATAAGTTTGTAAGATCTTCTAAAATCTCTAGATGGCTCCCAGACAGTATTGATAACCCAATAATGTGAACGGACTCTTCTAAAGCAGAGTTGACTATTTGGTTTGGTGTAAGTCGAATTCCTTGGTAAACAACATCAAATCCAGCTTCCTTTGCCCTCATTGCGATTTGCTCAGCACCATTTGAATGTCCATCAAGGCCGGGCTTTCCTATTAAGAGTTTAATATTTCTTTTAAGCTTTTTAGCTACTTCTTTTACTCTCTTTTGAAGCATAGGTAGGCTTTCGCTGTCTAAAGATTTTGAAACAGTCACTCCTGTTGGCGCTCTAAATTCTCCAAACACTTCTCTCATCGTATCAGCCCATTCGCCTGTAGTAACCCCTGCTTTTGCTGCTTCGATAGACGCTGGCATTATATTTATTTTTTCTCTGGCTGCATTCTTTAGCTGTTCTTTAGCCTTTTCAACCAAATCATTATTTCTTCTCGATCTCCACTCTAAAAGAGACGAAATTTGAATTTTCTCTATTTCTTTATCAACCACCTGTACATTATTGCTGTCCCCTGAGGAAAGGCCACTTTTTTCAGAAGTAGTAAATTTATTAACTCCAACAACGATTGTTTTACCACTTTCAATTTTAGATAACCTTTCTGCATTAGATGAAACTAGAGCCCTTTTCATATAGTCTAGGGCCGCTACTGTTCCGCCCATTTTGTCAATTTTCGCTACCTTTATTTTAACTTGTTCAAGTATCTGTTTAACCTTTTTATCTATAATTGGGTTTTGATCAAATATATCTTCATACTCTAAAATGTCTGTTTCATAGGCTAAGACTTGCTGCATTCTTAGAGACCATTGCTGATCCCATGGCCTTGGAAGTCCCATCGCTTCATTCCAAGCAGGAAGCTGTATTGCTCTTGCTCTAGCGTTTTTTGAGAGGGTTACAGCTAATAATTCGAGCAATATTCGGTAAACATTATTTTCAGGTTGTTGTTCAGTTAGCCCTAAACTGTTTACCTGTACACCATACCTAAACCGTCTCAGTTTTTCTTCTTTCACACCATATTTGGTGAGACATATTTCATTCCATAAGTCCACAAAGGCGCGCATTTTACAGATTTCACCAATAAACTTTATTCCCGCATTAACAAAAAAGGATACCCTTCCTACTATGAAGGGAAACTCTTTAGCAGACACTCGAAGGCGAATTTTATCCAATACTGCTGTTGCAGTCGAAATTGCAAAGGCCACCTCCTCTTCAATCGTTGCCCCAGCTTCCTGGAGATGATACGAACAAATATTAATAGGGTTCCACTTCGGAATATTTCTGTAGCAATATTCTGTGACATCAGCGATTAAATTTAAACTATCCTCTGGTGGAAATATGTAGGTTCCTCTACTCAAGTATTCTTTAATGATGTCATTCTGGACAGTGCCCTGCAATGCATTAACTTTTAGGTCTTGATTCTCTGCTAAGGCTATATAGAGAGCTAAAAGCCACGGTGCCGTCGCATTTATTGTCATTGAAGTGTTCATTTTATCAATAGGAATGTCGTTGAAAAGTGTTTGCATATCGCCCAGATGATTGACTGGAACGCCAACTTTTCCAACTTCTCCCCTAGCTAGCTGGTGATCACTATCATAACCCGTCTGGGTTGGTAGATCAAAAGCAACTGAAAGGCCAGTTTGGCCCTTACTTAGATTATCTCTGAAGAGCTTGTTGCTTGCTGAAGCCGAACTATGGCCCGCATAAGTTCTAAATATCCAAGGCTTAGAATTCATACTACCGTCTTTTATTGAAGAAAAACATTTTTTCAAGTCAAATCTTCTTATTAGAAACACTGCTTAGATTTAATACTTGGACTTTTGAAAATGTAGGGATCTAATCACATAGGGTAAATATGAGTTGAAATAGAACCAAGAATCATTCATAAAAAATCAAAAAAATGGATAATGCAATGCCTGAAGTAAAAGCAAAAAATATTTATGAAGTGGGTGAGATACCCCAACTAGGTCAAGTTCCAGAAAAAATGTATGCATGGGCTATAAGACGAGAAAGACATGGTGTTCCAGAAAAAAGTTTCCAAATTGAACAGGTAGATACCCCCAAGGTTGATAGTAATGAGGTGTTAGTTTTCGTTATGGCTGCTGGTGTAAATTATAATGGAATTTGGGCTGGTCTAGGCGAACCTATTTCTCCCTTTGATGTTCATAAAGCTGATTATCATATTGCTGGTTCAGATGCATCTGGAATAGTTTGGGCGGTGGGTGAAAAAGTAAACCGCTGGAAGGTTGGCGATGAAGTGGTAATTCATTGCAATCAAGATGATGGAGATGATGAGCAATGCAATGGTGGTGACCCTATGTATTCTCCAAGTCAACGCATTTGGGGATATGAAACACCTGATGGATCATTTAGTCAATTTACAGCTGTACAATCGCAACAACTCATGTCACGGCCCAAACATCTAACTTGGGAGGAAGCGGCATGTTATACTTTAACCCTTGCCACTGCGTATAGAATGCTTTTTGGTCATGCGCCACATGAGTTGAGGCCAGGTCAAAATGTATTGGTTTGGGGGGCGTCTGGAGGGTTAGGCTCATATGCAATTCAATTGATAAACACTGCGGGCGCTAATGCAATAGGGGTTATATCCGACGAAGATAAAAGAGACTTTGTATTGGGTTTAGGCGCAAAAGGAGTGATTAACAGAAAAGATTTTAATTGTTGGGGTCAAATGCCGACTGTTAATAGCGCAGAATTCCGTACGTGGATGGGAGAAGCCAGAAAGTTTGGGAAAGCAATTTGGGATATTCTCGGTAAAGGTGTTAATGTTGATATGGTTTTTGAACATCCTGGAGAAAGTACGTTCCCAGTATCTGTCTTTGTTGTAAAAAAAGGGGGTATAGTTGTGATATGTGCCGGAACCACGGGTTATAATCTTACTTTTGACGCAAGATATTTGTGGATGAATCAAAAAAGAGTTCAGGGTAGCCATTTTGCCAATCTTTTTCAAGCAAGTGCAGCTAATCAACTGATGTTAGATAGGCGTATAGACCCCTGTATGTCGGAAGTATTTCCTTGGCATAAGATACCAAGTGCGCACACCAAAATGATGGATAATCTTCATAAACCGGGAAATATGGCTGTTTTGGTTGGTGCTCCAAAAACAGGTTTGAGGACAATCGAGGATGCTAGGCACGCTAGCATTAGCATTTAGTAAAACTACCTGTACAACCAACGAAATATCTGAGCTGCGGAAAACCCTAGAAATAGAGCGATTATTACTGAAAATAATCCGTAAAAAACTGGATTATTCTTTGAATTCGATGACAAAAACTCTTGTACACCGACTTTTGACACTTTGACGCTTTGCTCAGACTTACTTAGCTCGATTCCTTGCTGATCGATTAATGTCATTTTAATTTTATATTTGCCTGGATGAATTTTTTTGGGAAGGGTCACTTTGTATGAGAACAATTTTTTATCGATTATATTTATTTTTTCTTCGAAAATACTCAACTTACCAAGCTTTTTCTTTAATCTAGTAAGCTCATGGTAATATTGCTCCACTCCATTGTCATCTTCTGGTGTAGAGTTTGTTTCTAGAAAGTCATAAAAAATGGATTTCAATTTCTGGTATTCGATTTCTTTCAAAATCGGATGTTCAGGATTGGAAATACTTATTTTGTAAAAACTTGGTATATCTTGAAACTGCGCAATTTTCTTGTTAACCCAAATCCCCCAGATTTGAACTTTTTTTGTGATATCGACTGATGTTGAAGGACCAATAACTTCGACTAATAAGGATGTGTTATCATTTTCCGGTGAAAGCGCCCCAAAAACTAAAAGACTTGTTCCATCAAATCGTGTGGACAATTCGATATCAGTCTTATCGATATCAGAAATTACTGCGCCCAAAGAGAATGAAGACATTGAAAATATAAAAATAACACTAAAGATGAGCGCTCTCATGACTCATTACTATACGTTATTGAAAATAAATCGTTAGGCGTCATCATTAAATCTAAGGCAAGCTTTAGACAGACCAAAAGAACAATTATTGCTAAAAGAATTCTAATTTCTTCAGCCTTCAGTTTAACCGTAACTCTTGCTCCAAGTTGTGCGCCTAAAACGCCTCCAACAATCAAAATCAAAGCAAGTAAAAGATCGACAGTTTTATTCTGCGTAGCGTGCATGAAGGTGGTAAAGGCTGTTATGAAAGTTATCTGATAGAGTGAAGTGCCGATTACTACTTTAGTGGGCATACCTAAAATGTAAATCATTGCAGGTATCAGTATGAAACCTCCGCCTACGCCCATTATCGATGCTAAAATACCTATAATAAAACCGATAACAACAGGAGGGATTGCACTAATGTATAAGTTGGAACTTTTAAATCTGGTCTTAAATGGTAGCCCATGAATCCAGTTATGCTTTTTCTTATGATTGAAAGTGTTTACAGACTTTCGACTTCTTTGAATCGTAGATAAGCTCTCAAGAAACATAAGAGTTCCTATGCTACCAAGAAATAAAATGTAGCAAAGAGAAACAAACAAGTCTATTTGCCCATAACTTTTGACTATTCTAAAAACTTCAACACCGACCGCGGAACCAAGTAGGCCACCGACGACTAGAATATTTCCCATCTTGAAATCTACCGCTCTTCTTTTTAGATGCGCTAAGACACCAGAAAAAGAAGATGCTGCTATTTGGTTCGCTTCGGTTGCAACAGCAACGGCGGCGGGAATTCCAAGGAATATTAAGAGTGGGGTCATAAGAAATCCCCCTCCAATGCCAAAAACACCGGATAGAAAACCTACGGCTGCGCCAAGTATAAGAAGAACAAACAAATCTACAGGCACATCAGCTATTGGTAGAAAAATCTGCATTAGAATAACTTTTTCAGCTTATCAGTTTGATGGTAGTTTTATTTAACATTTATGGTTTAAAACTTTAAGTTAATGGTATACCGTGAGAGTGTTATATTATAGTTATAATACAAGTCATTACTTTTTTTAAAAAATTATTAGGGAGAATTAGATGCGTAAATTTATTCAGCTATTTACTGTAGCGATTATCGCGTTCTCTGCCTCTATACTTTCTGCAGATATAAAGCCTGCAGTAATATATGATATGGGTGGAAAATTTGATAAATCGTTTAATGAAAGCGTTTACAACGGAGCTCAACGTTTCACAAAAGAAACCGGTATCAAAGTTATGGAGTTTGAGGTTACGAATGAAGCTCAGCGTGAGCAGGGAATGCGAAAAATGGCACAGAGAGGAGCGAACGTTATTGTTTGCGTTGGTTTTGCACAAGCTGATGCTTGTGATAAAGTTGCAAAAGAGTTTCCAAATACAAAGTTTTCGATCATCGATGTTGGTTGGTTAGACAACGCTAATATGCGCCAATACGTTTTTAAGGAACATGAAGGATCCTTTTTGGTCGGTGCATTAGCTGCTATGGCTTCTAAAACTGGTAAAGTTGGTTTCGTAGGAGGAATGGACATTCCTTTGATTAGAAAGTTTGCCTGTGGATATGTTCAGGGAGCAAAGGCGGTTAATTCAAAGGTAGAAGTATATCAAAATATGACGGGAACAACGCCTGCGGCATGGAATGATCCAGCAAAGGGATCAGAGCTTGCAAAATCCCAATTTGATCGTGGAGCCGATGTCGTTTACGCAGCTGCTGGAGGTACTGGAGCGGGAGTATATCAAGCCGCCGCAGACTCAGGCAAACTGGCAATAGGTGTTGATAGTAATCAAAACTACATGCATCCAGGTACCATGCTAACTTCAATGCTTAAAAGGGTTGATTTAGCCACTTATGAAACCTTCATGGACGTTAAGTCAGGCAACTTCACGAGTGGAGTCAAAGTACTAGGACTAGCTGAAGATGGAGTTGGTTGGGCATTTGATGAATATAACAAGCCCCTTATCACTGATGTAATGAAGTCAACAATAAACGGTTTGTCAGACAAAGTTAAGAGTGGATCGATAAAAGTTCACGACTATATGAGCGATAATAACTGCCCATCATAGAATTAACTTCTAATGAAAAATATTGAAAACAAGGAAGGCAGTGAGACAATCGAATCATTGCCTTCCTCCACTAAATTAGCAATTGAGCTAAAAAATATTACTAAAAGGTTTGGTCATGTTGTAGCTAACAGTGACGTAAACCTTAAAGTCAGCACAGGTACTATCCATGGAATAGTTGGAGAGAACGGTGCTGGCAAATCAACTTTAATGAATATTTTATTCGGCTTGTATAAGCCGGACAGTGGAATGATTTTTTTAAATGGTCAAGCAGTTGACGTGAACTCTCCAGAAAAATCTATAGCTCTAGGAATTGGTATGGTGCATCAGCATTTCATGTTGGTTCCGACCTTTACTGTTTTAGAGAATGCAATGCTTGGTAATGAAGGAAGCATGTTTTTGCAAAGTGGGGAGGAGTTTGCTCTTGATAGATTGAGAGGTTTATCAGAAAATTATGGGCTTGATGTTGACTTTGAAGCGATAATATCAGAAACCCCGGTCGGAATGCAACAGCGGGTAGAAATTTTAAAAGCTCTCAACAGAGGAGCTAAAATTCTAATTTTAGACGAGCCAACAGGTGTCCTAACTCCGCAAGAGACTATTGGTTTATTTGATATTCTGAGATCTTTAAGGGAACAAGGGGTCACCATAGTTTTGATAACACATAAACTTAAAGAGATCATGAGTATTACTGATACAGTATCGGTGATGCGAGGCGGAAAGGTTGTCGCAAATTTTTCTACAGAAAAAACATCACCTGAAGAGTTGGCTGAAAATATGGTTGGCAGAAAAGTGCTGTTATCAATTAAAAAGCCTACTTTAAAGGTAGGGAACCCAGTTCTTGAGGTAAAAAACGTTAGCCATGAAAGCAAAGATGGTGTCAATGTGCTGAAAGATATTTCATTCGATTTAAGGCAAGGAGAGATATTAGGAATTGCAGGAGTAGCTGGCAATGGACAATCGGAACTTTTGGATATTCTTTCGGGTATAGAGACTCTTCAGAGAGGGCAAATTACCGTTAATGATAAAACAATCCTGCCATACCAAGATTGGAATTCAAAAAAGGCAAGAGAGTTTGGCGTTGCTCATGTGCCCGAGGATAGACACAAAAGAGGTTTGGTATTACCTTTTTATAATTATGAAAATAGCATATTGGGTTACCATCGGAATGAGGAGTATTCTAGTGGTTTTCTGATGGATAAAAGGAAAATATTTAATTTTGTGGATGACCTTGTTGAAAATTTTGATGTAAGACCTAGAAGCTCTTCAATCTCTTCAAGCAAGTTATCTGGTGGAAATCAGCAAAAGTTGGTCTTGGCAAGAGAGATAGAAAGTAATCCAAAAATCCTTTTAGTTGGCCAACCTACTAGAGGAGTGGATATAGGAGCAATTGAAAGAATATATGAAGATTTAATGAAGTTGAAAAGTAAAGGTACAGCTATCTTACTTGTTTCAGTTGAGCTAGACGAAATTATGTCTTTATCTGATAGAATTATAGTTATGAACCAAGGCAGTATCGTCGGAGAAACTAATAGTTCCGATGCAACTGAGTTAGACCTTGGAAAAATGATGTCAGGTCTCGAAAAAGTTTAAGAGGTTAGAATGAGTGATAGTAATATTATTCCTAAATGGCTCTCGGTAGGCTTAATACCACTGATGAATTTGTTTCTAGCTTTTTGTGTGTCTGGATTATTTATTTTGTTTATTGGAGAAAATCCTTTTAGAGCAATTTCTGTCATGATAAAAGGCGCTTTCTATTACCCTGGGGCAATAGGGTACACGCTTTATTATACAACTAACTTTATATTCACCGGACTTGCAGTTGCTCTAGCATTTCATGCTCGGCTCTTCAATATCGGTGGTGAAGGACAGGCATATGTAGGTGGACTTGGGGTGGGTCTAGTATGCTTGGTTTTTGATCAGCATGTTGTCGGTTTTTTAGTTACGATATTAGCTATTTTGGGATCAGTTATTTTTGGGGCTATTTGGGGTATAATTCCAGGATACCTTCAAGCGAAAAGAGGTAGTCATATTGTGATAACAACAATTATGTTCAACTTTATCGCAGCAGCACTGATGGTGTATTTGTTGGTTAATGTAATAATAGAACCTGGACAGATGTCTCCTGAGACAAGAGACTTTGCATCAGGTGTGGGGTTGGTGCAAATACACATATTGGCAAAATATCTGGGATTAGATATAGCTATGTCCCCCTTAAATCTCTCTTTTATAGTCGCTCTAACTGTCTCGGTTGGTTTTTGGTTTTTAGTATGGAGAACAAAGTTTGGTTATGAGGCGAGATCTCTTGGTCACTCGGAAACAGCAGCCATATATGCTGGTATTAAAGTATCATCTACAATTATAATTGTCATGGCTATTTCTGGAGGTCTTGCTGGTCTGGTTGCAATTAATGAACTGTTGGGAGTGCACAATAAGCTGCTTTTGGGTTTTACGGCGGGATATGGCTTTACTGGTATAGCAGTTGCCTTGATGGGAAGAAATCATCCTTTTGGTATATTTCTGGCCAGTCTTTTATTCGGAGCTTTGTACCAAGGTGGAACGGAATTAGACTTTGAGTTTTCATCAATAACAAGGGAAATGGTTTTGCTTATTCAAGGTTTAATAATACTTTTTTCTGGAGCGTTAGCTTATATGTTAAACCCTTTAGTGGAGAGAGCTTACCTAAAGTATTACGGGAATTATAGTAGTGCCTGAAAGTTTTCAACTTATAATCTCCTTGCTTGACTCCACTATTAGGATTGCAACACCACTAATATTTTGTGCGATGGCGGGTATTTTTTCTGAGAGAAGTGGTATCATAGATATTGGATTAGAGGGCAAGATGCTGCTATCTGCTTTTGTAGCTGCAACAGCGACATTCTTGACTGGGTCGCCAATTTTAGGATTATTTGCTGCTATTTTAGCTTCATGTGGTGCGTCTTTTATACATGGGTTCGCTTGTATTACAAATAGAGGTGACCAAGTCATAAGTGGTTTAGCTATAAATATTCTAGCATCAGGCTTGACAATAACCTTAGGAATAGCTCTGTTCTCTAGAGGTGGTCAAACGCCGCCTTTAGCATCAGAACAAAGATTTATGCCTATTGAGTTTCCTTTTCTTGATGAGATGAGTTATGTTCCAGTTTTGGGGGATCTATTTGTTGAAGTAATTTCAGGCCATAATATTCTAGTTTACCTTTCAGTTTTAGCCGTTTTTTTCACTTACTATGTAATTTTTAAAACTAGGTTTGGTCTTCGACTAAGGGCTGTAGGGGAGAAACCCGAAGCAGTTGATACTGCAGGGATTTCAGTAATTAAACTGCGATATCAATCTATTTTAATTGCCGGAATGTTATGCGGACTTGCAGGAGCTTATTTATCGATTGCTCATGGTGCGGGATTTGGAAGAGAGATGTCTGCCGGTAAAGGTTATATCGCGTTAGCAGCAATGATTTTTGGTAAATGGAACCCAATTCCAACTTTATTTGCGTGCCTTTTGTTCGGATTTTTAGAGGCATTAGGGGTAAGGCTAGAGGGAGTCGAGTTAATGTGGATTGGGGAAGTTCCAGTGCAAGTAATGCAGGCATTACCTTATGTTCTCACTGTAGTCTTGTTGGCTGGTTTTATTGGAAAAGCAAGGGCACCAGGAGCCATAGGCGTTCCCTATAGCAAAGAGGGTTAAGTTTTTAAATTCAGTTTCATTATTATTGCATCCTCTCGTATACCTGAAATGTTTCTGTAATAATTTTTTCGAAATCCGTATTCTATAAAATTTAACGAAAGATACATATTTTTTGCTGGGATGTTATTAATTCCTACTTCAAGAATTATAAAGTCGGCTGCATAATATTTGGAAAAGCTTATAATACTCTTAAGTAACTTTTTCCCTAATCCTCTACCTCGGAAACTTTCTGCAACGCCAATAAAGTATATCTCTACCTCGCGATCGGTAAGACCTAGTATAGCTATGGCATTTTGCTCTTTTTCGATCTTGATATTTTTAGACTTCTGAAATTGTTTGAAATCTTCCAAAGAGAACTGAATTGACTCTATGTCTACACATTTCTTATAGAGATTAAAATATTCCTCAGCTGACATCTAATGGTTTATCGAGTATTTTCGGTCCTTTATATTTGGCGAATAAAGACTGACCAGGTGATATGTATAAAGGCTTTGGTAAAAATTTTTCGGAACTTACCACTTTTCTTGAGAAATTAAGTAAATCTCGGATAGATATCTCATTTTGTTCGATAAATTTTCTTAGTTTAATACTTTTTGCTATTTCCTCCGCTTTATATCCAACAACTACTAAGTCAGAGTGATCGTCGAAGGTTTTAATATCTTCTATTTCTGAAGAGGATATAAAAATAGGCTCTTCATCTTTCAATATGCACCAGTAAATTTTATTACCTCTATATTTTAGGGAAATTAAAGCGGACTTATAGATTTTTGATAGAGCTTGAAACTTGTTTACACCTATTAGTTGAATAGGTAAGGAACAACAGACACCCTTCATAGCAGATATTGATGCCCTAATCCCGTTAAAATTTCCAGGCCCAGTACAGACCACAATTCTTTTAATTTCATGTATCTTTAAATTATTTTTATTTAAAAAATCTGAGAGAAAAAAAAAATTTTATCAAAATCTGGTTGGTCTACATTTTTATAGTCAGAAAACACATTACGAATATCAAGCCCAAATTTTATATCTGAGGTAGTAAGGTCTACGGCGAGCGTGTTCATGGCCTTATTTCTCAAGCTACAGGTCTAACTTCGGTCACTTCAGGAATATAATGCTTAAGTAGATTTTCAATGCCCATTTTTAATGTCATCGTTGAAGAAGGACATCCAGCGCAAGCCCCTTGCATATGCAAGTAGACTATTCCTTCCTGGAAACTCTGAAAAGTTATATCTCCGCCATCTTGAGCAACTGCCGGTCTAACCCTAGTATCTAAAAGGTCTGTTATTTTTTTTACTATTTCAATGTCAGGTCCATCATGAATTTTGTGCATTGAGTCTCTAGACTCTTCTTTTAATATTTCCTCACCAGATTGTAAAAAGTCCATAATCGTCCCCAGCAAAGCTGGCTTTATATGCTCCCATAAGAAATCTTCCCTCTTAGTAATTGTAATAAAGTCGCTGCCCAGAAAGACACCAACTACACCTTCTACGCCAAACAGCTTTTTCGCTAAAGGTGAACTCTCAATATTATCACCCTCATTAAAGTTGGCGGTACCTGTGCCCAAAACGGTTTGACCAGGTAAGAACTTTAGCGTTGCCGGGTTGGGTGTCTCTTCTGTTTGGATGAACATTATCTTTCTCCAGTAGTTATGTTTTTAATTTAGATAGTCACCATTCTAGCATTTTTCAAGGTTAAGATACAGCTTCAATTCTTTCCTTTGTCATTGAGCCTGGAACGATAGTAACAGGTATAGGCAAGTTTCCTCCGTCTCGTGAAACTAATTGGCTAATTAATGGCCCAGGACCTTCACTCGAATTGTTTGCTCCTAAAACAAGTACCCCAACTTCCTTATCTTCCGAAATTTGATTAAGTACCTCAGTAGCTTTTTCTCCTTCTCGAATAACTAATTCAGCTTCAAGCTTTAGCTCGTCTTTCATCCAGTTTGAATATATTTGAAAATTTTCTTCAATCGTTTCTCTTGCTTCTTCTCTCATTTTTTCGGCAACGCCAAGCCAGTGTGTTTGATCTTGAGGTGTGATAATCGCCAGCACTTCAACACCACCACCAGTTTTAGCGGCTCTAGTCGCCGCATAGTGAAGCGCATTTAAGAACTCGGGACTATTATCCATTATGACTAAAAATTTTCTCACAATTCCCCTATAAAAAAATTGCTATCCATAGTAACCTAAAAATCTAAGAAACATTAGATTTTTATTTCAAGAAACCGACTATCTCACGTGTCTTTTGTAATATTGGTCGAGAAATATGATCAGCTTCTTCAGAACCCATTCGCAAAATTTCCACTATATATGTTTCTTCATTCAAAAGCTTCTTTATCTCTTTATTTATTGGATCAAGTTCAGAAATAAGGATATCTGATAGCTCATCTTTCAATTTTTTAAAATCTGATCCTGAAAATTGCTCCAATGTTTTTTCAATAGATTGATTGGCTAAAGTTGCATAGATTCCAAGCAAATTTTCTGCTTCTGGGCGGTTAACAAGTTCTTCTTTAACGCTCGGTATTTCAAAGGGATCGGTTTTTGCCTTTTGAATTTTTTTTCTAATAGAATCGCTATCATCGGTTAGGTTTATGCGAGACATCTCTGACGCTTCTGACTTAGACATTTTCTTGGTTCCATCTCTCAAAGACATTATTCTTGTGGCTGTTCCTTCTATAATTGGCTCCGGTATTGGGAAAAAGCCTGGCGTCTTGAAGTCATTATTAAATTTCATAGCTATATCACGAGTTAATTCGAGATGTTGTTTTTGGTCTTCACCTACCGGTACATGAGTGGCGTGATAAGCAAGAATGTCCGCAGCCATTAGAGTTGGGTAACAATAAAGTCCAAGAGAAGCATTTTCTCTATTTTTCCCAGCCTTCTCTTTAAATTGTGTCATACGATTCAGCCACCCAATTCTTGCTACACAATTGAATATCCATGCTAGCTCTGTATGTGTCGAGACTTGACTTTGGTTGAATATAATTGAATTTTCTTGCCGTAAACCACAGGCTAGAAAAGCGGCGGTTACCTCGATAGTATTTCGGCGTAATTCTTTTGGATCTTGCCAATTGGTTATTGCATGAAGATCTACCAGGCAATAAATGCACATGGTATCAGCATCTTGAAGCTCAACAAATCGCTTAACAGCTCCGAGATAATTTCCTAAGTGGAGGTTTCCAGTGGGCTGCACACCAGAAAAAACTAATTTACTATCCATCAAAAACGTCTCTTATATTATTTACCAAAGTCATTGACCCAAAAATTCTTATCCAATATACCCAAAAACTTTAGGCATGCAAAATAACTAATTCCTGATAGGGGTATGACCATACTCAACCATAGGATTGTGAGGACTTGAGTAGAAAAATACTGAAGTGTAAAAGATTTCGTCAATATTAACAAAATGAGCATAAAGCAACTGCTAAGGACAATCCTTGGTAGGCCCCGTTTAAAAGCACTATTAAAATAAAAACCAAATTTGTAGGTATGATAGACTAATGAAATAAACACCAACCAATTTGTGATTGCGTATGCTATTGGAGGCGCTAAAAACTTGAATATATCTAGTAAGGTATAAGCAAGACTTACGTTTAAGAAAACAGATGCTAGCGAGTAATAAAAAGGTATCCTGATATTTTTCTCTGCAAAATAAAAGTTGAGTAATAGCATTTGTAAGCTTATTGGTATGATACTTAAGCTGTAAATTGATAAAGCTTTACTGGTTTGAATAGCATCATTCACTAAAAAATTGCCTCTTTGAAATAGAGACGATATGATCTCGGAATTCAAATATATTAAACCTACAGAGGCAGGCAGTGCAAAAATAAGGGACAGTTGCATAGACTGGTTTAGATATGAGTTGCCCTCAGCTTTTCGACCACTTTTTTTGAGTGAACTAAGTTTTGGTAGAGTAACAACATTTAAAGCAACCCCAATAAGCGCAATTGGAAGCTGTGCAAGCCTATCAGCATAAATAAGCCATACCATAGCACCATCAAAAAGTGATGATATTTGTCTACCCACTACGAGATTTATTTGTGAAACGCCACTTGCTAAACTAATGGGTATTGATTTTAAAAATAGTTCTTTTGAGATACTTAGATTCGGATTTAAGGCAGATAAATTTACTGAAGTAAGAGAGATTCCATTCAACCTGCATGCTATGAAAACCATTACTAAGTTGACAAAGCCAGAAGCCAATACAGCTACGCAAAGATTATAACCAAAATCACTAGAGTAAAGGGCAGAAAAAATTAATGAACCAATAAGAAATAAGTTTAAAACACCCTGTGTAGCGGTACTGATGTGATATAGGTTGAGAGCATTAAGTACTGAATTGAATAATTGTACCAGTGAGATGAGAAGAATGTACGGAAACATTATCCTTCCATATAGTACGGCCAATTCGAACCTTTCGTCATATAAAAAACCAAACGCAAGTGCTTTTATTAAAGCAGGCATAAAAATCACTCCTAGTATTGAAATCAAACCTAAGGTTATAAAAAGAGAAAAAAACACAATTGTCACCAGCTCGTTAGTGTTTTTTTTTCTACCTTTGACACCTATAAAAATCGGTATAAACACTTTATTAAATGAACCCTCAGCAAATATTCGCCTAAGCATATTCGGAACAGTAAATGCGAGTAAAAAAGCCTGAGCCACTGGACCTGAACCAAGAAAGAGAGCCAGAAAAATATCGCGCAAAAATCCTAATATTCGGCTAAAGAGTGTCCAAAGACCAACAATTGAGAAGTTATTAATAAGAGCGGATTTCTTTGTCATTAATTTTTTAGCGCCTTCTTAAAATGTTTATCAAGATAAAACAAAAGCTCCTTCCTCACTTGCTCTAACTTTTGTGAGGATGTAATTTTTTCGCCAAATAAATCATTTACATAAAATGTGTCTACAGCTTGCTCTCCATATGTAGCAATAACCGCAGACCTTATCGTAATTTGATTCTGAAATAGTGTATTTGTTATGTTATAGAGAAGGCCTAATCTATCTCGAGTATCAACTTCAATCATAGTTTGTTTATGCGACCCTTTGTTATCAAAAGAAATCTTTGTGGGAACCTCAAAGTACTTCTCACGGTCTTTTATTTTGTCTTGTTTCTCTAAAATTGATTTTGTGATAATCTCCCCTGAGAGAGTTTTCTTAACTGTTTCTAACAACTTTTTAGTTTTTCTTTCATCATATTTTTTTCCAAGATTGTCTTGTATCCAAAAAATGAAATTTGCTATTCCGTCTTTTGTTGTAAATGTTTTTGCATCAATAACATTAGCAGAGGCAATTGCTAGTGCTCCTGCCAATCTTGAAAAAATGCCAGGATGGTCTTCCATGACAAAAATTATCTTTGTTATATCACGCTCGTTGTCATATGCAGGTTCAACCTGCAATGGATCTTGCTCAAGCCTTATGATCATTTCGGCTATAAGCTTTTGGGTTGGCGTATCTAAAACTAGCCAATAAGCATCAAAATGGCGCAAAGTTTCCTTTTTGATATCTTCATTGTTAAACCCTTGGAGATATCCCTTAAGCTTTATTTTTGCTGTATCTATTCGCTCTGATCTTGTTTCAACCTTGATATCTTTTGAAACCAATTTAAGTGTTTGAAAGTAAAGGCTTTCAAGTAGAGACTTTTTCCAATTGTTCCATGCATCAGAAGATACCCCTTTTATATCACAAACAGTTAGTATAAATAGTAGATCTAGTGTTTCTCTATCTGTGACATACTCTTGAAAATCTATAATTGTTTTTTGGTCTGATAAATCTCGTTTTTGAGCAAAATCAGACATCATTAAATGATTTCTCACTAACCAACAAATTTTCTTACGTTCACTATCTTTCAGAGAAAACCTTTTACATAATTTGGTGGCAATTTTCTCACCCTCAATAGAGTGGTCATTTTCTAGCCCCTTTCCAATATCATGAAAGAGTATTGAGAGATACAGTACTTTTCTATTAAGAGATTTCCTCGAAAATATTTCCTCTACAGCTGTTCCATAGTTTTTAGGTAATTTTTCAATCTCGGATAAAACTTTTAAGCATTGAATCGTATGTTCGTCGACAGTGAACCAGTGGTACATATTAAACTGCATTAACGCTACAATTCTGCCAAAGTCAGGTATAAATGCCCCTAAAAACCCAACTTCGTTCATTCTTCTCAGAACTCTTTCGGGATTGCCGTAGTCAATCAATAAACTTAAAAACAGGTCATTTGCCTCAAAACTATTTTTGAGCTCAGAGTCTACCAAATCTAAATTTTGTGAAACTAGTCTTAATGCTTGTGGATGAATTAGTATTTTAGAATCGAGGGCACAAATGAATAACTTTAAAATATTTACGGGTTTTTCTGTTAAAAAATTTTTATCTTTGATATTGAGTCTGCCTTTTTCAATAATTAACCCTGGTTGCAATTGCTTTAATGATCTTCCGGAAAGTCCCAGCAGTTCTGAGAGGTTTCTCTTAAATCCTTTTTTCTTTGCTAAATAATTCTCTTCTATTGCGGTTAAGAATATTCTCGTAAGATCTCCAACATTTTTTGCCTGCAGAAAATATTTTTGCATAAATATCTCTACGCCTCTTCTCGAGTTATCATCTTCAATATTTAAGCCTTTTGCTAAATCAGCTTGAATGTTAAAAGTTAATTTCTCATTAGCGTAACCTGATATTTGATGAATTTTACACCTTATAAACCAAAGAAAGTTTTCCGCTTCTGTAAATATTTCTAGCTCGCTCTCCTTAAAGATCTTTTTCTCTATAAGGGATTGGATGTTATCGGTTCTATAAATATACTTTGATATCCAGTATAAGGTATGGAGGTCTCGTAGTCCTCCCTTACCTTCTTTAATATTTGGCTCCAGCATATACCGCGCATTAGCATGCTTAAGGTGTCTTTCTGCTCTCTCCGAAAGCTTTCCTTCCACAAAGATCGATGCTTTTTTCGAAAAAACTTTTTTCTTTAGCGTAGTCTCTAATTCTTCAAATAAGTCTCTACTTCCACATAAGTATCTCTTCTCCAGCATTGAGGTTCGTATTGTTAAGTCATCCAAACCTAGTTGAACACAATCAGATATAGTTCTAGATGAGTGACCTACTTTAAATTTTAAATCCCAAAGTAGATACAATACTGACTCTACTACACTCTTAGCCCAACCTGTCTGACGTTTATTGGACAGGAATAATAAATCTATGTCGGAATAAGGAGCCATTTCACCCCTTCCGAAACCTCCTACAGCAACCAATGATAAGCTTTGACTGCCAGAAGGGTGAGTAAACGGATGAAATTTTTTATGGACTAGATTAAAAACAGTAGTAACCAATATATCTGTTTTTTTACAAAAAAGGGTTTTCGCTTCGTTCCCTAAAAAAGGGCATTTGTTTAGAAAATCAAAAGCGACTTGGGTCATGAGCTCATTAGAAGCTCTAAGCATGGATGTTATCTTTGCTCTTGTCTTCACATCTGGATTATTGGGAATAGCTAAATCTAAAAGTTCCTTATTTAGCTTTTCTCTGTAACTATCCAATTCGATTATGGTCTTCTTTGCTGTCTGCATAAACTAGAGTAATATTATATTTAGTTAGACTACACGAGAGAATTATTAAAAAATTTACAAAGTCTGGAAAGCTTTAGATTGAGAAGTTATATTAAATTGCTAGATTTTTGATTAAGTATGAACGAATTTGTGTATCCAGAAATTAAGTCCGGCTTATATCTTGTTTCACTTCCAGTGGGGTGTCTAAGTGATATCAGTTTTAGAGCACTACATATGTTAAGTAATTCTGATTACGTAGCTGGCGAAGATACTCGAAGTGTAAGATCACTATTTAAATTATTGAAAATTAGAAAATCAATAAAGTCTATAATTTCATATCACGATCATAGCTCAGCTCATACAAGAGGGAAAATAATAGAATTAATTAAACAAGGCAAAAGTGTGGCTTTAGTCAGTGACGCGGGTACACCATTGATTTCAGATCCTGGTTATAAACTGGTAAAGACTACAATTGAAGAGGGTTTTGAGGTTTTTAGCGTTCCTGGGCCCTCCTCTGTTATTGCGGCATTAACAGTATCAGGCTTGCCAACGGATACGTTTAGTTTTTTGGGGTTTTTACCGAATACCAAAAGCAAGAAGAAAAAACTATTAGAAACGTATTTAAATCTAGGCTCTTCTTTGGTTATTTTTGAGAGTGGCAAGAGACTACAAAAAACGTTGGAACTGTTAGCAGAAACTTGCAGACCATCCACTGAAATATGTATCTGTCGGGAGCTAACGAAATTAAATGAAGAGGTAACCAGGTTTAAAGCACAAGAAGGTATAAAGGTTACAAAAAAAATGAGATCCTTAAAAGGAGAGTTTGTAATTGTAGTAGGAAAAAATGAGGCTCGAGATTTTGACTTGAAAAACCTTGATGAACAGCTTAGAAAAATAAAAAAATCGATGAGCATGAAAGATTCAGTGGATTTTCTAGCTGAGAAGCTAAATATCCAAAAAAGAATTATATATAAAAAAGCCCTAACGATATTTAAAGATAACAATTAACCTAGATTGGTATGTATTTATGAAACTCAAGATAGCATTTCAGATGGATCCAATATCTGATGTTGACATTAACGGAGACACTTCATTTAGATTGGCAGAGGAAGCCCAAAAAAGGAGTCATCAAATATACTATTTTAATCCTGAAAGCTTAGTCTATGAAAGCGGGAAAATTATTGCGTATGGCCAAAAAGTAGATATAGATCGGGAGGGTAAACCAGTAATTTCTCTGCAAAAAGAGCAGAAAATAGATTTGTCGGAGGAAGTAGATATAGTCTTCTTAAGACAAGATCCTCCTTTCGATATGCTTTACATAACTACGACTTTCTTGTTAGAAAGGCTCAAGGGTAAAACTTTAGTTCTCAATGACCCATATTGGGTGAGAAACTCTCCAGAAAAACTATTAGTTCTCGACTTCATAGACTTAATGCCACCAACCGTTATTACAAGAAGCCTAAGGTCAATTATTGATTTTCGAAATAGATACAAAGATGTAATTCTTAAGCCTCTATATGGAAATGGAGGGACAGGTGTATTTAGATTGGTAGAAGGCGACAAAAACTTGAATGTTTTCTTTGAAACATTCGTAAATAACTCAAGAGAGCCGATCATTGTTCAACAATTTTTGCCAGATGTGTCTAATGGAGATAAGAGAATTATTTTAGTTGATGGAGAGCCGATTGGTGCTATCAACCGTATTCCCCCTCAGGACGATATTCGATCAAATATGCATGTTGGTGGTACACCTGCAAAGTCAAACTTGACTGCAAGAGATACTGAAATATGTAAAAGGCTCTCACCGGTGTTGAAAAAGAAAAATTTATTTTTTGTGGGAATAGATGTAATTGGTCAGCATTTAACAGAAATAAATGTGACTTCGCCTACGGGCTTGCAAGAACTAGAGCGCTTCGAAAACAAGAATTATGCGCAAACAATTTGGGAAGGTATCGAGAAAAAATGGAAGAGCGAGCAATAGATAATAAGACCACATTTATAGCAATTATTATGATGGCCTCAGTGGTTATTCTTTCCAATATATTGGTCCAGTTTTATCTAGGTGCTTTTTTGACTTATGGAGCGTTTACCTATCCAATAGCTTTTCTGATTAATGACGTTGTGAATAAACTAGAGGGTCCCAGAAGAGCAAGGCAAGTGATTTTTTGGGGTTTTGTCGTCGGCGTTGTATGTTCTTTAATTGGTAGTCAAATTGAGGGCGAGTTTGGTCCTTTGGTTACCTTAAGGATTGCTGTGGGCTCAGGTCTTGCATTCTTGATAGCACATTTTAGTGACACTTATGTTTTTCATTTTTTTAGAAAATTAAGATGGTGGGTTCCCCCTTTGGTATCATCAACAATAGGCTCAGCTCTTGATACGTTGATATTTTTCTCTATAGCGTTTTCAGCAACATTCGTATTTATTGAACCACAAAATGATGTAGCGTGGGCGAACGAGGCGTCAGCGCTATTGAACTTTTTTCCAATAGACACACCTTTATGGGTAAGTATGGCTGCAGCTGACTTCATGGTAAAATTAGTTCTGGCATCCTTATTCTTGATCCCATTTAGAAGGATAGTTTCATCAGCTCGCCAAATAAATGTATGATATTAGCTTTGCTTCATTAGTCTTGATTTTTCCCTTTGCCAATCTCTCTTTTTCTCAGTTTGTCTCTTGTCGACGACCTTTTTTCCTTTAGCAATACCAATTAAAAGTTTAACTTTCCCTTTTTCGTTTAAGTAAAGTTTTAGAGGAATAAGAGTCATTCTTTCCCTAGTTAAATTTACCCACAGCTTCTTCAGTTGCTTTTTATTGATAAGTAGTTTGCGCCTTCTTCTTTCTTCATGACCAAATGTTTTTGAATTGCTGTGAAGAGGTATATAACAGTTAATCAGCCACAACTCTCCTTCCTCGATACTTGCATAACTTTCAGCAATAAGACCCCTGCTATCTCTCAGAGACTTCACTTCTGAACCCACCAAAACCAGACCACACTCAAGTGTCTCACCAATCTCATAGTTGTATCTAGCTTTACGATTTTCGGCGAGTGATTTGGATGATACTTTTTTTTTACTCATCGGAAGCGGAGATTAAACCTGCGGTATGCATAGCTGATTTTATCTGGCTCTCTGTCTCTGTAGATATTGTACAAAGAGGTGCTCTAACTTCATTTTCACATTTGCTAAGTAGGCTTAGAGCGTATTTAGTCGGCGCTGGGCTTGGCTCTGCGAAGGCGGCACGGTGAAGGGGTAGTAGTTTATCCTGATATTCAAGTGCGCTTTTATAATTACCAGCCAGCATCGCATCTTGAAAGAGTGCTGAAAGTTTTGGAGCAATATTTGCAATTACCGAAATGCAACCGACACCACCATGCGCATTAAACCCTAGCGCGGTGGCATCCTCGCCAGATAATTGGAGAAAATCGGTTCCACACGTTTCTCTGGTATCAGAAACCCTAGAGACATCACCAGTTGCATCTTTGACTCCAATAATTCGTGGTAATTTAGATAACTGACCCATAGTATCAGGGTTCATATCAATGATCGATCGACCTGGAATATTATAAATTATAATAGGTAAATTTGAGTTATCATGCAGTCTCGTGTAATGATTAAGAAGACCTTTTTGATTTGGTTTGTTGTAGTATGGAGTAACTACTAACGCAGCATCAGCTCCTACTCTTTCAGAAAATTCCATAAGTTCTATGGACTCGGCAGTACTATTGGAGCCTGCACCGGCTATTATTGGTATTCTCTTTCCTGAGAAGTTTATTATTGCTTCCACAACTTCCTTATGTTCTTCATGACTCAGTGTCGGAGATTCACCAGTTGTTCCAACCGCCACTATTGCAGAACTTCCCTCGCTGATATGCCACTCAACTAAATTCTCAAGTGCAGAAAAGTCAACTTCTCCATTTTTAAACGGAGTAATCAGTGCAGGGATCGAACCTTTAAACATTATTTTTAACCTTTTCAATAATTACAATTGTAACATAATATATAGGAAACAAAAATTCGCAAGATTCATAATCTCGTTCCCAAAACTCTGAGTTTACAATTCTGCATTTTTTCAGATAACCAAATCAAGATAGGTAAAATCCTTATTATGAAAAAACTGTTTTTGCTAATTTTCACTTCAATTCTCGTTCTTTTTAAAGCAAGCATGGCTGAGGATTTGGAGGATTACATAAATAAAGGGCATGTAGAAGTTTTAGTAGAAGCACTTAAGTATTCTGATGCAAGTATGTTTGATGAGGCACAAAATGAAATAAAAGACACCAATAATGAAAATTTGCTGTTGTTTATCAAATGGCTAAAATTACGGGAGGGTAAAGGAAGTTTTTTGGAATATTCAGAGTTTTTGAAATATCATGAACATTGGCCTCAACAGCGTTTATTAAAAAAATTGGGAGAGCTCTCTATTGACGAAAGTGTAAAAAGAAGCGACATACAAACATTTTTCAAAGTTGGTGCAGATTGCAAAAAACTAAAAGAGGCTTCATCTCGTTTATATGAAGACCACTGCCTTCCTCAGACAGCCCAAGGCTCGATAGCTCTCTTGCAGACACTAAACGCAAATACCAATACTGAATTTTTTAATGAGGTTTTGGAAAAGCTAGTTGTAAGACAAATAGTGACAGATAAGCAATGGAACTATCTGAATACCTATCACAAAAGTAAATTAGCTGAGATGGCTACACAGCGATTTAAACACTTTAAGAAAAAATCTGACCTAAATGAGTTGGATAGAATTTCAATTTTTTTAGATGAAAAGGAATTGAAGATTTTAAAAAGTGTAAAACAGTATAAAGAAATAAAGAAACTGTCTAAAAATTTTACGTATAAAGCCAAAGACTTCAATGATGTAGGGGTGGCATATGATTACATCTCTCTTTTGAGGAGGTCTGGCCAGTTTGATTTGGCTCAAAAGCTTATTAGGAAAAATTCATCAAGGCATTTTGATATTATTGAAGATGAAAGATGGCTTCAAATTAAGCAAATTTACTCTCTCAGAGCGCTGAGAGGAGGATACGCTAACAGAGCTTATGAAATAGCAAACACCAAATATAATTTTTCTGACAATCCAAACGCTCTTAGCGATTTTCTTTATCTTGAATGGTTGGCAGGTTTTATTGCTTTAGAATTCTTCAATGACCCTAAATTAGCGAAAAAACATTTCTTAAATTTCTTTACATTACTAAAAGAGTGGGAAGAAAAATCCAACTATCTAAATGAAATTGGTTATCATAAAGATATAATTTCACTTGACATCGCTAGTGCTAGAATTGGTTATTGGCTTGGAAAAACCTTTATACAATTGGGCGACAAAAAGAGTGCTCAGGAATTTTTTGCCTTATCGGCGAACTATGATTACTCCTTTTATGGTCAGCTTTCTCTCGAGAGGTTGAAGATAAAGCCTAGCCCACGCTATGTGACAAGAAAAGATAGTAAAGGTTTTAAGATAAATAATCAAAAAGACCTAGTTGAGGTAGCCGCCAGTCTATATTTCGCGGAAAGGGGGGTTTTGTCCGATTATATATTTGGACATCTGGCTAAGGACCTATCAGAGCAAGAAAGATATAAGCTTTGTCATATACTTCACGACGCTGGATTTATAAAGGGCTCGCTGACAGTAGCGAAAAAGTCAACAGAAAAAGGAACCCCCCTACATAGTGAATTGTTCCCAACCAATAAAGATTTTGTATTTGATCAGAATGTCGATAAGTCACTGGTTTTATCGGTTATAAGGCAAGAAAGCGAGTTTTTTAGAGCTGCAAAGTCTAGAACGGGAGCACTTGGTTTAATGCAATTAATGCCTAACACGGCAAAAGAAGTGGCTAGAAAACTAAAAATTAAATATCAAAAGTCGAAGCTCATTACTGATGAGAATTATAATATTCGCTTGGGGTCATATTATTTGAAGTATTTATTAAAAAGATACGAAGGTAGTAAAGTTCTTACTTTAGCAGCCTATAATGCTGGTCCTGCAAATTTGAAAAAATGGTTATCTAATATGGGAGATCCAAGAAAAAAGGGTATTGACCCTCTAGTATGGATTGAATTGATACCATACCCAGAAACAAGAAACTATATAAAGCGTGTATTGGAGGCCGTTTGGATATACGATAGTAAGATCTCCGGATCAATTGAAAAGCCAAACTTGGCAAAAAAATATTTTGGCCATCGTTTTTAAATTTGAATAAAAACCAAGTTGCCAAACGTTTATATGAAAAATTTTCAGTTTTTTAGATTTTTGGCAGTGTTGTCGAGTAAGTATGAGAAAATACCCGCAAATATAACGATCGAAGAGCCTATTATGATAGGCCACGTTATACTCTCATTAAACATTAGAACTCCAATAATGCCAGCAAAAACCAAGTGGAAATAAGCAAATGGTTGAATAACGGTTGCTTCAGCAAACTCGAATGCTTTGATAAGTACGAAATGACCAACGATACCCAAAATACATAATATTAACATTAAGAGAATATCTGATCTTTCAATAGGTATAATGTAAAATGGAGCTATAAGCGTTGAGAAGAAAGCTCCAATAAATCCTGTCCAAATTAAACTTGTATAACTACTGTCACTAAAACTTGCCATCCTTGTTAAAACTCCATAAAGGGCAAATAAGACCGCTCCAATGAATGGAATAATTGATTGCATTTGAAATACATCACCACTAGGTTTGACAATTATCAATACCCCTAAGAATCCTACCAGTACTATCCCAAATTTCAGCTTTGTAACAGCTTCTTTTAATATAAAGTATGAAAAGATTACGACCAATAAAGGATAGCTTGAAAAAATTGCTGATGTAGCAACTAAGCCCACTATAGTGAAGGAGTAGACGGTGACAAATATTTCGGCTACCAAAATACTACTTCTTAAAATCTGCAGGAGTGGTCTTTTGCTGAATACAAGGGAACGCGATTTCTTAAATAAAAAAAAGTATAAAGAAATTCCTGCAGCTAATGCCCAAAATCTTAGTATAATCGTCAACGTAACAGAGTATTTTTCAGCGAGATATCTTGAGAGGCCATCTTGTGTAGCAAAAACTAGAGTAGCAATAAGCATTAGAGCTATTCCCAATCTAACGTTCTGACCAGTCAATTATGATGCCACTGCAGACATGGACAAAACCCCAGACTTATCGGTAACCCAAAACTCTCCAGTATCTGAAGTGTTAATGGAAAATTCATCGGACACAAATACTGGGTTTAGTGCTCTATATTTAAAAAACTGCAACCCACCCTCAAACTTCTGCTCTGCAGCATCAATTAAATTTTGAGCTAGTAATGGGCCATGAACGACTAGTGAAGGGTAGTATTCAACAGTTTTGCAATAATCCACATCATAGTGAATTCTATGACTATTCATGGTTAATGCAGAATATTTAAAAAGTTGATTTTCTGTATACTTCCTATTCAAACAAGATTCAGAGCGTTTTTTGTGCGGCTTGTGCACCCTCTGATCAAATCCTAAACGCTTGGGAAGATATACGAGGCTTTGCCGTTCGATTAGAAGTGTCGTGTCGTTATTTTTCAGTTCATTTTTTATTTCAATTACACAGAAGTCACCTGAATTACCTTTTTTGTAATTTATACTTTCAAGTGTAATAACTCTTGTTATTTCCATTCCAATCAAAAGTGGCTCAAAAAAGTTAATTTCACTTCCTCCCCACATTCTTCTAGGGAAGCCGGTATCTGGAATTATGTTGTTTCCTGGCTTAATGTGGCCATCCAACCCGAGGAGCTTATCTTCAGCAGTCTCCCAACAGAAAAACCAATGCCAGTACTTAGGGAGTGGTTCGCCTAACTTTAATTCAAGTTCATTTACTTGGAAAAAATCCTTAGCAACGCGTGATCTCGCTATATCAACTTTATCTTTAATTACTTTTTGTTTCTCTAAATTTTTTCTAATATCTTCTTGTGTGAGCATTTTATTTGGCCAAAATGAGATTGCTTATCGGCATTCCAGAAGCATTATATCGAGGATTGTGCAAGAAATTTTTCTAGCAATTTATCTAGCAACTCATTCGATTTTTCATCAGTAAGGTCTCCAGCCTCATTAAAGGCTCTGCTTGAATGACCAATTAAAACTTCAGGAGTCTGTATTATTTTGCAGTCAAAGGGAGTTAGGCACATTCTGAGCATGTATTGACTTCTTTCCCCACCAGACCGGCCATCGGTAGCAGAAACTATAGCTATGGTTTTTGACGTAAACGGATTAGGCTTTAATCTAGACATCCAATCAAACGAATTTTTTAACGCACCAGAAATACCTTTATTGTATTCTGGTGTTGATATGATTATTCCTGAGGCCCGGCTAAGAGTCTCTCCAAGTTTTATAACAGTCTCTGGAATACCGGCTTCCTTTTCCAAATCGTCGTTGTAAAGGGGAAGATTAATATTACCGAATGAAAAATGTATATCACCATCTTTCAATTTAATTTTTTTTTCTATATATTTTATTAGTTTCGTGTTTGAGGACGCTTTTCTGAGTGAGCCAGAAAGTCCAACTATTGTCGTAGATTTGATCATGTTATTTTCCAGCTACTTTGAATATGAGTCTTGCTGTAGTTTCACAAGGATTGGGTTGTGTTTTTTATAGTGATTTATTTATAACTGAAGGTTATAAGGTTGATAATCAATTTTTTCAAATAAAAAGGAAGAGTTTTTTTGGATATTACAAAACTTCGACTTCTAGGCTTCAAAAGCTTTGTAGATTCCACTGAGCTGGAATTATTGCCAGGGCTCACTGGAATAGTAGGGCCTAACGGTTGTGGAAAATCGAATATTATAGATGCATTCCAATGGTTGATGGGTGAGAGTAGACCATCTTCAATGAGGGCATCTGGAATGGAAGACGTGATCTTTGCCGGCGTAGAAGGAAGAAGCCCAAGGAACTTCGCTGAAGTCACCTTAGAAATTGATAACTCTGAACAAAAAGCTGCTAGCGAATTCAACCGACACAAAGAAATTGAGATATCGAGAAAGATTACAAGAGAAATAGGTTCGTCATACCGACTCAATGGGAAAGAAGTGAGAGCACGCGATGTACAGACACTATTTGCAGATTGTTCATCAGGTTCTAATTCTTCTAGCCTCATTAAACAGGGGCAAATTGCAGAGCTTTTAAACATGAAGCCTAAAGACCGAAAAAAGATTTTAGAAGAGGCGGCTGGAATTTCAGGGCTTTACCATCGTCGCCATGAAGCCCAATTAAAACTTAATGGAGCGGAGAGAAATCTTGACAGACTTCAAGATTTAATTTCTCAACTTGAGGTGCAGTTAAAAACCATTGAAAAGCAGGCGCGAGAGGCTGAAAGATATGCAAAGTTATCTAAAGAAATTAGAACACTGAAGGGCATATTGTTACTAAAACAGTATTTAAGTTTGAGATCCGATATTAGCTCTGTAGATACATCTTACACTGAAAATTTGAAAAGACTATCCCGTCTGGAGACTGAAGACCGTGAACTTCAAAAAAAAATCGATATTGAAAATGAAAATATCTCAAAACAAAAATTAGATGTCGAGGAAAAATCAGAGGCCCACCAAAATACTCTATTAGAACGACAAGTTGTGTTGAATGAAATTAACTTAACAGAGAGAAAAGCTAACGAATTACAGAGTCAATTGACTCAAAGCGAAGCTGATTTGCAAAGAGAAGAGCAGTTGATGGCAGATGCAGAGAGTAATATGGTAGATCAAAACAACCTATTACGGGAAGTAGACGAAAAACTGCATGACATTGATGAAAAAATTGAGAATGAAAAGGAAGCAATAGAACAAAACAACCAACGCATTCAAGCAGTAAACGAGAGCTATAATTCATTAAGAGATAAGTTGAATGAGTTGAGAGCTGAAAAAATTCTAAATGAAAAAAGAAAAGAAGAACGTTCATCTACTCTTTTAGACTTAAATAGATATATCGAAAAGCTTAATGACGCTTTAGAAAAATTAAAGAGTGCTGAACAACATGAAATAAACAAACTTGAAGACCTTATTAAGGAACAAGATAATCTTAAATCTACATACCAAACTGATGCCAATTATTTTTTTCAAAAAGAAAAAGATTTTCAAAAAAATCAGGAGGAGATTGCAATTGTTGATAACGAAATCAATAAGCTCAATGCAACAAAGGCTGTAAATATTTCTGAGCTCGAGGCATCAAAAGGTCTTCTAAGTAAAAATAATGATCAAAAAACTGTTTTTGATAAACTAGAAATTGAAAATGGATTTGAACGTTGTCTAGATGCACTATTCTTTTCAGAGTTAGAATACCCAGAGATAACAAAAAGAAAAATATCTGGTTGGCAAAATGTTCTTGATAAAATCGATAATAAAATAAAAAAGAACTTTTCTAATTTAGAAAATTTATCTTCGCGTATTAAGGGTCCTGATGTTTTAAATTATCTCTTCGAGCATGTTGGGATAGTCTCTTCAACCGAAGAGGGAGATAAACTCAGTAAGATGCTTCTTCCTGGCCAACAGCTTATTACAAAAGAGGGAGATTTATGGCGATGGGATGGGTTTGTAAGGTATTCGACAGGGGAAATCTCAAAAAATGAATTAAAAGTGAGGAATCAAAAAAAAGTGGTCGAGATACAAGACAGGCTTAAGGAAATAGAGTCCCAGCTAGATGGTTTACAAAATAAAAAGACGATACTGGAAGAAAAAACGTCTTCATTCGGAAACTTAGAGACAGAAAGATTGAAAATATCTAAAGGAGGGTCTAATCTTCAGGCCTTGGAAGGTGAAATTGCACGACATAAGAACCAGCGCGCTATCGCTAGCGACAATATCATTTCACTAGAGAAGAAAATCGAGGAAGAGACTGCCCAACTCAAAAAATATCAGGAGCATGATAGTGACAAAGGGGATCCCGTTGACCCAGATTCTGACAAAAATGAGAACCAATTACTCGTTAGTAATTTAGAGGAATTGGATAAACAAAGAGAAGAGTTAAGAACTGAAAAGGCAAATTTTGATAAACTTACGGACGATAAAAACTCTTTAGGAGAAAGAAAAGAAGAAATCGAGATAAATCGATCAAAATGGAAGGCTCAGTCAGAAATTGCTATCGAAAGAAAATCAAGTATTAAAGCAAGAATAGAGAGTCTGAAGTTAGAGATTGAAAAAACCTCATCACGCCCAGGAGATCTAGAAAATAGTAAAGAGGTTATCGATAGAAAAATGGAGGTTACTAGTAAAGAGCTTGTGAATGCTCGGGATACGTTAGCTTCATCAGAAGGTAATCTAAGAAAGTTACAATCCAGAAATAAGGAACTCATAGCAGAGCTTGGATTAGAGAAAGAAAATCAAGTAAGATTAACTACAAAAAAAGAGGGTTTGGCTGATAATATTGCTGAGTTAGATAGTAGAATAAATAACGAATATAATGTAAAATTTGATAAATTTCAGGATGAGTTTTCAAATAATCAAATCAAGGATTTTTCTCAAGCAGAAATAGAGACGAGATTAGAAAAACAGATCAGATTTAGAGATAATCTTGGGTCTGTTAACTTAAGAGCTGAGCAAGACGCAAAAGAGATTAGAGATGAGCTCGAAACAATCCTAACTGAGAGAAACGATGTAGGTCAAGCAATTGAGAAGTTAAACGCGGCGGTAAGAAGTATCAATAAGGATGGCAGACAGAAATTGACTGAGGCCTTTACTGAAGTAAATAAAACGTTTCAAACACTCTTCACTAGACTTTTTCAAGGTGGGAAGGCAGAGCTCGCATTGGTAGATAGCACAGATCCACTAGAGGCGGGTTTAGAAATAATGTGTCAACCACCAGGAAAAAAAGTTACCACAATTTCACTTCTGTCGGGAGGTGAACAAACACTAACAGCTCTAGCGTTGATTTTTGCGGTATTTCTATCAAACCCAAGTCCCATATGCTTAATGGATGAGGTTGATGCGCCTTTGGATGATGCAAACATCGAAAAATACTGTGATATTCTCGACTTTATGATTAACGAAACTAACACAAGATTTATTGTTATTACTCATAACATAATAACTATTACTAGAATGGACAGATTGTTTGGTGTTACCATGATGGAACCAGGAGTAAGCCAATTAGTTGGGGTTGATCTCACTCGCGCAGAAGAGTTAATTAACTGAGGTTTTTATGGAAGATGATTTCAAAAATATAGTTTCTACAGATTGGCTTGCACAACATTTAGAGGCTCCTGATATAAGGATAATTGATTCTAGTTGGTATTTTCCGCAAGAGAAACGAAACGCAGAACAAGAATTTTTAGAATGTCATATTCCGGGGGCATCTTTCTTTGATATTGACAAAATAAAAGATAACGACAGCGACTTACCTCACATGCTACCACCCTCGGAGATGTTCAATTCTACTGTCCGGAAACTCGGTATAGGTGATGGACATAAAGTCGTCATATACGATGGATTAGGAATGAGGTCTGCTGCTCGACTATGGTGGATGTTTAAAGTGTTTGGATACTCTGATGTAGTTGTACTTGATGGAGGATTCCCAAAGTGGGTTAAAGAAAATAGATCGACTACAGCTGATCTAAACGAGAAAGAAATTAGACACCTGACTATCTATGAAGATAAGAGTATAGTAGCTGATAGGGATGATGTTCTGAGAGCAACTAAATTAAATCATTGCTCAATAATTGATGCGCGTTCAGAGGAGCGTTTTATGGGAACAGCGCCTGAACCAAGAAGTGGTTTGCGATCTGGATCAATAGAAAATTCAATTAATGTTCCTTATGAAACTCTATTGAATGAAGATTTTACGTTTAAAAAAAAGCGAGAGATTTTAGATATCTTTTCTAAGAAGGGTGTAGTTTTTAATAATTATATTATTACAACTTGCGGGTCAGGAGTAACTGCAGCGGTTTTATATTTAGCGTTAGACGAAATTGGCTGTTCAAAAATTTCCTTATATGATGGTTCCTGGGCGGAGTGGGGAAAAATTGATTAGAAGTTTCAAATGCAACATCAAGAAGCAAGCAGAATATTAAACTATACTGTCTCATTTTTGTCTTTAGAAACTAAGGATATTAAGTATTTTAAAAATGTTTTGGGTAATCATGCTATAAGCTTTCTTAAAGCAATATCACCAAATACATCATATTTTTTATATCTTTATAAGGAGGTTGGTCGAAAATATGAGTGGACCGATTGGTTGCGATCCGAAAAAAGCAAGTTGGAAAGCTTTTTGACTGACGATAACGTTATTCTATATTCTCTCATTCTCCGAGGCGTACCTAAGGGCTTTTTTGTTCTCGATTATAGGCTTTTACCCGTTTGTGACTTAGCCTATTTTGGGTTGTTTGATGACGTAACTGGCAAAGGCTTAGGTAAATTTATGATGAACAGAGTTTTTGAGGAAGTAATGGAGAGGGGTGATGTAAAAACACTAACTGTCAACACTAATACACTGGACCACAAAAGTGCCCTTCCTCTTTACCAAAAAGCTGGATTTAATATATATAAAATAGAGAATCATAAGAGAAGTGCGTCGTCTCAATTGGAAAATAAGGAGTATCTATAAATGTTCGAGCATTTAAATAGTCAACCATCAGATAAAATAATGGAGTTAATGGCTCAATACGCGGAGGATACAAGAACAAATAAGTTAGATTTGGGTGTGGGCGTTTACAAGAATGCCGAAGGAGCAACACCAATAATGAAAGCAGTAAAAAAAAGTGAAGAGATACTGCACAGATCGCAGGATAGTAAAAGTTATGTTGGCTTAGTAGGCTCAATTGAATTCTCCAAAAATATAGGAGGATTAGTCTTAAATAACTCTGTAGATGACAAAAGGCTCTCATTTGCTCAAGCGCCTGGAGGAACCGGGGCCTTACACCAACTTCTTCTTTTAGCCAGAGCTACAAAGAGCGTCGGTAATGTTTGGGTTTCAAATCCAAGCTGGCCCAATCACCAAGCTATTTTGAAACACTTGGGCATGAATATGAGCTCCTATTATTATTTTGATGAGACCACATGTGAAGTGAATTTTGACAAAATGTATAAAGACCTCAATGATATGCGTGAAAACGATATATTGTTATTGCATGGATGTTGTCACAACCCTACTGGAGCAAATTTAAGCTTGGAACAATGGGTAGAGATAACACAATTGGTTCAGGACAAAAATGTTTTACCTTTCATAGATCTTGCATATCAAGGCTTTGGAGACGGCATAGCTAAAGATGTTGAAGGTCTAAATTATCTTATAAAAAATGTATCAGAAGCAATGATTGCTGTCTCGTGCTCAAAAAATTTTGGTGTTTACAGAGATAGAGTAGGCGTAGCTATTGTAGTTTCAGAGCCAGCGAAACAACATGTAGTTCAAGATAACCTTAAATCATTAAACCGGCTTACATTTTCTTTCCCTCCAGACCACGGTGCTGCAGTAGTTAATCAAATATTGCAGGATGAAACGCTTAAGGTTCTGTGGAAAGACGAACTAGAAGAAATGCGTGTAAATATGTTGGATTTGAGAGAGAGGCTTGCATCAGAATTGCAACGAGAAACTAAATCAGAGCGTTTCAGTTTTGTTAATAAGCATAGGGGTATGTTTTCTAAGTTAGGCTTAACTTCCGACCAAGTTGAGGTTTTAAGAAAGGATCATGGAATATATATGGTCTCCGATAGTAGAATAAATGTAGCGGGTTTGCGTAAAGACGTGATAAATTATTTATCAAGTGCGATTGCGAGTATTATTTAAAGCTGACGAAGATTTGTTTAAGAACAATTATAATTAGGATTAAAGGAATGAAAACTGTAGAAGGATATCAGCCCAAGGAAGAGTTTTCCAAAAAAGCGCTTATAGATAGGACCAAATATCATGAAATGTATACAAGGTCAGTTGAAAGCCCTGAGGCGTTTTGGGAGGATCAGGGCCGTAATCGACTGCTATGGCAAAAAGAATTTACTAAAGTCAAAAATGTTTCATATTCCCATCCTGATATTTCTATAAAGTGGTTTGAAGATGGTGTGCTAAATGTGTCTGAAAACTGTGTAGATAGACACCTAGAAAACAAAAGCGAAAAAGTGGCAATCCTATGGGAGGGTGATGAGCCAGGGGTTTCTAAAAAAATTACGTACAGAGAACTCCATGAAAATGTGTGTAAGGTTGGAAACGTTTTAAAGGATCGAGGCATAAAGAAAGGGGATAGAGTAATTTTGTATTTGCCGATGGTTCCAGAAGCGGCTTACGCCATGTTAGCATGTGCCAGAGTGGGCGCCATACACTCTGTTGTTTTCGCAGGTTTTTCTCCAGAAGCGCTTGCGAGTCGAATTATTGATTGTGGAGCAAAAGCGGTGATTACAGCCAATGAAGCGCCACGAGGTGGAAAACAAACTCCTTTAAAGAAGAATGTTGATGAGGCTTTGGAGATATCCGGAGATATAACCTCTCTTGTTTTGAAGAGAACTTCAACAGAAGTTAGCATGAAGGAGGGGCGTGATTTCTGGTTGAATGATTTAATGGATAAAGCAAGTACTGTTTGTCCTCCTGAACCTATGAATGCAGAAGACCCGCTCTTTATACTCTATACCTCCGGCTCAACAGGAAAACCTAAGGGTGTTTTACATTCAACGGCGGGATATATTCTGTATGCTTCAATGACACATAAATTTGTTTTTGATTATAATGATGGAGATATCTATTGGTGCACTGCTGATGTAGGTTGGGTAACTGGTCACAGCTATATCGTTTATGGGCCTTTAGCAAATGGAGCAACGACTCTCATGTTTGAGGGCGTTCCTACCTATCCTGACGCATCACGATTTTGGCAAATATGTGAAAAATATAAAGTAAATCAATTTTATACGGCTCCAACAGCTATAAGAGCCTTGATGGGGCTAGGTGACGAATTTGTTAATAAAAATGATTTGTCTAGCATTCGAATTCTAGGCACTGTAGGAGAGCCTATTAATCCTGAAGCATGGGAGTGGTATAATCGGGTAGTAGGTAAAAACAATTGCCCAATAGTCGATACGTGGTGGCAAACCGAAACAGGTGGAATTCTTATTACACCTTTACCAGGAGCTACAACAACCAAGCCTGGTTCTGCAACTTTACCCTTTTTTGGTATTGAGCCTGCAATTCTTGACCCAAACTCTGGAGAAGAGATATCTGATGAGGAGTGTGAAGGCGTATTGGTAATTAAGGATAGTTGGCCAGGACAAATGCGTACTGTCTTCGGAGATCACGATAGGTTTGTTTCGACGTATTTTAATGATTATAAAGGTTATTACTTTTCAGGTGATGGGTGTAGAAGGGATAAAGATGGGTATTACTGGATCACTGGAAGAGTCGATGACGTTTTAAATGTTTCAGGTCATAGAATGGGAACAGCGGAAATTGAAAGTGCTTTAGTCGCTCATCCAAAAGTTAATGAGAGTGCAGTAGTTGGTTTCCCCCACCCAATTAAAGGCCAAGGGATATACGCATATGTATCTCTAATGTCCGGAGAGAAAAACTCTGATGAACTTTTGAAAGAGCTTCAGGATTGGGTTAGAAAAGAAATTGGTCCTATTGCAAAGCCTGATATTATTCAATTTTCCCCAGGTCTTCCAAAAACTAGATCAGGTAAGATAATGAGAAGGATTTTGCGAAAAATCGCTGAGGATGATTTTAGCAATTTAGGTGATACATCTACTTTAGCAGAACCTGCTGTCGTTGATGATCTGATTACTAATCGTAAGAAGCTTTAAAGTGAATTAAATTAATGAGGATATCTGTGGTTAAAAACTTTTTTATTATAACTTTTTGTTTATTGACAGTTGCTTGTCAAACAAATCAAACTAGTTTCGAGCAACCCAATATTACAGGGAACTACACTGGCCCAACAATCGGGAATAAGGTCAAGCTAACAGATGATGGTCAGTGTATAGCACGTAATTTGAGCTTTTTAGTGGGGCAACCTGAATCGGCGCTCGGTGCAATGGAGTACCCATCCAATACTAGGATTATTTTCTTAGATAGAAATGAAAGTATTGAGAATACTAACCCCAAAAGATTGAGTATTATTGTTGGCAGTCAGAAAAAGATAGTTAGCGTCTATTGCGGTTAAACTCGTTAGACACTACGGCTACAATATTCTTCTATGAATCTCTTCTTGAGAAAGGGTCTTAGTAGTTTTACGGGGTGTATAGATAGACTTAACCGTAGAGATTGATAATCTAAAATCAATTCTTCACCTAAAGTCATATTAGGAAGATTGATGCTTTTTTCTGGTAAGTATTCCTTCTCAGAATAACCTTCAAAAAGGGCTAAAGAATTTGTTTTTTTTATAGCTTGAGCATCCCACAGTAATAGTCTTCTGTTTTTATTAAGAGAGTGAAAGCAATTTGCTTTAATCAGCAGCTTTATAATACTTGGGCCCAGTTTAATACGATGCCATAAATCTTGGGGATCATTATAACCATTGCCTCTCTCTTTAATAATTCTATCGACGTCATTTTTTGACAGTCCTTTGATCTGCCTGAACCCCAGGCGTAAACTAAAACAAGGTTCGCCGTGATTTTCTAGAGAATGGTTCCATTCGCTTTTGTTTATGCATATTTCTTTAACTTTTACTCCGTGATTTTTTGCATCACGTATTATTTGGGAAGCAGAGTAGAATCCCATCGGTTGAGAGTTTAGTAAAGCGCAGGCAAAAACATCAGGATAATGATATTTTATCCAAGCTGATGCATATACAAGAATAGCGAAGCTTGCAGCATGACTTTCAGGAAATCCGTATTCACCAAACCCCGATATCTGAGAAAAGCACTTTGTAGCAAAATCCTTGTCGTATCCATTTTTTTGCATGCCATCAATAAATCTTTTTTTAAACTTACTAACAGTACCGTTTCTCTTAAACGTTGCTAATGATTTTCTCAGTCTATCAGTATCTCTCAAGGAAAATCCCGCACCTTTCATTGCAATTTGTATTGCTTGTTCTTGAAATAGTGGCACGCCAAGAGTCTTACCAAGAATTTCTTTTAGTTTTTCGGAAGGAAAAGTAACTTTTTCTTGTCCATTTCTTCTTTTTATATAGGGGTGAACCATATCCCCCTGAATTGGCCCAGGTCTGACGATGGCAACTTGTATTACCAGATCATAAAAGCATTGTGGTTTTAATCTCGGAAGGAAGTTCATTTGGGCTCTGCTTTCAACCTGAAAAACCCCTATAGTGTCCGCTTTGGAAAGCATATTAAAGACACGTGTATCTCGATGTGGAATATTGTTTAGGCTAACTTTCCGGTTGTGATGGTTTTTTATTAAATCAAAAGATTTTTTTATACATGTCAGCATCCCAAGAGCTAAAATATCTATCTTTAGTATACCTAAAAAGTCTATGTCATCTTTATCCCATGCTATTATACTTCTGCCTTCCATAGCAGTATTTTCAATAGATGTAATCTCATCCAAATAATCCTCAGTAATTATAAAGCCACCTACATGCTGACCTAAGTGTCTAGGAAAGCCTATCAATTGGTCGCTGAGGGCCAAAGTCTCCAATATTCTAGTATGGTCATTCTTACCTTTTAAGTTGTTATTATTGTAATGAGGTATCTTATGTCTATCCCATCCAACAATATTTTCAGCCATCGAGGATATTATTTCTTTGCTTAACCCCATTACTTTGCCTACATCTCTTATCGCTCCTTTCGCTCTGTAGTGGATGACTGTAGCGCATAAGGCAGCTCTTCTTTCGCCATATTTCCTATATATTTCGTCTATTATCTCCTGTCTGCGTTCATGCTCAAAATCAATGTCAATGTCAGGAGGTTCGTTTCTCGCTTCTGATATAAAGCGCTCGAATACCATAGACCCAATCTCCGGGCTAACGGACGTTACTCCCAAAGAAAAACAAACTATGGAATTAGCAGCAGAGCCACGGCCTTGACACAAAATACCTCTACTTCTTGCAAATTTCACTATGTCGTACACTGTGAGGAAATAGGGAGCGTATTTGAGTTTTTTTATTAACAGAAGTTCTTTTTTTACTCCCTTTAATATTTTCACAGGAATATTTTTTGCATAATATTCATTTAATCCATTAAAGGTTAGCTCGTGTAATATTGTATCGGGGTTCTCTCCTTTGAGCACTTCTTTAGGGTATGTATAGCTGAGTTCGTCTAAAGAAAACGAGCATCTATCGCTTACAAAGTTAGTGTTGTGTATCGCTTCAGGATAATCTTTGAATATAGTTATAAAATCATGGGGTGATCGCATTCTTTGCTCTCCATTAGTGCTTGATTCAACTCCCAGGTCATCTATAGTGCATTTCATTTTTATTGCAGATAGGGTATCTCTGACTTTTCGTCTCGAGCCATGATGCATTAGAGGAGTAGAAGACCCTACAACTCCACACTTAGCATTTTTTGCAAACTTATTGATTTTGTAAAAACGTATTTCATCCAAGCCATCATATCTGGGCGCCATAACTATATATATAGATCTACTATTATTTCTCTTGAGTATTTGGATAAACCTCAACCACTCAAGCCTCTCTGAAAGGCTATGATTTTTTTCTGAAATATGAGCTAAGAATATAATGCCATCTTGGTTTTTGAGAATACTTTCATAGTCAATATGGGAATAACCCTTCTTCGAATTTTTTTTTCCAGTAGTTAAAACTTTGCATATGTTTTTCCATCCTTGTCGTGTCTGAGCTAAGCATGTTATTTCAGTTCTATGAGTTGTGACAATAGTAACTCCTGGTATTAGTTTTAGAGGAGAGTATTTACTTTTAGTATCATATTCGATTTCCTTTATAGTTCTAAGCCCTCTTACTATTCCAGAAATGCAATTTTTGTCGACAATTGCTATAGATTTTAATCCAAACTCTATTGCTCTTTCAACATACTCTTCAGGATGGCTAGCTCCTTCTAGGAAGCTGAAATTAGATGTTATGCAAAGCTCTGAATACGACAACTAAAAGTTCTATCTTATTAAGCTATTCAACCTGCCTTATTGGAAGACAGTTGAAAGATTATATAGTGATTGAATTTTATAAAATTATCAGAATTTCTTATATTTCCGTAAATTCTATCATGTAACCGTCTGCGCTTTTTCTGGTTTACTATAGTCTTATAGACTAGACTAAACAGCTTCATTTTCCAAGGATGGCTTGCTACTAAGCCTTGATGTACTTTGTCTATTCCAACGCCAACTACATTATAAAATTTTTGCTCTATATCTAAAGATGGAGCAACAGATTTTGTTATATCTTTTTTTGATATAATATTCAAATCTACATCTTTAATTAGTTTCAGCATTTCCGATAAAGGATGTCCTCCTCCTGGTCTTCTGTTGTGACTACTATGCTTGACGTCAGAGCGGAAGCAATCCGCAACCAATATTTGTCCACCTTTGTTTAGTAATCCTTTAGCCTTTTTTAGCGCAATCTTTGCAGGAATATATTGAAAGCTTTCTGAAAACAGACATAAGTCAAATGTCTGTTTTTTTTTGGGTTCATAATCTTCAAACCTTATATTATGAACTTCAGCTTTATTATTTGTATTTTCTAAACATCGTTTGCTTAGTATATCGCTAGGTACAATAATAGTGACGCTATGGCCTAAGGAGATTAACTTCTTTGCTGTTTCCCCAGCACCTCCGCCAATATCAAGGATCTTCAGCTTTTTCTTTTTTGGAAAGTATTTGAACAGTATTTTTGTATACTGTTCTTGAGCCTTACCCAAATTCTCAAGACAAGGGTCTAGGTTGTCCCAAACGCCATAGTGCATGTTCTCTTTTCCAGTAACAAATTTTGCTATTGCCAAAGAAACCTCAAGCCCAAGAGCTTTAGTATCTAATGTATTATTTTTTTGAAATTGCATCCCTATTTACAGCCTAAATATACTAACAAAAATTACCATGTACAAACCATCTATTTTCTGAAATCTTATTCTTTTCTTCAAACATCCACAACCTTGCACCACACGTTGTTGTCACCTCCCAATAGTCACGTAATCTAAAATTCGTCCCTTTATCCTTGTTCCACCATTCAGACGCTATTCTTTCAGGTCCACGTACATAGCAGGCTTTATACTTTTTTCCTCTCCAACTGAATTTATTCAGATAGTCATTTCTATACAAAGTAGCATTAATGAGATCCGGTGAATATAAAAGTATTGGTCTGATAAATTTACTTTTCTGCCATTGATTACCTGTTTTTCTTTTTGGTTTGAATTCATCTAAAGAAAAAGTTTTCTCTGGTATGTGACTGTGGCGTTGTGCGAAGGATTTCACCTTATTTTTCCCTAACCTAGCTTCGATTCTGGCCATCAATAAACTTATTTTTTCTTCCTCATTTAGATATTTAGAAGTGCAATCTCTACCAGGAACATTTATAGCTATTTGTCTTTCTCTTGCTTCTTCAATATGTACTCCTTCAAGAATTATTGCTTCTATATTTTTGAGACTTTTGATAGTCTTGAGTTTTTCTAGCATTACCAGTTCTATTTTGGCTTTGTCTTGCGTGGGGTTACTGAAATTTATCTCTATAAGTAATTTGTTGTTTGGTGGAAACTTAACATTACATCTTCTAATTAGCTTTTTATTTTTCTCGAGCTTATCACATAGTTTCTTAATAAGAGTTTTGATGAATTCACTTATACCTTGAAGAGTTATTTCTCCTAAGAACAGTTCTATTGAAAAGGAATATTTTTCTTCCAAGACAATTTTATTGAATAATTCTGTTTCTTTACCCAAAACTTGCCGTACTCTTTTGGTTATATGATTGCCAAATCTTCTATTAATAGAAGTCGAATCTATGTTTATTAGATCTCCAACTTTGTATATACCAAATAAATTTAATAGATTTACATCGGTACTTTCTATATTCAACGCTTCCACTGGTAAGGAAATAAGAGATTTTTCTGTTTTATCATTATCAATTATTCTAGATTTGTATATGGAGTCATTAACAGAATAGCCTGTATTAAAGATAGATAATTTCTTGTGCAAATTCTCGGTATCTCTGTCGCTAGGAATTTTAATCCTTGTAGCTCTACTTTGATCATTGATTATTTTTCTAAGATTTACTCTTGGTTGTTTTTGATTGGAACTATTTTGGAATCTTGCTGTTGCCCAAGCGGCTCCCTGAGTTCCCGCAATCCCTATAATGCTGAGTATATTAATTTTAGAAAAATGAGTTGTTAGTTGATGTATAAAGTCTTTCTCTTTCCCCGTGAATTTCTCGCATCCTGTTATATCAAGCATCAAGCTATCATAGCCATCTAATCTTACAAGAGGCGTGAATTGATATGTGAAACTAAAAAGTTTAATTAGTTTTTTTTTAAGATCCGAATGTTGAACTGTTTTACTAATCACATGAGGGTTCAATGTCAGAGTTTCCTTAGTAGACATTCCAGCGCATATATTTAGCTTTTTAGCTAATCTATTTGCGCATATTATTTCCTCCCCTTCAGAAAAAGAAACAACTAGAGGTAATGAATCTAATAGGGGTTCTTTAGATAATATCGTCTCTAATGGTAACTGTGGAAACCAAATGGAAGCGAATCTATTTTTCAATTTTATTTTGTTCATGCTTTGTTCTTTTTAATTGTAAATGAATGAAAAGTCCAACTCAATTTTGTACTTTGGCATACAGCAGATATGAAAATTATTTTACCTATCTTTTGTAAACATACCCTGATAGGATCTGCGATAATAATTTTGTGACAGAAGATAATGATCAAAAAAAAGAATATTTTTTAAAGCATTAATAGAATTTGAATTGTATGATACTGAAATAGTATAGTAGAAAAGAACGCTATGATATCCAGAAAAAATAAGTTTGATTACGATGAGCTAATATCATGCGCTAAGGGTGAACTGTTTGGAATAGGTAACCCTCAACTTCCAATGCCTCCTATGCTTATGATTGATAGGGTAACAGAGATATCAGATGATGACGGTGAACACAATAAAGGACATGTGATAGCAGAGTTCGACATAAATCCAAAATTGTGGTTTTTTGACTGTCATTTTAAGGGAGATCCTGTAATGCCAGGGTGTCTGGGTCTAGACGCATTATGGCAACTAACTGGATTTAATCTAGGATGGAGAGAAATGAAAGGTCGAGGCAGAGCTCTAGGTGTGGGTGAGGTGAAGTTTACAGGAATGGTAACACCAGATATAAAACTTGTGAGATACGAAGTAAATTTTACAAGAGTTATTGATAGAAAGTTAAAGCTAGGCATGGCTAATGGAACTATGTATGCAGATAATGAAAAAATATATTCAGCTGAAAATATGAAGGTAGGGTTGTTTCAGAGCTAACCTATTTATATAGGAGAAAAGTACGATTATGCGTCGAGCAGTTATTACAGGTTTAGGAATTGTTTCATGTATCGGTATTGATAAGAAGTCAGTAGAAGAGAGTCTTAGAAAAGGAACTTCTGGTATAAGCAAAAGTCCTGACTATGAAGAACATGGATTCAGAAGTAGAGTTCATGGAAGACCAGATATAAATATAGAGGATTTTATAGATAAAAGGCAGCTAAGGTTTATGGGAGATGGTGCAGCCTTTAACTTTATAGCTATGCAACAAGCTATAGATGATAGCGGGCTAGAGGAAAAAGAAGTTTCCAATGAAAGAACAGGGCTTATCGTTGGATCAGGAGGACCTTCAACAAAAAACTTATTTTCTGCGCATAAAACTGTAATAGAAAAAGGTAGCCCTAAGAGGATGGGACCTTTTATGGTTACAAGGGGTATGTCATCTACAAACTCAGCTTGTATAGCTACTCCTTTCAAAATAAAGGGTGTTAACTATTCAATAACTTCAGCTTGTTCAACCTCTGCCCATTGTATAGGAAATGCTGTTGAGCAAATACAGCTAAACAAGCAAGATGTAGTATTTGCGGGTGGGGGAGAAGAGTTGGACTGGACGCTCTCTTGTCTTTTTGATGCCATGGGTGCAATGTCTAGCAAATATAATGATACTCCCGAAAACGCTTCAAGAGCTTTCGACAGAGATAGAGATGGCTTCGTTATTGCAGGTGGCGGTGGAGTAGTTGTCGTAGAGGAGTTAAACCACGCTATTGCCAGAGGAGCAAAAATATATGCTGAAGTCACAGGTTATGGCGCAACCTCCGATGGTTATGATATGGTAGCGCCATCAGGTGAAGGAGCTGAGAGATCGATGAGATTAGCTTTGACCTCTTTAAACGGTAGGAAAGTTAATTATATTAATGCACATGGTACTTCAACTCCAGCTGGAGATGTCACTGAGATAAAAGCGGTTAGAAATGTATTCGCTGAAGAAAAACAACCTTTAGTTGCTTCCACGAAATCACTTACTGGTCATAGTCTTGGTGCCGCAGGTGTCCAAGAAGCTATTTATTCACTGATTATGATGGAAAATAACTTTATATCTGCAAGTGCTAATGTTTTTAATTTGGATGAAGAAATCAATTCTAATGAAGTGGCTACGGGATTGGTAGAAGGAATTGAATTGGATACTGTTTTATCGAATAGCTTTGGCTTTGGAGGAACCAATGCCTCATTAGTATTAAGTAAGTATACTGGTTAATGTCTTTGCCAGGCCTTATGAAAAATAAAAAGGGTTTGGTTATGGGTGTAGCCAATCAAAAGTCCATTGCATGGGGAATAGCTGAAGTATTAAGTGCAGAAGGAGCATCTTTAGCATTAAGTTATCAGGGTGAAAACTTTAAAAAGAGAGTAGAGCCATTGGCCGAGAGTATAGGCTCAAAGCTTTTATTTGATGTTGATGTCTCAGATGAAAGTTCCATAGATAAATGTTTTAATCATTTATCAAAGGAGTGGGGATCGCTAGATTTTGTAGTACATGCGCTTGCTTTTTCTGACAAATCTGAACTGTCTGGTAGGTTTATCAATACTTCGAGGCAGAATTTTTTAAATTCTCTGGATATATCTTGTTTCAGCCTAATTGATGTCTCAAAGCGATGCTCTTCTCTTATGAAACAAGGTGGAGCGATTTTAACACTCAGTTATTTAGGTTCGCAAAGAGTTACTCCAAATTATAACGTGATGGGAGTAGCAAAAGCCGCTTTAGAATCATCGGTTAGATATCTTGCAAGTGATTTGGGTGAAGATGGGATTAGAGTGAATGCTATTAGTGCCGGGCCAATGAAAACACTTGCGGGAGCTGCTATAGGTGGAGCGAGAAGAGTTTTTCGTCTTTCCGAGCAAAATTCTCCCTTAAAGTCAAACCCAACATTAAAATCAGTAGGGGGCACAGCTGCGTTTTTACTAAGTGATTATGGATTGCATGTTTCTGGGGAAGTAATCTTTGTAGATGGTGGTTACCATGTTATGGGTATGCCCAAATTAGATAACATTGAGAAGGCATGAGTTGGTAGATTTCTCTCTTATTTCTGATACATACGATAAAATCCATCAGCATTTAGTTGAAACGCCTTTACTAGAATCGCCTTTCCTAAGTAAACGACTAAATAAGCGTGTTTTCATCAAAGCTGAGTGCCTACAAAAAACAGGTTCTTTTAAATATAGAGGAAGTTGGTCTTCTTTTGTAAATAATGACTTCGAAGACTTAAAAAAGGGTGTATTAGCGTACTCTTCGGGAAATCATGCCCAAGGTATAGCAGCCGTTGCAAATCAACATAAAATTCAAGCTACAATCATCATGCCAAAGGATGCTCCTAGACTTAAGATAAAAAATACACAGTCATATGGAGCTAATGTAGTATTTTACGATCGAATAAAAGAAAGTAGAGAAGAGATTGGTGAAAGGCTGCAGAAAGAAAAAAATTTAAAGCTTATAAGACCCTATGATGATCCCTTTGTAATTGCTGGACAAGGCTCTCTGGGAATTGAGCTAATCAATCAAGCAAAAAGGATGAAATTAGATGCGGCAGATGTACTAGTTTGTTGTGGAGGAGGAGGATTAGCTTCAGGTATTAGTTTAGCTTTTCAGGGATTAAATGAGAATTTTAAGGTTAGAACTTGTGAACCTGAAAATTTTGACGATATGGCTCGATCATTAAAGCAAAAGAGTAGAATAACGAATAAGGCGATGGATGGATCTATTTGCGATGCTATTTTGACTCCCACGCCAGGGGAGTTAACTTTTGAAATTCTTGAAAAGTATGCGGCTCCTGGTCTAGTCGCTAGTGATGAACAGGTTCTTGAGGCAATGTCCTTGTTATTCTTGCATCATAATCTAGTTGTTGAGCCTGGAGGTGCCATCTCACTCGCAGCAGCGCTCCATCAGCATGGAAAAATACACTCAGATGCGCTTATTATAGTCTGTACAGGTGGAAATGTTGACCCAGTTATTTTTTCAAGAGCTTTAGATCTAATTGATTCTAAAGATTAAGTATATTTTTTTAATAGTTGCTTCGTAAGGCGTTTTTTATACCGACGTTGTCTTTGTCGGCTCTTAGTTATATTCGCTCGCCAATGTTCACGCTTGTCCTTTACGATCTCTTCGAAATCTCGAGCTACTTCAATATTATTGGCATCTATTTCATATGTTCTTTTGGTCATATGTAAATAAATAGCCTTAATATAATATAATCAAAAAACTATTTACAAATGTTCGCTTTTTGTTCTATTTTAAGCTATGAGTATGTACGAATCATATAAATCCATCTCAAAAAAAATCACTTTGAAGGATGTGAAAAACTTATTCAGAGAGAACGAAAAGACCTGGAATAATTTTATTCGTTTAGAGGGGCAAACTATAATTTTTAATGGTTGCACAGTTCAAATTTCCTGTAATTTAGATTGCTCTGTAGTATTTAGAACTAGAGAGGAAAGGCACAGTGAGTGTCTGCAATACATCATAAGTTGTCTTGAGTTTGGTCTAGACACAAAGATTTGGCATGAGGAGATTTTAACGGAAGTTAATACCCTTTACGAGACTATTTAAGCCAAGCGTAAAATTAGCCCAAAAGATATTTTTAAATTTTTCGCTAATTTTTTTATAAATTAAACAGGTGTTAAGCAAAGTTTAAATAACTAAAATACGATTACTTGCTAAAAAGTAAAAAGTTCTACAAATGATTGATCGAGAAATAAACAGATACATAGACAACTATTTAAATCCTATTGCAAATATTTTCTATAAAATTGGCGTGGACGCAAATTGGATTACTTTTTTGGGATTAGTCGTAACCTTTATATGCTTCGCAGCCTTATCATACGGATTGTTTTATTTAGGATTAATACTAATCCTAATTAATAGGTTTTTGGATGGTTTAGACGGCAGATTGGCACGAATTGGCACACCAAGAAAGTTTGGTGCTTTTTTTGATATTACGTCCGACTTTGCGTTCTATGCTTTAATCCCTTTAGGCTTTGCAGTGTTTTCTCCATATGAAAATGCATTGCCGACAGCTTTTTTACTGGCAGCTTTTTATGTAAATGGATCAAGCTTTTTTGCCGAAGCTATCATAATCGAAAAATATAATATTAAAATTGACCGAGCGGATAAGGGATTCTTTTACTCTTCTGGATTGATTGAGGGTTTTGAAACTATCTGTTTCTTTTTATTTATTTGCTTTTTTCCAAATGTATACGCTAACGCTGCGTATATTTTTTTCACCCTAACACTATTAACGCATGTGATACGAGTATTTAAATCATTTAAGCGTTTTCTATAATTTATTGAGCTCTGTCTATAATCCTTTCGTTTTGGGGATCATATGGACTGTCTCCAACTATCTCTGCATTCCAAAACGCATCATCGATTTTTATCCTAAGCTTTGTGCCTACTTCAGAAAATGAGGACTTTACATAACCTATACCAATACTCCTTTTAAAATGTACTGAATATCCTGCTGAGGTTAATCTACCAAGCATTACCTCTTCCGTTTCATTATATAATGCTTCTCTTCCCCAAGGATCTATATCCTTTGGACCATCTATAAGCAGTGTTACACAAGAAACATCGGTTTTCCTTTTTAGGAGGGCGTCTTTCCCTAAAAAGTTTTTGTTAATATCCACAAATCTACTGAGCTTAGACTCGAATGGCCCAGCGTCTCTTCCCAGATCTGATCCAAATGCTTTGTAGGATTTTTCTTGCCTGAGCCAATTTTGCGCTCTAGCGCCAACCAATTTCAAATTAAACTCCTTCCCTGAACTCAGTAATATATCTAGTAAATAATTTTGCATCTCAATAGGATGATGGAGTTCCCAGCCAAGCTCACCTGTATAAGCAACTCTAAGAGCTCTAACTGGACACATACCAATTTCGATATCTCTGTATGAAAGCCATGGAAACTCTTTGTTTGAAAGAGTTTTGTCCGGATCCTCACTTACAACTATTTTTTTTAAAAAACTCCTGGAATTCGGTCCTGCAATTGAAAATACACCCCATTGGCTCGTGCAATCGTAAATGTTTACACTATCGAATTTGCTATCAGCCAGGGACTTGTGTAAATAATCAGAATCATATTCAGTCCAAGCACCAGCTGAGATTAGATAGTAGCTTTCCTCTGAAAGACAAACTATTGTATATTCAGTCCTGATAGTACCTAAAATAGATAAAGCATAGGTGAGATTAATTCTCCCCTCACTAGGCAATTTGTTACAAGTAAACCAATCTAGAAACTTTCTTGCATTTTTCCCAATAACTAGATGTTTTGTGAAAGCGGTTGAGTCAATCAGACCTAAACCTGATCGAATTGCTTCTGCTTCATTCTTTGAATGCTCCCACCAACCGCCTCTTCTGAAACTTCTTGATTGCTTATCATCGAAGTCATTTTCAGCAAAATAATTGGGTCGCTCCCATCCATTAATCTGACCAAATTGTGCCCCTAATTCCTTTAACCTATCGTAAGATGGTGCCGTTCTTAAAGGCCGGCATGCTTCTCTCTCTTCATCAGGATGATGCAAGATAAAAACATGTTCATAGGCTTCTTCATTCTTTTTCATTGCGTATTGAGTAGTCATCCAATTCCCATATCTTCTTGGGTCTAAAGATCCCATATCTATTTCCGCTTCTCCATCAACAATCAATTGTGCTAAATAATAACCCGCTCCACCAGCAGCTGTTATACCAAATGAAAATCCTTCAGCTATCCATGCATTTTTAAGCCCAGGAGCTGGTCCTAGTAGTGGATTTCCATCTGGTGTGTAACAAATAGGACCATTATAATCGTCTTTTATGCCGAGCGTTTCGCTCGATGGAATTCTATGGATAAAAGAGATGTATTCTTTTTCTATTCTTTCTAAATCGAGTGGAAATAGATCGGCTCGAAAATTTTTTGGTACTCCGAATTCAAACTTTGCAGGGGCATTTTTTTCATATGGACCTAATATCCAACCGGCTTGTTCTTCTCTTACATACCACTTTGCGTCGGCATCGCGAATGACCGGATGTTCTCCATTTTTTTCTCGATACTTTTGAAGTTCAGGATCTTTTTCTGTAACAATGTATTGATGCTCCACCGGAATTGCAGGAATTTTTATACCTAACTTCTTTGCTGTAGCTTGAGAATGGTTTCCTGTAGCAGTAATCAAATGCTCGCATGAAAAAGATATCCTTTCATCATTATGAACAAGATTTCCTCCTTTCTCTTCCATATAATTGCAAGATACTTTCCATTCATCTTTTTCATAATTAAAATCTGTAGCTTCAATTTTTCTGATAATATCTACCCCGAGATTTCGTGATGCTTTCGCCATAACTTGTGTCACATCAGCAGGATTGATATAACCATCCGTTGGATGAAATATCGCTCCAACTAGGTCCGATGTATTGATTAAAGGCCACCTTTCCTTAATTTCTTTAGGGGTTAGCCACTCATATGGAATTCCCACTGTTTCGGCGGTTGATGCGTATAACTTATATTCATCCATTCTCTCACTCGTTTGAGCCATCCTTAAATTGCCAACTTGTGAGAAACCTACAGACATTTCAGTTTGTTTTTCTAATAATGGGTACAATTTTAGAGAATAGTCGTGTATATGTGATGTCGCGTAAGACATATTGAAAAGTGGAAGAAGACCTGCTGCATGCCATGTGGAACCTGAAGTTAACTCGTCTCTTTCTAATAGCAACACATCCTTCAAACCTTTAAGGGCTAGGTGATATGCTATGCTTACGCCTACAACCCCACCACCAACTACTATAGCCTGATAATTAGTCTTCATATTCCCCCCAAAATTCTTCCCTTTTGCAAAAAAAAGGTTTAATAACACTTACTCGCTGTTTAACAATATTCTAAACCAGGTAACATAGATGTCTAACAAAAAGAAAGTTTTCATTAAGACCTATGGCTGTCAAATGAATGAATATGACAGTGAAAAGTTGGTGTTGGACTTAGAAAAAAATCACTATGAACAAACAACTGAAATCCAAGAAGCGGATATGGTTGTACTGAATACTTGTAATATTAGAGAGAAAGCTGCTGAGAAAGTCTATTCGGAACTTGGTAGAATAAAGAAATTTAAAGATCACAAAACTGATTTAAAAATTGGTATTACTGGCTGCGTAGCACAGGCAGAGTCTTTGGAAATATTTGAAAGACAGCCAGCAGTCGACTTTATCGTTGGTCCTCAATCATACCATAAATTCCCAGAGATTATTTCTAAGTTAAAGGATGGTGAGAGGAATATAATTGAAACCAGCTTTGAAGCTTCAGATAAATTTAAGAGTATTGCTTCCTTAGCAGGGAAACCTAAACCCTCGGCTTTTGTAACAATCCAGGAAGGCTGTGACAAATTCTGTACGTTTTGTGTCGTTCCGTACACAAGAGGAAAAGAGGTATCGAGAAGTCAAAACGATATTTTAAGTGAGATAAGAGAAAGTGCAAAAAAAGGTGCGAAAGAGGTAATTCTTTTAGGACAAAATGTTAATTCATATAATTTTGAGGGAATAAGTTTTTCATCATTAATTTATTCATTGGCAGAGATCGATGAGATCAAGAGGATTCGATTCATGACGTCTCACCCAAGGGATATGACCGATGAATTGATAAATGCCTTTGGCGTAATCCCTAAATTAATGCCTTTTTTACATCTTCCAGTTCAATCAGGAAGTAACAGAATTCTGAAGTCTATGAACAGAGGTCATTTGGTTGAAGAATATGTGGAAATAATTAACAAACTGAGATTTATAAGAAAAGATATTTGCTTTTCAAGTGATTTCATAGTGGGATATCCAGGAGAAACCGATAAAGATTTTCAGGAAACCATTGATTTATGTAAACAAGTTCAGTTTGCACAGGCTTACAGCTTCAACTATTCGTCTCGCCCTGGAACACCAGCCTCAAGAAAAGAAGAGCTGGACGAGAACTTAAAAAAGACAAGATTGCATGTCTTACAAGATTTATTAAATAAGCAGCAAACAACCTTTCTCAACGAACAGAAAAACAGAATACATAAAGTGTTGTTTGAAAAAATTGGCAGGGGAATTGATGAGTATGTTGGTAGAACTGAGCAGTTTTCTCCAGTTACTGTGGTGAGTAAAGAGAACATAGTAGGAGAGATACGAATGGTAAAAATTAATTCAGTTATGTCACACTCCTTGAAGGGTGTTTTAAAATAAATTGCTACCGGAATATTGAATAATTTTCTATTGATAATAATATAAAAGGAATGAGGTCATTATATAAATAACATGGGTTTCATAGAAAGCTCAAATACTCTCCGTTTCAGTTCTAACAAGTTACTGATAGAACTCTGTGGCCAACTAGATATAAATCTTTCTAAGATTGAAAGCTGGGCTAGAGTTCAGATAGTGCGTCGTGGAAATGCCTTATCAATCTACGGCGCTAAGGAGGATTGTGATATTACAAGAAAGTTAATTAGTGACTTATACTCTGATCTTGAGCGTGGAAAAACTTTAGATGAACGTGAGTTGGACGTTTATTTTCAACAAATTGAAGACGAAAAAGTCAAACAAATTAAAAGCAAAAATGTAAGTGATGAGGTTGTGAATAAAAAAGCAAGCTACTTAGAGATTAAAACTCAAAAAAAATTAGTGCAGGCAAAATCAAGGAATCAAAATTCTTTTATTAACTCGATGCTAAGTAAGGAGCTGGTGTTTGGGATTGGCCCAGCTGGGACAGGAAAAACATATCTAGCTATTGCTGTCGGTGTTTCTTTGTTTTCTCAAGGTTTGGTTGAAAAAATTGTTTTAACTAGACCAGCTGTTGAGGCAGGAGAAAGATTAGGTTTTTTGCCTGGCGATATGAAAGAAAAGGTAGATCCCTATATGCAACCTCTCTACGATGCGCTGAATGATTTTTTACCTGGTAAAGTCGTATCAAAAATGTACGAGAGGGGCTCAATAGAAATAGCTCCGTTAGCTTTTATGAGAGGGAGAACGCTAAAAGATGCATTTATCGTTTTGGACGAGGGCCAAAATGCATCACCTTCCCAGATGAAAATGTTTTTAACTAGACTTGGGATAGGTTCAAGAATGGTCGTTACAGGTGATATTACTCAAATTGATTTGCCCAAGGGATTTAAAAGTGGATTGGTGGAAGCATCAGAAATTTTGTCGAAAATGAAAGAGGTTGATTTTATTAAATTCAATGATGTTGATACCGTAAGACATTCTTTAGTAAGAAAAATAGCTAGAGCTTACGAAAAAAACTCAATACAAAGTGTAAACTCTGAAAACTTAAAAAATGACAGTTAGAGTATCAGTAAATTATAATGATCCAAGATGGAAACGCTTTGACTTAACCAGACACGCAAGTTTGTTAGTATCTAAAGTTGTTCAGCTTCATCAGATCAAGTTAAATGATCTTTCTCTGTCAGTGTTAGCTTGTAGTGACGCTAGGATCAAAGAGCTAAATAGGCAATACAGAAAAAAAAATAAAGCAACAAACGTTTTAGCGTGGCCAGCTATTCACCGTTTTTTTAATTTTGATCAAAACTATCAGTCTTTCAATGAAAATAATTATTTGTTTTTAGGAGATATAGCAATATCTTATGAAAGATGTTTGAGAGAAGCATCAGCCCAGAATATTCAATTCAACAAACATTGCTGTAAATTGTTAGCTCATGCAATACTTCATTTATTGGGTTATGAACATGATGTATCTGTGAAGACTAAGAGAATGCAGTTAATGGAAACCAGAATTTTAAATTCTGTCCTGACAAACAGACCAAAGTTATATAACATCTAATTAGAGTTTAAGTTTAATGTTTAAGTTATTCGTGACAAAATTTTTAGACGGATTGTCTCTTCAAAAAAAGCCGATAAATTTGGCTGAGAAGAAAGCAATAGAGCCATCGAACAAACACATTGTCCAAAAAGAAATATCTTTTAATCTGCATAATCAAAGAGTTGATGATGTAGCCATACCGAAAGCAGATATTGTGGCCGCACCTGAGAATATCACTTTATTGGAACTCACAAAAATATTTAGAGAATCAAACTTGACTAGGGTTCCTATATTTAAAAGTACCCTTGATAACCCAATTGGTTTTGTGCATTTAAAAGATCTGGCTCTAAGAAATGGATTTGGTAAGCAGAAAAAATTTAATATTAAAGATTTAATTAGACCTTTAATATATGTCCCGCCCTCTATGACATTGGGAACTCTCTTACAAAAGATGCAAGCTGAGCGAATTCATATGTCACTGGTTATTGACGAATACGGAGGGGTCGAGGGGCTGTTAACAATTGAAGATCTGTTAGAGCAAATAGTTGGCGAAATCAATGATGAACATGAGCTTAAAGAAGATCTCTTATGGAGCAGAGAAAAAGACAATGTTTTCATTGTTAATGCTAGGCTTAACTTAGAGGATTTTAAATCTCAGGCTGGTGTTGACTTAACAAAAAGAAGAAATGGTGAAGAATATGATACTATTGGGGGCTTGGTATTTAATATCACCAACCGAATACCTTCTCGAGGTGAGGTAGTAACAGATTCCTCAGGGAATGAATTTTCCGTATTAGATGCAGACCCTCGAAGTATAAAAAGATTGAGGCTAAATTTAAGAAGTTGATTTGTGATATCTAGGATAATAACACTTTCAAAGTCTGTTTTTTTAAGATTTTTTTTATTAGGCTTAGTATTAGCCTTTACACAAGAACCATTTAACTTACCCTATTGTACATTTTTGGTGTTACCTTTAGTACCCTTTTTGGTGATAAGATCTCTAAAAACTTCTAAACAGTATTCATTAGGTGGGTTTGCTTTCGGTTTCGGTTATTTTGGTTTAACGTTCATTTGGATAATTAACCCCTTCCTGGTTGACCCTCAAAAGAATATTTGGCTGGCGCCCTTCGCGTATACTCTTTTTGTCTCATTACTTTCCCTTTTTTGGGCTCTTGCATTTTATGTTTTCAGCTATTTCATGAGGGATGAACAGGAAAACCACAAAAAAGTATTTTGTTTGTCAATTGTTTTTGCAACAGCTGAGTTATTCCGATGTTACCTATTTTCAGGGTTCCCATGGGCAATACTATCTTACGCTTGGTTAGATACACCGGTATCTGTATTTGTAACCTGGCTTGGGCCTTATATTTTTAATTCGATAATCATTATTACAGGATTCACCTTATTCTATTCTTCACCAGCAACTAGTACCATTAAGGTTATTTTTATCTTTGCCGCGCTTTTGGGCTTACAGAGTAAATATTTAGATAGAGGGCTCGAGGAAGCTAAAGAATATTTAACTGTAAGGTTGGTTCAACCTAATATCCAACAGAGAGACAAATGGAAAAAGGAGAATGAATTAAATCATATGGAAATATTAATTGACTTGAGCAATAAAAGTCCAAAACCTGATCTAATTGTATGGCCAGAAACAGCCGTTTACTGGCTTCCAGAAGAAAATCCAGAGAAACTTAAAATTATAGCTGAGCAGGTGAGATCTCCATTGATATTTGGAGCTTTACGGTTCAACAGAGACACTAAAAAACTATTTAATGCAATTTTCTTGATTGATAGGAAAGGAAAAATTCAAAGCATTTATGACAAAACATTTTTGGTTCCGTTTGGAGAGTATTTGCCACTAAGAGGATTGCTGAAATACGTAAATATTTTTAATAATAGCTATCGTTCGGTTGATGGCTTTAGTAGTGGCACAGGCTTGAAGTTAATAAAGAAATCAGGGGTCCCAATATTTCTCCCACTTATTTGTTATGAAGCACTATTTTCAAATGAAATTTTAGGAGTAGTTAAAGAGGCACGGTGGATACTAAACGTAACAAATGATGCGTGGTTTGGGAATGGTGGCGGTCCAAAACAACACTTAAAGATTGCAAGAATGAGAGCTTTGGAAAATAATATCCCCCTCATAAGAGTTTCAAATAATGGTATTTCTGCCAAGATTTCAAAGAATGGAAAAATTGAAAAGCATATTGCACTAAATAAAAGAGACTTTTTAGATGTTGAGCTTGGTTTGAACGTCAAAAGACAAAGTACATATTACACAACCATTGGGAAAAACGTCTCATCATATTTCCATTTAGTGCTTTTATTACTTACTCTTTTATATTATTCAATATTAAAAAAAAGAAAAAAAGGAGGATAAAGTGGCTAGAAAAGATTACATGTTCACTTCTGAGTCAGTTTCAGAAGGCCATCCGGATAAAATATGTGACCGAATTTCTGATGCAGTTTTAGACTTCTGTTTAAAAAAGGATAGTTTTGCCAGGGTAGCATGTGAAACTTTCGCAACAACTAACACCGTGGTCGTTGGGGGCGAAGTGGGATTTCAGTCTGCTTCGCATTCTCAGTCACTTGCCTCTGAGATAAAGCCACTTGTTGTGAATGAAGTAAAGGAGATTGGGTATGAGCAGCAAGGATTTCACTGGAATAACTTAAATGTATCAAATTTTATACATCAACAATCTAGTGATATCTCTCAAGGAGTTGATAAAGATGGAGCTGGTGATCAGGGTATAATGTTTGGGTATGCAGTCAATGAAACGGAGGAGTTAATGCCCGCCCCAATTCAATACTCTCATTTAATTTTAAAATCTTTGGCGGATGCTAGGCATAATAA
>CACAAX010000002.1 GCA_902530595.1 uncultured Alphaproteobacteria bacterium
AGTCAATCCATCAGCAATCAGAAGTGTTTCATTAGGATTACTTAAATCTTTAATCTTTTCGATTTCTATCATTAGCTCATCGTCTATTTGCATTCTACCAGCAGAATCAAGAATAATTACATCATAACCTCCTAAAGATGCTTGCTGCATCGCTCTGGTTGTAATTTGCTCCGGTGACTGACTCTTCATAATTGGCAAGGTATCAATTGAGTTACTTTTACCCAAAATTTCAAGCTGCTCCATAGCTGCTGGACGTCTTGTGTCTAAACTAGCTAATAAAACTTTTTTCTTTTCTTTGTTTTGCAACCTTAAAGCTAGTTTCGCTGAGGTTGTAGTTTTTCCCGAACCTTGCAATCCTACCATTAAGATTGTTGCGGGTGGATTATCAATTTTAAGAGCATTTGAAGTTTCACTAGGGCCTTCTAATACCTTTATTAACTCATCATGAACTATTTTTATTACTTGTTGGCCAGGAGTAACCGATTTAGTAACTGCTTGTCCTCGCGCTTTTTCTCCTACTGATTTTACAAATCTTTTCGTTATCTCCAACGTTACATCAGCTTCCAATAGAGCTATTCTGACTTCTCGCAGAGCAGTCGATATCTCATCCTCTCTAAGGACCCCCTGCTTAGTTAGCTTTTCTAGGGCATTAGAGAACCCTTGTGATAATGTTTCAAACATTGGTACCTACTTATTGGTTGACTAAGTAATTAACAGTAATTAGCGTTCCGATACAATAAAATAAATGTTAATAAAAGGAAACCCCTGTTTGCCAGCAAAATGTACATGTCTGGCTTCGCTTGATTAGGACGAATATGACTAAAACCATATTAGCATTTTATAAGTTTTTGCATCTGCAGAACCCGCAGAAAGAAAAGGCAAAACTAGCAGCTTTCCTCGAAGAGAATTCTACGGTAGGCACAATAATACTTAGTAATGAAGGTATAAATGGAATGTGTTCTTTAGATACAGATAAGACGGAAAAGGTGAAAAGCTATCTGCAAAAAAACTTTACGGTAACAAAGTCTGATTTTAAGGAAAGTACAGCCCATTCCAATGTTTTCAAGAAACTGAGTGTTAAGGTAAAAAAAGAAATTGTGACTTTAGGCCTTCCTAAAATTGATCCGACAGTAATTGTAGGAACTTACATTGAACCAGAAGACTGGGATTCTTTCATTTCCAAAAGAGAGGTAGTTACCATAGACACTAGAAATGACTTTGAGGTCAAATTAGGTACATTTGAGGGGAGCGTAAACCCACAGACAGTCAGTTTTCATGAGTTTTCAGAATGGTGGAAAGATAAATGTAAAGCTCTCAAGAATAAAAAGATCGCGATGTTCTGTACTGGTGGAATAAGATGCGAAAAGGCAACTAGTTTCCTTAAAACTGAGGGGATAGAAGAAGTATATCATTTGAAGGGTGGTATATTAAATTATTTCGATAAAGTCGGAAATTCGGAGACATCAAAATGGAAAGGAGATTGCTTCGTTTTTGACCAACGAGTGACAGTTAATAGTCATCTTGAACCAGGTGACCATGAGTTATGTCACGCATGCAGGAGTCCCTTGAGATTGACTGACAAGAATCATGAACATTATGAGAAAGGGGTTTCTTGCCACAAGTGTTTTGGTACTAAAACAGATAAAAAAATTTCATCTCTTAAGGAACGAAAAAAGCAAATTGAGCTACTACAAGATAGAAGAAGAAAAAATGAAAGGTGAGAAATCCCTTCTAAATATTTATAATAAAATGATCTCAAGTAATGAGATTGAGAAAAATAAATCGCAAGAAAAACTTGTATCTGATCTTGAAGCTTTAAAAAAGAAGTTGGAAAACAGTTTGGAGCTGAAAAAGACAAAAACCAGGAAAATGTTTTCAAAGTTTTTTTCAAAAAAGGCTTCTGAGGAAAAAACGGGTGTGTATATTTATGGTGGTGTTGGTATAGGAAAATCAATGCTAATGGATCTTTTTTTCAATCTATTGGACATACAGGGAAAGAAGAGAATACATTTTCATGAATTTATGAAGCAACTTCATCAACTCATTAAAATAGCTAGAGAAAACAATATAAGAGATCCAATAAAATCGGTAGCTTCAGAGTACATAAAAGACATTCAAGTACTTTGTTTAGACGAAATGCAGATAACTGATGTAGCAGATGCAATGATTGTAGGAAGGATTTTCGAGGAATTCCTAGGAAAGAGATTAAAAATTATAACAACATCGAACAGACATCCTAACGATCTTTATAAAGATGGTCTAAATAGAAAGTTGTTTTTGCCCTTTATTGATATCATAGTGTCGAGCTTGGATGTAGTAAAATTGTCGGCGGATGTTGACTATAGAAAGATAAAAATTGCAGGAAAGAAGAAATATTTTTTAAGTACTTCTTCTCAAGATAACAGGCAATTCAATGACCTTATATCCCAGTTTTTTCTTTATCGAGGTGGGGGGATAACAATACAAATGGATAGCCGTGAATTCAGAATAGAAAGGTTCGAGAGTGGTGTGGCCTGTTTGACATTCAACGAAATCTGTTCGATTCCTCTTAGTGCTTCAGATTATTTAGAATTAGTCAGCCACCTCAAATTATTGTTTTTGGATGAAATTCCAGAGTTGTCTAATGGTGGCGATGATAGTGCAAAAAGATTCATTAATCTAATCGATAGTGTTTATGATAAAGAAGTAGAAATTCTTTGTAGAGCTGAGGTACCTCCAGAAAAATTATATAATAGTGGAAAAAATACCTTCGAATTTCAAAGGACTGTTTCAAGGCTTTTTGAAATGCAATCTGACAACTGGCCCAATATAGAGAAAACTCGTTAAAGCGAGAAGGTTATCGATCCATTATACGGAAGTACAGATACTAACTTTACCCGAACTTCATCTCCTGTAGATAACCCCATATCTCTCGCTTTACTTTTTCCATACTTAAATGAAGATCTTTTTTTTTCGTTCTTGAAGTGTAAATATTTTTTTAATAATACACCCTCAATTGGGAATTTTTTCAGTTTAATAAAAATACAGGATCTGGAAGAACCTGAAACTATACCATCGAAGTAATCATCAAGGCGGTTAGACATGAATAGGGCTGAATAGCGATCTAAACTCTCACGTTCGGCTCCGACCGATTTTTTTTCAGATTCGTTAATGATTTTGCAAATTGCCTTATAATCTTCCACACAATCAAAGTCATCCATTTCCCATTTTAGAGCGAAAGCCAATGAGCGGTGTACGGTAAGATCTGCATATCTTCTTATTGGAGATGTAAAATGGCAATATAACGGCAGGTTAAGTCCAAAATGTCCAGCCTTTACATCAGAGTATTTTGCTTTTGGTAATATCCTCAATATAAAGTTGCTTAACAACTCTTTTTTTTCAGGATATTTGCAGTGTTTTAATAAGTCATTGAATGAATTTGGAGTAACTTGTTTTTCTCTAATTGTCGCTAAATTATTTAAACTCATAAAGATGTTTAAGTCTTTTAAAGCATGTTTGTCAGGCATTTCATGGTATCGAGAAAGGTATTTTGTAATGGATTGACTAAGCGTTTGTGAAACACAGAGATTTGCAAGTATCATTGTCATTTCAATAAGCTCGTTGCTTCCTAGACTGTTTTTTTCGTAAACGTTTGTTGGATACCCCTCAGGAGAAAATGTAATTTTTTTCTCAGCCAAATTTAAATTTAAGCGATTTTTTAAATGTGGCGATTGCTTTAGAATATTTAATGCTCTCTTATATTCACTATATTTTTTTTTGGTTTCGTTATCCGACAAATAGGTTTCAAAGGTTTCATAAGTATAATTTTTTTTAACAGTAATTACGCCTCTGATAAATTCATGCTTTATTTTGTAACCTCTATGATCAAGGTACATTTTGACTACTACGGCTTTCTTCGGTGAGTTTTCCTTTAAAGAACAGAGATTATTACTCAAATCTTCTGGTAGCATAGGGACAACTTTGTCAGGAAAATATGTGGAGTTTCCTCTTTTCTGGGCCTCTCTGTCAATAATAGAGTTCGGTTTGACAAAAAATGACACATCTGAAATGCCAACGAATAAAACTACGCCTCCTCTATTATTCTTTGAATTATCTTTCTCTATGTAAATAGCATCATCTAAATCCGAAGCGTCATCTGGGTCTATGGTAATAAAGGGTTTGTTTATTTTATGTTCATTTTTTGCAATTTCATATTTTTCAGATATTTTTTTTGCTTCATTTAGTATCTTTCTAGGAAAAAACTGTCTCAGGTTCCATTCGATTGCAGCTATTTTTGAAAAGTTACTTGGACAATTGACAGAGCCAAAAATGTGAAAATCGTGTATTTTAAAGATCTTAGGATATTTTGAAGGTGCCCCTATCGCAAAATACCCAAATTTTTGGTCAAAATTTGCTCCCATTTTTAATGGAAGTACACTCAGTGGCTTATCCCCTTTATTTGATAATGAAGCTAATTTCGCGCCTGTTTGATCGTGAAAATATACAGCGAATATATAGTTCTTTGGATATTGTATTCTCTTTAAAATTGATACCTCTGGGTTTTGTTCTTTAAGAAACTTAATCGATGCCACTACAAGGTCACCAATGTTTAAGTTGTCTTTGCCTGAAGCGCTGCAAAAAAAATCGAGCGGTGAGTCACCATTCGAACCACTTAGAGTAAATATTTCATCATGGCTTATTCTTGTTATTACAAGGATCTTTTTTGAGTTATGTTCTAAAGGCTGGATAATTATTTTTTTCTTTTCTCATCTATCAAAGCAATACTCTCTTCGAGAGTTAGTGTTTGAACAGACTTTTCCTTCGGTATAGTCACATTAATCTTATTCCATTTAATATAATCACCGTAGCGACCTGACATAATTTTTACTTCCTCGCCTTCTGGATGAGAACCTAACACTTTAAGCTCTTTTCCCGCTCTTCCACCCTTATTATTTTTCTTTTCTGCTGCCTCTACCAATAATTCAACAGCTCTGTTCATGCCAATCGAAAAGATTTCTTCAAAATCCTTAATGTTTGCGTAAGTCCTTCCATGTTTGATATATGGACCATAAGGGCCTATAGCTGCAATAACTTCAGACTGATCTTCAGGGTGTAGCCCTAATTTTCTAGGTAGCTCCAATAATTGTCTTGCTCTCTCAATTGTAAGCTCTTCAATTGTATAGTGCTTCGGAATTGCAGCTCTTTTTGGTTTTTCCAAGCTATCAAGTGCAATTTCAAGATATGGTCCATAACGTCCATTTTTAATAAATATATCGTTACCATCACTATCTTGACCTAAAGGTTCTTCTTGAGCTATTACCTCAGAGGAACTTTGATTAAGGCTAGAATTTAAAGGTCTTGAGTATTTGCATTCGGGATACGTTGAACACCCGATAAATGCACCCGTCTTAGACAACTTTATCCCAAGCTCACCATCATTGCATGAGGAGCAGTTTTTCTGTATTTTTCCAGTTCCATCATCGAACAAATAGTCGGCTAATTTTATATTCAAGTTATCCAGTACCTCAGTGATACTAAAGCTCATGGCGTATTCTACAGATTGAGATAACTCTTCCCAAAAACCTTTGATTACATCTTTCCAATGCTTTTCACCAATAGAAATATCGTCTAGGTTTTCTTCTAGCTTAGCTGTATAGTTATACTCAATGTATTTGTTGAAATATGCCTCAAGAAAAAAATTTAAAAGTCGACCAGTATCTTCGGGAACAAGCCTGTTTTTCTCTTTTTTCACGTAATTTCTTTCTTGTATTTTTGATATAATCGATGCGTATGTAGAGGGCCTTCCTATACCTTCTTCTTCAAGACGCTTGATCAAAGAAGCTTCATTAAATCTTGGTGGTGGTTCAGTGAAGTGTTGTTCTTTATTAATTTTTTCCAATTTCATCTTAGATAATTCCCTTATGTCTGGGATCCTTTTGTCATCATCTTCTTTCTTCATATCTTGAAATATTTTTAAATGCCCTTCGAATGTCACCACTTGTCCCGATAGTCTAAATTGAGCGCTATCGCATAAGGAGGAAATTAAAACTGTTGTCTGCAATACTTCAGCTGCTTGGGCTTGAGAAGCTAAAGCTCTTTTCCATATCAATGCGTATAAGGCCAATTCAGCCTTATTTAAATTCTTTGCATTTTCGGGCGTTTTAGAAAAATCTGTGGGCCTGATACATTCATGTGCTTCTTGTGCATTCTTTGCTTTATTTTTGAACACTCGTGGTTTTTCGGGTAAATAATGGTCGCCCAAGGAGTTCGAAATTTGCTTTCTTGCACTAGTTATGCCTTCAGGAGCCATTTCAATTCCATCTGTACGCATATAAGTGATCAGCCCAGCTTCATAAAGTTTCTGAGCGGTTGACATCACGTCCCGAGGACTAACATTTAAATTTGTACTAGCGCTTTGTTGTAATGTTGATGTGGTAAATGGAGCATAGGGATTTCGATTTCTTTTTTGACTAGTGACAGAAGTTACGTGATATTCTTTCTGCTTAAGCTCACTTGCGGTTATGTTTGTTGTGTTAGAGTCCTTAAACGAAAACTTTTCAACTTTTTCATTGTTCAACAAAGAAAGGTTGGCCCGGATTACGTTATTATTTTTGTCTTTAAAATCAGCAGAAATAGTCCAATATTCCTCCGTTTTGAATTTTTCTATTTCAATTTCTCTGTCGACGACGAGTCTTAACGCAGGGGATTGAACCCTACCAGCTGATTTTGCAGCTCCTCTGAGCCTTTGCCAAAGCACTGGAGAAATATTAAAACCCATAAGATAATCTAATGAATTTCTTGCTAGATACGCCTCAACTAAATTTGTGTCTATTTCTCTGGGACTTTCAATAGCTGATAAAATTGCATTTTTTGTAATTGCATTAAATACAACTCTTTCCACAGCCATATCTGCTTTAAGTGCTTTTTTATTTTTCAATATTTCAAGAATATGCCATGAAATCGCTTCGCCTTCCCTGTCGGGGTCGGTTGCTAAGATAAGTTTAGAGCTAGACTTCAGTGCCTTAACAATCTCATCTATATGCTTTTTGCTTCTTGTATCGATCTCCCATTTAGGTTTAAAATCATTATCAACATCAATAGAGCCATTTTTTTTGGGTAAATTTCTAACATGCCCATAGGATGCAAGAACCTTGTATTGGTTTCCCAAATATTTGTTGATTGTTTTTGCCTTTGCTGGTGACTCTACAATTACGACATTCGTCATCAAAAATCCTAACAGTTTTGTTTTAAATCTTACCCAATGTCGATCTTGTCAATCTTTTTTTTAAAATATTTAATAAACATTAAATTTATTGCGACGATTTAACCGAAAATAATGTTTGAAATAAAAAGCAAAAATTTTTAGCGTTTAAATCGTAATTTGATTTGTTTTTATAGTAGCTTTTTACAAAATGTAAGCTATATATATAAGGACCGAATGTTTGTAATTTAAAACTATGTTTAGGGGGTTTTATGAATAGTTTTTTACGATGTTTTTTAAACTGGTTTATGGCGGCAATGGGTACGGTTTTTTTTACAGCGTCTGCTTCCACGCTATTCGCTAATGACGGTTTAGATAAAGATTTACCTGTTATAGGAAAACCAATTCCAAACGGAATAAATTTCCAACCTCCGGTTACAGAGTTGGCTAGAGACATACAGTGGCTAGACAATGTTCTTTTGGTAATTATAACGCTCATATCAATATTTGTGAGTGCGCTTCTTGTTTGGGTTTTTATCCGGTACAATCGAAAGGCTAACCCGACACCATCGTCTACTACCCACAATACTCCTATCGAAATATTGTGGACCATAATTCCAGTATTTATATTGATTGGTATAGGAGTTATTTCGTTACCTATTTTGCTCAAACAACTTAGAATTCCAGACAGTGACGTCGTAATAAAGGCAACTGGGGCTCAGTGGTATTGGTCTTACGATTACCCCCAGCACAACTTCTCATTTGACTCGGTGATGCTTGAGAAAGAGGAACTCGCTGAGTTTGGGTACTCTCAGGATGAATATCTCTTGGCGACTGACAACCCAGTAGTTGTACCCGTTAACAAAAACATAACAGTGCAAGTGACAGCGTCTGACGTTATCCACGCATGGAAGGTGATGTCGTTTGGTGTTCACCAAGATGGAGTTCCAGGACGTTTAGCTGAACTTTGGTTTAAGCCTGAAAAGGAGGGAGTATATTTTGGTCAATGCTCCGAGTTATGTGGATTAAACCATTCCTACATGCCAATAGTGGTAAAGGTTGTTAGCGAGGAAGAATATAAAGAGTGGCTCAAGAGAGCCTCAGAAAAGTTTGCTAGTATAAGTGGTGATAGGCAAAAATCGATTGCGCTGGCAGAGAAAAATTAATTGTCAAGTGTCGATTAGATAGGTCATTGAGTTGAGCACTTTAGAAAGCATAGATGAAAAAAAAACAGGATCCTTTAAAGACCTGTATCTGCTTTTAAAGCCTAGAGTAATGTGGCTTGCTGTGTTTACAGCTGCGGTAGGCATAATTATAGCTCCTATTCAAAATAACCTGTTTCTATCTCTCATTGTATTGATTTGCATTTCTATAGGTGCTGGTGCGGCTGGTGTGTTAAACATGTGGTGGGATAGAGAGCTTGACAATATGATGGAGCGAACAAATAGCCGGCCTCTTCCTAGTGAAAAAATAAGTTCCGATGATGCATTCGTCTTTGGTTTAAGTCTTTCAATATTTTCTATTATGTTTTTGGGATTGGTATCTAATTGGTTGGCTGCTTTTCTTTTAGCATTAACAATATTTTTCTACCTTGTTATTTATTCGATGTTTTTAAAAAAAGCTACGCCTCAAAACATCGTGATTGGAGGAGCTGCTGGAGCGATGCCCCCTTTGATAGGATGGGTAGCAACTACGGGATCAATCTCTAATGAACCTCTATTGTTGTTTTTGTTTATATTTCTCTGGACACCTCCGCACTTTTGGTCACTAGCAATAATTACTAAAGATGACTACGCTAAAGCTAGTATTCCTATGTTCCCAGTTTTATATGGCGTGGAAAAGACTAGAAGATCAATACTTCATTACACGGTTATTTTAATAATTTGCTCGCAAGTCATATCTTTCTCAGAGATTGGTGGTCCCGTGTTTTTTTTGTTAAGTAATGTTTTAAATGCATTGTTGCTACTATCTGCTGTAAAGCTTGTTAGGTTTAACGAAAATAATGGATACGACAGAGAAAGACGATTCTTTAAGTTCACAATCCTATATCTGTTTTTATATTTTGGTTTTTTAGTTATAAGTAAAGGTTTTGAAACTTTGGAGTATGGTATGTCGATAACTTGGCCAGTTCTACTCTAAAAGATTTGGTGTGAGAAGAGAGTTGAAACAATCAGAGTTAAATAGGGACACTGGCAACACCAAAATAGGAATACTACTATTTGTAGTTGTGGCACTTATATTCTCTATAACCATAGTTAAACTAAAGCAAGGTTCTCTAATGCAGGGGTATGACCATATCATTAGACAAAATATGTTAGAAAAAGATGATGAATGATTCTGTGAGATCAAAACGTACACCAATATACTTGATTGGACTTGTATGCATAATGCTCTCCGCATCGTTCGCGGCGGTGCCTTTTTATGATTGGTTTTGCAAGGTTACAGGCTATGGCGGCACACCTGAAACTTATTCCGATTCGTACGATGGTCCTATCTCAGATAAGACAATTAAAGTTCGATTTGATGCATCAAAGGCTAAAGATATGAGGTGGAACTTCATACCAATGCAAAATGAGGTGGAGGTAAAAATTGGAGAAACAGCACTAGTTTTTTATGAGGCACACAACCCAACCAGTGAGACTATTTCTGGTCAAGCTAGCTTCAACGTTTTTCCATTTTCAGCGGGAAATTATTTCAGCAAAATCGACTGCTTTTGTTTTGTCGAGCAAACTTTGCAGCCGGGAGAGCGAGTTAAGATGCCGGTAACATTCTACATTGATCCAGAAATTGATGAGAATATTGAAACTAGGAATATAAAATCGCTGACATTGTCATATACTTTTTATAAACTAGAAGAAGAGACCAAATTATAAAATTGTAAGTGTAAGAGGAAAAAAATGGCACATGAAAAAAATCACGATTACCATATTCTTAATCCGAGTTTGTGGCCGTTTTTAAGCGCTCTTGGGGCGTTTATACTCCTCTTTGGAAGTGTGCTGTTCATGCATGGGGGTGGTTTTTTTATCGCAGCATTGGGTCTTCTAGTGGTTCTATACTGTATGTTCGCCTGGTGGTCAGATGTGGTTTTTGAAAGTAAGGACGGTGACCATACACCAGTAGTTCAGATAGGTTTGAGATATGGTGTGATCATGTTTATTACATCGGAAGTTATGTTCTTTCTTGCTTGGTTCTGGACTTTTTTTAAACATGCCCTTTACCCTATGGAGGCCGTTGGTGGAGTTTGGCCACCGACTGGAATTGAGACGTTTGATCCTTGGCATCTGCCTTTAATAAACACATTAATTCTACTTTGCTCAGGTGCAGCAGCAACATGGGCCCACCACGCAATAGCGCATGAGAATGATAGGAAAGGTTTGGAAAATGGCTTGATTCTGGCAATTGGGCTCGGCGCTCTTTTCACTGTATTTCAAATATACGAATATACGCATGCTTCTTTCTCCTTTTCAGGGAACATCTATGGGGCTAGCTTCTTCATGGCTACTGGCTTTCATGGTTTCCATGTTCTTATTGGGACTATTTTCCTGCTTGTTTGTTTGATAAGAGCAAAGAAGGGCCATTTCTCGCCTGAGAAGCATATCGGTTTTGAAGCTGCAGCCTGGTATTGGCATTTCGTTGATGTTGTTTGGCTATTCCTATTTGCCGCAATTTACATTTGGGGCGCTTAAGCGATCCCAAAATTTTGTTTCTAAATGAGTAGAAAGTGGCTTTTTGTTGTTTTTATAGCGGTACCAGGGCTACTAGCTTTGTTGTGCTTGGGCGTTTGGCAAACGAAACGACTAGCTTGGAAGGAAGCACTATTAGAAAATATTAGTTATAACTTGAGTAGTAAACCCTCAAGATTACCAACACAGTTAAAAAAGTCAGAACATAACTATAAAATGGTACAGGTTGAAGGCTTTTTAGAGCCAAGAGCCATTTTTATTCTTACTCCAGTCAAAGGATCTGGAGCAGGTTTTAGGGTTATTTCCCCATTGAAATTAGAAGATGGAAGTAAAATTCTCATAGATAGAGGAGTTATAAAGGAACAAGATACGGACCGTTTAGAATCTCTCGGACAACAAGATCTAGTAACAGGGTATCTATTCTGGCCGAACGAGACAGACTATTTCACTCCGGATCCAAACCTGGAGCGTAATATATGGTTTTCTCGAGATCTAGAAAAAATGGCGAGCTTTCTTGAAACTCAACAAATATTGGTGGTTGCAACAGAAAATAGACTTGACCCAAAGCTAAAGATGCAAGATCCGACTCGAGATATACCAAACAATCACCTTCAATATGCAATTACCTGGTTCATGATGTCTATTTTATGGTTTGGTATGAGTGCGTACTTCGTATATAAAATGATAAAAAAAAAGAAAATTGAGTAATGCTGTACTATTCGACCAGGGGACTAGAAGATTCCAAAAACTTTAGTGAAGTCTTGCACTCGGGATTAGCTGGGGATGGCGGCCTATTTGTCCCAAAGTTCATTCCACACTTAAATCAGGAAATTTTAAATCAATGGAGACATCTTAGTTATGAAGAGCTTGCTCTAGAGATAATATCGTTATTTTCTGGTGATTGCTTTAGTAGGGTAGAGCTTTCTGAGATTGTGAATGAGTCTTACTCGGCGTTTGATCATGAGCTCAAAAGTCCCTTGATTAAATTAGAAGACAATCATTATTTTCTCGAGTTATTTCATGGCCCTACATTAGCATTTAAAGACTTTGCCATGCAGGTAATAGCAAGAATGTTTGCAAAGACCCTGCAAAAGAAAGATTTAAAAATTAATATTATAACTGCAACTTCAGGCGATACGGGATCAGCGGCTGTTGAAGCGTTTAAGGGTATATCAAACGTAAATTTATATGTACTTTACCCCCACGAAAGAATTTCACAAATACAAAGAAAGCAAATGACTACTTCAAATGCTAAGAATGTAAAAGTATTTGCTGTACAAGGAACTTTCGATGATTGTCAATCGATAGTGAAGGAATTGTTTGCGGATAAAGCGCTTGTCAGCGATGTTAATTTATCTGGTGTAAATTCAATTAATTGGGCTCGAATCCTGGTTCAAATTATCTACTATTTCTCTGCTTTTTATCAGTTGAAAGAACTTTCTGCAGGAAAGCTAAGCTTTAGTGTTCCTACCGGTAATTTTGGAGATGCTTATGCTGGGTATGTTTCAAAAAGAATGGGTTTACCAATAAATAAGATTATTGTGGCAACAAATAAAAATGATATCTTGGATCGAGTTTTTAAGACTGGCGTTTATAAAAGTGATAATGTGAGCAAAACATTATCCCCTTCTATGGATATCCAAGTTGCCTCCAATTTTGAAAGACTATTATTTGATCTTTTGAGTAATGATACCAAAGAGGTTAGAAAGCTAATGAATAATCTATCTAATAAAGGGCACTTTAATCTCGAAAAAAAAATATTAACAAGGATTTCAAAAGACTTTGATAGTGGGACCGTGACAGATAATGAAACAATTGCAATAATAAACCACTTTTATAATGAGAAAGAGATAGTTTTGTGTCCTCATAGTGCTATTGGCGTACGTGTAGCAAAAGACTTCATTGATACAGGAGAAACAGTTGTTTCACTTGGAACTGCGCATCCAGCGAAATTCAAAGAGACTGTAGAGAGCGCATTAGAAGTAAATATACCAATTCCCCCGGCGCTCGAAATTATAATGGAAAAGCAAGAGAGTTTAAGAGTGATACCTCCAAATAAAAACAAAGTGGCAGAAGAAATAAGAAAAAGTTATTTAAAAGGGAATTGAGCGTTAAGAAAGTTAGATCTTAGGGATGATTTTTGGTAAACCTGAAATTATATTGAAATCAACAAAGTTAGAACTACGAGGGCCTCAATATCGCGATTTCGATCAGTGGCGCATTCTTAGAGGGAATAGTAAAGCATTTTTAGAGTTATGGGAGCCCAAAAGAGGTAATGATTTTTTCAAGCGTAATGCTTTTAACAGTAGAGTTAGGTGGGCAAAAAAAAGTTCTAAAGCAGGCCAAGCATACCAATTTTTCATTTTCGATAAATTTGAAAATCTGCTGGGGTCAATCACTATTGAAAACATTAGGAAGGGGCCCTCTAATGCGGGCACCCTAGGTTATTGGCTAGGTAAGGAACATACAGGTAAGGGTTTTATGAAAGAAGCGGTTTTGACTATTATCGACTTTTCTTTTAATAAATTAAATATTTCAAGATTGGAAGCAGCCACCCTGCCAGAAAATAGACCTTCTCGAGGATTATTGGAAAGAGTTGGTTTTAAATATGAAGGAGTGGGACAAAGCTATTTGCAAATAAATGGTCGTTGGAGAAATCATGTTTTGTATGGCTTGTTAAGAAATGACAGAAGAGGGCGAGTGAAGGAGAGCTAAAATAATAGAGAAAGAAGAAGATTACTTGGAGTTCATAAGAAATATTAGAAAAACACTTTCAGATAATTCTATTACTGATATTTCTTCCTCCTATCTATCAGAACCTCGGGGTTTATATAAAAACCAATCTCGCTATGTGATTAAGCCTAGATCGACTAAAGAGGTTTCCGAGTGTTTGAAACTTGCTACAAAATATAAAATTGGAATCGTGCCTTGGAGTGGTGGTACTGGACTGGTAGGAGGCCAAATCGCGCCAGATAAATACAGTGTGACTTTATCTGTGGAAAGGATGAATAATATTAAAAATTTTTCTTCTATCAATCAATCTGTAGAGGTTGAGGCTGGGGTAATTTTGGAAACGATTCATGAATATGTAAACAAAAGAAATTTTTTATATCCTTTATCAATGGCATCAAAGGGAACTTGTTGTATAGGTGGAAATTTGGCAACAAATGCGGGCGGAACTGGGGTGTTAAAATATGGCAATGCAAGAGATCTTTGTTTAGGACTTGAGGTCGTGTTAGCTGATGGATCTATCATTGACGATATAAAAACACTCAAAAAAGATAACACAGGATATGACTTAAAAAACCTGTTTATCGGTTCTGAAGGATCTTTAGGTATAATCACCAGAGCTGTTTTAAGGCTTTATCCTACTCCACAAAATAAAATTGTGGCATTTTTTGGAGTGCAAAATTTTAAGGCAGCCTTAGAAAGCTATTTAGAAATATCAAAAAGGTTTGGACAAGATTTGCAGGCGTTTGAGTTAATTAGTGATGTAGGTTTACAGTTTCTTGAAGAAACGAAAATGGTTCAATCAGCCATCCAAAGAAGTAAATCAGAATGGCATGTCTTGATTGAATTTGGATACAATAATATGTCAGTTGAGCAAGATGTATATGAAGCTTTGGATGAGCTTTGTAATAACAATATTATTTCGCATGTAGTTCTTGGTGATACAGAGACTAAAGCAAGAAAGTTGTGGAAAATGAGAGAAGACATACCTGAAGCTAATAGAAAAATCGGGGCAATTACTTCTCATGATATTGCTCTACCGCTGGAAAATATGGAAAGTTTTATAAACAAAAGCCTTATTGAAATAAAAAAAATAAATAAACTTCTAAGAGTAAATTGCTTTGGGCATATGGGAGATGGAAACTTACACTTTAATATATTTCCTCCTAGGGAAGGAAAAAATTCTAGTTATTCAAAGATTAAATCCAAATTGACAAAGCTTATAAATAATAATTGCAAAAGCTTAGGAGGCTCATTTAGTGCAGAGCATGGAGTTGGTCGATTAAAGGTTAAAGACTTAAAGCAGTATTGTGACCCTGGAAAATTTAACGTAATGCGTCAGATTAAGAAAGCCATCGATCCTTACACTATTCTAAATCCTGGAGTAATTTTTAGGCAAGATAATCAAGACATATAAATTAAAGATTAATGAAAAGCAGTCATAATAATCCAAGATTATTACTAGAGGCCAAGAACGACCATATTGAGGTTGAAAGGTTATTGGATCTAGTATTTACGCCTAGAAGAAAACTACTTAGCTCATATCAGCTGAGGAATTCAGCTAACAAAGTCAACAATCTTTCCTATGTGATAAAAGATTATTCGAAGAAAGTTGTTGGCTCCATCAGGTTTTGGAATATAAAGGTAGATAATCATAGTAGCAGAGGTCTTCTTCTGGGCCCTCTTGCAGTCCATCCAATATACCAAAGTGAAGGTTTAGGCGAAAAATTAGTTTCAAACAGCATAGAAAAAGCACATTCCGAAAACTGGAATTGGATTGTCTTAGTTGGAGATTTAAGCTACTACTCAAAATTCGGGTTCAGTAAACATCCAACTCGTGGAATATCCATTGGTAGTGGCTTTGACAATTCCAGGCTATTAGGCCTAGATATAAACGGTGAGTTTCTAAAAACAGCTGTCGGTAGTTTGATTAAAGCAAACTAGCATATTCAGAATATTAAATTAGAGATTTTGTAGACCAAAGGCATCATGAAGACTCCTCACAGCTAGTTCCAGATACTTTCTTTCAATTAGAACTGAGAGCTTTATTTCTGACGTTGAAATAACATTGATATTGATGTTTTCTTGTGACAGCGTTTCAAACATTTTCTGGGCTACACCTGCATGTGTTTTCATTCCTATTCCAATTATAGAAACCTTAGCTAAATTCTTGTTTTCTATTAAGCGTTCATAAGAGATAACATTATTTTCCTTCGCTTTCGATATAGCTTTTTTTGCCATATCTAACTCATCTTCAGGACAAGAAAAAGTAATGTTCGTTAATCCTGTTTCAGTGTTACTCTGAACTATCATGTCAATATTTACACCTGAACTTGCTAACGGTCCAAAAATTTTTGCTGCTACTCCGGGTTTGTCTTCTATGTTTGTTAGCGTTAATTGGGACTCATTTTTTTGGAAAGCTATTCCAGATACAATATTTTTTTCCATAATTTCCTCTTCATCACAGACGAGTGTTCCCTCTTCTTTTAAAAAACTATTTAGCACTCTTATAGGTACTTTGTGACGCATTGCAAGTTCCACTGCACGTGTCTGCAGTACATTGGCTCCGAGCGAAGCCATCTCTAACATTTCTTCAAATGAAATTTTTTTTAGTTTTGACGCATTTCTTTTGACTCTCGGGTCTGTAGTGTAAATACCTGATACGTCTGTATATATATCGCATCTTTCGGCATCTATTGTGGCAGCAATTGCTACAGCTGATGTATCAGATCCACCTCGTCCTAGTGTCGTTATTCTTCCTGTTTGCTCTATCCCCTGAAATCCGGAAACCACTGCAACTTTAACCCCTTCCTTAAAACTATTAATAATTTGGTTCGCCTTGATTTCTTCAATTTTTGCATTCGAATGAAAGCTGTCTGTTCTAATCGGAATCTGCCACCCACGCCAGCTTCTAGATGAAATCTCTATACTATTTAAGGCAATAGCCAACAGAGACGAGGAGACATCCTCTCCGGTAGATATTAACGAGTCATACTCAGGATCAACCAAGTTTCCAACTCCAACCTGTTTTGCCAGATCAATTAGTTTATTAGTCTCTTTTGACATTGCAGATACGACAGCCACTACATTCCATCCATCTCTTATTTCATCGGAAATAATATCTCTTACAGCCCTGATTCTATCCACATCTGCGACAGAAGTTCCACCAAATTTCATAGTTAAGATCTTCATTGTATATCTTTAATTTACTTTGTCATCACTCCACGGCAATGGAATGAAAGGAACACCCTCTTCTGCTAGGTCTCTGGCTTCATCCACAGTGGTCTTTCCAATTATTGGTTTTTCTTCTTTCTCTCCATAGTGCATTGCCCTTGCTTCTGTGGGAAAATTTTCTCCCACATCTATTGCAGTTGTCTTTATCTTTTTCTTCATAGCTCTAATTTCTTTTTCGAGAGCGCTCTGTGCGGAAATTAATGTCTTGGTCTTTCCTTCACTATCGGAAGTTATTCTTGGCGCCATTAAAGACTTTTCAACTTCTTTTGAGGAGCATATAGCACACTCAAGGTGCCCTTTTTTTTTTAATTTTTCGAATGATTCAGAGTCTGAAAACCAACTATCAAACTCATGACCATTTTTACAATTAAGAGTGTATTTAATCATAAATTATTCTATTTTTTTGAAACACTAAGACGTCAATTATTGACTCTCTCTTCTGCTTCTCCTCTGCGATATTGGTTGAAAAGCGATGGAAATATGAGTTTTACAATATGGTTTGCCCGGCTCAGATTCGTGCCCACAAAACCAAAAGGTATCTGTTGCTGGATCTCCAATGGGCCACTTGCAAGTTCTTTCAGTCAATTCCATAAGGGAAATTTTTTTTGATTTCATTTCCACTTTAAGTAGATTTTTTATAGTTTCTTCGCTTAAATCGGAAACAACTTCGAGGTTGCTTTCATTAGAAAGTTTTGAGTTAGCTGATGGGCTAATAGATTGATCATCATCATTAAATTTCTCACGGAACTCTGTGGGTCCCTTAGGTTTTTTTGGTCTGCCTCTTTTTTTTGGTTCCTGATTTACTTTTGGTGGACGGCCCCTTTTTATATTTTTAATTGCTTTGGTTGGAGTAGCTCCACTTTTTGATATGTTTGTGTCTCTATTTGAAAGCCCCAATCTATGAACTTTTCCAATCACCGCATTTCTTGTTATGTTGCCTAGTTCTTTAGCGATTTCACTTGCGCTGTTTCCATCAAGCCACATTTTTTTTAATATAGCTACACGTTCGTCATTCCAGGCCATCATTAGCTCCAAAAATTATGGTGTAAAATTTCATAAAAAGAACGTATACATTGGTTTTACAAATAAATAAAGGATTAGTTAGAATTAATTATGAGACAGAAACCGGAAAATATTTACCGTTTTTCAAATTTTTTGGGCTTATTTACACTTGTAGTGCGAGAACAGCGACGGTTTACTTCTATTTGGACCCAAACACTCCTAGCGCCTATTGTAACGAGTGCACTTTTTATAGTAGTCTTCTCCTTTGTTTTCTCTGATAGAAATGGGGGATCATTTTCTAATAGCAATTATAGTTTGTTTCTTGCTCCCGGTATTCTTATGATGGTCACCATTCAAAATTCTTTTGCTAATACCTCTACGTCGATACTAGTTTCCAAAGTCAATGGGAACATTGTTGACACTCTAATGCCATCGTTGTCTTCTTTGGAGCTGTCACTAGGTTTCATGATAGGTGGAGTCCTTAGAGGGCTATTCGTAGCAACAGGCGTTTTGGTTGTGATATTTCCATTTTTGAGTCTGTTTCCAGTTAATTTGGTTGTACTATATTTTTACATAACGATGGGAAGTATTACCTTTTCTCTAATGGGTATATTAGTCGGAGTTTTTTGTAAGAAGTTTGACCAAATGAGTGCAGTTAATAATTTTTTTATTGCCCCCCTATCGTTTCTTTCAGGAACATTCTATTCCGTGAGTAAACTTCCGGGCCCATTCGACGTAATCTCCTTCTTTAACCCTGTCTTTTGGCTTATGGATGGCGTACGATTTGGAGCACTTGGAGAAGCAGAATCTAATATTTTCTTAGGTTGTCTTGGAATTATGTCAGTTAACTTAATTTTATTTTTAATTGTATGGAAATGGTTTTCTGTGGGATATTTTTTAAAGGATTAACGTCAATTGATTACAAAATCTAAAAAGAGAGACCTATGACTGAAATCGCAAATCGACCTTCAGAGACATCATTGATGGGTACCTATAGCCGATCTGACTTGGCATTTGTTAGAGGAGAAGGCGTATGGCTTTTTGACAAAAAAGGCAAAATGTTCTTAGATCTAGCTTCTGGAATAGCAGTAAATTCGTTAGGCCACAGCCACCCTAAGCTAGTAAAAGTACTAGCTGATCAAGGATCAAAACTCTGGCACACTTCAAATTTATATACAGTGCCAAATCAAGAGAACTTGGCAACAGTACTAACCAAGAACACTTTCGCAGAAAAGGTTTTCTTTACAAACTCGGGAGCAGAAAGTGTCGAGTGCGCTATTAAGATTGCCAGGAGGTTTTTTTTCTCAAAGGGCCAATCAAATAGAAATAGGATAATTTCTTTTGAAGGATCTTTTCACGGAAGAACTACGGGTACAATATCAGCCGCCGGTAGCAGAAAGTTATTGGAAGGGTTTGGACCAAGGTTGCCCGGTTTTGACTTAGTCAAAAGGTTTTCTCTTGAAAGTGTTGAAAAAAAAATATCAAAAAGAACTTGCGCAATACTTGTTGAGCCAATACTAGGAGAGGGAGGAATAGTAACTCTTTCCTGTTCATTTTTAAAAGGGCTTAAAGACCTTTGTGAAAAATATAACTTATTGCTTATTTTTGATGAGGTTCAGTCTGGTATTGGTAGAACTGGGCATTTTTTAGCCCACGAAAGCTGTGAGGTGACCCCTGATATTGTGGCCTTAGCAAAAGGTTTGGGAAACGGCTTTCCTATAGGTGCTTGTTTAGCAACAAAAAGAGTTGCAGATTGTATGGTGCCTGGAACTCATGGCTCAACTTACGGGGGTAATCCTCTAGGTTGTGCTGTTGCGTTAGAGACAACAAAACATATTTTAAAACCTCGCTTTCTATCTGAAATTCGTAAAAAAGGTGATTTCTTTAAAGAACAATTAAATAGTTTAATTGACATTTTTCCCGATCAAATATTAGAGGTAAGGGGAAGGGGGCTAATGTTGGGTTTAAAGTGCGCGAATAAAAACGTTAAGCTCATCGATATTTGTAGGAAAGAAAAACTGTTACTAGTACCAGGAGCATCTAATACTTTAAGAATATTACCACCTTTAACCATTACGTATAAAGAAATAGAAGAAGGAACTATAAGATTAAAGCGAGCATTATTACAAATGAGAAAATGACAGTGAATAATTTTTTGAACCTAAATGAAATTGCTCCAAAAAATTTGGAAGCTATTCTTGAAGACGCAAATAAAGTAAAAAAAGCAACCCTTGGCGATATTGTTTTGAATGAGCATTATAGTAGTTGTCTTAATAATACGATTACAGGACTACTATTTGAAAAGCTATCTACTAGAACGCGTCTCTCGTTTGAGGCTGCAGTATTGAAACTTGGTGGTCAGGTTTCGAATATTCGTAAAGATGAAATTCATTTGGGTCAGGGTGAAACGCTCCAAGATACTAGCGCAATGTTTTCTTTGTTTTTGGATGTGCTGGTTCTTAGGCTATACGAAGAAAAAAAATTATATGAGTTTGCTCGAAATTCAAAAATTCCAATAATTAATGGCTTGACAAATGAGTCACATCCTTGCCAAGTTTTAGCAGATATATTTACATTTCAAGAGTTTAGAGGCAGCATCACCGGAAAAAAAGTTGTTTGGTTGGGGGTCGCAAACAATGTATTTCAAAGTTTCTTACATGCTGCTGCTGCTCTAAAGTTTCAAATTGTTTTCTCTGGACCATCAAAGTTTCAGCCTAGTGAAAAAATGTTGGAGTTTTTACAAAATCACAACTCCGAAATTCTCACTATTGAGTCAAATCCAGTTATCGCAGTTGAAAACGCAGACCTCGTTGTAACGGATAAGTGGGTATCCATGCATGATAATAACCTTCCAAAATCAGATCTAGATGATTTGGCAAGCTATAGGGTGACTAAAGAACTACTAGGTTTCGCAAGAACCGATGTGCTTTTTATGCATTGTCTTCCCGCTGATAAAGGTCAAGAGGTATCTCAGGACATTTTTGAAGACAAGAGATGTGTTACTTTACGCGAGGCAGAGAATAGAATGCATGTACAGAAATCAATTCTCAGATGGTGTTTGGGTTTATATTAAATTTTCAGAAAAAGTTTAGTACGAATATCCCTAAAAGTGACACAGTCGCAAAAATTACCAAAATATTGTTAGTAAAAACCCTTTTTAAGGTTGAGAAGGTATTTTTAGAAAGAGCATTATCTTTATTTTTGAGAGATTTTGATATGGTAAAATTCTGCATTGAAGCCAACTTTAAAACCTCACTATTGGACGCTTTCTGTTCTTCTTCAAGTGCAATTAACTGCTTGTTAAAGTAAGCTATCATTTCTCGCTGGTGATTTTCAAGCTTATCGATAGCGACCTCAAGTTCTTTGAATGCATTGTTTTGGGCGTTTTGAAATTCATCCAAACGCTCGTTCACTAAGGAAGTAACATTCTGCCTTATTTCCTCAATCTGATTGCCTGATAGAAAACGTTCTCTAACATCTTGTATGCGGTCTTTAATAATGTTGTTTTCCATATTCATTTGGCCCTGTTACACTCTCTATTCTAGTACAGTTAATCTCTATATGCAAAAACTGTGCAAACCTCAGTAATTTAAACTTTAGGTCGATTGGTGCCCGCTGCCGGACTTGAACCGGCACGACTTTTAAGTCGAGGGATTTTAAGTCCCTTGTGTCTACCAATTCCACCAAGCGGGCTCAGTAACGATTAACATCCATACCTTAGTATTATATACGTTTTGGCGTCAAGAGCTTTCAATTAGTTATTGCTTTTATTATAGAATGGAATAAATACACTGAAATAAGAAGATCATTTAAGAGGCCAAATATGGAATTCATTGCCATCTACTCCGTCATGCTGTTTATTTACGTTATCGTAGATTTCGTATGGATCACATTGTTTATGCAACCTTACTTCACTGCTAACCTAGGCCATCTTCTCAGAGAATCAGTTGGGACAAGCTTTCTGTTAACCTACGGATCTATTTTCTTCATATTCTACGTTTTAGGGCTTTACTGGTTTGGAGTGCGAGCCGGTGTTGCTTCAAACTCGGCTCTTACAGCAACATTATCGGGAGGTTTTTTAGGTTTCCTAGCTTACGGAACCTATGGCTTAACTAACTATATTTTTTTCAAGGGTTACCCACTAACTATAACCGTTTTAGATATCACTTGGGGATCACTATTAGGAGGTGCGGTATCATTGTGTGGCTATTTAATTTTTCTACGATTTTTCTATCAGAGCTAAAATCTTAATTATCAGTGCCTCGAAATCGCTTCTCAAGATCTTTTGAGTGGCTATCCTCTATCTTTTTAAAGAGATTATCTATCGGTTTAAATTCGTCACCAATCTCCACCCTCTCAAAAATTGAACTGAAATTGCTTTTGAAACAAGTCCACTGAACCTGATCTAGTGGCCTGCCGAGGCAGTTTTTTATTTTAATGGTAGTTTCTGGGATAAATGGTTCTGAAATATCACTAAAGAAGAGCATAAGATTGAAGCCAAATCTAACGATTTTTGCTGCTTTTGCCTCATCAGTTTTAGCTACCATCCAAGGTTGTGTACGTTGTAAATACTCATTTCCTATTGACCAAATCTTTCTCAAATGTGATGTGGCTTTTCTTATTTCTATTTTTGTCATTGCGTCATCATAGTTTTCGAAAGTTTTCGCAATTTCTGATATTGTATCGAATTCTTCTTGGGTATACTGCATGCCCCGAGGTAATGTTTTGCCGAACTTTGATAATGTAAATTTAGTTAGTCGGCTCACGAAGTTTCCTAAAACGTCTGCTAAATCTTTATTGATGCAAGACTGAAAGCTCTTCCAAGTAAAATCCGAATCCGAAGTCTCTGGCGCGTTTGAGAGCAACCACCATCGCCAGTAGTCTGAGGGAAATAAATCTAGTGCTTGGTTCATGAATACACCTCTTTTTTGACTAGTAGAAAATTTTCCTCCTTCATAAGTCAACCAATTAAAGCCTTTAATGTAATCAACTAATTTCCAAGATTGATTGGAGCCTAAGAGAGTTGCAGGGAAAGAAAGAGTATGAAATGGGATATTATCTTTCGCCATGAATTGAACATAATGTACGTCTATCGCTCCATGCTCGTTCAACCACCAACTTTTCCAGTAGTCTGGAGGCTCTTTTTTGCTAGCTGCCCAGTCGATCGTCGATGAGATGTAAGCAATTGGTGCATCAAACCAAACATAAAATACTTTATTTTCCATTCCTTCCCAAGGCCTACCATCTTTTTCAACAGGAATTCCCCAATCTAGATCTCGAGTAATGCTGCGATCTTGTAAACCCTTTCCATCCATTAGCCATTTCTTCGCTATAGAAGTTGCTAAAATAGGCCAATTTTTGTTAGACTCAATCCATGCCAACAGCCTATCTTTAAGTTTACTTTGCATTAAATAAAGATGGTTAGTCTTTATCAATTCTAAGTTTTTTGAACCAGATAAAGCAGAGCGTGGGTTAATAAGTTCACTAGCCTCTAATTGCCTGGTACAATTTTCGCATTGATCTCCTCGAGCTCTTTCATATGAGCATTCCGGGCACGTACCAATTACATATCTATCAGGAAGAAATCTTTTATCTTCTTTAGAATATAGTTGTCTTTCTTCTACCGTTTTCAAAAGACCATTTTTATCTAAATTAAATGCAAACGTTTTAGTAAGTTCATGATTGCTAATTGATGACGAACGCCCAAAAAAATCAAAAGAGAGAAAAAATCGATCTGATAGATCTCTTTGGACCTGCCACATTTCTCTGCAATACTCTTCTGTGGATGTTTGATTTTCAATAGCTGCCAGCTCAGCAGGAGTCCCATGCTCATCGGTTGCACAAATAAAGGCAACTTCATGGCCGTTAGCTCTCATGTATCTTGCATAAAGGTCCGCAGGAAGTTGGCTGCCAACTAAATTTCCTAAATGCTTTATCCCATTTATGTAAGGTAATGCTGATGTTATGAGAATTCGTTTCATTATACACTCTATTTATAATTAAATATTTTTTTAAAGTACAAATATGTATATGTCCAAAAAAAATCTTCTTAATTGTTGATTGGCTGACACTAGTCATGGCACTTGAATCTTGATTATTAAAAGTTTTTTAGTTAATGGTTATTAGGTGTTTGCAGGGGTTTAGCTCAGTTGGTAGAGCATCGGTCTCCAAAACCGAGGGTCGTGGGTTCGAGTCCCTCAGCCCCTGCCAAAGCTAAGCTTTTTTTATTCCTCTACTAAATGCTACTTGAAATGTTCTCTTCTAGCATCTATACAGAGAGAGAAAAGAGGATAATAGTGACAAACATCTTTAAATTTATACAACAAAGCCGTCAAGAAGCGTCCAAAATTGTTTGGCCAACTCGTAGAGAAACAACCACCACCACTATAATGGTTTTTATAATGGTGGCAATTTTAGCAACATTCTTTTTGATCACTGACTCAATTATATCTTTTTTACTAAGGGTTATATTGAGTTTAAATTTTTAGATTTGTAATTTGGCAAAAATTAAACATAACAGAGGTCGAAATAGTTGACTAACTGATTTTTTTCATTAAAGGTTTCCAGAAAACAAGAAGGTAAGTCCAAATGGCTATGAGATGGTACTCGGTCAGCGTTTTTTCCAATTTTGAGAAAAAGGTTGCCGAGAGTATAAAAGAAATGGTTGCGCAAAACAATCTAGAGAATGAGGTCTCAGAAGTTTTGGTGCCAACTGAAGAGGTATTAGAAATACGTAGAGGGAAGAAAGTTCAAAGGGAACGAAGGTTTATGCCTGGCTACGTTCTTGTGAAGATGGACATGAGTGAGGAAGTATATCACGCAATTAAGGGAATCAACCGCGTGTCGGGATTTCTAGGAGCACATGGCAAACCAACCCCATTACCAGATTCAGAAGTTGCAAGAATAATTAATCAAGTCGAAGAGGGTGGAGACCAACCAAGATCTCTGATAGCATTTGAAGTAGGTGAAAAGGTAAATGTTACTGATGGACCGTTTGAAGGTTTTGCTGGCTCGGTGGAAGAAGTAGACGATATCAATTCACGGCTGAAACTGACAGTGTCAATATTTGGCAGAGCTACTCCTGTAGAGTTAGAATTTACACAAGTTCAAAAACAAAATTGATAATTAGATGTATGAAAGAGGAAAATAGTAAATGGCAAAAAAAATAGAAGGATACTTGAAACTGCAAATTCCAGCGGGAAAAGCCAATCCATCGCCTCCTGTAGGCCCAGCTCTGGGCCAGAGGGGGTTAAATATTATGGAGTTTTGTAAAGCATTTAACGCGAACACACAGGACATGGAGCCTGGCGCGCCTTGCCCAACAGTCATTACTTACTATGTGGATAAGTCGTTCTCTATGGATATTAAAACCCCGCCAGCTTCATTTTTTTTAAAAAAGGCTTCTGGTTTAAAGGCCGGTTCTTCTACGGCAGGAAAGGAAACTGCTGGCACTGTTACATCTAAACAAGTGAGAGAGATTGCAGAGTCAAAAATGAAAGATTTGAACGCAAACGATATTGACGGTGCAATGCAAATAATATTGGGTTCGGCGAGATCTATGGGTATTGAAGTTAAAGATTAAGTAGGGATAAATTGAAATGGTAAAAACAGGAAAAAATTTTTTAAATGCTAAGAAAGCATTCGAGGGCAAGCACGATCTCAGTCTAGATGAGGCTGTAAATTTAGTTAAAAATAATGCTTCTGCGAAATTTGATGAAACAGTAGACATCGCAATTAATCTTGGCGTTGACCCAAAGCACGCTGATCAGATGGTTAGAGGAGTATGTGCTTTACCTCATGGCAATGGGAAAAATATGAAAGTAGCTGTATTTGCTAAAGGCGAAAAAGCCGAGGAAGCAAAAAAAGCTGGAGCAGACATAGTTGGTGCGGAAGATTTAATGGAGACGATTCAGAGTGGGGCAATTGACTTTGATCGCTGCATCGCAACGCCTGATATGATGGCAATTGTTGGAAGATTAGGCAAAGTGCTCGGTCCAAGAAATTTGATGCCAAACCCTAAAGTAGGTACTGTAACAGTGGATGTTGAAAAGGCTGTAAAGTCTGCCAAATCTGGAGAAGTGCAGTTTAAAGTGGAAAAATCTGGAGTTGTCCAAGCAGGGTTAGGTAAAGTATCATTTGACAAACAAAAAATTTCGGAAAATATTACAGCATTTATCGAATCAGTTAATAAGGCAAAACCGGCAGGAGCAAAAGGATCATATCTGAAAAGGATCTCAGTGAGTTCGACTATGGGACCAAGCGTTACGTTGGACAGTAGTCAGTTTGTCAGCTGATAAGACGCATGAGTTGAGTAAATCGTGCATTTTTAAAAGTGTTAGTTTGATTAGAGCTAATACTTAGTCGAAGATGGTGGGTTTCTAGTAGTGTAAATCCTGCCTGAGACAGGTAGAAATGTTTTGAAACTATATATTTATAGTCGACTTCACCTACCTGTTTTGTTAAAGGAGAAATCCTTTTTTAGCCTCAAGCAGTAACTACTGCAAATGGCACAAACGTTGGAGTGGAATAGTTGGATAGAGCTAGAAAAGAGCAGGTGGTAAGCGAATTAAAGAATGTCTTTGAGCATTCCGGAATAATCGTTGCTGCTAAGTACGCTGGCATCACTGTTGCCGAAATGTCAGACCTCAGAAATAAGATGCGGGAAAGTAGCGCTAACGTAAGGGTAGCAAAAAACAGATTAGCACGCATCGCTATAGAAAAGTCTCCACCTGAGGGCATGAAGCACTTGCTGGTTGACCAAATAGTTTTATTGTATTCAGAAGACCCAGTGACGGCGGCTAAAATATCTGTTGAATTTGCAAAAACCAACGAAAATCTTAAAATTGTTGGCGGAGCTATGGGCGACAAGATACTAGACTCCAATGGTGTAACTGAAGTCTCAAAGCTTCCTTCAAGAGATGAAGTGTTGTCCAGTATCAGCGCTCTTCTTGTAGCACCAGGGGGTGGTTTAGCGGCAAACGTAACTGGCCCAGCTTCAGCAATCGCAGGCGTTTTAGAAAACATTGGGGGAGACTAGGTATAGTTTCTCCTTTAACTTAAAATATATAGAAATGGGTGAAAAATAATGGCTGATTTAAAAAAACTTGCAGAAGATATTTCCAAACTGTCTCTCGTGGATGCGGTTGAGTTGAAAAACATACTCAAGGATGAATACGGAATTGAGCCCGCTGCTGGCGGCGCAGTAATGGTAGCAGGAACAGCTGCCGGTGGACCTGGTGGGGCTGATGGAGCTACTGGTGGCGATGAGAAAAGTGAATTCAATGTTATCTTAAAATCAGCTGGTGATAAAAAGATTAACGTTATTAAGGAAGTCAGAACTATAACAGGATTAGGTCTAAAGGAGGCAAAAGACCTTGTCGAAGCCGGTGGAAAAGCCGTTAAAGAAGGTGTGCCGAAAGACGAGGCTGAAGAAATTAAGAAGAAACTCGAGGAGGCAGGAGCTGAAGTCGAACTATCTTGAGGTTGATGCCAAAGATGCAAACTTCAGTAACCTACTACAAATACATAATCTCTTTTCGGGAGTGCTTTGGGAGAGCACATGAATTGGAAGAGCTTTTGAAATTTAGTGATCTAATTTCCCATTCAGATCAAAAAAACAAAGATCAGAGGTTTCCATGAGCAAAGATGTTTTTACAAAAAGCCGGATAAGAAAGTACTTTGGCAAGATCAGGGAGGTTGCAGAGATGCCCAACCTCATTGAAGTTCAAAAGTCATCATATGACTTGTTTCTGAGCTCTGGAGAAGGCTCCGAGCCGGTAAAAGGAGAGGGCTTGAGAGGTGCGTTCGAGTCAATATTCCCAATAACCGACTTCAATGAGACCGCGGTCTTGGAGTTTGTCTCATACGAATTAGAAAAACCCAAATATGATCTTGAAGAGTGTCATCAAAGAGACCTCACTTATGGTGCTCCCCTCAAGGTAAAGTTGCGTTTGATTGTTTTTGAAATTGATGAGGTAAGTCAGGCAAAATCTGTCAAAGGGATTAAAGAGCAGGATGTGTATATGGGCGATATTCCTCTTATGACTCCCAACGGGACATTTCTAGTTAATGGCACCGAAAGGGTTGTTGTTTCTCAGATGCACAGATCACCTGGAGTATTCTTTGACAATGATAAAGGTAAAACGCATTCTTCTGGTAAAATACTTTTTACTAGTCGAATTATCCCTTATCGAGGCTCTTGGCTTGATTTTGAGTTTGATGCCAAGGACTTAGTATATGTGAGAATAGATCGCAGAAGAAAAATTCCGGTCTCAACCCTTCTCTTTGCATTGGGTTTAAGTCAAGAAGAGATATGCAGGACTTATTATCAGCAAGTCACGTATCGCTTAGTTGAGGGCAACAAATGGTCGACACCTTTCTACCCATCACGATTCAGGGGAGTTAAACCGATATTTGACTTGGTTGATTCTAAAACAGGAGAGGTGATAGCAGAAGCAGGCAAAAAGATCACTCCTAGATTTGTTAAAGAAATAGAGGATTCCAACTCTGTGAAGGAGATTTTAGTGCCGTTTGAAACGATAATAGGCCGGTTTGCATCTAATGATATTATTAATGAAAAAACTGGTGAGATATGGTTGGAGGCCGGTGAAGAGATAACTTGTGATTTTGATCAGAAAAGTGGAACGATAACAGGTGGTAATTTAAAAACGCTCTTCGATAATGGAGTGACTGAAATACAAACACTGGACATTGATCATGTGAATGTTGGTCCATATCTCAGAAACACATTGGTTTCAGACAAGAATTTTAATCGTGAAATGGCGCTTGAAGATATATACAAAGTGATGAGACCTGGAGAACCACCAACGTTAGAGGCCGCTGCAGATTTATTTGAGTCCCTCTTTTTTGACGAAGAAAGATATGACCTATCAGCTGTGGGAAGAGTTAAATTAAATATGCGTCTCGATCTCGATGCACCAGACACAACTCGCATACTGAGGAAGGAAGACATTGTTGCAGTAATAAGGGCTCTAGTGGAATTAAAGGACGGCAAGGGTGAAATTGACGATATAGATCACTTAGGGAATAGAAGAGTCAGATCTGTGGGAGAGCTCATGGAAAATCAGTACAGGGTTGGTTTGCTAAGAATGGAAAGAGCCATTCGAGAGCGAATGTCTTCGGTAGAGATTGACACTGTGATGCCTCAAGATCTTATTAACGCTAAACCAGCAGCTGCAGCTGTAAAAGAATTTTTTGGATCGAGCCAATTATCACAATTCATGGATCAAACCAATCCATTATCTGAGGTAACTCACAAGAGACGCCTTTCTGCGCTTGGTCCTGGAGGGTTAACTCGGGACAGGGCAGGATTTGAGGTAAGGGATGTTCATCCAACTCATTATGGAAGAGTTTGCCCAATCGAAACCCCTGAGGGTCCAAATATAGGCTTGATCAATTCATTAGCTTCGTTCGCAAAAGTAAATAAATACGGTTTTATTGAAACGCCCTACAGGCGGGTTAAGAATGGAAAGGTTACTGATGATGTAGTTTACATGTCGGCTACAGAGGAGATGAAGTATACAATTGCGCAGGCTAACGCAAAACTCAACAAAGATGATGCGTTTGAAAATGAATTAGTCTCAACTCGTAGGTTCGGGGATTATATGTTATATCCGTCTGCATCAGTTGATTATATTGATGTTTCACCTAAGCAGTTGGTATCGGTGGCAGCCTCATTAATTCCTTTTTTAGAAAATGACGATGCTAATAGAGCATTGATGGGGTCAAATATGCAAAGGCAAGCTGTCCCATTGTTAACTGCCGAGGCACCTTTTGTTGGAACTGGTATGGAGTCAATTGTTGCAAAAGACTCTGGCGCTGCAATTGTAGCGAAACGATCTGGAGTGATTGATCAGGTCGATGCAATGAGGATCGTTGTAAGAGTAACAGATGAAGTTGATCTCGGCGATCATGGAGTTGATATTTACCGGTTAAGAAAGTTTCAAAGGTCCAATCAAAATACTTGTATCAATCAGCGACCATTAGTGAAAAAAGGTGATCATGTCTTGAAAGGGGAGGTAATAGCGGATGGCCCCTCTACCGACATGGGTGAACTGGCATTGGGAAAGAATGTGTTGGTAGCCTTTATGCCATGGAACGGCTATAACTATGAAGATTCAATTTTAATTTCCGAAAGGCTTGTAAAAGATGACGTGTTTACGTCGGTTCATATTGAAGAATTTGAGGTCGCTGCTAGAGATACGAAGCTAGGTCCAGAAGAGATTACTAGAGATATACCAAATGTTGGCGAAGACTCTTTAAGAAATTTGGATGAAGCTGGTATTGTCTATATTGGAGCAGAGGTTGGACCAGGTGACATATTAGTCGGGAAGATTACTCCAAAGGGGGAAAGCCCAATGACACCTGAGGAGAAACTTCTCAGAGCTATATTCGGTGAGAAAGCATCAGATGTAAGAGATACTTCTCTTAGGATGGGTCCAGGCGATCACGGGACTATTGTAGAGGTTAGAGTTTTCAATAGGCATGGGATAGAAAAAGACGAGCGTGCTTTGCAGAATGAGAGACATGAAATAGAGCGATTAAGTAAAGATAGAGACGATGGCTTAGAGATCTTGGAAAGGAACATATATTCGAGATTAAATGATCTTTTAGTTGGTAGGAAAATAAATGATGGGCCTAAGGGTACTGTTAAGGGGTCAAAGATAACTCAAGATAAACTAGACAGTTTGTCTAAGGGACTATGGTGGAAATTTTCTTTGGAGGCAGAAAGTGACGCCAAAAAGATGGAAGCGTTACAAGAGCAATTTGAGAAACAAAAACAAATTGCAAACGACTCTTATCAAGACAAAGTTGAAAAGGTAAGAAGAGGAGATGATTTGCCACCCGGCGTAATGAAAATGGTAAAGGTGTTCGTAGCTGTTAAGCGAAAGCTTCAACCTGGTGATAAGATGGCGGGAAGGCACGGCAATAAGGGTGTTATATCTAAAGTTGTGCCTGAGGAGGATATGCCCTTTTTAGAAGATGGGACAACGGTAGATCTTGTGTTAAATCCACTTGGAGTGCCAAGCAGAATGAACGTTGGTCAAATTCTTGAAACTCATATGGGATGGGCTGCAAAATCATTAGGGGAATCCATCAACAATGCAATCTCTGAGTTCAAAAAAAGCAATGATCAGAAAATTTTAGAAAATGCATTGTCAAATGCTTATGGAAGTGATGACTTTAAGAAACAAATTAAAGGGTTGTCTGCCGATAATTTGCTTGCTGTTGCAAGCAATGTTAAGAAAGGAGTTCCTATTGCGACTCCTGTATTTGATGGGGCAAAAGAAAGCGACGTTACTGAGGCTCTTAGCAGGGCCGGTTTAGACGAAAGTGCTCAGTCAATTCTTTTCGATGGGAGGACGGGAGAGCAATTCGCGAGACCAGTTACGGTTGGAGTTAAATATATTCTAAAGTTACACCATTTGGTGGATGAGAAAATACATGCAAGATCCACCGGTCCATACAGTTTAGTTACACAGCAACCATTGGGAGGTAAGGCACAATTTGGAGGTCAAAGGTTCGGTGAAATGGAAGTTTGGGCTTTAGAAGCGTATGGGGCTGCATACTCTCTTCAAGAAATGTTAACTGTTAAATCTGATGATGTGGCCGGGAGAACAAAGGTCTATGAAAGTATAGTTAAAGGAGAGGATAATTTTGAGGCTGGAATCCCAGAATCATTCAACGTGCTGGTGAAAGAAATTAGATCTCTGGGCCTTAACATAGAGCTGTTAGATGATGAAATTAATTAGTTGCTTGCTAGATGCAAACTTGAATATTTTATAGGATGTAAAAATGAATAAAGAAATAACAAACCCGTTTGGCAAACCACAAGCACTTAAGACCTTCGATGAGATAAGAATTTCTATTGCCTCACCTGAAAGAATTTTGAGTTGGTCCTTTGGTGAAATAAAAAAACCCGAAACTATAAATTATCGTACTTTCAAGCCTGAAAGAGATGGCTTGTTTTGCTCAAGAATATTTGGGCCAGTTAAAGACTATGAGTGTCTCTGTGGTAAGTACAAAAGAATGAAGTATAGAGGAGTTACGTGCGAAAAGTGTGGGGTTGAAGTAACTTTGCAAAAAGTAAGACGAGAAAGAATGGGTCACATTGAACTTGCTTCTCCCGTCGCACATATTTGGTTCTTAAAATCTCTTCCGTCTAGAATTGGGCTAATGCTGGATATGACCCTGCGGGATTTAGAAAGGATACTGTACTTTGAGCAATATGTGGTTGTAGAGCCTGGTTTGACAGACTTGAAAGCAGGGCAATTACTTTCAGAGGAAGAATATTTAGATGCTCAAGATCAATATGGCTTGGATGCTTTCCAAGCAGGTATTGGGGCGGAAGCAATCAGGGAAATGCTTATGGCGATTGACGTTGACGCAGAGGCTGAGAAACTTAGAGAGGAGCTTAAAGAGGCAACAGGCGAACTTAAGCCAAAGAAGATAATAAAGAGACTGAAGCTAGTTGAAAATTTTAGAGAAAGCTCCAACAAGCCTGAATGGATGATTATGACAGTAATCCCAGTCATCCCCCCTGAGTTAAGGCCTTTGGTTCCGCTAGACGGTGGAAGGTTTGCGACTTCAGATCTAAATGACCTTTACAGAAGGGTTATTAATAGAAATAACAGGTTGAAAAGGTTAATGGAATTGAAAGCACCTGATATCATTATTAGAAATGAGAAAAGGATGCTTCAAGAGTCAGTTGACGCTCTCTTTGACAATGGGCGGCGTGGGCGAGTGATTACTGGAGGGAACAAAAGGCCCTTAAAATCCCTTTCCGATATGCTTAAAGGAAAGCAAGGTCGTTTTAGGCAGAATCTTTTAGGGAAGCGGGTCGACTTTTCAGGTCGTTCGGTAATTGTTACTGGGCCCGGGTTAAAACTGCATCAGTGTGGACTACCAAAAAAAATGGCTCTTGAGCTGTTTAAACCATTCATTTACTCAAAGCTTGAAGCTCGTGGCCTGTCCTCTACAGTAAAACAAGCAAAAAAAATGGTGGAGCGAGAAAGACCAGAAGTTTGGGATATATTGGAGGAGGTAATTCGAGAGCATCCAGTGCTTTTAAATCGCGCACCAACTCTACATAGACTTGGAATACAGGCTTTTGAACCTGTATTAATTGAAGGAAAAGCGATCAACCTACATCCCTTGGTATGTTCAGCTTTTAATGCCGACTTTGATGGAGACCAGATGGCTGTTCACGTGCCTTTAAGTTTAGAGGCACAGCTTGAAGCTCGTGTTTTAATGATGTCAACGAATAATGTACTGTCTCCTGCCAACGGTAAGCCAATTATAGTACCCTCTCAAGATATGGTTCTAGGACTATATTATATATCTCTAATGAGAGAGGGGCAAATAGGTGAAGGAATGATCTTTTCGTCTGTGGACGAGGTTGAACATGCTCTCGAAGCGGGTGTCGTCAATATGCATTCAAAGATCACAGCAAAGGTTGCTCAAATAGACAGTGACGGCGAAACATTTTTCAAAAGGTTTGAGACTACTCCCGGTAGGCTTAGACTTGGGGCATTACTACCAAAGAACCATAAAGCACCATTTGAGATCGTAAACCGACTTCTAAGAAAGAAAGAGGTTGGCGAAGTTATCGATACCGTTTACAGGCATTGCGGGCAAAAAGAGTCAGTTATATTTTGTGATCAAATCATGCAACTCGGGTTCCACGAGGCATTCAAGGCCGGAATATCTTTTGGTAAAGATGATATGGTTATTCCAGAGACAAAATGGGATTTTGTAAACGAGACGAGAGATCAAGTTAAAGATTTTGAAAGACAATATATGGACGGTCTGATTACACAAGGTGAGAAATACAATAAAGTAGTGGATGCATGGTCAAAATGTTCAGATTTGGTCGCCGACGCAATGATGGCGGATATTTCATCCACCAAGAAAAATGATGATGGATCTGAATTAGAGCCTAATTCGGTTTATATGATGGCGCACTCAGGTGCTCGAGGCTCACCTGCTCAAATGAAGCAATTAGGTGGAATGCGTGGTCTTATGGCAAAGCCCTCTGGGGCTATTATAGAGACACCAATAATAGCAAACTTCAAGGAGGGTTTATCTGTTTTAGAGTATTTTAACTCGACACATGGAGCGCGAAAGGGCCTCGCTGATACAGCTTTAAAAACAGCTAATTCAGGATATTTGACACGACGTTTAGTTGATGTTGCTCAAGACTGTATAGTTAGAATTAACGATTGCGGAACTGAAACATCGATTAGGTGCGAGGCAGCAATCAGTGATGGCGAAGTAGTTGCTACTTTGTCCGAGCGGATTTTAGGTAGGGTGGCAGCCGAGGATATAAAAAATCTATCAGATGACAGTGTGATATGTAGCAAAGGCTCAATGATAGACGAGCGCATTGCTGATTTGATCGAAAAAGCGGAGATCGCAACAGTACAAATACGGTCACCTTTAACATGTGAAGCTGAAGACGGGATATGCGCCACCTGCTACGGAAGAGATTTGGCTAGAGGAACACCAGTTAATCCTGGAGAAGCCGTTGGAATTATTGCCGCACAATCAATCGGTGAGCCAGGAACGCAGCTTACCATGAGAACTTTCCATATAGGAGGTATTGCGCAGGGTGGATCACAGTCATTTATGCAATCCAATCATAGTGGGGTAGTAGAGTTCAAAAGTGCCAATATTCTTACTAACGGACAAGGTGAAGAAATTGTGACTAGTCGAAGTATGGAGCTTGTAATAAACAATGAAAAGGGTGTTGTTCTTAGTTCTCATAGGCTTTCATATGGGACTAAACTTTATGTCAAAGAGAAGCAAAAAATATCTGCAGGTGAGAAGCTATTTGAATGGGATCCATATACGCTTCCTATTATTGCTGAAAGAGGTGGAGTCGTAAAGTTCGCTGATTTGATTCCAGGGGTCTCCGTAAGGGAAGATGTAGACGACGCTACAGGAATATCACAAAAGATAGTCTCAGATTGGAGGGCCTCTTCTAAAGGTAGTTCGTTGCAGCCAGAAATTATAATTGTGGATAAAGAGACTGGTGAGCCGGTCAAGCTTGAAAATGGTAATCCTGCTGTTCACCCTATGTCAGTTGATGCTATAATGTCAGTTGAGGATGGATCTGAAATTCAACCAGGGGATGTATTAGCAAGAATCCCTAGAGAAGGTGCAAAGACTAAAGATATTACTGGTGGTTTGCCTAGAGTTGCAGAGCTGTTTGAAGCTCGAAGACCAAAAGATCATGCCATAATCGCTGAGAAGGACGGATACGTGCGCTTTGGAAAGGATTACAAAAACAAAAGAATTATTGCTGTTGTGCCTGATGGAAATGATGACGAAGCAGTTGAATATACGGTTCCAAAGGGAAAACACATACCTGTTCAAGAGGGAGATTTCGTAAGGAAGGGCGAATACATAATGGATGGCAACCCTGCTCCACACGATATTCTAACAATAATGGGAGTAGAAGCTCTGGCCGAATATATGATCAATGAAGTTCAGGATGTATACAGGCTACAAGGTGTGAAGATAAACGATAAGCACATAGAAGTGATTGTTAGGCAAATGCTTCAAAAATGGGAGATAACAGATAGTGGGGGAACTATATTGCTCAAAGGTGAACAGGTTGATAAGTCAGAGTTTTTAGAGGCGAATGAAAAAGCTATAGAACAAGGCTTGCAGCCAGCAAAGGGTGGGCCGGTCCTATTGGGGATAACTAAAGCAAGTTTGCAGACAAGAAGTTTCATTTCTGCTGCATCTTTCCAAGAAACAACTAGAGTGTTAACAGAAGCGTCAACCCAAGGTAAAAAAGACAAACTTATAGGCCTAAAAGAGAACGTTATAGTGGGGAGGTTAATACCAGCAGGCACTGGAGGTTCAGCAAGAGATATCAGAAAGGTTGCTGCTATGCGTGATTTACAAATCCTAAATGAGCGTTCTCAGGCAGAAAATCTTGAAGAAGAGGTTGTAGATACAGGCGATGATGTAGAAAAGACTTAAATTGGAAGATATAAAAGTCACACAATTCAAGTTTAGTCGTATTTGGTGTTGACAGTCACGAATTAAGTTTATAAATTCGCGCAAATTCGTTGAATCTGTAATTAAACATTCAAAAATTTGAAAGGCATGATTACTTATTAGTTAATCCTCTGCAATGTGGAAAAGGGTCTTAGTTGATCCATTTTAAGGAAGGTTAAGGGCAATATGCCGACTATACAACAGTTGATAAGAAAGCCAAGAAAGCCTAGAACATACAGGCAAAAGTCGATGCATCTCCAAGCTTGTCCGCAAAAGAGAGGTGTGTGTACCAGAGTTTATACCACAACTCCAAAAAAACCCAACTCCGCCATGCGTAAGGTTGCGAAAGTTAGGTTGACTAATGGTTACGAGGTTATTTCTTATATTCCAGGAGAAGCACATAATCTTCAAGAGCACTCAGTTGTACTAATTAGAGGTGGAAGAGTGAAAGACCTGCCTGGAGTTCGTTATCATGTGCTCAGGGGAGTGTTAGATACGCAGGGTGTTAAAGACAGAAAGCAACGCAGATCAAAATACGGCGCAAAGAAACCAAAGTAAGTGAAATAAAAAATGTCACGTAGAAGAAGAGCTGAGAAAAGAGAGATATTACCTGATCCTAAGTTTAAGGACTTGGTTTTATCTAAGTTTATGAACAATCTAATGCTTGATGGTAAAAAGTCAGTGTCAGAAAAAATAGTTTATGGCGCTTTTGATGAGATTGAGAGCAAAGTGAAAAGGCCTCCATTAGAAGTTTTCCATGAAGCTCTTGACAACATAAAACCATCAGTAGAAGTGAGATCTCGCAGAGTAGGCGGAGCAACTTATCAGGTGCCAGTTGAGGTTAGGCCTCAGCGCAGAGAAGCACTTGCTATCCGCTGGCTAATAAAGGCTTCAAGGGATAGAAACGAAAAGACTATGAAGGATAGGTTGGCGTCTGAGCTCATTGACGCCGTAAATACGCGAGGTTCTGCGGTAAAAAAGAAAGAAGATACACACAAGATGGCGGAAGCAAATAAGGCTTTCAGTCATTACAGGTGGTAACGGAAGAGTAATAAATATGTCTAGAGAATATACTTTAAATCTTTACAGAAACTTCGGAATAATGGCTCATATCGATGCCGGAAAGACCACGTGTACAGAGAGGATACTTTACTACACAGGAAAGTCTCATAAAATCGGAGAAGTGCACGACGGAGCCGCAACAATGGACTGGATGGAGCAGGAACAGGAAAGAGGGATAACGATTACCTCAGCTGCTACTACAACATTTTGGGAGAGAACAGAAGATGGTGAAAAGCCACTATCACCGAAACACCGTTTCAACATAATTGATACACCAGGACACGTAGATTTTACGATAGAAGTTGAAAGATCACTCGCTGTTTTAGATGGAGCAGTTTGTGTATTGGATGCCAACGCAGGCGTGGAGCCCCAGACCGAGACCGTATGGAGACAGGCCGACAGATACAAAGTTCCACGAATTGTGTTTGTAAACAAGATGGACAAAATAGGAGCCGACTATTTTCAGTGTGTGAAAATGATAAAAGATCGAACAGGAGCAACTCCATGTCCAATACAATTGCCTATTGGTTCAGAAACGAACCTCGAAGGAATAATTGATTTAGTCACTATGAAGGAATGGACTTGGGCTGGAGAAGATCTAGGAGCAAGTTGGACGTGTCAAGACATTAGACCTGATCTGATCGAAACTGCTGAAAAGTATAGGGCAGAGATGATTGAGATTGCCGTAGAGATGGATGACGTGGTGATGGAAAAATATCTTGAAGGAGAAGAGCCAGATGAACTAACCCTAAGAGATCTTTTGCGAAAGGGTACTCTCAGTATGGCTTTTGTGCCCGTACTTTGCGGGTCGGCCTTTAAGAACAAGGGAGTGCAGCCTCTACTTAATGCAGTAATTGACTATTTACCAGGCCCGTTAGATGTACCCGCATACATGGGGTTTAAACCGGGCGATGAAAATGAAGTGAGAGATATAGAGAGATCAGCAGACGATAGTCAACCTTTTTCTGGGTTAGCATTTAAGATAATGAATGATCCTTTTGTTGGGTCACTAACCTTCACACGCATATATTCAGGCGTTATAAAAAAAGGAGATAGCTTTTTAAACTCTACAAAAGGTAAAAAAGAGCGTGTTGGGCGTATGATGATGATGCACTCCAACAATAGAGAAGAGATTGATGAAGCCTATGCTGGAGACATAATTGCATTGGCGGGCCTAAAAGACACAACAACAGGAGACACTATATGCGACACAGTTAAACCGGTTGTTTTGGAAACGATGACATTTCCGGATCCTGTAATCGAGATTGCAGTTGAACCAAAAACTAAGAATGACCAAGAGAAAATGTCAGCTGGATTGCAGAGATTGGCCGCAGAAGATCCATCTTTTAGAGTTGAAACCGATCTAGAGTCTGGGCAGACAATAATGAAAGGCATGGGTGAACTACATTTAGATATTTTAGTTGATAGACTAAAGAGAGAGTTCAAAGTTGAGGCAAATATAGGCGCGCCACAGGTTGCTTATAGAGAGACAGTTAGCAATGAGGCTGAAATTGATTACACTCATAAAAAGCAGTCTGGCGGAGCTGGTCAGTTCGCCAGGGTGAAGTTAATCATTTCTCCAACTGATCCCGGTGAAGGTTATTCATTTGAAAGTAAAATAGTGGGAGGAGCAGTGCCTAAGGAGTATATACCTGGGGTGGAAAAAGGGATACAGTCTGTAATGGATAGTGGGCCATTGGCAGGGTTCCCCGTAATCGACTTCAAGGTGGCATTGGTTGATGGCGCTCAACATGATGTAGACTCAAGTGTATTGGCATTCGAAATCGCTTCGAGAGCGGCCATGAGAGATGGATTGAAAAAGGCAGGAGCAAAGCTGCTAGAACCTATAATGAAAGTTGAAGTAGTCACGCCTGATGAGTATACCGGTAATATTATTGGTGATCTAACATCTCGTCGTGGCATGGTTACTGGACAGGAAACGAGAGGAAACGCCATAGTAGTAAATTCACTCGTACCACTCGCTAATATGTTTGGTTACATTAATAATCTAAGGTCTATGTCGTCAGGACGAGCTCAGTTTACAATGATTTTTGAGAAGTATGAGGCTGTACCATCAAATATTTCTGAAGAAATACAAGCCAAGTTTGCTTAAGTTAAAAAAGGAATTCTAAAGAAGAGGAGAAAAAAATGGCAAAAGAAAAATTCGAACGAAATAAACCCCACGTAAACGTCGGAACTATAGGGCACGTTGACCACGGAAAAACTACCTTAACAGCAGCAATAACTAAGCAGTTTGGTGACTTTAGAGCGTACGATCAAATCGATAATGCGCCTGAGGAAAAAGCTAGGGGAATAACTATCTCAACTGCTCATGTAGAATACGAGACAGATGCGAGGCATTATGCGCACGTAGATTGCCCCGGCCACGCCGATTATGTGAAGAATATGATTACTGGAGCCGCGCAAATGGACGGAGCTATTTTAGTTGTGAATGCAGCTGATGGTCCAATGCCCCAAACAAGAGAGCACATTTTGCTAGCAAGACAAGTCGGTGTTCCAGCACTGGTTGTTTTTTTGAACAAAGTTGATCAGGTTGATGATCCAGAGTTATTAGAACTAGTTGAAATGGAAGTGAGAGAACTGCTTTCATCTTATGAGTTCCCAGGAGATGACATTCCTATAATTTCTGGTTCGGCTTTAGCTGCGCTGGAAGATAGAGACGAAGAGATTGGTTCTAAGAAGATCGCTGAGCTTATGAAAGCGGTAGATGAGTCTATACCCACGCCTGATAGGCCTATTGATCAGCCATTTCTCATGCCTATTGAAGATGTATTTTCGATTTCAGGTCGGGGGACCGTTGTTACAGGACGTGTGGAGCGTGGTGTGATTAACAATGGAGATGAAATTGAGATAGTAGGTATTAGGGAAACCACCAAAACAGTTTGTACAGGTGTTGAGATGTTTAGAAAGTTGCTTGACAGAGGTGAAGCAGGTGACAACATTGGCGCTTTACTGAGAGGTACCGAACGCGATGGTGTCGAACGTGGACAATGTCTTGTTAAACCTGGGTCTGTTACGCCTCACACTAAATTTGAAGCCGAGGCTTACATTCTTACTAAAGATGAAGGGGGTAGACATACACCGTTCTTTGGTAATTACAGACCGCAGTTTTACTTTCGAACCACAGATGTTACAGGAACTGTTCAGCTTCCTTCCGGAACAGAGATGGTCATGCCTGGAGATAACCTTAAGTTTGAAGTTGAATTAATCGCTCCAATTGCTATGGAAGAGAAATTGAGATTCGCAATTAGAGAAGGTGGTAGGACAGTCGGTGCGGGTGTTGTATCTAAGATTATCGAGTAAAGAGAAGGTATAGATGCAAAACCAAAGTATACGAATAAGGTTAAAGGCATTCGACTATAGAGTGTTGGATACCAGCACACAGGAGATTGTGTCTACAGCAAAGCGTACCGGAGCGCAAGTTCGCGGTCCGATACCCTTACCCAACAAAGTAGAGAGGTATACAGTTCTTAGAAGCCCACATGTAGACAAAAAAAGTAGAGAGCAATTTGAAATGCGAACGCATAAACGACTTTTAGATATTGTGGATCCCACCCCGCAAACTGTTGATGCTCTTATGAAGCTTGACTTGGCGGCAGGTGTGGACGTAGAAATTAAACTTTGAAGTAAAGAAGGAGCAACAAACGTATGCGTACGGGAGTTATCGCAAAGAAAATAGGAATGTCTCGCATTTTCAATGAAGACGGAAGACAAGTCCCTGTAACGGTTCTTCTTTTAGATGATCTAAAGGTTGTAGCTAGACGGACCATGGAGAAAGATGGATATACAGCTGTTCAGTTAGGATCGGGATTGGCTAAAGCAAAAAATATTAGCAAACCTATGAGGAGCTATTTTGCAGCCTCAAAAGTCGAGGTGAAAAGGGTGCTAAAGGAATTTAGAGTATCAAGCGAGAATCTTATAGATGTGGGATCACAAATCACTGCAAATCACTATGTTGAGGGCCAACTCGTTGACGTGTCTGGTATTTCTATAGGTAAGGGATTTGCTGGTGCGATGAAAAGACATAACTTTGGAGGTCTTAGAGCCAGTCATGGTGTTTCTATTTCCCACAGGTCCCATGGTTCAACGGGTCAGTGCCAAGATCCGGGAAGGGTATTCAAGGGAAAAAAAATGGCGGGGCATATGGGATCGAGAAAGGTTACGACACAGAATTTAGAGGTTGTGAGCACAGATGAAGAAGCTGGATTAATATTAGTAAGGGGGGCGGTTCCCGGTGCTAGAGGGGGCGGGGTAACGATATCCGATGCAGTAAAAAAACCTGTAAATAATGATGCGCCTACACCCGCGGCAATTAAAGGTAGAGAAAATAATAAAACGGACTTAGAAAACCAAGCTGTAGTTACTAAACCTGCAGATCAAAGCCCTGTAGAAGAGAAGGTAAAAGACGATGAAAGCTGAATTACTTAACATTGAGACAGGTAAGGCGAAGGCGGTGACGCTGTCAGATGAAATTTTCTCTCTGGAGCCAAGAAAGGATATTCTCAGTAGGGTTGTGAGGTGGCAATTAGCGCGCAGACAACAGGGAAGTCACTCAGTAAAAACAAGGTCCGAGGGGAGTTACTCCAAATCAAAGATTTATAGGCAAAAAGGTACTGGCGGAGCTAGGCATGGCGACAGAAACGCCCCAATTTTTAGAAAAGGAGGGGTATATAAAGGGCCGAAACCACGAAGTCACAGTCACGGTCTTAACAAGAAATTTAGAAAGCTAGGAATAAAGCATGCTTTATCAAGTAAAGTTTCCTCAGGAAAGGTGATATTCGTTGATGAAATAAAAACTAATTTTGAAAAAACAAAGGATTTAGTCAAAATTTTCGACAAGTATGGTTGGCAGAACCTTTTGATTATAGACGATCAAGAAAAGTCTAAAGGTTTGGCGAAGTTTACTAAGAGGCTAACAAATAGGGATGTTTTGAGTGTAAATGGAATAAATGTTTACGATATTCTGAGGAAAGATCAATTGTTGATAACCTCGGCAGCACTAAAAGAGTTGGAGGAAAAGCTTCAATGAAAAGTAACTATGATATAATTCGTCGTCCTATAATAACCGAAAAAGCCACATTAGCTTCGGAGGTAGGCGGAGTAGTATTTGAGGTTGCTATGAAATCAAATAAAGCTGAGATTAAACAGGCAATAGAGGAACTTTTCAAAGTAAAGGTTAAGGCGGTTAATACGAGTATAACAAAAGGCAAGAGAAAACGCTTTCGTGGTCAACTGGGAAAGCAGAGAGATATAAAACGAGCATATGTGATGCTTGAAGAAGGTAACACAATAGATGTTACTTCCGGTCTTTAAGTTGGTATCGAGGTAGGAAAGATGGCGCTAAAGAATTATAAACCAACATCACCTGGGCAACGAGGTCTTGTGTTAGTTGATAAATCAGGATTATGGAGGGGTAGACCCGAAAAAACACTTACCAGAGGTTTAACCAAAAAGGGTGGGCGCAATAATTTAGGACGGATTACAGTTAGGCATCAAGGAGGCGGTGCAAAAAGGCTATATAGGGAAATAGACTTCAAACGTTCGAAAACTGGTATTACCGCAACTGTGGAAAGAATTGAATATGATCCAAATCGATCCGCCTTTATTGCATTAATTGTTTATGAGGATAAACAAAAGTCTTATATTCTGGCCCCTCAGCGGCTTAAGGCCGGTGACACCGTAATATCTGCAGAAAAAGCCGATGTTAAGCCGGGGAATGCTATGCCCTTTTCAAGTATGCCTGTGGGAACGATAGTTCACAACATAGAATTTAAGCAAGGTAAAGGTGGACAAATCGCGAGATCCGCTGGTGCCTATGCGCAGTTTATCGGCAGAGATGGAGGATATGCTCAATTGCGATTGTCCTCGGGAGAGGTAAGAGTTGTTAGGCAAGAGTGCAGGGCTACAGTTGGAGCGGTTTCTAATCCAGACAATTCTAACCAAAATCTCGGAAAAGCTGGTAGATCAAGATATCTAGGAAGAAGGCCAACTGTCCGTGGCGTTGTAATGAATCCAATCGATCACCCTCACGGTGGAGGAGAGGGTAGAACATCGGGCGGAAGACACCCTGTTACGCCTTGGGGAAAGCCTACCAAGGGAGCTAAGACGCGGTCAAACAAGGATACCGACAAATACATTATACGCTCACGACATTTAAAGAAGAAAGGAAGAAGATAATATGGCTAGATCTGCGTGGAAAGGACCATTTGTTGATTCCCATCTTCTAAAAAAAGCTGAGCTTGTTAGAGAAAAAGGTAGTAAAGAGGTAATAAAAACTTGGTCTCGTAGATCGACAATATTGCCGCAGTTCGTAGGTTTGACATTTGGTGTTTACAACGGACGTAAGCACATACCAGTGATGGTTTCCGAGGAGATGATAGGACAAAAATTGGGTGAGTATAGCCCAACACGAACCTATTATGGTCATGCGGCCGACAAAAAAGCTAAGAGGAAATAAATCAATGTCAAAGGAAAAAAATGGTCGCAGAGTTGGAGATAATGAAGCTATGGCTAAGCTTAGAATGATCAAGACTAGTCCACAAAAGCTCAACTTAGTTGCGCAGCTTATAAGAAATAAGCCTGTAACAAAAGCACTATCTGACCTAAGATTTTCAAAGAAGCGAGTAGCAAAAGAGGTGTCAAATTGTCTACAAAGTGCCATAGCAAATGCAGAAAATAATCACGGACTTGATGTAGACGAGCTCATTGTCCAAAGTGCTTACGTTGGAAAGAACATGGTGCTCAAAAGAGGTAGGCCACGAGCTAGAGGTCGTTACGGAAGAATACTCAAGCCTTTCAGCCAAATAACAATAGTAGTTAGACAGAATAAAGAAGAGGAATAAAACCCATGGGACAAAAAATAAATCCTATAGGATTAAGACTTCAAGTAAATAGAACGTGGGAGAGCGTTTGGTTTGCTGGGAGACGTGAATTTGGTGAACTGCTACATCAAGATTTGGAAATTCGTAAATACGTTAAAGTTAATTGTGCTCAAGCGGGTATTAGTAGAGTAGTCATCGAGAGGCCGCATAAAAAATGTAGAGTTACAATACATGCTGCCAGGCCAGGCGTAATCATAGGTAAAAAAGGTTCCGATATTGAAACTTTGAGAAAGGCTCTTTCGAAGCTGACTAGTAGTGAGTTATTGTTAAATGTTTTGGAAGTAAGGAAGCCAGAAACTGATGCGGCACTTGTAGCTGAAAGCATCGCTCAGCAGCTAGAAAGAAGAGTATCTTTTAGGAGAGCGATGAAGAGAGCAGTGCAAAATGCAATGCGTATGGGTGCATTAGGCATAAGAGTTGACATATCCGGCCGTTTAGGGGGTGCAGAGATAGCTCGGACGGAATGGTATTCTGAGGGTAGAGTACCACGACATACACTCCGAGCCGATATAGATTACTGTGTTGCTGAAAGCAGCACAGCTTACGGTATAATCGGTGTAAAAGTATGGATCTTTAAGGGTGACATCATGGAGCATGATCCCTCAGCGAGAGATAGAAGGCTGAGTGAATTAAAAGAGAGTCCATCTAGAGCCCAAAAAAGCTCAAATATGCCTCAGGAAAGAGCAAATTAAAAATGTTACAACCAAAAAAAACTAAGTTTCGGAAACAGCACAAGGGTCGTATACATGGACTGGCGAAGGGTGGGTACACTGTTAATTTTGGTAACTACGCATTGAAAGCTACAGAGCCTGAAAGAATTACAGCAAGACAAATTGAGGCAGCTCGTAGGGCCCTCACCCGGCATATGAAAAGGCAGGGTAGAGTTTGGATAAGAATTTTTCCTGATGTCCCAGTAACAGCTAAGCCTATAGAGGTAAGAATGGGTAAAGGGAAAGGTTCAGTCGATCGCTGGGTGGCCAAGGTTAAGCCAGGCAGAATTATGTTTGAGGTTGACGGCGTATCTGAGTTAATAGCAAAGGAAGGCCTGCGACTGGCGGCAATGAAGCTTCCCGTCAAATGTAGATTTGTTATTAGGCAGGATTGGTAGGATTTTGAAGAGGTTAGAAAGAGACAATGAAGATTAAAGATATCAGGGACAAAAGTATCGAAGAGCTAGAGGGAGAGCTTGAAAAGCTGAAGAAGGAATCATTTAACCTTAGGTTTCAAAAAGCAGGTGGGCAGCTTGAAAACACAGCTAGGGTTCGATTTGTTAGGCGGACAATAGCTAGAATATTAACGGTACTTAATTCAAAAGTTGAGAAAGTATAATCGGAGATTTTGATGCCAAAAAGAGTATTGCAAGGAACAGTAGTTAGCACGTTAAACCAAAATACATTGACGGTTTCAGTTGAGAGAAGATTTAAACATCCTGTGCTTAAAAAAACCATTAGAAGATCAAAAAAGTATAGGGCACACGGTGATAACAACTCTTACAAATCGGGAGACACAGTAAAGATAAGAGAAACGGTACCTATTTCCAAGACGAAGCGATGGGAAGTTATAGAGTAGAGAACAAAAAATATTAATCGAAACCAGGGTATAATTAACCTAAAGGTCGGGAGAAAAAAATGATACAAATGCAGAGCAACCTCGACGTTGCCGATAACTCAGGAGCGAAGAGGGTCCAATGCATAAAAGTATTGGGTGGTGCTAAAAGAAAGTACGCTTCGGTTGGAGATGTTATAGTGGTAACTATAAAAGAAGCTATACCGAGAGGTAAAGTCAAGAAAGGTGAAGTCAGAAGAGCCGTAATTGTCAGAACCTCAAAGCAAATTCATAGACAAGACGGGAGTTCAATTAAGTTCGATACTAATGCTGCCGTACTGTTGAGCAATTCAGGTGAACCAATTGGAACAAGAATATTTGGGCCTGTTGTTAGGGAGCTTAGATTGAAGAAGTTTATGAAAATTGTATCACTAGCTCCGGAGGTTTTGTGATGGCCGCTAGAATTAAAAAAGGTGATACAGTAGTGTTACTTGCTGGAAAAGATAAAGGTAAGCGAGGTCAAGTAACGGAGGTACTTACCAAATTAGATAAAGTCGTTGTTGAGGGAGTTAACTCTGTTATTACGCATAAAAAGCAAAATAAAGATGGCGCAGGTGGAAGAGTGCCCAAGAACGCTCCAGTACATATATCAAATGTTGCCTTGATTGACCCAAAAAATGATGTTGCAACAAGAGTTGGATTTATGGTCAAAGATGGAAAAAAGGTTAGAATAGCAAAAAACTCTGGGGAGGTGATAGATGGATAATTATAAGCCTCGTTTGGAAAAACTTTATAACGAGAAACTTAGATCAAGCCTTAAAGAACAATTTAAATATAAAAATGACTTGATGATACCAAAACTAGAAAAAGTAGTATTAAATATGGGCATAGGAGAGGCAGTTGCAGATACTAAGAAAGTTAAATCGGCACACAATGACTTAATGCTTATTGCAGGGCAGTTACCTGTATTTACAAAGGCAAAAAAATCTATTGCGGGTTTTAAAGTTAGAGAGGGTATGCAACTAGGTGCAAAAGTCACACTAAGAAGGTCGAGGATGTATGAGTTTATTGACCGTCTGATTAATGTTGCCATGCCAAGAATAAGAGACTTTAGAGGATTATCGCCAAAAAGCTTTGATGGTAGAGGCAATTACGCACTTGGCATAAAAGAGCACATAGTATTTCCAGAAATCGACTTTGATAAAGTAGACGAGATTTGGGGACTTGATGTTGTGGTATGCACTACAGCGAGGTCAAATGATGAAGCCAAGTTTTTACTTGGTTTATTTAACTTCCCTTTTAGAGATTAGGATAGGATAGGTATGGCAAAAGTTTCTATGGTGAATAGACAGATTAAGCGTGAGCGACTAGTTCAAAAGTTTATGAAAAAGCGAGAAGAACTGAAGAAAATATCAAAAGACTCATCATTAAGTAATGAAGAGCGCTTTAAGGCAAGATTAGCACTCGCTAAGTTGCCAAGAAATTCGAGTCCCACAAGATTACATAACCGGTGTGCAGTCACAGGGCGACCAAAGGGCTATTACAGAAAGCTAAAGATGTCAAGAATAGCTTTGCGAGAGCTAGCTTCTGCTGGTGAAATCCCCGGTATGATAAAGTCCAGCTGGTAAGGAGAATTCAAAATGACAATGACCGATCCATTAGGGGATATGTTAACTAGAATTAGAAATGCTCAAATGAGACGAAAACAATACGTTCTCACACCAAACTCAAAGTTGCGAGCGTGGGTTTTAGATGTGTTAAAAAGCGAGGGCTACATTAGGAGTTATGAAATTGAAAAAGATGTGTCAGGTACAGATAGTATAAAAGTAGCCCTAAAATATTTCGATGGGGAGCCAGTGATAAAAGAGCTCAAGCGTGTGTCTACTCCAGGTCGTAGGGTGTACCTAGGAGTCGATAACCTTCCTAAAGTTAGACAAGGTTTAGGGGTTGCAATTGTGTCTACTTCTAAAGGTATTATGTCAGATGCAAAAGCTCGTCAATCCAGAGTGGGTGGCGAAGTTTTATGTACTGTTTTTTAAGGATAGGTCATGTCAAGGATAGGAAAAAAACCAATTGAAATTCCGAGCGGAGTTGAAGCTATAATTAAAGAAGGTACTATAGAGGTCAAAGGCGCTCTAGGTTCAAGACACTTTGATTTTTCAGAAAAATTAAGTGTCGATATCGTTGATAAGAGTATTACAGTAAACCCAAAGGATCTTGAGAAAGAAACGCGTCAGCTTTGGGGCATGTCGAGGTCACAGATAGCAAATATAGTGCATGGAGTTAATGTAGGATTTTCTAAAGAGCTTGAAATAAATGGAGTTGGTTATAGGGCAGCTGTCCAGGGTAAAGTTCTTAAATTGTCCTTGGGATATTCTCATGATGTTGATTTTAACATTCCAGATGATGTTAAAATAACGTGTGCAAAACCTACTGAGATCAAAGTGGAAGGTATAGATCAGCAGGTTGTGGGAGAGGTGGCAGCAAAGATACGTGCTTGGAGGGCTCCTGAGCCTTACAAGGGAAAAGGAATACGGTATAAAGGTGAATACATTTTTGCGAAAGAGGGAAAGAAGAAGTAGGGGCTATAATGACAACACATAAGATAAAATTGTTCAAGAAACGATCTCTCAGGGTCAGAAACAAGTTAAAGAAGACTAGCTACGGTAAATGCAGGCTGTCTATTCATAGATCCTCTAAGAACATTTATGCGCAAGTAATAGACGATAGACTTGGAAAAACATTGGCTTCTGTGTCATCACTAGAAAAGAGCTTAGGAGTAGTTGGAAAAAACAATATAGAAGTTGCTACGAAACTTGGAAAGGAAATAGCCTCAAGGGCCTTAAAAAAGGGGATTAAGGAAGTGGTATTTGATCGGGGTGGGTTCCTATATCATGGCAAAATTAAGGCGCTAGCGGACGCTGCTAGGGAAAATGGATTAAAACTATAGGGATTAAAGCTTTGGAAGATAAGAGAAAATTAGATAGAGATGAATCAGAATTTATAGACCGTCTTGTAGCGATCAACCGCGTTTCAAAAACGGTAAAGGGAGGAAAGAGGTTTGGATTTGCGGCTTTAGTCGTCGTAGGTGATCAAAAAGGTAGAGTTGGGTATGGAAAAGGGAAAGCAAAAGAAGTTCCTGAAGCTATTCGCAAAGCTACAGAGCAAGCAAAACGAAAGACAGTAAAGGTTCCTTTGAGGGAAGGTAGAACTCTTCATCATGATATCGACGGTAGACATGGCGCGGGAAGGGTAATTATGAGAAGTGCAAAGGCGGGAACAGGAATTATTGCCGGTGGACCAATGCGAGCCGTTTTCGAGATGCTAGGAATTCAAGATGTCGTGGCAAAGTCATTGGGTTCACAGAACCCCTATAATATGATTAGAGCGACTATCAGTGGCTTGACAAAGGAGTGGAGCCCAAGAATGGTTGCTCAGCGAAGAGGAAAAAAAGTTTCTGAGATAACATTTAAATAATGGTACATTTATGAATAAGAAAATAAAAATAAAAAAGGTAGGGTCTTTAATACGTCAGCCACAAAATCAGATTAGGATTGTCAAAGGCCTGGGACTCAGGAAAACTAACTCGGTAAGAGAAATAGAGGATACACCTTCAGTAAGAGGGATGCTGTCTAAAGTAGCACATCTGGTTAAGGTTTTAGATTAAAAAAGGAAGTTTAAAATAATGCGTTTAAATGATATTTCAGATAACCCTGGTGCTGTAAAAAAAAGGGTAAGGGTTGGAAGGGGACCAGGTTCAGGTAAGGGTAAAACTGCTGGCCGAGGAATAAAGGGCCAAAAGTCAAGATCAGGGGTCTCAATAAAGGCTTTTGAAGGTGGGCAAATGCCTCTTTATCAAAGGTTGCCTAAACGAGGGTTCAATTCAAGAAATTCAAAAAAACTACTAGATCAAGTCAACCTTGGATCAATCCAAAAACTCATTGATGCGAAAAAGATTGTCGAAAATAAGCTGATAGATATAGCGGTACTTCGTAGTGTAGGTTTGATCAACAAGAATGCAGTCTCAGTAAAGCTTTTGGCAAAAGGATCTCTCGCCTCCAAAGTAAATATTGAAGTTGCGAGCGCTTCCGAAAAAGCAAGACAAGCAGTTGAAAAGATGGGTGGCGAACTCAATCTTATTTCTTCATAAAAGGATTATTATACTATGGTATCTGCAGCGGAACAGATGGCAGCCAACTTGAGCTGGAGCTCTATTGGTAAAGCAAAGGACCTTCAGAACAGGATACTTTACGCACTGTTGCTTTTAATCATTTACAGAGCAGGCACTTATGTGCCAGTCCCTGGTGTAGATGCAGAACAATTGAAAGCTTTTTTTGAGCAAAATGCTCAGGGTATAGGTGGGATGCTAAATATGTTTACCGGTGGAGCGGTGGGAAGGATGGCTGTATTTGCGCTCGGAATTATGCCCTATATTACATCCTCCATTATCATGCAATTGTTAACCTCTATGGTGCCATACCTTGAACAACTTAAAAAAGAGGGAGAACAGGGTAGACAGAAAATAAATCAGTATACAAGATATGGTACTGTGATTTTGGCTTTTTTTCAATCATGGGGAATAGCCGCTGGTATTGAGTCTCAGGGTCTAGCGTCAGAACCTGGACTTTTCTTTCGCGTGTCCTGCGTTGTTACACTCGTGGGAGGCACTATGCTTTTAATGTGGCTTGGTGAGCAGATAACCCAGAGGGGTATCGGAAATGGAATCTCGTTAATTATATATGTTGGTATAATAGCCGAATTACCTGGAGCTTTAGGACAGTTTTTTGCATCTGGTCGATCAGGAGCACTAAGTGCCTTTACCATTATCTTTCTAATAATTGTAGTAATTGCAGTAATAGCTTTTGTTGTTTTTGTTGAAAGAGCTTTGCGTAAGGTTCCTCTACAGTACCCTAGAAGACAAGTAGGAATGAAAATATTTGAGGGCGAAAACTCTAACCTGCCGGTAAAAGTGAATCCAGCAGGGGTCATTCCTGCGATATTTGCATCATCCTTATTATTATTGCCCACAACTATGACAGCGTTCTCATCCAACGATAGTTCCGGTTTTGTTGGATTTTTAGCTGCTTATCTTGGCCCCGGCCAAGTTCTCTACTATATGTTTTTCGGAGGTATGATTATTTTCTTCACCTATTTTTACACGCTAAATGTATCATTTAAGCCAGAGGATGTTGCAGAAAATATAAAGAAGCAGGGGGGATTTGTTCCTGGAATACGGCCAGGACCAAAGACAGCTGAATACCTTGAGTACGTAGTGGTTAGACTCTTAGTCGTAGGATCATTATATTTGGCCGCCGTCTGTCTTTTACCTGAGGTTTTAAGAGCGCAGATGAATGTTCCTTTTTACTTTGGCGGTACATCAGTACTAATTGTTGTGTCTGTTACTTTGGATACAGTTGGACAATTGCAATCGCACCTTTTAGCGTATCAATATGAAGGTTTAATTGAAAAGTCGCGCCTAGGTAAGAAAAATAAAAGGCAAAATAGGTTCAGAAGATGATTATAATATTGTTTGGACCTCCGGGAGCCGGAAAAGGGACGCAAGCTCAAAGACTGGTCGATAAATACAACCTAAAACAATTATCGACTGGAGACATGCTCAGGGAGGCTATAGCTGAAGGAAGTGAGTTAGGTAAAAAAGCGAGCTCTATTATGGATAGAGGTGAGTTGGTTTCTGACGATATTATACTATCTATGATTAGAGATAAGTTAAAGGAAAGCGGCAGTGATGGGTTTATATTTGACGGGTTTCCGCGCAACTTGGAGCAGGCTCAAGCATTAGACAAATTATTACATGAATTAAAGTTGAGTTTAGATTTGGTAATAGAAATAGTAGTAAATGATGAGGTTTTGATAAACAGAATTGAAAATCGCGCCAGAGAAAGTAAAAACGCTCGAAATGATGATAACGAAGAAGTACTTAAAAACAGGCTAAATATCTATCATAAGACTACAGAAATGATAAAACCGTACTATTTAAAACAGAGAAAACTTTGCAAAATAGATGGGATGAGAAGTATTGAGCAAGTGAGCAGCGATATTGAAGGTCACCTAATAAATATTTAGAAATAATGAAACAAGTAAGTAACAGTGGGTCTATTAAAGAGAGCTGAGATGACATCTTAAAGGAATAAAAGAAATATTATATTGATCTATTGACCTTCTAAATTTTAGCGCTATAAAGGCATTCTGGATCGTTATTTAGTAAGAAAAATTTAAGTGGAGAGTAGAATGGCTAGAATAGCCGGGATAAATTTGCCGACGAACAAGAGAGTATTAATTGCCCTCACTTACATACACGGTATAGGCAAAGTGACTTCTAAAAGTATATGCGATGCTGCGGGGGTAAACGCATCAACAAGGGTCAACCAGCTTTCTGAGCAAGAAGTTGGTTCAATAAGACAGCAAATCGATGGTAATGTAGTGGTAGAAGGTGATTTGAGAAGGGAAAGGACAATAAATATTAAGAGGCTTATGGATCTTGGATGTTACAGGGGCTTGAGGCATAGGAGAGGGTTACCTGTAAGAGGGCAAAGAACTCACACTAATGCTAGAACAAGAAAAGGACCAGCAAAAGCGATAGCTGGTAAGAAAAAATAGACGGAAAATCATATGGTTAAGAAAAAGAAGAAAGAGAAGAAAAACATCACTACCGGAATTGCTCATATAAATTCCAGTTTCAATAATACCAAAGTACTAATTTCAGACGTGCAAGGAAACGCAATAGCGTGGTCTTCTAGTGGGACTATGGGTTTTAAAGGTTCAAGAAAGGCAACCCCATATGCTGCGCAGTTGGCAGCAGAGGACGCTGGAAAGAAGGCGCAGGAGCACGGTATGAAGTCTCTTGATGTACATGTTCAAGGTCCGGGCTCCGGTAGAGAGTCAGCACTGAGAGCACTGTCCGCTATTGGAATGAACGTAACTTCAATCAGAGATGTTACGCCAATTGCACATAATGGATGTAGACCACCAAAACGACGACGTGTCTAAAGACACATCGTAAATATTTCAACCTCGGGAACGCTTAGCTGTCACGGATCGAGCTAATGTAAGAATGGAGGACTAGATGATCCACAAAAACTGGCATGAACTTATAAAACCTTCGGGTTTAAATTTAGTAAACGACGAACAAAACCCAAATTCCGCGACTATTGTTGTTGAACCACTCGAAAGAGGGTTTGGGCTTACCTTAGGAAATGCTCTTAGAAGAACGCTGCTTTCCTCTCTTCAAGGAGCTTCAATAACTGCAGTAAAGATAAATAGTGTTTTACATGAATTTTCTTCAATACCAGGCGTAAGAGAGGATGTTACGGATATAGTTTTAAATTTAAAGGCTATTGCAGTAGGTATGGAAGTAGAAGGTCCAAAGAAATTAACGTTAAAAGAACTAGGTCCTAAGGCTGTTACCGCCGGAGATATCGTTGAGACAAATGGAATAAGCATTCTGAACAAAGATGCTATGATTTGTCAGCTAGATGAAGGTGGATCTCTTGATATGGAACTTACGGTTGACACGGGTAAAGGATACGTGCCGGGCGATAAACACAAGGATGAAGACTTGGCTATAGGTTTGATATCTGTGGACGCTATGTTTTCTCCCGTGAAAAAAGTGTCATACAAGGTGGACTCTACGCGTGAAGGGCAAGTTCTTGACTATGATAAACTCTCGCTATCTATAGAGACTGATGGGTCAGTGAGTCCGGAGGATGCAATAGCTTTTGCTGCTCGAATATTACAAGATCAGCTTACTGTTTTTGTAAATTTTGAGGAGCCTCAAGCTGAAGAAATTGCCAGTGAGGAAGATGAACTGGCTTTTAATCCACTGCTATTGAAAAAAGTTGAAGAACTTGAGCTATCAGTAAGGTCGGCAAATTGCTTAAAGAATGATAATATTGTCTACATTGGTGACTTAATTTTAAAAACGGAATCAGAAATGTTAAGAACCCCTAACTTTGGTCGAAAATCTCTTAACGAAATTAAGGAAGTTCTTACTTCAATGGGGTTGCATTTAGGTATGGATGTTTCGGAGTGGCCACCTGAAAATATTGAAGAACTTGCAAAAAAACATGAAGATCAATATTAAATAACTATATGAGAGATGCACTATGAGACATTCGCATGGTTACAGAAAGTTAAACAGAACGCATGAACACAGGGCAGCTATGTTTGCTAATATGGCTTGTAGCTTAATTGAACACGAGCAAATCAAAACAACCCTCCCTAAAGCAAAAGAACTGAAGCCGATTGTAGAAAAGTTAATTACTCTTGCGAAGAAAGGCAATTTGCATTCTAGAAGAATTTTAATCTCTAGGATTAAACAGCAAGAGGCAGTAAGAAAATTGTTTGATGTTCTAGCATCACGTTATAAAGATCGGAATGGAGGCTGTGTAAGAGTTCTAAAGGCTGGTCAAAGGTATGGGGACATGGCGGATATGGCCATAATTGAGCTTGTAGATAGAGACGAAAATGCCAAAGGCGCAGGTGACCGAAAACGGGTAGAAGAACAGGAAAGTGCCGACGCTACTGACAATAGAGAGTAATTAATTGCTTATTGATGGCTGATAGCCGGGACATAATTGTTGAAGAAGATGAAGTCGATTGCAGGCTAAGCACCTGGATTAAAAGGAATGATAGGCGGCTAAACTTTAACTTGGTGAACACGCTCTGCAGAAAAGGCTTGATTAAAGTCAACGGCATTAAGACAAAGGCGTCCTACAGACTCGCAATAGGCGACGTAATTACGATACCTAATCCTTCATTAAGTGTCACTGATGATGGATCAACCCCAAAAATTGACTCCAAGTTGGCTAAGCTATTACTTGAGGCAATAATTTTAAAGGATGAGCATCTCATTGCTATAAACAAACCAGAGGGTTTAGCCTCACAAGGAGGCAGTAGTCAGGGAACGCGTCATGTAGATGCATATAGATCTACACTACAATTTGGTGCAAAGGATCCCCCAAGATTAATTCATAGGCTTGATAAGGAAACCTCTGGTATTTTATTGCTAGCTAGAGACGTTAAGACGGCAGGCGCTTTTGCTAATCTATTCAGGGCTAAAGAGGTTGAGAAGGTATATTGGGCACTTGTTGAAGGGGTACCAAAAAGAGAAAAAGGTATATTGGAAAGCTATATCGGAGACGTAGATATTTGGAAGCCCAGTATTAATCTAGGACTTATAGAGAAAAAAAAAAGAGCACAGTATAATGCTAATAAAAAAAAAGCCCTCACTTTCTATAAAGTTATAGAAAAAATAGGGTCAAAATATGCGTGGCTAGAATTAAAGCCTGCTACTGGTCGAACTCATCAGTTGAGAATCCATTGTGCTGAGTTAGGAAATTCCATCGTAGGAGATAGAAAATATAAAAGTGGTGAAGATAAGAATTCTCAAGACCTTCCATATAGCTTCAAAAAGCTCTTTCTGCATGCAAGGTGCGTTAATTTCGTGCATCCAATATCAAAAAAGATAACAAAAATTGAAGCACCATTGCCTAGGCATATGGGTCTAGTTTGGAAACATTTTGGTTGGAAAATTTGATAAACAATTAAAGGTTCAGAACTAAATACCTATGATAATTAGTAAAGATAAATACTGGAAAAGCGTTAGAAAAGAGGAGCAGAGTAAAAACTTGTTCCTCATTTACTTAGATGAGGTATGCCTCAAGTCAGATAAAGGCCATAAATTAAAGCTGTCTGAACAATTAGCTAACGAGGTTATAAGGGAGTGGAGTGCAAATGGAAAACTTAGTGCTATTAAAAATAGTTTCTTTACTAAATTTTGCTTTTCAGCGACGGATATTACAAAAAAAGAGAGGGAAGCTGTTTTTGGTCGTTTGGTGGAATATGGCAACTGTGATCCGATTTGTTATATCGCAAGTGAACCAACAAAACTACATTTGAAGCAAGAAAATCTCTATGTTCCCTTGATAGAATGGGCTGAAAAATTTTTCTCAATAAAATTGAATATAGGAACAGGACTTCTTTTCATAGAGCAGCCACCCTTAAATGCTAACATAATTAAAAAATACTTAGAAGAGCTTGATAATTTTCATTTAACTGCAATACATGAGCTGACTAAAAGCCTAGGATCTTTTTTTACTTGTCTAGCGCTTTATAAAAACGTAGTAAGTCCAGAACTTGCCTGGGAAGTCGCTAATGTTGAAGATAACTTTAGAATTGAAGTCTGGGGTGAAGTTGAAGAAGAAAAGCAGAAAAAAAATGTAGATTTTGATCATTTCAAAGATCTGACAAAAATACTTCAAATGATCTAGTTGGGGCTGCAAGAATCATGGTTGATTGAAGAATCAGTGTTTGAGAAGAATTGTATAAAAAAAAAAGATGAAATGCCCTTTAATTAACTGATTTTAATGAATTTTTTCTATATGAATAATTAAAAGTGGAAAAAAACGTGAGAATGTTTAAAATTACGGTCTTTAAAGTGTGTATGAGTTTTTTATATACACACGCAAGTTTCGAAACTTAAATTAGGTTAAAGAAGGAAAAAATATGAAGAAACTATTTTTGGGAGTGCTCACAGCGTTGGCTATGGCTGCTGGTGGTACTTTTGCTGGAACATTAGATGATGTGAAGGCACGCGGAAATTTATTATGTGGTGTATCCACGGGTGCGCCTGGTTTTGCTACTGTCGATGATAGCGGTAAAGATGTTGGGTTTGACGTGGACTACTGCCGAGCTCTAGCAGCTGCGATTTTTGGTGATCCAATGGCTGTGAAATTTGTCGGTTTGACCTCTGCAGTAAGATTTACAGCATTGGCAGCAGGAGAAGTTGACATACTTGCTAGAAACACAACATGGACATACAGCAGAGATACCGACCTGAAGCAGACATTTTTAGGTGTAAACTATTATGATGGTCAAGGCTTCATGGTTAAGAAAGAACTAGGTGTTAAGTCTACAACAGAATTAGACGGTGCGACCGTATGTATTCAAGTTGGAACAACAACAGAACTTAACCTTGCTGACTACTTCAAGGAAAATGGTATGAGCTACGAGCCTGTGCCAACTGCTGATAACGCTGAATCTCAACAGCAATATCTTGCTGGAGCGTGTGATACATACACAACCGATGCCTCCGCATTACACGGTACAAGAGTAAACCTTGAAAACCCTGATGACCACCTCGTTCTGCCTGAAATCATTTCAAAAGAGCCACTTGGACCTCTTGTGAGACACGGCGATGATAATTGGGCTGACATAGGACGTTGGGTGCTAAATGCGCTAGTTATTGCTGAAGAAAAGGGAATAACAAAGGGTAATATCGATAGTTGGAAAGATACTAAAGACGCCGAGATCCATAGACTTCTTGGAACCGGTGATGATGATATTCTAGCTATGGTAGGACTTCCTAAGAACGCTATGTACAATGCGATTAAAGCGGGTGGAAACTACGGCGAAATCTTTGAAAATAATCTAGGTGCTACAAGCGGTATTAACATCGAAAGAGGTGTGAATGCGTCTTGGACTAAGGGTGGTATTCTTTATTCACCTCCGTTTAGATGATTTGAAAACCTATTCAAAAAAAGGGGCGTCTTGAACGCCCCTTTTTCATTTACAAAAATAAGTGAATTTTTACTAAACCTACATGTTGCAGGTCTTATTGATTTATATTACCTCTGTAGATAAAATTTTATAGATTATAGTCAGATGTAAATTATGGAACTAATATGAGCTCACCAACTCTTCCACCATCAGAAAGCTTTAAATTTAGTATGTTGCTAAGTGACACACGTTATAGAGGAATGTCGCTACAAGTAATCACGTTTATAATATTTATGGCTGTATTTTTCTGGCTAGTCGATAATACTATTAAAAACTTAGCCTTGCTTGATAAAGATGTGAGCTTTAATTTTCTATGGCTAAGAGCCGGATACGACATTAACCAACGATTAATACCTTACACTAGCGATAGTACACACGGAATGGCAGCTTTAGTTGGCATTCTTAATACTCTACTGGTTGCATTTGTAGGGTGCATAATTGCTACAGTTCTCGGGCTTTTTGTTGGTATTCTACGCCTCTCAAAAAATTGGATTGTGGCAAAGCTTATGTCTGCCTACATAGAAGGTTTCAGAAATGTCCCAGTACTCCTTTGGATTGTGATGGTTTTTGCTTTGCTTACGGAATTTACCCCCGCTCCAAGGGCTTTCAAAGGTGCTGAACCCGAAGCTACGATGTTATTTTTTGAGAGTGTTGCGATAACAAATCGAGGAACGTATTTTCCAGCACCAGTTTTGGCCGAAGGAGCCTACTGGTTACTGCTGTGCTTTGGTCTTTCGATTGTTGCCGTTATTTATTTTATTCGATACGCAAATAAACAGAAAAAAGATACTGGAAAAAGCTTACCTACATTTTGGATTAGTGTAGCAGTAATTATTTTTCCGACATTAATACTTTTTTTTGCAATGGGCCAGCCAGTGTCACTCGAGTATCCTTATCTCAAAGGGTTTAATTTTAAAGACGGAATACACCTTCGAAACTCATTTCTTGCATTGACCTTAGCATTAGCCTTCTATACCTCTGCGTTTATTGCTGAGATAGTAAGAGCAGGTATTATGGCAGTTTCCAAAGGCCAATCTGAGGCAGCAGCATCTCTGGGTTTGAGACCTAACAAAATAATGAGCCTTATAATCCTTCCACAGGCTTTGAGGATTATTGTTCCTCCTCTTATCTCAAATTATCTAAATTTAACTAAAAATTCATCTCTCGCTATCGCAGTAGGATACATGGACGTTAGAGGAACTCTAGGAGGAATTACTCTTAATCAGACTGGAAGAGAGTTGGAGTCAATGCTTTTGCTTATGGGTTTTTATCTTGCAGTATCATTGTTAATTTCTTCGTTTATCAATTACTTCAATCGGTCTTTTCAAATAGTGGTGCGATGATGACTAAGATAGCTTTTGTAAGAAAAAAAGAAATACCTCCATCAGCGCCCCCAATAACAGAGGTTGGGCTTATTGGATGGTTAAGACAAAATTTATTTTCATCATGGCTAAACTCGATACTCACAGTGTTGTCGGTATACTTTATAGTTGTAATATTATGGGATTTCATACCTTGGGCTTATGGAGGACACTGGAATACTAAATCGCTAAGAGAATGTCTAGATTTAGATCCAGATGTAGCTTGCTTTTCAGTACTTACAGCTAGATGGAAACAATTGCTTTTCGGACTTTATCCAGCTGAGGAGTATTGGAGGCCTACATTAACTTTTATCTTTTTGTTACTCGCAATCGTTCCTATATTATTTCCAAGGTTTTTTCGTTTTTTTTGGTTTTCAATAATTTATCCCGGATTAGCTGTATGGCTACTGTGGGGGGGATCGTTTTGGTCAATTAGTATAGTATATATTGGGTTAACTTTAGGAGCGTTGTTTTTTCTGAGTTTGATAAGACGGTATCTAAAAAACTATATGGTAGCAGCTATCCTTGCTTTCTTATTTACAGCTGTATTTCTTCTCTTTATCTCCAATCCGTTGGTAGGTCTTCTTAACGTTATTTTGCCTATTAGTCTTCCCTTCGTTGAGTCTTTAAAGATGGGTGGATTTACTTTGTCTCTGATCGTAGGAGTTACAGGAATTGTTGCATCTTTCCCTATTGGGATTTTATTAGCATTGGGTAGACAATCTAATTTACCAGTAATTAAGATGATTTGTGTAGGGTTCATCGAGTTTATACGGGGCGTACCCCTCATAACGTTGTTATTTGTTGCGTCCGTTTTACTAAACTACTTTTTACCTCCAGGAACCAACTTTGATATTGTGTTGAGAGTAGTAATTATGGTTACATTATTTTCCGCAGCTTATATGGCTGAGGTAATTCGAGGCGGGCTAGCGGGATTACCATTAGGTCAGCATGAAGCGTCAGCGTCGTTAGGACTGACTTACTGGCAATCACAACGGCTTATAATAATGCCGCAGGCATTAAAAATATCCATTCCAGGTATTGTGAACACCTTTATTGGGTTGTTTAAAGATACAACTCTCGTATCCATAATAAGCCTAAGAGATCCGGTAGGGCTTGCGTCGACAATAAGAGCGGATCAAAAGTGGAATGGTATTTATTGGGAACTCTACGTCGCTATTGGATTGATGTTCTTTATTTTTTGTTGGGGTATGTCCCAGTACTCACAATATTTAGAAAGAAAATTAAAAACGGATAAATAGAATTTTCTATTTAGGTTAGGAGTAAGATTGATATGGAAAAAACTAAGATAAACATAACAGATGAAGTAGCTATCCACATATCTGATATGAACAAGTGGTTTGGTAACTTCCACGTACTTAGGGATATTAATCTGGAAGTGAGAAGAGGTGAGAGAATTGTTGTCTGCGGACCATCTGGATCTGGTAAATCAACACTGATAAGATGCATTAATAGACTTGAAGAGCATCAAAAGGGAAGCATAATTGTTGACGGTACAGAGCTAACCACTGACCTAAAGAATATTGATAAGATTAGATCTGAAGTAGGTATGGTCTTTCAGCACTTTAATTTGTTCCCTCATTTGACAACTTTAGAAAATTGTACTCTAGCTCCTATGTGGGTTAGAGAAACTCCGGAAAAAGAAGCTACAGAGATCGCAATGGAAATGCTTGAAAAAGTGAAAATTCCTGAACAGGCTCATAAATACCCAGGTCAACTTTCTGGGGGACAACAACAAAGAGTAGCAATTGCTAGATCTCTATGCATGAAACCAAGAATAATGTTATTTGATGAAGTGACTTCCGCATTGGACCCTGAAATGATTAAAGAGGTGCTGGATACTATGATTCAGCTAGCTGAAGAAGGCATGACAATGATATGTGTTACTCATGAGATGGGCTTTGCCAGGCAGGTTGCGGATAGAGTTATATTCATGGACGAAGGTCAGATTGTTGAACAAAACGAACCGGAAGAGTTCTTCAAAAACCCAAAGTCTGATCGAACAAAGCTGTTTTTGAGTCAGATATTAGGTCATTAACCTAATCGCTTAGAAAAGCACGCATATGAAAATTTGATTGTTCCTTCAGTCTTAAATTCTGACCAGAGGGACAGGATCTTCTGACAAGGCAGCCGTTTCTACATTCTTGACCACTAGGTGTGTTCACATATTCCTTACATCGAATAACATCATAGCCGTCTTGGTTAAGTGCACTTACTGGACAAGCAGTGAGGCATGGTTTCTCACATGGGGTGCAGATATCTTTTGAGTTGTTGGGTGATTCAATATATTCATTTATACCGAGTGCCCCTCGAAATGAGATAAATAGGCCCTTCTCTTTATGTACTAAAAGGCGAACAGGAGATGATCTCATTGTTGAACATTTTTTAGCCCAATCAACAAATGGCTGAAAGGGTGCCTCAAAAGGAAAAAATGACCTCACACTTAATTTTATTGCAATTTCTTCTATGGTTTTTTTTGACCATCTATCAAGTGAGTTTTCTTTATTGTCTTTGTATTCCCCACTTTTTTTAAATAAGTCCCAAAAATAAGGCTCTTCTGGTCCTATTAGCAAAATGGTTTTCACTTGTGAACAAATATTATCAGACCCATCTGGGTTAAAATAGCCTACGATATCAAGGCTATTTTTATTCAGCATTCTTTGAATTGTCTGCAGGGTATCTGACATCCCTAAAGATTAGTCAAAAGTTTTTTTAAACAGAGTGCCTACACCGTGACTAGTAAAGAGTTCAAGAAGACAGGCATGATCAACTCTTCCATCGATTATAACGGATGCCCTAACACCCTCTTCAATAGCTTTTATCGACGTATTAACCTTGGGGATCATCCCCGAGTTAATAATCCCTGAGCCTATCAAGTTTCTTGCTTCTTCTATAGTCAATTGATTAATTAACTGATCTTTGCTATCTTTTACACCGACCACATCCGTTAGCAGTAAGAGACGATCAGCTAAGAGGCTTGAGGCTATAGCACCCGCTACTGTATCACCATTAATATTATATGTTTCACCCTTTATTCCAAAACCGATGGGGGCAATAACGGGGATAAAGTCACTCTTGATAAAATTCTGGACTATATCAGTATCAACCTTTTTTATCTTCCCAACAAATCCAAGTTTTGGATTATCTTGCTCACATTCAATCATATTCGCATCTTTTCCGGATAGCCCAACACCTTTCCCACCTTGGCTATTGATTGCATTAACTATAGATTTGTTAACATTGCCAGATAGCACCATTTCAACGACTTCCATAGTTTTGCCATCTGTTATCCTCTTTCCCTCAGCAAATTCACTTTCAATTTTTAAATCCGATAATACTTTATTAATCATAGGACCACCGCCATGCACTATCACTGGGTTGACGCCACATTGCTTTATCAAAACAATATCGCGCGCAAAATTTTCCATTGAGGGTTTGCTCGTCATGGCATGACCACCAAGCTTAATAACTATTGTCGAGCCCTCATATCTCTGGATGTATGGTAGCGCTTCGGCCAGCGTGGCTGCTGTTTGCTTAAAATTATTTTCTATATTTCCGTTCATAGCAAAACCTAATGCAATTATAATGCTGATTTGTCAATTATTTTGATTTAAACCTAAAATTGAGAACATCACGTCTCTAATTTCACTAATACCGCTTCTTTTTATCGCTGATGTCATTAAAAATTCTGGATTGCAGGCAGGATGCTCTTCTATTTTGTTATTTATTTCGTCTAGAAGTTTGGCCATCTCAGTTTTCTTTACCTTATCTATTTTGGTAAGTATTATTTGATAATTCACAGCATAGGTATCCAAAAAGGAGAAAAATTCTCTATCATTATCTTTTAAACCGTGCCTTGCATCGACAAGAGTAAATACCCTCTTAAGTGAACGTCTTTCCGCGATATATGACTTTATAAGAGTCTGCCAATCTGACCTTTTATCTTTTGACGCTTTTGCGTAGCCATAGCCTGGGAGATCAACGATATAGCTTTTTTCTCCCAATGAGAAAAAATTTAACTCTTGAGTTCGGCCTGGAGTCTTGGAAGTCCTTGCCAGGTTTCTTCTTTCAAATAGGGCATTAATTAGAGAGGATTTTCCAACATTGGATCGGCCTATGAAGCATACTTCCGCTTCTCTATCTGGGGGTAAACCATCAATCCCAGCCACTCCTTTCAAAAAAGAGATTTCATTCAATAAAGGTGATTTTGTAATCTATAGCTCCTTTATTAGTTTTCTTTGGAGGCCCCTTCCTTTTTAAAGGAACTTAAGATATTTCCAAAAATATCTGGTTTCACACCTTGTGATGCCATAATAAAATACTGTTGCGCAAATGTAATAATATTATTTGCAACCCAATAGATGACAAGACCACTAGAGAACTGTCCAAGAAGAAACATAAAAATCCAAGGCATCCAAGCAAAAATCATCTGTTGTGTTTTATCAGTAGGCGCAGGATTAAGCTTCTGTTGCAACCACATTGTTACACCCATAAGTATCGGGTAGACCCCTATAGAAAAAATAACAAGAAAACTTTCTGGGCCAGGTGGCGAGAATGGCAACAAGCCAAATAAGTTTAATATAGAGCTCGGATCGGGAACTGAGAGGTCTGTTATCCATCCTATGAACGGAGCATGCCTTACTTCAATGGTAACAAAAAGGACTTTGTATAGTGAGAAGAATATCGGAATTTGCAGAAGTATAGGTAAACATCCGGCAGCAGGATTGACTTTTTCTTTCTTGTACAAAGCCATCATTTCTTGTTGTAACTTCATTCGATCATCGCCGGCCCTCTTTTTTATTTTTTCCATTTCTGGTTGTAGTTGCTTTAACTTGGACATTGAAACGTAAGATTTATAAGCAAGTGGCAGTAATACAGTCTTGACAACCAACGTAAGAAGAATTATCGCCCATCCCATATTCCCAACAAGCTTATTACAATAATCAAGCAAGGAAAAAATTGGTTTAGTTAAAAAGAAAAACCATCCCCAGTCAACGGTATCAATAAAGTCAGCAAAACCGGCCTCTTGCTTATACGTTTTTATAGTATTCACCTCTTTAGCACCCGCGAATAGATATGTTTTTACTTCCGTAGATTGTCCAGACCCGATGCTCTGCAGAGGATGACGAATATCGGCTTGGTAAATATCGTTTGCTTCATTATATTTGCTCGCCATTTTAAATTTACTCTTAGGTTCGCCAACCAGTGTTGACATCCAATATTTATCGGTAAAACCAATCCAGCCATTTTCTGTAATCTCATATATTTCAAGATTTGCACGCTCTCTATCGTCATACTTCTGATCTGTTATGTCGTCATACGATAACTCAACGAGTTCGCCATCATCATATCCCACGATCCCTTCATGAAGAATGTAAAAGCCAATAGTTTCGGGGGCGCTATGACGGGCTAATATTCCGTAAGCCGCCAAATCAATGGTTGTGTTTGATTGATTAAATACGCGCTGCTTTATAGTGAAAAGAAAATCTTCATCAATGGAGATTTCTCTTTCAAATATGACGCCCTTGGGGCTCGTCCATTGCAACGTTATAGGTGTACTGGGTGTAAGCGTTTTACCTTTTGCGAGGTTCCAGACAGTGTTCGGATTAGGTACATTTTCTCTGTCTCGCGATGACCATCCATAGACAGCATAATAGTTTTTATTTTCATACTGAAAGAGCTCAATGTTCTTTGAGTTCTCCTCCTGCGTCTCAAAATAATCCAAGAGTTTAAGGTTGTCTATTTTACCACCCTTTAAAGATAATGAACCCGATAGTCGTGATGTTTCTATTGGTACACGCGGTGCGTCTGCAGATCTATCTATTTTTTGTTGGCTTTGATTGGTATCAACTTGCACTGGTGTGCTAAGACCAGTACCTGTTTGGTTATCTTCTTGTGTAACTTGTTCTGTTGTTTGTTCAGGACTCACTTCCTCTATTGGCTGTGGTGGAAACATGAGCATCCAACCAAGCAGTACTAAAAAACTTAGTGACGTTGCCAATAAAAGGTTCTTATTCTGATCATCCATCTGCTCTGCCTTCTCTTAAATAATCTGCGACTAATATATGGTTACTAATGACTTAATTCAATCGATTTATCGAGTAATGTCTTTTGATTGTTTCTTGTTCGGTACAGGATCATAACCGGAGTATCGGCTAAATGGATGACATTTTAGTATTCGCTTTATAGACAAATAGGATCCATAAAAAACCCCATGGGTTTTTAAGGCTGTTAAGGCGTATTCAGAGCATGTTGGCTCAAAGCGACAATTCTTTCCAGTTAACGGGCTAATGAAAAGACGATATATGTGAATAGGAAAGGAAATAATCTTTATAAGCATCTATTTACCTTTCTCCTGGCCATATATCTTCTTTATTCCGGTTTCTATATCACTACAAAGATCAGTAAATTTTACTTTGATGGTTGCATCCTTTCGGGCAATGAAAATATAGTTCGTTTTTTTTATACCGATTTCCTTAAGTACAATCTTTCCCGCCTCTCTTAATCGTCGTTTTGCTCTGTTTCTTTTAACAGCATTTCCAACTTTTTTTGAACATGTAATACCCATCATTACGGATTCATCTGTTTTTACTACTTCATCGGTTCGGATGTAGCTTTGAACTACCACTGATGGCATAGCAGCGTAAGGTGCGTTGTTACCTTTAAGAAAATCTCGGCGCTTCTTGATTGTCTGAATATCCATAAGTACTCCCTGCAGTCGTCAAGACTACTAGAATATTATGCGGATAATGTCTTTCTACCGCGTGCTCTTCGTCGGTTAAGTATCTTTCTGCCAGCACTCGTTGCTGAACGCAAACGAAAGCCGTGGCGACGCTTTCTAACTCGGTTACTGGGTTGATATGTTCTTTTCATTACACAATTCCCTTCAAGCTTTACTGATTAATGGAAACGGGCTTTATTGTCAATTAGCTATTTATAATAATTGAACCATTAATATATAAGAGAAATTGTATTTACAATTCGATAACACCTCAGTAAATTCGCAATAATAACTGCACCGGTAGCTCAGCTGGATAGAGTACCTGACTACGAATCAGGGGGTCGGGGGTTCGAATCCTCCCCGGTGCGCCATAAAAACCTATTTATTTTAAATAAATTAATGTCTTCACAACTTATATTTTCCGTAAAAGATGCCCTCGTTCGATATAAAGAGACACCCGTATTTGAGGATCTCACTTTGAATATACATCAGGGTAGCCGCATTGCCCTAGTTGGTAAAAATGGTGCTGGCAAATCAACAATTATGAATATTATAACAGGTGTTAAATCACTGGACGAAGGCGAACGCTGGGAAAATCCTGGAACAACAATCGGATATTTAGTCCAAGACTTTCAACCAGATGAAAAAGAGACAGTATTTGATTTTATCTTTAGTAATATTAAAGGTGAAGATCGAGAACTCTATCAATATAAAGTGGATATTGCGGCTGAGGCACTTGATTTGGACGTAAAAAAACCGATGACTATGCTATCTGGGGGCCAGCTTAGAAGAGCAGGTTTAGCAAAAGCCTTTGTTGAAGAACCCGACATACTGTTGCTTGACGAACCAACAAACCATTTGGATCTTGAAGCAATTAGTTGGCTAGAGGGCTATCTTAATAATTATCAGGGAGCAATACTCTGTATTTCTCACGATAAACGCTTTTTAGAAAATATAACGAATAAGGTATTTTGGTTGGATAGAGGAAAACTCAAAGTCAGTCCCAAAGGGTTTAAGTTTTTTGATGAATGGTCAACAATGCTATTGGAGCAAGAGGAGCGCGAACTGCAAAAAAGAAAACAAATTGTAGCTCAAGAAGTAGAATGGGCATCTCGCGGTGTAAAAGCACGTGTAAAAAGAAATGTACGACGCCTTAGCCAGGTACGTGAGATGAGAGATAAGTTAAAGGCGGATGAATCAGCCTATCGTAGTGCCACAAAAAAGATCAGTTATGAACCGATTAAAGATCTCGATAATCACACCAAAGTCATTTGTGAATTTTATAATGTTCACAAATCATTTCAGAATGATGACGAGACAATTAATATCCTTAATGGTTTTAATATCCGTATTAAAAGAGGAGACCGTATTGGGATCATTGGTAAAAATGGATCAGGAAAATCAACCTTTTTAAAACTTATTCTTAAAGAATTAGAAGCCGATCGCGGAAGCGTGAAAGTCCAAAAGACAATTGAGTTTTCATATTTTGACCAAAATCGAAGTGATTTGAGACCTAACGACCGACTAAAAGATGTTATGGCGCCTAATGGTGGCGACTATATTGATGTCAGAGGAAAGACACGGCATATCTATGGTTATTTGAAAGACTTTATGTTTGATCCAAGTGTTGTGCTTGATAAGGTCGGCACGCTTTCCGGTGGACAAAAAAACAGATTGAAACTCGCAAAGATTTTAGCGGATCCAAAAACGTGTCTTATTCTCGATGAACCGACGAATGACCTCGATATGGAAACTCTTGATATGCTTGAGGAAATCCTTATTAATTACGAAGGTACATTGTTGCTCGTGTCACATGACCGCGACTTTTTAGATCAGACGGTAACTAAAGTTTTGGCATTTGAGGGAGATGGAAAGATTGAAGAATGTATAGGAGGGTATTCTGATTATCTCAATCAAAAGAGATACCCATCGAAAAAAAAAGATAACAAAACCGAAAATTTTAATCAAAAACAAAAAGCAGAGAAGAAAGACGAGAAAGCTAAAACTAAGAAACTAACATATAAGTTCGAATATGAATTGAAAAATCTTCCTAAGCAAATAGAAGACAAAGAAGCTGAGATAAAGACGCTTACCGAAAAGCTATCGAATGGTGATTTTTATAACAGTGATCCTGATGGTTTTGTCGAGATGACCAAGGAACTCAAACTGGCGAAAGATCAATTGGACGAGTACGAAGAGCGTTGGCTTGAACTAGAAGAATTAAGTAAATGAAGTGCTAATGTTTTATATAATATTAAACAAAATCCGTAACAATAAAGTCGTCAGAATCTATCAGCCCAACGTTAGTGTCATCTAGGAGAAATAAAATCTTATTAGTATCACTCAGGTTATTAGTTCCCGTTCAAGGCAAGTGAGACGAGCTTGCTAATTAGTTAGAACTAAATAGAGATGTATCAAATTGAAAATAATTTTTTATAAAACGTAAAGCAATACAATGGTGACAGTGATACTTGAAACTATTGTAGTAATAGTTATTGCAGCAGCACTTTCACTCTCAAATGTTTTGTAATAATTTGCTAGAACGAAAACATTGGCGGCTACCGGTAAGCTAGCACAAACAATTGCTGTTTTTATCCACATAGGGTCAATATTAGTTTGAAATTGAAAAATGATAAATATCAATATCGGATGCACGACCAGTTTTATTAAAGTTATAAGAAACAAAACACTCTTTTGATTTTTGATAGACGTAACATTTAATGAGATGCCAAGTGCGATCAAAGCAACAGCAGTGGCCGATGCAGCAACAATCGAAAGTGTTCTGTCAATCGCCGTTACTATCTTGATGTTTGCAATTGAAAAAATAAAGGCTACAAAAACAGACATCATAAGCGGATTGTAAACGAAACGCTTAATCACTTCTTTTCCGAGCTCTTTCAGGCTTGTTTTTCTATTCTCTGTTAATTTGTAAAATATTAGCGTGCTTAACAAAATAAAAGTATCGGCCAAAAGAATCAAAGCTAATGGGATAGCCGCCTCCGTACCGAACGCTAAAATGCATAAGGGGACACCTATATACCCATAATTCGGGTACGCAGCATTCAAGCCGAAGATTGCTTTCTCCATGGTCTTGAGTCTTATCATAAGCCCTAAAATATAGGTGAGACCAAAGATCGATATTGTTACAATCTCATAACTAAAAATGAAATTTAAGTTTAAGCTTTTACTGGCATCGCCCGAAAGGATACTTGTGAACATGAGTGGGGGTAGCAAAATATAAAAAGCAAACTTTGATAAAACGTTACCATCCCGTTCTGACATGAACTGAATTTTTTTCAATAGGTAGCCGATACCAATTAAAGAAAACATTGGAAGGGTTAAATTTAAGACATCAGTCATTAATCACCCGATTTGAAAGGAACTGTAAGTTTTTGCATTGTCAAAATCGCCAGCAGGAACAAGACCACTACGAATAAGCTAGTTTTAAGTATTTCATAATAAAACACTTGTATACAGGTTAAAACAGAAACCGAAAAGCGATTGATACTGTAGCACCGATTTACCAGGTCATAGAATTCAAGCAAAAATGCTATCAAAAAAATACAGCTTAGAACAAAACAGATAAAAACAATAAAATACTTTAAGTAACTCATATACTTAGACATTGTCTAAAAGTTAAAAATTGTCGCTTCTCTAGAAAGTTTAACAAAAACTTCTTCGACCTCAGCTTTAGACAAGCTTTTAACAATTCCGTTTGAAACCTCCTCCCGGCTCCACATCCATGTTTTAACGGGGTCGTCTTTCATCGCCCATGCAGGAAATAAACGCTTTTCACAAAACTGATCAAGGAGGTGATAGACGTTAATATGGCGGTCATCCTTCTGTATCTTCTCATAGATATTTTTTACCTGCTGTTCAGGTCCTTCAAGGAGCTGCAGAAAAATATCGGAACGACAGATTAAAGCTCCAGTGATATCGTGTTTCCTATTGTTTGCTCTAGAAGCAATTAATATTGCTGATAGAATCTCTAAACTATATCCAAACGGTTGAGAACAATAAACGAGCTGCATGAATTTCATTAAAGTTTCCTTGTCAACTTATAAACCCAGTATCCCACTGTTTCATGTATATATATACGCCAAAGATTAATGCTACTTTGCATATGTCCTGGACTCCAGTATATCGAGTTTGCCGTTTGAAAATCAACTGGTATCGGCTCGAAGACTATTTCGGGGTGCTGTTTTTCAAAAGTTGCGATAGCTCTTTTCATATGGTTAGCTGAGGTCACAATCCCCCACTTTTTTATTTTGAGGTCATCAATAAACTCTCCTGTGTAATAGGCATTCTCATACGTATTTCGAGAACGTTTCTCAAAGAGCATTTTTTTGGAATCTACTTTTAACGCCTTAATTAGCTTTTCTGTTATCTCTGCCTCTGATAGGCCTTCATGGAAGAGGCTTCCAGAAAAGCCGGTAAAAATAACAGTACCTTGAGGTTGCTGCTGTAGAAACTGTAAACCCTTAAACACTCTTTCCGCGCCTGGCCCTAGAGAAATGTCGTTCCGTTCTTTAGCAACTTTTCCGGAACCCGTGCTACCTCCTAGCACAATTATGCCTTCTAACTCAAGAAAGGTTTCTTCTTTATAAGAAAATTTATCTTCAAGATTTTTTATAAGAAACTCGGGTATCGGTTTATATAGAAGTAGGACCCAAAAGAGCACAAACCATAAGGTGCCTCTAAGCTTATTTTTTTTTGCTCTAGCGATGATAAGTAAAAAAAGAAGAAAGGAAATTATTAAAAGATTTAAAGGGTCTAAAAAAAAATTAAATATCTTTGACAAAATAAAAAACAAGTAATCAGACCTTTTTAAAATATTTATACGAAAGCTTTTCAAAAGTCTCAAAAGCTTTGAGAAGGGAAGGAGTATAGCAGGGTAGTATTTGTGTCAAGAATACTCCAGCCATATCGCTTTTGGAATCTACCCAAAAGTATGTATTTAATAATCCAACCCAGCTTCCACTATCTGCCGAGCGCCCTGTTATTAGTGGTTGATTATTTAAAAGAAGACCATAGCCCCAAGTCTTTTCTATATTTGGATACATTTCATAATCATCAACGAGGCTTTGATTATAACTTTTTAAAGAGGAAACTCCCATATTCCCTATCTGGTTTCTGAACATTTTCGAGACCGTAGAGCTTGGCACATTAGACTTCATACTTTTCAATAGAAATTGAAGAAACTTTAAGTAGTCACTCAAGGTAGACGTTAATCCTCCTCCACCATAGTGGAATCGGTTTAAGCCAATGGTTATTTTGCTGCTAATGTCTGAATAAGCACCATCCGGTTCTCTAAAATAGAGCGGTGCAAGAGTATCTCTATTTGCTTGACTTGGATTAAAAGACGTTTGCTCTAAACTTAAGGGTTGGCACAGATACTTTTTGAGATTTTCATCCAAGCTAACTCCACTTAAAGCTTCTATAGCTTTTCCAAGCCAGCCATAGGAGATGCCATAACCCCAACGGCTTCCAGGTGTAAAAACTAATGGCGCTTGTAGAAAGGAATCGTCACCAATCTTCATCGGAGCAATTTTTTTTTTCAACAATAGCTCTGAAATGATTGGATCGTGATGCTCATACGCATGACCGGATGTAAAGCTTAGCAAATGATGAAAAGAAATAGGCACGTCATTTTTTTTATATTTAATAGTGTCTCCCTCTTTATAGGCAATTTCCAAATTATCAATTTCAGGGACATACTTTCCGACGCTATCGTGTAGATCAATTCCATTATCCTCAAGAACCGCCAAAGTAAGGTATGCCGTTATAGGCTTAGTCATAGAAGCCATTCGAAATACTTGATTTCTATCTTGAGATAAATTTGGAAACTTCGGATTTCTGAAAATACCTTCAAGAGATATGGAAGTGCTATTTGTTATGCCATAGTCGACAAATGGTGTTTTCAAATTCAAAAAAGTTTTGTTAATTTCTTCCTCGAACTTTTTCATTCTATCAAGAAGATTTCAATTTATTCGAAATCTCGACTGTTCTTTGCATTTGTCTCAGTACAGGTTTTTCGATTAACTTTCCATCGATCATTACAAGACCTGTATTTGCTTCTTCAAAAACACTTAGTATACGCTCCGCTTTTTTTACTTCTTCATCATTAGGAGAAAATATATCATTAATTATTGGAACTTGTTTTGGGTTTATTGAGCCTTTCCCTGTGAAGCCCAGGTTGCGTGCCTGTTCGCAGTAGCGTTTAAGGCCCTGATTATCGCTGAGATCTAGATAAGGTCCGTCTATCGCGTCAAGACCTTCTTTTGCAGCGGCATGTACTACTCTTGAACGCGCGTACAATAAATCTTCCCACGTCAATTTGCATCGAAGCTCTGCTGCCATATCAATAAGTCCAAAAAATAAAGTTTTTATTCTTTTACTTGCGGCTGCAATTTTGAAGACATTTTCTAAACCTTTATTTGTCTCTATAATAGGGTGAAGGTCACAGTCTTTATTTGCTTCTGATAATAGATCGTCCACTATGATAATTTCTTCAGCATCCATCACTTTGGGGAGCATTAAAGCGGGAGGCGGGGTTTCACTTTTCAAAACAGCCTGTAAGTCCTCCAAACCAAATTGTGTACGAATACTATTAATTCTAAGAATACGCTCAACGTTTTCAAATCCCTCATCATCCTTGAAAATATTTAAGGCATGCGTCCTAGCCTCGGATTTATCATGAGGTGCGATACCATCTTCTAATTCTACACAAACCATATCAACACCGCATGCGAGAGCTTTCGGAAACATCTCAGGTTTTAATCCAGGCGTAAAAATAAAACTTCGTCTCGCTCTAATAGTCAAAATTATTCTCCTTTGGTATATAGCCTCTTTAGTTCTGAGTCTGAGTCTAGAGCTCTATCAGACCATTTTTCGAAGACGCGTTTGATCTTTCCAGCTGGGAGATTTAATTGAGCCATGGGTATCCCACCATTTACTACCTCCCCATAATATTCAATTAGATTACCATCAAATTTAAAATAGGCCATACCTGGAACTGCAACTATCAAGTCCTCAGAACCGGTTAGTGTTGAGGTAAAAGAGAACCTATACCTAGCGTACCCTTTACTATCATTGTTGATAAGATCGTACATTTCCCACGAAAAATTTTTAGCATCTCTGTGAAAGTGGGTTGGAAGCATCATAGAAATATTTCTTCTTCCTTTAAATTCACCATAAATATAATCGTCATAGACTCCATCAAGGGTAAACAAAGAGGCTAATTTTTCTCCATCGTTATTTTCAACCGCGGTTGTAAAAGTTTTTACAATGTCACTAAAGTCCAAAGTTTAGCCCTCCATTGAAAATCTTAACAAGGGAAGCAAAATACTTATAGGGAAAAATTATATTTATGTTGTATGATTACTAAAGTTCTAATTCTGAATTATTTAAGAGGGGGCAATAATGCAATTCGAGACAATTACTTTTGAGATTAAAGATAGAGTCGGAACACTTACGATGAATAGGCCTGATGAAGCGAATGCATTGAACGCTGAGATGGCTAAGGAATTATTTGAGATATCGGTTTTGTGCTCGAGAGACAAAAACTTGGGTGCTCTGATTGTTACAGCAAATGGAAAAATGTTTAATGCTGGAGGCGACCTAAAGGAATTTGATAATCCTCCGGGAGGTAGACAGGATGAACATCTAAGTCGTGTAGCTTCAGATCTTCATAATGCAATTATACGTTTTCAATATATGGATGCACCGGTAATTATGGCTATTAATGGAACGGCTGCAGGCGGGGGCTTTTCTCTCGCTCTGTCGGGAGACTACATTTTGGCATCGGATAAAGCAAAATTCGTCTCAGCGTATACCGCTTCAGGTTTAACTCCCGATGGGTCATCAACGTACTTTTTGGCTAAACATGTCGGATTACTAAGAGCCAAAGAGCTCTTTATGACGAATAGAATGTTGTCTGCAGACGAAGCCAAGCAATGGGGCTTTGTGACCGAGGTAGTGGCTCACGATAACTTAGCCACAAGGGCTAACGAGTTAGCAATTCAACTTGCATCCGGACCGACCAAGGCCTTCGGAGGAGTGAAGAGAATGCTTTTATCATCGTTCTCATCTCCGATAGAGTCACAACTTGACAACGAGACTCGACATATTGTCGGCACGATGGATACTCATGACGGTCCCCATGGACTGAATGCATTTCTTAATAAGGAAAGGCCCAGGTTTACAGGTAGTTAGCTTTTTATCCAGTTAATCTTGTCTCGGCCCTAGTAACTAGATAAATACCGCCTATGACCAGTAGGCCTGCTAGAAATAATGCGCTTGATAGTTGTTCTGATAAAAGTAACCACCCAAAAAAAATACCCATAATCGGGGTTAGAAAAGAAAAGCTTGCTACGGTAGTTGCAGAATAGCGTTTGAAAAGCCAGACCCAGAATATAAAACCTATAGAGGCAAATAAGACTTGGAATGAAAAACCAGCATAATGCAGTAGCGTAAGATCTCTCACGAAGTCTCCATAGAACATAGAAAGAATAATCAGCATTGGTGCGGATACAAGGAAAGCATAAAACATAAGAGTATCTGGTGATTCTGCACTAACCCTAGAATTTTTTGAATAAAACGCGAAGTAGGCCCAGCCAATGGAGCCCAATAGCGCGCAGAGATCGCCGATAATAGAAGCCCTTAATCCTCCCGATGCTGTTGAAGAACTTACGGAAATAATTACCCCGATAATGGCCGCAAAAAGTCCAATTGTTTTGCCCATGGATAACTTATCATTTTTTAGTAGAAAGTGGTTCATGAGTGCTAACCAAATTGGCATAGTATAGAACATGATCGTTACTCTTATAACAGATGTCAGATCCAGAGCAATGTAGAGGAACATAAATTCAGCCCCAAAAATCACACCGTAGAATAGGATAGCTGGTAGTAAGCTCTTTGCTACTTTTATCCTTTTGTTCGTTAAAAAGAGCCAAAGCAATATAAGAAAAGCTGCAAATAAAGATCTTAAACCAGCACAAAAAACAGGCTGTAATCCATCATTAACAACTTTCATTACAACTTGATTGTACCCGGAGATTAAAGAGAAAAAACAAAGTCCAGATATGCCAAAAGTATCAAGATTTCGTGACTCAATTTTCAATGTACTAAACTAAAACTAACTACCATCCCGTAACTATATAAAAGTTTTGACACATTACCTATAACAAAATATGAATGTTTTGTGTTATTGCCGGATATTTGTTTAACACCAGTTTTTACTAACATATAGGAAACATTTTGAACGCAACAACACCTTATTATCCAGATAGTTTTTATTCATTAACGCGCCTAATAATAACTTTATTTATCGCCATAGTCGGAAATGCTGGCATGTGGGCCATAGTGGTTATTATGCCCAATCTTGGAGAGGAATTCCAGGTAACGCGATCGGTGTTATCTATCCCCTACACTTTAACTATGCTTGGCTTTGCTTTAGGAAATGTGTTTTTAGGTCGGATTGTAGATCGATTTGGCATTACAAAGGCAATAGTTTTGGCGTCACTATTAAATGCATTCGGTTATGTTTTTGCATCAATTTTTGACTCATTCTTTGCGTTAGCATTATTTCATCTTTTTATAGGTATAGGAACAGCGGTAAGTTTTGGCCCCTTATTAGCAGATATTTCTCTTTGGTTTAAAAAATATCGAGGCATCGCTGTCGCAATTACTGCTAGTGGAAACTACATTTCTGGTGCTGTTTTTCCTATTTTGCTTGGAGGTTTAATAAGTGATTATGGGTGGAGAATATCTTACTTTTTACTTGCCTTATCATGCATAATAATAATTTTACCTGCATCATTTTTTCTTCGTAGACGTTTGGATAAAAAATTTAGTGACGAGCAAGAAAAGCTAGCGAGTGCAATGTCAACTTCTTCCCGTTTTAAACCTTTGACGCTTCAAATAATTCTGAGCATTGCAGGTATTTGCTGTTGTGTCGCTATGTCAATGCCCCAAATTCACTTGGTTACAATGTGTGTCGATCTTGGTTATGGGTCACAAGTTGGAGCGGAAATGTTATCTTTAATGCTATTGGGGGGCGTAATTTCAAGACTAGTATCAGGCGTTTTGGTTGATTTTATTGGGGGCGTAAAAACTTTACTTTTAGGGTCATCGCTACAATGTATTGGATTAGTTTTATACTATCCTACAACTGAGATGAGTTCCCTTTATATCGTGAGCTTAATATTTGGTCTATCTCAGGGTGGTATAGTGCCAAGTTATGCAATCATTGTAAGGGAATACATGCCACCTCAAGAGGCAGGAGCACGTGTAGGAATTGTTATAATGGCAACCGTGATTGGTATGGCTTTTGGGGGCTGGATTTCTGGAGTGATTTTTGATGCGACTAATTCTTATCAACTTGCAATTCTAAATGGGATAATGTGGAATTTAATCAATATTCTTATAGTGAGCTCGCTTCTATTTTTTGGGACAGCCAAGCCGATTATTAGAAAGACAGCCTAACAATATTTTTCAGGTCCAAACCACTGGCCAGTCGAATAACGATCACCATGTGCCCATCCGACGGGCAATATATTTTCAATTTCTCTCATGTTACTATCGGTCAAAACTAATTCACAACCATCTATCATTTCTTTTAGATGAGTTACTGACCTAGTTCCAGGTATAGGGAGAATATGTGTATCCACCTTTAAAAGCCAAGCAATTGCAAGACCTGATGCTTTACACCCAAGATCCGCAGCATATTCGCGAAATTTTTGTGTGGCTTGTATATTATTAGAGAGGTTTGGTTCTATAAAACGGGGATTTGCTTTAAGAAACTCCATTTTTTCAACCGTTTCTGCGTTATGTGGCTTATCTGTCAAGAGGCTTCTCCCGATAGGGCTAAACGCCACTAGTGATGTTCCTAAAGTTTTTGTTCTTTGTACGAGGCCTAATTCTGGGTATCGTGTGCTTAAAGAATATTCTGATTGCACCGCTCCAACCGGGTGAATTGATGCAGCTTTCTCCAATGAAGTTGGAGCAATTTCTGAAAACCCAAATTGTTTGATTTTTCCAGCTTTTATAAAATCAACTAAAGTTTCTGTTACCTCTTCAATTGATCTATCTGCTTCTCTTCGATGGACATAATAGAGTTCAACGCAGTCTACCCCCAGTCGTTTGAGCGAATTATTTAATTCTTCAGTTAAAAATTCTTTTGAATTATCAAAAACAACGGTCCCTTTATCATCAAAATTTTTTCTGTCTATGCCGCCTTTGCTTGCTATTTTGAAAAATTGCCTATCGTTTGGGCTCAAGGTATTTAAAAATTGACCTATCCTCTCTTCAGACAAGCCCATTCCATAAACTTTTGCTGTGTCAATGTGGTCTATCCCGTTATCTAGAGCCATTTTTAAAATCGCATGACTTTCCTGTGTATTTGTGGGGCCATAAAAATCAGAAAAGGACATTGCGCCTATACCTAATGCACCAACCTGTGTTCCTGTATTGCCAAGATTTCTTTTTTCCATTATGTTTCCCTCACACGATTTATTAACATTTTTGTAAGTGTTTATTAATCAGAGATGTAATGTTTGACAACAAATTTTTTGGGAAGATTTATGAGCTGGAGAATTTATTTATCAGGAGAGATTCATACAAATTGGCGAGATGAGCTAAGATTAGCAGCAAATGAAGCTAACCTTAAGGTAGAGTTTTTGGCACCTGAAACTGATCATGATCTCTCTGATAACACCGGAGCTGATATACTTGGAAGTGAGGATAAAAAGTTCTGGCATGACCATAAAGGTGCGAAAATAAACTCTATAAGAATAAGAAGAAATATTGAACGTGCTGATCTTGTAGTAGTAAAATTCGGAGAAAAGTACAAACAGTGGAATGCAGCTTTTGACGCTGGATATTCTGCTGCAAAAGGAAAATCGCTAATTATTATGCATGATGATGATCATCAACATGCACTTAAGGAGATAGATGCTGCAGCATTGGCCGTGGTTCAAAACAATCAACAGTTAATAGAAGTTTTGAAATATGTCACGAAGGAATAAATGTCTCCTATTTATATGCAAATTTTTGATTATGGCTATGTTTAAGGTAAGTTTCGGTATGGCGTCAGAAAAACCATTCGAGACCTTTGATCCCAATAAAAGTAGAAATTGGTCGTTTTTTACTGATGGTGTAATGGGTGGCGTATCGAGTGGAAAGGCATTTTTTGGAAAAAGCGGTACAGATAATTTTGTACGGCTTGAAGGAAAAGTTTCAACTGCTAATAACGGCGGATTTATACAAATTAGGCATAGTTTAACAAAATACCTTGATAGTGATATTAAGGGCATTTCTCTTAAGGTAAGAGGAAATGGAGAGAAGTATTATATATTTATCAGAACAACCTCAACCTTACTTCCTTGGCAATTTTATAACGCGTCGTTTAAGACTTCGAAAAACTGGAAAGTTGTAAAAATCAACCTTCAGGCATTTCAACCTTCAAGCAATTTTCTAAGGAAAACCATAAAAAGTTCATCTATTAAAAGTATAGGAATAGTAGCCTATGGTCGTGACCATGAGGCAAAAATTGACATATCTGAAATTTTCTTCTTTAAATAAGTGTTAAAATTTTTTTTAATTTGTCGTTAATAATTTCTTAAGGAGATATTATTATGAGAATAGCTGCAGTTTTTGTCTTTTTATTCATTTTGGGTTGTGCTTATAACCCTGAGTTGGCTAATGTAACTAACGCGAATGGAACTAGTGCTTCAGGGAAGATGTCCCAAGGAACTATACCAGCTCGAGGACTGGGTCATGTCTCTGTGCACCCAGATTTAAATTTAAGGATGAATAGTTCATGTACGAAAGTCATGAAACTCAGCTTTGGACAAACGCAAGATTATCGTAGTGTTATGTTGGAATTAAAGAATAGAGCCTTAATTATGGGTGGTAACTCTGTTTCTTTGGTCGAGTGGTTTGAAAACAACAATACTACAGGGTATGTTGGTAACATATACTTATGTAAGAAGAAAACCTATCACATCCACCCTCATCCTGCATGATAAGGTCAATCGGACATTTTTAGTGCATCTATGAAAGCCTGCTGAGGAATCTCCACTCGTCCAAATTGTCGCATTTTCTTTTTACCAGCTTTTTGTTTCTCAAGTAGCTTTCTTTTTCTTGTAATATCGCCCCCATAGCATTTAGCAGTAACGTCTTTTCTAAGAGCAGATATTGTTTCTCGCGCTATTACTCTGCCTCCAATGGCTGCTTGGATAGGGACTTTAAATAAGTGCTGTGGAATAAGCCCCTTAAGCTTCTCACACAAACTGCGTCCACGACTCTCTGCTTTGGATCTATGCACCATCATGGAAAGAGCATCTACGGGTTCGTCATTAACAAGAATTTGCATCTTTACCAAATTATCCTCTTGATAGCCCTCAATTTGGTAGTCAAAGCTTGCGTATCCTTTTGTAACCGACTTTAGTTTGTCATAAAAATCAAAGACTACCTCATTAAGAGGTAAGTCATATATTGTCATGGCGCGACTACCAACATAGGTTAACTCTTTCTGGACGCCTCGTCTTTCCTGACAAAGTTTCAGTACATCTCCCAGATAATCGTCTGGTACCAGGATTGTTGCCTTAATCCGGGGCTCCTTAATGCAAGTAATCTTGGCGGCATCTGGAAGGTCAGCGGGGTTGTGAATATTTAGTAATTGATTATCAGTAGTTTCAACATGGTAAACCACGCTTGGAGCTGTTGTGATTAAATCAATATTGAATTCACGCTCTATTCGCTCTCTTATGACTTCGAGATGTAGCAAGCCGAGAAAACCACATCGAAAACCAAATCCTAAAGCTAACGAAGTTTCGGTTTCAAATGTAAATGACGAATCGTTTAATGCCAATTTTTCAATAGACTCTCTTAAGTTTTCAAATTCGGAACTGTCAACAGGGAAAAAGCCACAAAATACAACAGGTTTTGCTCGTTCATAACCAGCAAGAGGTTCACCACAAGTTCTTCCCTCAAGCGTTATAGTGTCGCCCACACGGGTATCTCTAACTTGTTTAATAGAGGCGGTAAATACACCTATCTCCCCCGCCGATAAAATATCTACATTTTGAATTTTTGGCTTCAAGACACCTACTGAATCTACAGTATACTTGGCACCGCTCTGCATCATAATTATTTTGTCACCTTTTTTTAGCATTCCATCAACTATTCGTATCATAACTACTACACCGAGGTAGCTGTCATACCAACTGTCTATTAGCATAGCTTTAAGAGGACTATTGTGGGCTCCTTGTGGATGAGGTAAAGAAGTTACAATCGCTTCTAATACTTCATGAATTCCTTGGCCAGTTTTTGCGGATATTTGCAGAGCTGACGAAGCGTCTAAACCAATAACTTCTTCTATTTGTTGCGCAACTCTTTCACAATCGGACGCGGGTAAATCAACTTTATTAAGTATAGGAAAAATCTCGTGATCGGCCTCTAGGGCAGTATATACATTAGCTAGTGTTTGGGCTTCTACGCCTTGACTAGCATCAACTACCAGCAAAGAACCTTCGACTGCTCTCATTGAGCGGGAAACCTCATAAGAAAAGTCAACATGCCCAGGGGTATCAATTAAGTTAAGTATGTATTCTTCGCCATTTTTAGCCTTGTAAGATAAGCGGACTGAGTTGGCTTTTATGGTAATTCCTCGTTCTCTCTCTAAATCCATCGAGTCAAGAAGCTGTTCTTTCATATCCCTGGAAGACACTGTGTTGGTAAATTGTATCAATCTGTCAGCTAACGTGGACTTTCCATGATCTATATGAGCAATAATTGAAAAATTTCTAATTTTTTCAATTGGCTGCATACGTCACTCTTATTATTTTCTTATACTGTCCGATTTTTTGCGTAATTCTTTTAACTAGTTAGAAGCTTTTTCTACTTCTATCTTCTCAATGTTTTTCTTAATCTTCATAGCGTTCGAAGATAGATTATCTATTGCTGCTTTTTTGAGAAAAGGATCAAGACCTCCGACTTTGTTAATCGTGCGAAGAGCAGAAGCAGAAACCTTAAGCTGAAAATCTCTTCCAAGCACTTCAGAAGTCAGTGTGACGTTATTTAAATTTGGGAAAAACTTTCGTTTTGTCCTATTCTTAGCATGACTAACGTTATTACCACTCATTGCTCTTTTACCTGTTAATTCACACTTTCTAGACATTGGTCCCTCACGATTTTCGTGCTTTTTTACTGCGAGTATTTTTCTCTGTCAAGACATTTAGCTAGACTTATGCCTTATCGTTGATTTATAACAATATAGCTTATTGGGTGGAGACTCAACTTGTGCGGTATAATTGGCATAGTTTCAAAAGACCAGGTTGTTGACCGGTTAATAGATGGCTTAGAGCATCTTGAGTACCGAGGGTATGATAGTGCGGGAGTAGCCACTGTTAATAGTTCGGAGATTGTTTGCAAAAAAAGCGTTGGCAAACTCGTCTCTTTAAAGAACAAATTAAAACAAGACCCAATAGACGGTTATGTCGGAATTGGCCATACGAGATGGGCTACCCATGGCGAACCAATAGAAATTAATGCACACCCACATGTCACAAAAAATGTGGCAGTGGTGCATAATGGGATTATCGAAAATTTTGCAGAGTTTAAAGCTGGATTGCTTGAGAAAGGACTAAAATTTAACTCGCAGACAGACACCGAGGTTATTGCTAAGCTTGTTGAAGAAAAAATTTCTAAGGAGAAGTGTAGACCTTTAGAAGCAGTAAGGCTCACTATAGAAAAGTTACGTGGATCTTTTTCTTTATGTTTTATTTTCAGAGAACATGAAAATTTCATGGTAGCAACCAGAAGAGGATCTCCACTAGCTCTTGGCTTAAGCGATGGAGAGAATTTTGTTAGTTCAGATGCGTTGTCTTTATCAATTTTTTCAAAGAAAGTATGTTATTTAGAAGAAGGTGACTTCGCTACACTTACTTCTGATGAAGTAAAAATATATGATAGCTTTGGCAAGGGTGTTTCTAGAGATATCGTTAAATTATATACTGATCCCGTCAATCTCAGTAAAGGTCAGTACAAGCACTTTATGGAAAAAGAGATTTTTGAGCAACCGGAGGTGATCTCACAAGTACTGGGTACTTATTTAAACGCATTTAAGGAGACGCTATCGTTACCCGCTTTGCCCCAATTTACTGAAATTAAGAGAATTATATTGATAGGTTGTGGCACGGCTTTTTATTCCTGTTTAGTCGCAAAATATTGGTTCGAAAGTTTGAGTAGTATACCAACGCAAGCGGAGCTTGCATCAGAGTTTAGATACAGGTCACCAGTTGTCAGTAAAGATGATTTGCTTATTTTTGTCAGCCAATCGGGTGAAACAGCTGATACAATTGGGGCTTTAAGATTCGCAAAAAAATTTACAAAAAATATTCTTGCTATTGTTAATGTTGAGCAAAGCTCAATAGCACGGGAGTCAAATTGGGTATTTCCCACTAAAGCTGGGCCAGAGATTGGGGTGGCATCCACTAAGGCCTTTATATGCCAACTGCTAGTTTTAAAAATTTTAAATATCGAGTTTGCAAGTGAATTATCGAAAATCACGGCAAAACAGAGGTCTTATCTTCTAAAAGGATTATTAGAGTTACCTAGGCTTTATTCAGAGATTTTATCTCAAAACGAAAACATCAAAAAGTTGTGCAAAAAATTTATAAATTCTAATAGTATACTTTACCTGGGAAGAGATATTTTATATCCCATAGCCCTTGAGGGTGCTTTAAAGTTAAAAGAAATAAGCTATTTACATGCAGAGGGATACGCCTCCGGCGAGTTGAAGCATGGGCCCATAGCACTAATAGACAAGAGCATGCCTTTGGTTGCTTTGAATCCGTGGTCGAAAGTATTTGAAAAAACATTATCGAATTTAGAAGAAGTTAAGGCTAGAAGGGGTAAAATAATATTATTTACAGACAAAAAAGGTAAAGAGTTATCCAAGGATTTAACAAAGTCAATTTTTCAACTGCCTAGTTGTTCCAACTTGCTGACCCCGATCTTATATTCTCTACCGTTACAACTGATAGCTTATTATACGGCTCTAGACAAAGGAACTGATGTCGATCAACCCAGAAATTTGGCAAAATCCGTCACAGTGGAATAGTTTTGCTGTGGGGTATTTAAAACTTACTGAGCGAAAAGGGTAAGTGTTTCTGTAGTTAGGCGTTTTCGATAATGGCAAATAAGTTTTTTCAACTTGTAATTCGTTGATTAAGTTTACAAGTAGAACTAATATTTGTGTTTATTCATTAAGGGAGAATTTTATGACAGTTATGGTGATGCTAGACTTTGATATTAAAGAAGGCAAATTGGATGAGTTTCTTGGGATATTAGAACAGACCTTACCCGAGACTAGGGCGTATAGTGGGTGTTTGTTTTTGAAAACCTGTGTTTATGAAAATCAGAATAAAATATGTTTGGTAGAAGAATGGGAAACAAAGAAACATCAGGAAGAATATTTCGCGTGGCGAGTAAGTACAGGTTTAACAGAAGCAATAGAACCCTACGTGAGTGATGTTGCTACTACTTATATGGATGTTAAACAAAGTTATTGATGCGAAATTAAGGGTTTGTGCACAGAAAAATAGTTAATCCAATAAGATACTTACTAAAGTCTTGTTCACTACAACCAAACTAAAATCAGAACTACCAGTAAGAAAATAAATGTTAAGGAGCAAAAATGTCTAAAGTATTAATCCATATCCATAGCGATGTTCAATTTAAAAATAAAGTAACACTGGGTTTAATGGTTGCCCTTTCTGCAGAAAAAAAGGGTCATGATGTTACCCTTTTTCTAGCAGCAGATGGGGTGCATGTACTAAATTGCAAAAGTGCTGGTGAAATAGTTGGTCAAGGCACAGGCGACTTACATGAACATCTTGAAAATTTAAAGAATACAAATGTTACTATATTTGTTTCAGGAATGTCTGCTAAGGCAAGGGGTTATGACGAGTCGCTTCTTGATGGATATAAAGCAGAGTTTGCAATGCCTGATAGACTAGTTGAAGAGTCAATAAAATCGGATAGCGTCCTCTGCTATTGAGAATATAAAAGAACATTACAAAGCGAGTGCCGGTAAGTAATGGAGAAATGAAATGAGCATTTTTAGAAACGTAGTTTTGAATCTGAAAACTGAAGAGGAATGTGAAAGAGCAATTAATCTATATAAGGAACAATTGTCATCTCTTACCAACGATGGAATTTTGGATGCTTACATTTGTAGATTATCAAAAGAGTCAATTCTTTTTTTTGCAACTATTGATTCAGAAGATAATGCAAAAAAATTATTTGAAGGTTTGATTAAATGGAGAGAGCAGCAGAAATTTGACCTTATAGATTCTCTAGTCTTCGACGGCCCAATTGAATGGCATAAAAATTTTTTGAATTCTTAATTGTGAACTCAATGACAAAATTGCTTGCAACAAAATATGGAACATTGTCTCAATTTGATATGACATTAAAACTCTTTGAAACTAGAGATATGCAATTAATTAAAGACCATTGGCACGATGACTATATGCATCTCAGTGATACTCAGTTAGATACCAGAGACAACTTTGAAGAATTTTTGAAAGGTTTGTGGGATAAAGGGTGGTCGCCTCTTGACCCAAAATCCAAACCAGAAGTTATTCATGAAGATGAAGATGTTTTAGTTGTCAGACATTGGTGGACCGACCCAGATGGGACTAAATGGAGAATGACTAATTGCAGTTTTTGGAGAGAAATGGTAAATGAAGTGAAAATAGATTAACGTTTCAATTAATGACTAAAACCGTCACTCTTCTCTTTTTATTTGCATGGGCATCGATGATTGTTGGATACCTTTTAGGTATGTTGGAAACCCCACCAACTATGTTTCTCATTAATTTACTATTTGGATAAAAAAAAAGAGAACCCAATCTATTTTAATCTGGGTTCTCCATTTATGAGGAAAATGTGAAAAAAAGATTGAAGCAATACCTGTTCCAAAAGTTTTTTTGACACCTAAAAAATTTGGTTCTGAAATATCATTCTTGTGATTTACGTCGTAAGTAATATATAACAAGGAGGGGACTTATAAGGAACGAGATCAAATCATTTCCTTATTTGTCCGACCCTAAAAACACCTGCTCCCTAATCTCTAAGTAGACTTTCTAATCTATAATCCCTTAAACATATTAACCAAAGTTTTATCAACTACCTCCAAACTAAAATCAGACTACATCTCTAGATATTCTTTTTCTAACTTCTCATCTTTAAGATTTTTCTTTTTCTCTCAGTTCAGCGATTGTCTCACAAAGATATAATTGTTAGTGTTAATGAAGTTGGGATAGGAAGACTTTTTGAAAAACATAAAAAAAAGAGATTTTATTGCGACACACACGTTTCATTCGCCTAGTGCTAGAAAAGCATTCTTTGATACTGTGAAAGATAGGAAAAAAAACTCAGACTGGTGGGGCAATGAAACTGCAGATGTTAAAGAGAAGTTTCTGCTTGCATTAAAACACAGAAAGGTCCTTGATAGTGTAGATATCGAAAAGGATCAGTCGACGGATTATGCATTGATGTTACAAATTTTCTTGGGTAAGGGAGACTTCTTTTTTTGTCATTGGAAAGCAATAGATGAGCAAGCAATTATAGACAGACTAAGTGTAGCGGGTTTGGAGCAATTCATAGTAACTATGGCAACCCCAGTAGATTTTCCAAAAATGAATTTAGATTTTCTCCAACCAATGATAAATAAACTCAAATAATATCATCTAAATAATTCCCAAGGATAAAAAGAATTTTTGTAAACAAATGAAATGGGTTGTAATAACAAAATATCGTCATAAACAGCAAGTTCCTGAAGGGGAGAATTGGTTCAACTTTATATCAGAAATAATTCGACCGGGTGCATATGATGTGGATCAACTATTTTGGTTTAAGGTAGATAATTTTCATCATCGCTCAATAACAGTGTATCCCGATAGAGAAACCTTCGAAAAAATGAAGGAAGATCTATTAATTTATCGAGAGGAAATGAAAAGTGCTGGCATTGAATTGGTTGAAATGGAGGAGGGACCATTTTTAGGGGGAGTTTAAGATTTAGGTATCAAAGATTTTTCTTTAGGTAAGATTTTCACACATATTAACCAGTGTCTTATCCACTACCTCCAAACTAAAATCAGACCAAACCTCTGGATACTCTCTTTCTAACTTTTCATCTTTCAGTCTTTTCTTCTTCACGATTGAATGAACTTAATAGTTAATCCTAAAAAGTTTAAGAAAAAAATGGTGGGTTTCTTTTATACTAGAAGAGTGGATTTTTTTAGAGAGACAAACAAGTTTTGAATAGTTTTGGACACGGGTCTTTCAATCATCTCACTTTATAACACAATCCCGATTTAAAAACCTTAGTTGACTCGGGCTCCCCACTTTTATTTAGTTTGGACTGTCTATCTTGATATGTGAGTTTTGTTTCATTAAAAACCATTGTCCTCACGGATGATTTTCCATCAAAACCCTTTCGTTTTAATTCAAATAAATAATCATGATCATTTTTTCTAAAAGTCAAATTCAGTTCACCCCCAGGTTTCTGATGAAGGTCAGATTGAACTGTCTTTTCAAAACTTTTAAATTGGTTTCCATCATTTAAAATAACAACGTTTCCAAATTGGTCGAAGTGAATAAAATGGTAATAAATTAACTCAATGTGGGGTATATAAAAAATACTCCATTTTTTTGGACCACATATATATACTTTTGTATAAACAAAATCTTCCGAAGTCATAGGTTTTGAGTAACATGAACCGAATACAAAGATTAAAAATGTTGTTAAGAAAATTATTCTCATTCAAAAACCTTACGAAGATTTTAACATATCATAAAAAGACTCACTAAATATTACTCCAAAATTTAAACTTTTTTTGAATAATAAGATTTGAGTCCCTTCCCCATTTTTGAATAGTATTTGAATTGAATGGTAGATTGGATAAAAATTTTCCAAGAAAAACATTTTTATTTTCACTCTATTAATTTCTCTTCTTTCTTCACCAAGTGGGAGTGAGTCCATTGAAGATTTGGTTGAGAGAAATGATAAATGAAGTAAAAGTAGATTAACGGAATAATTAATGACTAAAACCTTTACTCTTCTCTTTTTATTTGGGTGGGCATTAATGATTGTGGGACCTTTTAGGTATGTTGGAGAACCCACCAACTATCTTATTGATAGAATTTTTTCTGAAAGGATGAGAGATGGAAAAAGCAGATAAGGAAAAACTTATGAGTGAATTTTGGAAACAATATAATGCTACGAGAGACATTGAATTTTTAGCAAAAGCATGTGAAGAGGCTCCTTTTTTTGGACAAAAAAAAATGGCGCTTGAAATCGCTCGAATATTAAGAACGGTAAAGAAAAAATAATAAGGAAAAAAGTTAAAGTATTAACCGTAGAACAAGTGAAAGGGTGTAGAGATGTTGGACAATGGGGTAAGACTGGAAAAACCTGGCAAAACGTATTTTGGAGCACAAGGCGTGGAGTACTGTTCAGGTACATCGAGAACAACCGTTGGATCAGAGAAAATTTGTATGAATATCTTACCTATGCCGCCAGGGGTGCATCCTGTACCTCATTTGCATAAAGATATTGAAACAATTGCCTTTTTACTAGAGGGGGAGTGCTCAGTTTTTCATAGAGAATTTAGAAAACGAAACTGTAGTTAAAAAGGGAGAACAAATATTTATTCCGGGCAATGTGCCTTATACACCCTACAACTTAAGTGATAAAGAGTGTTTATATATAGCAGTGCATTCATCAGGTGATGATCAAGATCAACTAATGCCTATGCCCGAGCTTGTGAATGTTCTTTTAAAAATAGAGAGGAATAAAAACACTCAATGATAGTGAAGAGGGGGCATGTAAAAATTAATAATTATTTTTTACTCAATTTTATAGGTCTGAGTTTCAATAATACCACTATTGGAAACTAGACTTTTGATTGTGAAGTTTTTGGCTGATAAAAGAAACTGAGAGAGCTCCTTATCGTAGTCTTCCCGTTGGTTTATAAGAGCCCCCATGCTTTCACTTTTCCATATTACTTTATATCGATCAATTCTTGTGTCAGTTAAAGCTTTTGAGTCATTTGTATGTTGCAAATATACGACAAAAGTAAAATCATAAATATGACTTGAGACTTTTGTGATCTGTAAAGTGGATTTATGATAATGAACATCCTTATTTGAGAATATTGATACGCCATTTTTTTGTAGTAAAAAACTAACACCATGGAATATTCCAACAGGCAACTCTCTTTCACCGGCAAAAAGATTTGTGTGAAAAATAAGAACTAAAAGACATATGAATCTCATTCAATAAATATACTCATTTGAAGTAATGTTTTAAATTACAAAGGTTTCAGCTAAACTAAAATTTAGTTCTAAAATATCTTCATGCCTCTAAATGAATATGGACGGAATTTAAAATATAAAAATCAAGTTATCCTGCACGCAGCATTCTCTTTAAAGTTTCTATAGAAGTATTTTTCAATTCGTTCCATTTGCTTTGGTTATCGATGATAGTTTCTGCCCCTTCCATTAATTGTTTTGCAAGTGCTCTATAACAAGCAACAACTTCTTCATACACATCTGCAGAAAAATTTTCGCTATTATGGGCATTAATTATCTTATCTACGTTTCCTCCAAGTATTTGATCAGCTACCTGCAAATCATTTTGCTGATATCCTCAAGAAAAGACTTCTGATAGATAAGCTAAATATGCAATATTTGCAGCAACATCAAATGATTGCTCATCGCCTAAATAAAAATCTACAGCGCCATTCCCTATTACTACACCGGCGCATGCTGCAAGATTATCCAATTTTTCAGTCTGCGCTTTTGCGAAGGAACTCAAAAATAATAGGGCCATTAAGATGCTAATAAGTGCTGTTATTATCCTCAAGACGCAACTCCATTCTTCATTTCAAAAGAACAATAAATATTAAGATTTATTGTATTGTCCAATATTACTCAATCAGTCACGGTTTAACAGAGGTGCTATATGGATTTTAAAAGAGAAGAATTGAGTAGAAATTTCATAAAAATTCTCGATAAAACGTTTTCTGATATTTCTGCGGGTATTTGTTTCTGGTACAATTAAGAATGATGAATATTGTTAAAAGGTGGTTTTTCCCTCTAGAACACGGAATTGTTGAGGCCCGTTCTAATGAACTCACGGTTATTTGGGTACATGGGGCGAACCAATCTGGGCTATCATTCCAATACTTAAGGTCATTGACCCGATTTAAAAATGAGTTGGTAGTTGAGTACGATACGTCGCATAAATTTAAAGATAATTTAGAGATGCTTTCTGATGAAATTCTTAAAGTAAAAGGTCCATATTTTATGATCGGGCATAGTTTGGGAGGTCTTTATGCTCTACATTTAACTAAGCATGTGGTTGTCGCAGGTGCAGTAAGTATTAGCACTCCTTTCGCAGGAAGTTGGACAGCAGACTGGGCTCGATTTTTTGTTCCAACGTATCAATTATTTCGAGATGTGGGTCGGAGGTCTATTCCAATTAAAGAGTCTCAGAATATAAAACTGAGAGTTGATTGGACCCAGATAGTTAGTACAAAAGGAAATGTGCCTTATCACGGAGGTCAAAACGATGGAGTCTGTACTATTAAGAGCATGAAATCTCGAAAAGATATGGAGTTGATAGAAGTTCCTCATACTCACTTTGAAGTTATGTGTTCAGACTTAGTTGCAGAAATCATATTGGAGCGTTATCAAAAAGTTTTAAGGAGCATTAAAATAAGGAATGTCATTCAAAAACCTTTTTGAATTTTTTATATGAAAAACTTGGTAATTAGCAGAAAAGGGTTTGACTCAACCGCTGGAGGACGTGCTTCTCCAATCCTTGAAACGGGAGAAATTTTTTCTGTTCCCATTCCCCAAAAGAAACAGTCGTCGTTCAGATATAGAGATTTACGATTTAATGATTTGGCTGGACAAGATATTTTAAATTTAATTGGTGCTAAATCGATTTCCGACAAAGATTTTTGTCACGTTGATCCACTGCTTTCAGAAAAAAAAGGTATTTTTGGGCAAGCAGGTGGGGCACAAGGGGAATTAGATAATTATGGGATAGAGAGGGGAGATCTCTTTTTATTTTTTGGGTGGTTTCGGAGATATCACTTGAGAGGCCCTGATCTGCATCATCTTTTCGGGTGGTTGCAAGTTGATAAGATAATAAAAGGAAACAATGAGATATTAAATTTTTTATCAGAGGAGGGACTTTCACATCCTCATGGCACTAAGGATATAACACAATATAAAAATAATACTATTTATGTAGCTTCAAAAAATTTAACTTTCTCCGATAGGGTTAGAGATCTAAAGGGACATGGTAGATTTAAAAAAACTGCCCAAGAGCTGATATTAACTGAAAAGGATAAAACACGATCGAGATGGAGGTTCCCTCAAGAGTACTTTTCAGATACAAGAAATTTATTCCGTAATAGATTAAAATGGAAAGATAGAAAAAATTGTTTAGTAAATTGTATGGGCATTGGTCAGGAATTTATTTTGAACGCTCATGATAATCCTTCAGTGATTGATTGGGCGTCACACCTTATAAACATGTATGGAAGAGACTAAATTACTTTTTGTTCGTTTAAGAGTTGAGAAAAATATAAGGTTTTTTCGAGTGTAAGTAACTTGACGAAAATCTATGTCGCTAAAGGTAGGGTAGTGTAAAGACCTAGATTTTTCTTTGCAAAAATATTCTAAGATCGCTCTTTCGTACCATGGACAGAATATAACTTATACGTAATGTTAATGCTGATATAGGTGAGGTTTGTTGGTAATGGCTGGAAATGTCACTAACCAACAAACCCTTCCGATGACAGTAGGAGTTTCCTACTAATTGTTGAAAGTAGTTTTATAAATAATATCGCACAGAGACGAATTATCGCAGCAGGTTCATTCAGTTATGGTGAACTTTAAAATAAAGTAGAAAATAACAATTGAATCAGTATTTTTTTAGTCTATGTAATTAGAATGTTGCACACTTTCATAAAATTCAAAATATTAAAGCTTTCGCTAATAAGTGCTTTGAGCGCTGGAATTGTATTAACTCTTATAGCAAAAGAAATGCGTAAGAACAAAAAAACGGACGAAGCCAATGGATAAACTTTTTCTTGAAGAGTAAAGATACTATGCGAAGAACTCCAATATTACAGTCATACTCTACATATTTCGGCAAGTCACAATAACTCATTCGGCTTTTAATCTTTTCACAAACTGGACAATATAAAAGTGTTGTGAGACTATTTAAGCATGATTTAATTGGGGACTAAACATGTCAAATAGGAAAATATTTTGAGAACTGTTAATCATGAGCTTACTAGGAGAGTTGCAGGCTTCAAAATTCTATTAATTATTTATCTAGTAATTTGTTTACTTAATCTAATCCTAGCAATAGTAATACCGCCAAGTAATTTCCAAATTATCAATCAGGGCACTATGTTGTTAAATTTAATTTGGGTGTTGGTATTTGCTCTCTTTTTGCAAAAATTAAACGACGCTAATTACAAGTATTTTTCCATAATTGTATTGTTCATGTTACCAACCTATTATTTCATATTAGATTATTTGTTTGAACTGGATAATTCCTTCTTTAATCCTACTAATCTAGGTTTGGGAAGAAGTGTTGACAGTTTATTTCTTTTACCAATTGTATTTGTCGTTAGCTCTATTCTCTTTCTGAGACAGTCAATAATTTTAATAGCAATTACACTTTTTTCAATTTTGGCAGCCTACAATCTTTATGAAGTGTTGGCAGATGATAAGACTTATCTCTCAGATAACTGGCAAACAATATTAGAGGATGCAAACGCAATTAACATAACCCTCTTAACTAATTGGATAAATATATGGATAATAGTTAGCATAGTGTGTTACGCAATCGTTTTTTTAGTGGATAAACTTATGAACGATGCTGTCAAATTTGAAAAGAGTACTGCTCAATTCAGTAGATATTTTTCCCCGAATATACGCGAAAAGATTCAAGAAGCAGATTTAGAGATTAAGGAAAATGAAAATAATTCTCAGGCTGTAGCGGTATTGTTTACCGACATTGACGGTTTCACTGAATTATCAGAAACTTTATCTTCTAAAGAGATAATCGAACTACTCTCTGATTATCAAGATCGAATGATACGTCCAATCTTTAAAAACTCCGGAACAGTAGATAAATTTATTGGTGACTCAGTTATGGCGACTTTTGGAACACCTGTAAGTCAGGGAAATGATGCACAAAATGCTTTTAATTGTGCGAGAGAAATGCAAATTGCGATGAGGCAATGGACTAAAGAACGAAAAGATAATAATCAGCCAACAATTACTCATCGAATAGGAATTTCGTATGGAACCTGTGTTGTAGGAAATATTGGTAATGAGGACAGGAAAGAATTTACAGTTATAGGTGACGTGGTAAATGTAGCCAACCGTGTTTGTGACGTTTGTAAAGATTTAAAGTGCAGCTTATTAATAACTGATACACTTATAAATAGACTTAATGAGGCAATAAATGCGGAAGAAATTAAAGATTATCCTATAAGAGGTAGAAAGGATAAGATCAATTTATATAAAGTTGAAACCTAAACCCTAGGTAATAGAGGAAAGAATATTTTTTTAAAGATGGAATGTGCCTTGATGAAGAGAAAAACCAAGAAACTTTGTCTTTTATTATTTATATTTGATAAGTGTTTTGTTCAAAAATCATTAGGGAGTTTTTAGGAGTCTTGGAAATTAAAAGTAGTTTGAATTCAAAAGCGAACTCTGTATTGCCTATAGTTCGACTTTGTAAGCATTGCGCGAGATCTTTTGCAATTTTTAAAGAAACATAAAAATAATATGGTTTTAATACTCGTTGCTGTCGAAGAAGAACTCAGTTCAAAAGACCTACCCAGATTCCAAATTCACTATACTGGAGTTGGAAAAATTAACGCTGTCATCAAAACTTTAGAAATCATTAAAACCTATTCTCCAACTCAAATAATCAACTACGGTACCGCTGGCAGTTTGAATAAAAAATTGAAGGGATTGGTAGAAGTTACTAAATTCTATCAAAGAGATATGGATGCTTCACCCCTAGGTTTTAAAATTGGTCAAACCCCGTTTGATGACATTCAAGAAATAGAGTTTGGGACTGGTTTGTATAGCTGTGGTACAGGAGATTCTTTTGTAACTTCCACACCTAAATTGAAAACAGATCTCGTCGATATGGAGGCATACGCTATCGCAAAAATTTGTTATTTGAATGATATAAAGTTTCGATGTTTTAAGTATATCTCTGATAACGCTGATGGAGATGCAAATACCGACTGGGTAAAAAATATCTCTATAGGTAAGAAACTATTTATTAAAAAGATGAGATATTTAGAAACTGATTAAAATTGTTAAGAGGATATCAAAATTTGTACAGTGATTACCCCAGTATTGTTTTTTATATTCTATTACTCTTGATGCTTTCGGGGGGTATTGTTTATATTGCAAGGCAAAGTCCTCAGAGGTTCATTATGCAATTGCTAATATGGGCAATAATTTTTTTAGGAGTTTTTGGTTTGATCGCTTTTCTGACAAATTCGTCTTAAAAAAACCTCAAAGATGGTAGCTAAAGCTTTTCATGATGAGATTGATTGGTTAGAAGTCCTACCTAATGCATTATTTGTTGCAATAGTCCTAAAAAAGAACTATCTGGCTATAGAGAAATATTTTTTTGCCTCTAGCTTTTGGAAACTCGTATTTGGAAAAAAATTTTAATAGCGTTTTTGTTAAACTAACTTGTGATCATATAGACAAAAATGGGCATGTATCAGAAGCGGGTTATTTAATTGTAGCTAACCTAGCGTATTGGAAGATATGCGAGCAAGTGGGTCTTTTAAAACTCTATAGTAAATACAAAATTAGTGGAATTGTCTTTGATACCTATATGGAGTTCAAAAAAGAGGTCTTTGAAGGCGAAGAGGTGATGATTAATCTTAGATTCAATATAACTAATGATACCAGAAAGATTGTGAGGCTTTTAGATATTTATGACAGAGAAAACCGTTTGGTAGTTAAGATAACATCAAATGGTGGCTTTTTGGATCTCGAAAAACGAAAAATCGTAGAGCCACCAAAAAAGATATTGGATACATGTCTCAAATATTTGAGATAGTAGGATTTGCTATATTACAATATCGATGCTTAAAAGCTTTCGAAGGATGCGAGGTAATCAGAACTTTGTAGGTTAAGAAATGTCTAATAAGTTTTATCGCCAGCATTTAAACATACAAAAAAATAAATGCTTAATCCTCTTGAATAATCTAGAGCTTTTTTTTAAAGTTTAATAAAGGGTAACACGATTGACTTTGATTTAATTGGTTATAACGCTATATAAGCGTCATGTACATCGAGATAGGATTATTATTAAACGCTCTTATTCTGGGAGCGATGACTTCCTTCATGGTAGTTACTTCGCCTTCAGTCTTTAAGACACTCGATGAAGATCATTCTAAGAAATTCTTGAGATACATATTCCCTCGCCTTTTTAATTTTTGTTTTTTAATTTCTATGTTTATGTTCTTATTCTTTTCGTTGGGTAACTTTGTTTCTGGAATGATATTTGGGATAGCCATAGCAATAAGTTTTTTGATTAACACATACTTCTTAACTCCTAGAATAAATAAGATGCGGGACTTAATGCTCGAAGGTCGCCAAAGCTCAGAAAAGGGATTCAAGAGCCTGCATATGGCCTCTGTGCTCTTATATTTACTTAACGTGATATTTATAATTTTCATCTTCATTCTTTATTACACAAGATGAGATTATTACTTTTTCTATTTTTTCTAATTTTATTATCATGGCAAGTCGTAGTTGCGGATACTGTAAAAATAGAGTTTACCGCAGATGACTATTATAGCATCGAGGTTGCGAATATTAACGTTGGTGACACTATAGAGTGGTTGCCAAAGAATGAGGGCCATAATGTTGAATTTCTTGCTGGACCAATATGGAAGCACTTCCGGAAAATTCGGATTTAAACGTCCGTTACGCAATTACTTTTGATTTGCCTGGAGTTTACTTATATCAATGTACACCACACGGTAATATGGGAATGTTAGGATTAATAGTAGTGGGTAATAATTTAGATAATTTAGGCAATATTGAAGCTGTGGAATTGTCTCGAGTGGCAAAGTCGGTGCTGCAAAGACTGATTAGAGTTGCTAAGTCAAATAAGTAACCTGTGTTGGTTCGCAACGTCTTGGTGCATTCACAACTTGCTAACTGAACGAACCATAGTTTCCATATAGTTCAGAAATTTGGATCGATCTAACTTGCTGAAGGGAGGTGGACCAGAAGTAACTTCACCGCCTTCACGTATTTTTTCCATTATTTCTCTTGTTGCGATTGCCATACCTATGTTGTCGAGAGTAAACCTCATTCCATTAGGTCTTATTGCCAACGCACTTTTTTTTAGGCATTGTTCAGCAAGTGGAATGTCGTTTGTTACACAGATGTCGTTTTTCTCGATGTTACCTATAATCCAACTGTCTGCGGCGTCGGATTCCTGATTAACAACGACGAGGTTTATAAGTGGATTGCGAGAAGGACGGATTCCTCCATTACACACCATATAAGTCATCAAATCATGGCGTGCAGCGATCCTTTCTATTTCGTTTTTTACCGGACAAGCGTCGGCATCTACATAAATTTTTACCATTTTAAAAATACTTCTTGGGGATTGCGCTTCATTTTACATTTTTAGTGGACTTTGTTTTGCTATGGGTAAAAAATATCATTTTATACAAATTTTTACATTTGCTCGGAGTGATCATCTCAATTTATTTGGCAAAAGGCTAATTAAAAATTTTTCTAGAGTTTTTGTGAAAAATTGTGGGTAATATTAATTAAGGTATATTTCACTAGAATTTAATTGAGCAGGAAGACGATCTTATGAGTAATGCGAATTTTAAAAGCATAGAAGTTAGTCCGATATCTGGTGCATTAGGAGCATTAATTACCGGAATAGAATTAAAAGAGCCTCTTCAAGACCCTGTATTTGAAGAGATATATAACGCTTTTTTAGAATATAAGGTGATATTTTTTAATGATCAGGAGCTCAATCCGGAAACTCAACTTCGATTTGGTAAGATGTTTGGACAACCTGTAATCTATCCATTTGTGAAAGGTCTGAAAGATTTTCCTGAGATAACGCCCATTTTAAAGAAAGAAAATGACCTTAATAATTTTGGTGGGGTTTGGCATAGTGACACCACTTACCAAGAGCAACCACCAAAGGCAACAATGCTATACGCGGTTGAGGTGCCTGAGTTTGGTGGTGACACCGAATTTGCGAACCAATGCATGGCGTTAGATCATCTGTCAGAGGGTATGCGGAAATTCTTGAATGAACAAAAGGTAATTAATACCTCTGGTAAAGGGAAAGTAGTAGCCTCAAGATCAGATGTTATGAAACACTCTTCGTCTGGAAAAGTGGTCGACGAGTTGAGAGCGATACACCCAGTAGTCAGAACACACCCTGAAACTAAAGAACAAGCATTATTTATCAATGAAGCTCACTCTTTACAGTTCGAAAGTCTTAGCTTAGAGGAGAGTACTCCTCTTCTTGAATTTTTGTTTAAGCACCAAATAAAGTCAGAGTTTACCTGCCGGTTTAAGTGGAAAAAAGGATCAGTTGCGATTTGGGATAATAGGTGTACCCTTCATAATCCGATAAACGATTACCATGGGAAAAGAAGGTTAATGCATCGAATAACATTTGCTGGTGATACGCCTGTTTGATTGTTATCCAAGAGGGAAAAATTTGGACAAAATTAATAAAGAAAGAATCTGGCGATTAATTCAAAGCACAGGCGATGAATTGTTTGGAAAGCTCCCTGAGCACCCCAATCATCCAAAAGGGAGAAATCCATATGCTCATGTAGCGTTGAAAGTAAAAGATCGTTTTGGGTGTAGTTACAAAGATATTGCTGACGAAAAGTATCAAGAGGTAGTAGATTTCTTATATCTTATACAAACAGAAGAAGGTTGAAACGTTTTTTGCGCTACAATTTTATAATCAATAAATTAATAGAGACTGATTTTCTTAATAGGAAGAATGAATGAAAAAATTATTTAATAATTCGTTTGAGAACTGGATTTTCGATCTTGACAATACGATATACGATATAAAAGCTGGATTATTTGTCAAAATATCCGAGAGGATTACTCAGTACATAATGGAAGTTCTCTCTTTCACGAAGGAAGAAGCTAACTTAGTTAGAAGTAACATGTATAAAAAATATGGTCTTACGTTAACCGGTCTTATGAGAGAATATGAAATAGACCCTGATGAATATCTTGACTTTATTCATGATGTTACACACCCTGAACTACAATATGAAAAGCAACTTAAATTAAGTTTAAACAATCTTTCTGGTAAAAAATTCATTTATACAAATGCATCTCAAGATCACGCGAAAAAGATTTTATCAGCAATGGGGATAGAAGCTGAGTTTGAAAAAATATTAGATATAAAAGCTACACGCTATGTACCTAAACCCGATCCAAAATCTTATGAAATTATGCTAAAAAGTTTTGGCATTCTTTCAAATCAAGTAGAAAAAAGTATTTTTATTGAGGATACAGCAAAAAATCTCAAACCGGCAAAATTGCTAGGGTTGAAAACTGTTTGGATGGAAAATGAGCGTAATTTTGAAGACTATAAAGATAACGCGGAGTACATAGATTACAAATACTCTGACTTAAAGTCTTTTCTCCATGATATATCTAACAGCAATTGAATGGTTGGAAACAGCATAGGTTTTTAGATGCAATTAAAAAGGTACAAATACATGATTGATAAAAAAGTATTAGATTTAAAGGAAAGGCGATTTTATATAAGGTTGATAGTCACAATCCTCACTTTATACATGGTAGGAACACTTTTTTATAAGTCAATTTCTCCATTCCATAATTGCATTAGAGACGACAGAGCGAATGTTATTGAATGTACCAGAGATAGCACCTGGTGAAATTTAAGTTCCAAAATATTTTAACTGGTGTTATTTTTATAACACTTCTTTTGGTTACCGACACTTTTGCTCGATCTGAATTAGAAATAATAAAGAAAAATATATCAGCAAACGTCATATTTCTTAGACATGCTTTAGCTCCTGGAGTTGGAGATCCGGAAAATTTTATAAAAGTGGACTGTAGTACGCAACGGAATTTAAATGATAAAGGTCGCTTGCAGGCTAGATTGATAGGAAATTACTTGAGATCAACAAATCTGAAGTTCTCCCAAATTTTAACGAGTGAGTGGTGTCGGTGCATTGACACAGCCAAAGAGCTTAATCTTGGCCAATGGACGACTTTTTCAGGATTAAACTCCTTCTTTCAAGTATATGAAAAAAAAGATCAGGTCATGAACAAACTTCAAAAGAAACTTGATTCCCTTGGTTATTCAGACCTTGCTTTATTTGTGACCCATCAGGTTGTTATTTCGGAACAGACTGGAATCATGCCCCGGAGTGGTGAGATGGTTTTATATAATTCAATAACTAAACAAAAAGCCAGATACATGATTGATTACTAACTATTTTAACTAATACCATTTTTAATTAACAAATCTGAAATATTTTTTTTAAATGGGAAAAAGCCCTTATTTGCAAATGGAAACGCATATTTATCCCAATCTCTCATATAAAAAATTGCTTCAATGTTCTGATTTCTAAGTTCATTAATAAAGTCACTTGTCATGAAGTATTTATTTCCCACCGTCTCATAAGGAAAAATTAAGTATTTTAATTTTTCACTTTTAGCCCATTTCAATACTGCTTTTTTTGTTTGGCAGAATTCAAAGCTAGGTAAATCTGAGCGTAGATTTTCGATTAGGTCACTGTCAAATTTATTTACAAAATCGCTCTTACTAGATTGATATTCTGGATCATGAAAAATACATCCTTTAAGGATAATTTGTTCTTTGCTTAGGTATTGATTTAAAGTGAGATCATTTTTATTTATAATTACTCCCGTATCTTCACAAGCATTTAAATTTGGCTTTACATAGGAAATCTCAGACGCTCTTTCATAAGTCTTCCAAAGGTCTTCATTGAAAAAGGGATTTTCATTCAGTTCGTCTTTTGGGAAAAATTTATCGTTTGTAAAAAGCTTTATGTTATCCGCTTTTGCAACATACATCTTTCCTCTTGTTTGAAGACCAGCGACCCAACGCCAGCCTAGAGTATTCGAAGCTGGACACCAGTCAACGAGATGATCTTTAAAAAAGTTTGCACCAGAAACCCAACTTTTTCTAAGGGTAAAAATCCAAATGCTTGCATACCACATCCGTGCATGATTGTGCAGGTATCCTGTTTCTATAAGTTCCTCCGTCCAATGATCGAAGCATTTTATTCCAGTTTTATCAGGCAAATGAGAACCGTCGTAACCATTTTCATAGTCCTTAAAGACATCAGGTCGCAGTTCCAGCCATCCTCTCCAGTAGGTTCTCCAAAAAATCTCTTGAATGAATTTCTCTAAAGATGAAATAGAATTTTTTTCTAAGGCTATCTGTAACACCTCATTTTCTGAGACTAGTCGTCGGCGAAGATATGGTGATAGCTTTGAAACATTTGCATGAGGGTAGCCCATGTCAAAGTTTCTGCTCTTTGAGTAATTACACAAGTGTTCATTAGAAAAGTTTCTAAACTCGTTTAGTACCTGATCCTTTTTCGTCGGAAGCCGTTGATAGGTGCCGTGATCTACGTCATCCATTTTAATCACCAAAAATTGTCTAATACGATCTATAGATTAAAAGCCTATTAAAAGAATAATTAGAAAAATGCCTAATCCACCCCACAAAAACGGTGAGTTCTCATTTTCAAGAAGCCATTTAAGTAAATTCATTTTTTATCTCCATTGGTTGACATTGAAATAAAGCATATTTTTTTTAAATCCAGAGCCAATCAAAATTTTTATTAGCAACCAAAAGTATGTGAACAAACAAAAAATTGCTTTAATGTTGATTTTTATAAAGGATGATTACGTAAATGCATGGAGAATTATTAATGGAACCCTTTTTCGAATTAAGAATATATGAAGTATATCCAAATAAAATGTCTGAATGGATAGAGTTTATGGATGTTGAAATTATTCCCTTTCAAAGAGAAAGAGGAATGGAAATAAATGGCACTTTTATAATGAATAGTTCCGATGAGTTCTTTGAACAAGAAGGGGAAAGAAAAATGCACTCAGAAAAGAAAGGGTCAACTTATGTTTGGATAAGACGCTTTCTAGATCAAGATCATAAGAAGAGATTGTATGAAGCTGTTTATGAGAGTAGTGAATGGATTGATTATTATAGACCAAAAGTTAGTAAGCTGATTAATCTTAATACCATTGTCGTACATAATTTAACGGCGACAGCAATGTCACTTTTAAAGTAATTTAAAGCTTTCCTACTTGTTCAAAATGCATATCAGAAGCTTTGCAAATGAAATAATCGATATTGGTAATGTTGACTTGGAAATACAGATAGAACGTACCAACAGAAAAAGAACTATTGCATTACAGGTTAAAAATAACAAACTGATCATTAAAACACCTAGAAATGTATCTAAAAAAACCTTAGTTGATCTTATTAAGAGAAAACAGCACTGGATAAAGCTAAGAGCGATTTTGAATTTTGAAGAACAGATTTTAAAAAATAGAGAATTTATTGATAATGATAAATTTTATTTCAGAGGTGATGAGTATCGCTTATCTCTAATTTTGGGGAGAAAAGAAGCTGTCAAAATTGAAGAAGGTCTTTTACTGGTCTCGTATGTTGATGATAAATCAATAGGTAGAGAAAACATTAAAAGATTACTGGAAGATTGGTACTTGAAAGAGTCTATTAAAATTTTGAAAGCAAGAACTGAAGAGTTTGCTCAGCAGATGAGGGTTCAACCATATGGGATTACTATAAAGAACTACAAGTCAAAATGGGGATCTTGCACTGCAAATAATAAAATATCTTATAATTGGCGGATTATAATGGCTCCAGATCATATAATTGACTATTTAATAGTTCATGAGTTAAGTCACATCATCGAACCTAATCACTCAAAGAATTTCTGGGACCAGGTGGGAAACTACTGCAAAGATTTCCAAGAAAAAAGAAAATGGTTGCGAGAAAACGGGCATAAGCTTGTTTTGTAGCCCATATTTCGTAAGAAGTATTGAACCGACTCATCTGGAGGTGCTATTAATAGAAGGCCCCTATAGAAACATAGGTATTTTTTATCAAATTTTCTAAATTGTAATTTTTGAGGCAAGAAATGTATTTTGAAGACTTTTATCAAGGATACTCCTTCGAAACAAAAAAAAAGACAATCACCAAAAAAGATATTATCTCATTCGCTGAAAAATGGGATTATCAACCTTTTCACATTGACGAAAAATTGGCAAAGCAGTCTCATTATGGTGGCCTTATAGCGAGTGGCTGGCAAACCATAGCGATTGCCCACAGTTTAATTTTAGATACTCAAAAAACCTCGAGATCCTCAATGGGGTCTCCAGGTTTAGACAAAGTTAATTGGTTTAAACCTGTCAGACCAAATGACACTATTCATTGTACAGTGACAGTCAAGTCATCGCGCAAATCAAATTCAAAACCTTTTGGAATTACAACAATACTAGTCGAAGTTTTCAATCAAAAGGAAGAACTAGTAGCGGATATGACTGCAGTCTGGTTTTTGAAATTAGCTAATAGTCAAAGGTAAACTAAACAGTCTCTGTATCAAAAGAAGCTGGACTTGTTATTTCAAGAAGCTCTAAATCTTCTGAATGCTCTATTTCTCTATGCGATATTTCTGGGGGTTGCAAGACGGAGTCTCCTTCGTGAAAAGTAAAGGTTCCTTGGCCCTTATACTCGAAAGTAACCCAACCTTTAAGTATATAAACCATTTGAAAATTTAATTTATGTAAATGCCATTCGCCCTTTGAATGTTTGCCTGGAACAGCTCTAATTACATTTGCGCCATAATTTCCCTTTGTGGCAGTATCTATTCCGAGATCCCTATACTGAAAAAAACCTCTAAGACCTGCTTCAAATTTAGATTTATCTTTATGTGACACTGTAAATTTCATACGCATTTCCCTTTTTATTATATTTCTCAGATGCAATGGTAACAAAAATTTTTCGTATTTTTTAAAAAAACTTAGGCGCCTCTATAGATTGTTTAATTGACTTAAAAAAAGGAATTTGTTTCATTGATATTTTGCGATACCATTAATCAGTTTCACTTTAAATAATTATATTTAATAGCAAAAGAAAATGGAAAAGAGTGCAATGAAAAATAAGGAAAAAGTTCTAAAGGTGGTAGAAGAGTATATCAATAGTGCATACGAATCTGATGGAGCTATGACGAGAAAAATATTTGATGATGACGCCAGAGTTACCGGTCATATTAATGGTAGGCTGATAAGACAGACGAAGGAGGACTGGGCAACATTCGTTGAAAAAAATATTCCATCACCGAAAGAACAAGGAAAATCTAAAGTCTACGAAATATTAATGGTTGATACTGGAGCGGAGACTGCTGTGGTGAAAGTAAAAAGTGAGTACATTAATATCATGTTTACAGATACGCTTTCATTTCTCAAAGTCGATAACAAGTGGAAAATCTATAATAAGGTATTTGAGGCAACGAGTTGAATTTTGGAATGGAAAATTTTAAATGAAATTTTTTTTTAATATTCTTTCCATATGCACTATCTACAGTTCTTTTGGAGCGTTTAAAGCAGTCGGTAATGAATTAGACGAGGTCATTTGTAATGCGATGAAAGGTATGCAAGCTAAAGAAGAAAAAAAAATCCCCTATAATATAGGCGACTACGAATTAATAGGGATTACCGTTGATTGTAAGAAAAAAGCTTTAATAACAGAAAAAAAACACATTCAATACTTATTATCCGACTTTTCAGAGGATTTTAAGATTAATGCGACTAAAAATTGGGAAAACGCCAATTGTAAGAATATGATATTTAATACAAATACGGGTTGGTCAACTACCCAGATTATACAAGATACTAATAAAAAGGTAGTTCTAAAGTTGGAAGCAAATTTTGA
>CACAAX010000003.1:0-100000 GCA_902530595.1 uncultured Alphaproteobacteria bacterium
AAAACAGATTTTGAAAGGAGATCACATAAATGAATTTAAGCTCTTAAAAAATCAAAATGTAACCTATGTAAGATTAAATATTTTCCCAGATGGAGGTGTAGCGCGGCTTAGACTTTTTGGAGATCTTATTCCCTTTTCTCAGGATCTATCTAAAGACTTAGAATTATCTGCTCTAAAAAATGGAGGGAAAATCATTGGGTATAATAACGCACACTATGGCAATGTAAACGCTCTCCTGTCTGAAGGTAGAGGAACTACAATGGGTGACGGGTGGGAGACTCGGCGTAGGCGTGTCCCTGGAAATGATTTTATAATCATTGAATTAGGAACACGTGGGCTGATTTCGAATGTAGAAATAGATACCTGTCACTTCAAGGGTAATTTTCCAGATAGAGCTTCAATTCAAACAATTGATTTAAAAAATGAAAAAGACAAAATAAAAGCATTTGAAGCTTCTAGTAACTGGGAATTTTTTTTAGATGAGAAAAAATGCAAACCAGACTTTATTCATAACTTTGGAAAAAATGATTTCTTACACGAAAATACGGTCTCCCACGTGAGATTAAACATCTATCCTGATGGGGGAGTTTCGAGATTTCGAATTTTTGGTCAACCAGTAAGATAAAATGCATTTAAATTTAGAAAAGCTGACCATAAGCCAGAAATTATTCGAACCTTTTGGTGATGTAATTTCAAAAGGGATGGAAAATAATAAATTTCTGATAAATCAGGGATATTGTGAGAGGTTTGATGAGGTAGCGACGGTACAAGTGCTGGACAAAAAAGCCAATCCAATCATTTCAATATTTTCTGCTACTCCTAGAAAAAGACCGATAAAAATTGATTATCTGGAGATGCATCCTCTGGCATCTCAAGCATTTATGCCAATACAAAAAATAGATTGGCAAGTAGTCGTGGCAAATGATAATGACGGATCCCCAGATCTTTCTTCAATCAAGTATTTCGAAGTGCCAGGTAATGTAGGTATAAATTACAATCCAAAAGTTTGGCATTTTCCACTGCTCGTTAATACAGCTCAAGATTTTTTGGTTATCGATAGATCATCAGCATTGGATGCAGGCAAAGAAAATTTGAGAGAGTTTTTTTTTCAAAGCAATGGTAATGAGATCTACATAGAGTGATCATTATGCACCGCAGCTAAAATTTTTGAAGGTGTTGCGGGAGCATTTAATAAATCTGCATTTGATGTTTCGCTAGCCATTGAGACGGCATTTTTCAAAGCCAAAAAGTGAGAAATGGATAGTAATAGAGGGGGCTCACCGACAGCTTTAGATCTAAATATTGTCTTTTCTTCATTGGGAGTATTCTCTAATAGCTTAATATTAAATTCAGGTGGTACATCTCGGCTTCCAGGTATTTTATACGTTGAGGGGCCAAGAGTTAAAAGTTTGCCTTCTGTGTTAAAATATAGTTCTTCACAAGTTAGCCATCCTATACCCTGGATGAAACCTCCTTCTATCTGCCCTCTATCAATTAGGGGGTTGAGAGAGCTCCCACAGTCTTGAATGATGTCTGCCCTAAGTATTCGACTTTCTCCTGTATCAATATCTATAATTGCTTCCGATACTGCCGCTCCCCACGTGAAATAAAAATAGGGGCTTCCCTTAAATTTTTCCTGATCCCATGAGATTTTTGGTGTTTTATAAAAGCCCGTTGATGAAAGAGATATTCTGCTTTCCCAGCAGGAAAATGCTAATTCCTTAAAAGTCATGCTCTTATTTCCGCTCAGTATCAGACCGTTCTTAAATTCAATAGAAGAGGGTGGCTTTTTAAAAACTTTGCTCGCGTGTTTAAGCATTCTTTGTTTGATAACAGTAGCTGCTTTCCACGCTGCCATACCATTAATATCGGAGCCAGACGATGCAGCTGTAGCTGAGGTGTTTGGGACCTCATCGGTATTCGTTCCAGCAATATGTACATAGTCTAAAGGAATGTTGAAACATTCTGAGACGACCTGAGCCACTTTGGTAAATAGGCCTTGTCCCATCTCTGTTCCGCCATGATTTAGTCTCACCGAACCATCTGTGTATACATGGACTAATGCTCCTGCTTGATTTAAGGATACCTTATTAAAAGATATCCCAAACTTGGCAGGCATGAAGGCAATTCCTTTTCTGTAAGGCTGATTTTTATTAATTTGCGACGTGTTAAACCTTTCTACAAGAAGCTTTCTTTTTTCTAGACCTGCGAAAGTTTCCATCTCATTAATTATTTTTTCAATTTTAATATTTTTAACTATTTGCCCATAGGGTGTTTTAATTCCATTTTTAGTGGAATAATAATTTTCACGTCTAAGTGCATCTAAATCGATTCCGAGAAATCGAGAAACTCTTTCAAGAATAGTCTCAATTGCAAGCATTCCTTGAGGGCCACCAAAGCCTCTAAACGCTGTGTTAGATACGGTGTTTGTTTTACATATGTAGCCTCGTGCGGTAATATCTTTAAAAGAGTAACAGTTATCTAAATGGGTCAATGCCCTCGACATTACAGGAGCTGACAGATCGCAGACATTACCTGCATTGCTAAGCAATGTGATATCTAATCCCTTAATCTTTCCTTTTTTATTAAAACCTACGGTGTATTTCACTTCAAAGTCATGACGTTTCCCGGATGATGCCATGTCATCTTTGCGATTAAGACGAAGCTTAACAGGCTTATCCAAAATGTATGCTCCTAGAGCTGCTATGGCGGCGTATATTGTTGACTGGCTTTCTTTACCTCCAAAGCCACCGCCAAGTCTCCTGACCTTACTAGAGATCTTGGCCGCTGGAATATTTAAAACGTTGGATACACCATGCTGGACTTCAGTTGGATGTTGTGTGCTTGACCAGATTGTGAACTCAGAGTTTTCATGTGGAATGGCAAGAGCAATATGTGTCTCCAAATAAAAGTGATCTTGACCACCCATAGAAAATGAACCCTTAAGCTTATGGCGTGCCTGCTTAATCTGTTCGTTTGCCTTACCTCTCTCAAAGTGAATTGGTTTTAAAAAGAAGTTTTTTTTCTTGAATGCTAAATCCAAGTCTAATATCGGTGTTTTATCTTTTTTATAGACAATCTTCACTTCATTTACGGCTGCCCTTGCTCTCTCCATTGATGAAGCAACAATGAGCCCGATAGGTTGGCCTACATAAGTTACCTCTTTTTCTGCAAAGATTGGCTCATCTGCAAAAATAGGCGCTATATCATTCCTACCAGGTATGTCTTTTGCTGTAATAACTGTAATGCTTGGATCAAATTTTTTTGCTTTTTCGGTCTCAATAGAAGTTATCATACCAGATGGTATTTCTGAAAGGATAAGAGCTCCATGCAAAGTATTTTCTGACAAAGGAATATCATCTATGTACTCGGCTCTTCCCGTAAGTTGTCTAAAAGACGAGTCTTGGTAGTACGATTTTCCAACTGAAATATTATTTTTGTTATCTAACGCCATCAAATACTCATTATCGAATGTTGTTGCTCACCACTTATGGCGGATCTTTGCATTTTTTTTATCAATCCAACCATTGCAGCCGATCGATATTTTGCTGTCCCTCTTAGATCGCTTATTGGAGAAATATCATGATTTAAAGCAGTTATGAGAGAGTTTTGGTTAAAGCGTAGATTACTATCCTTTAATAACTTACTCGTTTTATCTAATAACAAAGGCGTGGGTCCTACGCCCCCTGCAGATAAAATAATATTTTCTATAGTGTGGTTTTTATCCATCTTTAATTTGGCTGCCAGCGATAAAGTTGATATATCTTGATCATACCTTTTTGATAGCTTCCAAGAAAAAATTGAATCTTCCTTTTTTGTTTTTGGTACCTTAACCTTGTATATAAGCTCATTGCGTTTTAGAGCATTTTTTCTATATCCCTTAAAAAAATCTTTAATCGGAATAGTTCTTTCTGCTTTTGGACCGAGTAGAGACAATTCAGCCTCCAATACGAAAAATAGGGGAGCTAGGTCACCAATAGGGCTCGATGTCCCAAGATTCCCTCCAACTGTTGCGGCTGTTCTAATCTGTGGAGAACCAAACCTAATAATTGTATCCAGAAAGGGGGAGAAGAATTCACGGCATAACTCTTCGAATTTAGATAGTGTAACACAAGCGCCTATTTCAAATGATGAAGTCTTGGTCTTAATTTTAGACATTTCTTTTATATTATTCAGAAATAATATTTTCTGTTCTTTAAAATCGGAGTCTTCCGCTTCAAGGTTCCAGTCTGTACCTCCAGACAAAACAGTATAATTCTTTTCGTTTGATATAAATTCAATTAGTTCTTTTTTAGAGTCTGGGTAAAAGTAATTTGTCTTTCCAAAAATTGCGGTCTTTAATTTTAAGCCTTTACTATTTATGGGCATTGGAAACTTTATTTTTTCTTTGAGAGATTGGATCCCGCTCACTATTGGTCTATACCCTGTACAGCGACATAAGTTTCCAGATAGAGAGTCATGGATAACGCTCTCAGAAGGGCTTTTATGTTTTTCTTTTAACGCAAGCGCTGCCATTACAAAGCCAGGTGTGCAAAACCCACATTGCGACGCCGCCTCGGAGTTTAGTGCTTGAATTAAAGGTTTAGCAGAGCTTAATTTGCTAGCACCTTCAATTGTTACTATATTTTTATCAATTATTTGTCCCACCTTTAAAATACAAGAGTTTACTGGTGCTAAGGATCCTTTTTCATCAAAAATTAATACAGAGCATGCACCACAGTCTCCCTCTGAGCACCCCTCTTTTGTTCCAGTAAATTTACAATTATGCCTCAAAAAGTTTAGCAAGCTTATATTGCTGTCGATATTACGTGCGTAAACTTTCTCAAAATTTACATAAAAGCTTGGCTCTGATTGTTTATTTTTCTTTTCCATTATTATTATCCAGATCTACTCGAAGTTTTTATCATACATCATTGTGAAACTTAAAAATATTGTAATTTTTTCTGAATCTAAATATGAGTTAAATTTAGGGTTTATTTATTGTAAAATAAAAACAAAGCAATTTATTTTATGGTCAAGGGAGTTTAGAGGAAATGCCTAGTTTTGATATTGTCAGTAAATTGGATATGCAGGAAGTTGAGAATGCGATTTTTAATGCTAGTAAAGAGATCAACCAGCGATATGATTTTAAAGGTTCGAAGACCGATATTGAGAGAAATGAGAACTCGTTAATTGTAGAAACAGAAGATGACTTGAAAGCAAAGCAAGTTAACGAACTTTTAATAGGCCATTTTGTTAAAAGAGGTATAGACCCCAAAGCCCTCAAAGTTAAATCAACGGAAAGCGCTTCAGGTAATCGAGTAAGGCAAAACTATGATTTGCTGGAGGGGATTGAACAAGACACATCAAAAAAAATTATTTCTTCTGTCAAGCAGAGTAAGTTAAAAGTGCAGGTAAAAATACAAGGTAATGAGCTTAGGGTTTCAGGGCAAAAGAAAGATAGTCTTCAGGAAGTCATTTCGTTAGCAAAAAAGCTCGATTTACCTCTTCCTTTACAATTTATAAATTTTAGAGATTAGACGTCGTATATATCAGAAAACTTTTCATCTAAATAATTCAAAAAGGGCTCAGGCGTAAAAGCCTTTCCTGTGGCTTTTTTGATCAGGTCAGCAGGTTCGTATAGGCTTCCATACTGATGTATGTTCTCTGTTAACCAAGTGGTTGCTAATGACACGTCACCTTTCTCAAATTCGTCTGCAAGACCAGGAATATCTTTTTGCATCTTTTCAAATAAACAGCCTGCATTTAAGTTACCTAAAGTATAGGTTGGAAAATACCCAAATGCACCGATTGACCAATGAACGTCCTGGAGAATTCCATCAGAGGCTTTTTCAACGTCACGGTCAAAATATTCCTTGAATTTTGCATTCCAGGCCTCGGGCAAATCCAGAACTTCCAAATTTTTTCCAATTACCTCTACTTCGAGCTCAAAGCGAAGCATAATATGTAGATTGTAGTGAACCTCGTCTGCTTCAGTCCTAATAAAACCGGTTTCAACCTTATTAACCAAACGGTAGAATTCTTCCTCATCTCTAATACCAAATTCTCCAAAATAGCTTTTCATTTTCTTAAACAGCCACCTAGTAAATTGCCTAGATCTTCCTATTTGGTTCTCAAATATCCTAGACTGACTTTCGTGAATGCCTAAAGATACGCCAGAACCGAGAGGCGAGTGTAAAAAGTCTGAAGACACGTTTTGTTCATAGCAAGCGTGCCCCACTTCGTGAATAGTACTGTATAAACAGTTAAATGGGTCCTTATTATCCACCCGGGTAGTAATTCGTACATCATCCCCACCACCTGAACAAAAAGGATGCGCCACAATATCAATCCTTCCTCTATCAAAGTCGTAGAAGAATGTCTCTGCTATTTCATGGGCGAGTTTTAATTGTTTTTCAGTATTGAAGTCACCTTCCAATACGGGTTTGGAAAGTTTTGCTTCACTTATTTTCTGCCGCAAATCTAAAAGTCTTGGCTTCATTTCTTCAAAAATACTGGAGGTCTCTTTTTTTGTCATTCCAAATTCGTAATCATTTATTAACCCATCGTATAAATCTCCGGTAGGAGATAGAAGGGATGCCTCTTCTCTCTTTAAATCGATTACCTTCTTTAAGTGAGGTGAAAACTCAGAAAAATCGTTATTTTGTCTAGCTTTTTGCCAGGCCATTTGAGCTAAGGATGTGGTTGCAGCCAAATCCGATGCGAGTTTGCTTGGTATAGCTTCTGCTCTGTCAAAGGCTCTCTTTATTAGTGTATAAGCTCTTTTTTGAAACGGTGTTTTAGGTTCGGCTTCTTCCAATAACTTTTTGACTATCGGATTTTTCTTTCTATCGTGAATAACTTCCTCGAGTGCACCCATCTCCATCGCCCGAGAATTGCCACTCTTAGATGGCATCACTGTCTCCTGATCCCAGGCATTTCTACCAGCTACGGATTGAAGCAAACCGGTCGTTTTATTATAACTGATCAGCTGGTCTATAGCGTTCATAAAGCTCTCTAGTTTCTGATGAGATGGTTATTTTTAAAAAGCTAGCTGATCGACATTGCTGACCAATATAAATAGAGGATGCTCAATAAACTTGCAACCCAACCTGCAGATCTTAAGCCAATAATATTCAAACCATATGCAATCACATAAACGAGTCGAGCCCAAAAGAAAACTTGAATGGCTAGCGTAGTATTTGCACTACTTGTTTCGGTCATTGTAAGTGCTAGGATTGCTGGACCTATCATCGCGAGTGCTATCACACAATTTAGAATAGCGCGCTCTAATCGTCCGGTCATACCTGAAAAATTTACGCCTTCTCGACTACTAAACACGGGCATAATTCCAACGTTTGCCAAGCTGGTAAGCTGTTGTACAAGGGTAGTTGCTATGATTAGAAGTCCATATAGACAGATATAGTTTAGTTCGACGCTCATTTTTCATACCTCTTGTTTTTTATGTTACTTAGTTAAAAATAGTTTATTATGAAACTGTTTCAACTACAAAAAATGCACGATGGATGAAATTCAATTAAGAAATCTTTATGGTCCTGCTACTGAGAAAGCATCTGCGAAGATAATGAAAAGCTTGGATCCACATAGTGTCAGTTTCATAAATGCATCAAATTTTTTGGTCATGGGGACTTTTGATGGTGTCGATATTGATCTCTCACCCAAGGGTGATCCAAAAGGTTTTGTTAAAGTTATATCTAATGATCGCATCGAAATAGCTGACAGACCTGGAAATAATAGGATTGACGGGCTTCTAAATATTTCTAAAAACGCAACTGTATCCCTTATATTTTTCATTCCAAAGGTGACAGAAACACTTAGAGTTCAAGGGAAAGCCACGATATCAAACGACCCAAAAGTTCTCGAAAAACATAAATTAAAATCCAATTTGCCAAAGACAGTTACAGTTATTAAACCAACAAAAGTATTTCTGCATTGTGGCAAAGCAATACTTCGATCAAGTCTATGGAAGCCTGAAAGCTGGCCTGATACAAGACCCATACCCACGCTTTATGAAATGATTGAAGATCAGACAGGATTAAATTGTGAAATAAAAAAAGAAACTGATATTATAGAAATGTACGAACGTGAACTTTACGAAAATAAATAATGAATGCAACTTTTATGAATTATTTTATAAAAACAAAATGTGGACTAGAAAAGTACGATTTGCTCAAATCACGAAAAGGCGTCTACGCAAAAATTAGATTTTATTGGTTCGTCCTCTTCGCATCAATAAGAGACTTAGGCCACAAAAAAAGGATTTAAAAAAACTTAAGTTAAAGCTGAGTAATCTCCCGTAACCTTTGCACTAATAAGAGCTAATTTTTCACTTCCCCAAAATATTTCTTCTTCAAAGACAAAGGTTGGCACCCCAAATATTCCCATAGATAGTGCGGTATCCATTAAAGAGGTCACACAGTTTTGATTGTTGCTCTTCCAAGATATGAAATCAGTGCTATCAAGTTGAAATTTGTCGATTAAATTTAAAAGCACCTTTTCATTTTCTATGTCCAGCTCTCTCTTCCAAAACAATTGAAAAGACTCGCGCAAAAAAGGCAACAAAGTTTTTTCCGATTTTTCTTTGACCCATAAATGAGCCATAGAAAATAACGAGCTATCCCAAATTTTTTGAGTACCTAAAATTGTTTTTCCTTGTAGATTAGCCATCCTTCTGCAATCCATGTGGGAATATTTGACTCTGCGCCACTGATGTGCTGTTCTATTTGAAGAGATTATCGTCCCTTCGTTATTGACCGTCGCACTTCCTAAATAGTCAGCAATATCCAGAGTGTATGGCAATAGATTCCACTGTAATCCCAGTTGATCAAACACTTTAATTGCAGGATCTAAAGCCAAGTAGGCGTAGGGACTTTTTATGTCGATGTAAAAGTCAATTGAATTATCAGACATAAGTAACTCAACCTAAATGACTTTTTGGCGACACCATTTAGATTTATTAAAAGCTATAAACCGCTTAATCGGTCTTAGCGTATGTTTGTGCTGCGGTTGAGTTAAATTCGAACGCTACTACTTCTTCGTCACCTACTACCCAACCATTATGACCGGGTTCAATAACATAAACGTCACCAGGCCCAAAAACCTGTTCTGTGCCGTCATTGTGTTTAGCAGCCATTTGACCGGAAATCACTGTTCCAACGTGTTTTGCTTGACAGCTTTCTCCTCCAACCATTGGTTTGACACATGTTTCCCAACTCCAGCCTGGCTGAAGAACGAGCTTTGCAGCTGCTATTCCCCCTAGGTCACAAACAGATACCTTTGCTTTGTCAGGTGCTCTCACTTCATCTGGATTATCAAATGATTTTTTCATTACTGTACTCATCTTTGCTCCGTTTTTAGTTCAAATGTAAAACTAATAGAAATTATTCTCAAATTGAAGTATACCTATTATCCTTGAAATTAACCAAATACTTTTTATTTCTAAAAGGGGAGAGATAGATGAATAATACTGACACGGAAAATTTCACGAGCGAAATAACGCCGGCTTTTCAGTTCGGTCTCCCCTATATTTTTGCACCGTTAATGGTGATCTCGTGGATATTCGGGGGGTGGACAATACTCCTTGTGCCTATTTTTGGGTACGTTGTGATTACATTTTTTGATGCTTTAATAGGAAAGAAGCTAATTAAGCCCACCGAGAGTAGTGGTGGATCGGAGGACCGTTATAAATATGTTCTTTATGGTTGGATTCCCGTACAGTTCTTTTTGATCTTTGGCAGTTTATTTACAATATTTATGTTTGACCATCTCAGCGGTACGGAAGCATTTTTTCTTATGCTAGTTCAAGGCATAATATCAGGAGCAGTTGGGATTGTATTTGCACATGAGCTTATGCATCAAAAAACAAGGATTGAGAGATTTTTATCAGATCTTTTAATGGGGATGTCGTTGTATGGTCATTTTAGAACAGAACATGTTCTCGTCCATCATCGGCACGTTGGAACGCGCAAAGACGCGGTCACTGCAAGATATGGGGAAAACTTTTATAAATTTTTTATCCGTGTTATTCCCGAATGTTTTTTGTCTTCTTGGAACACAGAAAAAGAGCTATTGCAGAAGAAAAACTTGCCTTTCTGGGATTTTCAAAATCCTTTTTTTATTTATTTTGGGCTCATGCTTTTCTTCCTATTACTAGCTATCTTAATCGGTGGAATACTCGGCGCTGTATGTTTTTTTTTACAAGCTTTAGTTGCGGTACTACATTTGGAGGTCGTAAATTACATTGAGCATTACGGTCTTGTTAGACAAAAGTTAGACAATGGAAAGTTTGAGCCTACTCGCCCGCATCATAGCTGGAATGCTAACGACCACGCGAGTAATCTTCTGCTAATTAATCTTCAAAAGCACTCTGATCACCACTCAAGACCAAACAAGAAATATCAACATCTCCAATCATATGACGCAGGCGACGCGCCTCAGTTACCTTTTGGCTATCCTTTGATGGTGCTTATGAGTTTAATCCCACAATTTTGGATGAAAGTTATGAATCCAAAAGTCTTGGAGTGGAGAAAACGGTTTTATCCAGAAATACAGGAATGGTCATAGAGCCTGTAATCAGGTTCCTGGAGGAGAGTAGGCACTAGCAACACTCTTCGCTGTCTTGAGAGCGCTATCTATATCAATCTCGCTGAGCGTTACGAGATCTTTGATTGCACCGCTAGCATTAACGGCAATCGCCGCGCCTAAAGCAACATCTTCAGATGGAACTTCGAAGGTGACTACGATATCGTATTGACCACGAGTGAACATCATATCTGTAAGTGTTGCGCCTGCGCTAGTCACAACAGCTTCCATTACTTTTCTTCTTTCAGCATAACTGCTTCCAATCATACCCTTCCATGCTGACTCATTATATTTTGCTAAGGCTATTACTTTCATTTTTATCTCCTACATTATTTTCAGTTTTAATATACCACCTATAGATTAAAATCTTAATACTTATTCACAGTTCCCAATTAATACAGGAAAGACCATTGCCATCTAAATATTCGTTTGTTTTTGAAAATGGTTTTGAATCAAAAAATCCATTTGCAGCTGAATATGGTGAAGGGTGAGCACTTTTTATAATTAGATTTGCATCTCCGTTTAAAAAGGTCCCTTTTTCCTGGGCCTTTTTTCCCCATAAAATATAAACCAAATTTCTTTTTTCTTCATTTAATAAAGAAAGTACTTTGTCAGTAAAGATTTCCCAGCCCTTACTCTGATGGGATGCTGGTTTACTCTTTTCAACGGTCAATACAGTATTTAACAGCAAAACACCTTCTTTCGCCCACTTTTCAAGGCTTCCTGACTTAGGTCGGGCTAAGCCGATATCTGATTTTAACTCTTTAAAGATATTTTCTAGAGATGGGGGCGGTTGAACACCATCTTTTACGGAGAAACTTAGACCATGTGCTTGTCCCCTCCCATGGTAGGGGTCTTGCCCCAAAATTACGGCCTTTACCTTTTCAAATGGAGTAAAGTTAAACGCTGAAAAGATTTCTGATCCTATTGGAAAAATTTCCTTTCCCACCTTTTTTTCCGTCTTCAAGAAATCACTTAACTGTCGCATGTAAGGTTTTTTGAACTCATCAATCAGCCGCTTTCTCCAGCTTTCTTCAATTTTGATAATAGACAATTTATGTTCCTTGCTAAAACTGATATGCAATTATTAATGTAATAGTTTAGTATAAAAAAAGGTCAAAAGGATACCCTATTTTAATGATTGAAAAAGAGCTTTCCGAGAGAATAAACATTGAAGTTGATAAACTTTTTGATGATCAAATAAGGTTCACTCAAAAGTTAACTAGATTTCCTTCTTTACGTGGCCAAGAGCATACAGCTCAAGATTTTCTCTTTGATAAATTGACAAAGCGGAATTATGTACTTGATAGGTGGACGGTGAATGTGGAAGACATTAAAGATCACCCAGGATTTTCACCAGTAAAGGTAGATTATTCAAATGCAATAAATATAGTTGCTACCCATAGGCCCAAAACAGAGATAGGCAGATCTCTTATACTTAATGGCCATATTGATGTGGTTCCGGAGGGACCTTACGAAATGTGGTCACGCAACCCCTTTGACCCAGCAATTGAGGGCGATTGGATGTATGGTAGGGGAGGGGCAGATATGAAAGCGGGCATTGTTGCAAACATATTTGCTATGGATGCCATAAGAAACTTAGGTTTCCAACCAGCTGCACGTGTTCATATTCAGTCAGTAGTAGAGGAAGAATGCACAGGAAATGGTGCACTAGCATGTTTGGTTAGAGGATATAATGCCGAAGCTGCAATTATTCCAGAACCTGTAGATGATAAATTGGTTAGAGGAAATGTTGGTGTCCTTTGGTTTAAGGTAAGTGTAAAAGGTTTGCCGGTACATGTAAGAGAAGCGGGCTCTGGTCAAAATGCAATTGAAGCATGCTTTCCCATAATAAAAGCACTAAGAAAACTTGAGGAGGCGTGGAATGCAGAAAAGACAAATTTTAAATATTATAAAGATACTGAACAACCCATAAATTTTAATGTTGGAAAAATAAAGGGAGGTGACTGGGCTTCCTCTGTCCCATCTTGGTGTGAGTTTGACTGTCGTATTGCAATTTTTCCTGATTGGGATCCAAAAGAGAAATCATTAGAAATAGAAAAATGTATTAGAGAAGCTTCACTGAATGATGTCTTTCTCTCAAATAATCCACCTCAAATTGAGTGGAATGGATTTTTTGCTAAAGGATATGTTTTAGAAGAAGGTACGGACGCTGAGAAAGTATTAGGTGAAGCACATTTTCTTGCTTACGAAGGAGATATGAAGAGCTTTATTAGTCCTGCATACCTAGACGCTAGGGTATTTATGGTATATGGGGATTGCCCCTGTCTAGTATATGGGCCATATTCAGAAAACATTCATGGTTTCGATGAAAGAGTAAGCTTGAGTTCCGTTAGGAAAATAACAAAGACAATAGCTTTATTCATAGCCGACTGGTGTAAACTGGAAAAGATTTAGTTTTAAAAAATCTTTAAACTCCTATCTACTAATCTGGAATCATGCCCGTTGGTACCGCTTTACCTTTAATAATTAGCTTTGGCTCTTCTTTAATTCCAACTAGTTCGGGCCGGCTATTCAGATATTCGGATACGCCACTAAGATTTTCTATTGCATTAAAAAAGCTCACTATTTTGGGCCAATCATCGAAGATGGTGGGCTCAAGAACTCGAATCATTGATAATTGATGGTATACCCCGAAATCACAGTATGAAGGATTCTCTCCCAGAAAAAATGGGCCTCTTTTATCGCTTTCTAAATATTTATTGAAATAAAATATCTTTGGCTCAAAACTGGATAAAATTGTTTTCTTGAGAGATTCATATTCCTCTCCGGTCTTAAAGTTTATTGTCGCGTTGAGGGGTTGGAATAGCTCTTGGCTCGACTCAAATATAGCGTCAGCTATTGCCCGGTCTTCCTCATTCGTAGGAAGGGTATTCGCTAATTTAGCTGTATATCGCATTATTGAGCCACTTTGCCAAATTGTGGTTTGGTTATCTACAATAAGAACAGGTAGCTGACCAAACCCAATTTCTTTTTTCATTTCCGGCCAAGATTTCTCAAAATATTCCCACGCCATATAGTAGGTGTAGGGAACGTTGCCATAGCATAATTGCATTTGTATAGCTTCTGTAAACGCGCGCATTTTAAAATACACGAGATCCAGTTTCGGGAAAGTTTTCTCCATGGTGTTTCCTAATTTTACGTACAACGCAAACAACGAATGAAGCTGTTGCGTTACTAATCAAGTTAATTTAATCATTAGGACTATATCATAAATCATCTGAGGATTGGCCCTATTTGTTAATAAAAATTATCTTTTCAGCTATTGAAGCGGTTCTTCTTTTTTTAGGAATATTTTCTCCATTTGCAAGGATGCAAGAATTCTGGATTTTTAAGGAGGAGTTTTCAATTCATAGTTTAATTATTGCTCTATTTGACCAACAAAATTTCTTGCTTGGTGGAACAATTTTGGTGTTTGGTGTTTTGATCCCTCTAATGAGGCTATTTACGAATTTCGTGCCAATTACTAGATTGAAAAATTTAAATTTGCATAAATTGGCTATGGTTGACATATTCCTAATAAGCTTTCTTCTCTTTTCCTCACAATTGTCCTATTTCTTTGAGGTCAGTCTACTAAAAGGGTTTTATTTTTTGTTTGCAGCATTGGTTTTAAGTTACATAAATCACTGGACTATGAAGAGCATGAAATAATGTCAGAAAATGAATTACTTATTGAAAGAGAAAAATTACTTGGTCGATTGGTAGAAATAAACTGGTATTTTATGGCAAAAAAATATTTAACAACCATTGCCAAAAGAAAAAAATTTTTAACGATTTTGGAGAAACAAATCACCCAAGAAGCAAATGCTTCAAATGTCATTTTTGTAGAAGAGGATGGAGATGTGTATATTTGCATGATATTCAGGGCTAAAAGTATCGTTAAAAGAGTGGTAATCGATGTCTTGGATGAAAACCGAAAACCCATTCAGCCAAATTTGCAAGCAGGAAATGTCTACATTTATGGAGCTTCTGGAACTATTTTTCAACCAAAAGTCAAAAATGGTCATCTAGATATTATTGATAGTGAAAAATATGGTGATTTTGATGCTTAGTATAATATTAATACTATCCTATTGAGATATTCACATTAATGGGCGATTTTTAGTGCCTTTTTACCTAAATGAATTGTTACAGGTAATTCCCCTAAGTATTCTCCATCTCCAGAGACAATCGAGCTCCACTTACCTGAGTTGAGACTTTCTATTTTTACGCTCCGCACGTGAGTATTTGTCACTGCATGATGGAATATATGCCTTCCAGAGAAGACCATAATTAATAATTTTACGGCTTGAAGTCGACTAAGTTTGTTTGCAAACAATAAGTTCAATTTGTCTCGGAACTTTTTTGCATCGGGAGCAATATACATCCCACCGCCGGTATATTCTGAAGCAGCCCCTGCTAATATAAGGTTGTCCATCTCCATTTTTTGGGAATAAGTGGTAACAACATATTTATGTGATTTTAAGTTAATGAAGCTTATCAATGCAGCGGATGCATATAATAGTGGCCCTTTAAGCACAGGAATCTGTGAAGCACGAAATGAAGCCTCACTTAATAGTCCAACCCCAGCATTCGTAAGCGAGATACGGTTATTATCCGAAAATACAACGTTTAAATATCTAACTGACTTAAAGTTGCGACCCCTTATTGCATCAATAGCCTTTTCCAGTGTGTCGATATCAAGAGATCTAGCAAAGTCATTGCCTCTTCCAAACGGAAGAAGGGCCATATTACAAGCGTAATCTATTGCTTTTTGGGCAATTATATTAATAAAGCCATCACCTCCACAGGCAACGACTAAATATTTCTTCAACATAAACTCCTGAGCCTTTTTACCAGCATCTTCTAAGGACTGTGAAAAAATTATTTCTGGTTTGGTGCTTGGATGTATATTTTCAATTACGCGGATTTTTTTTTTCTTAGATAGCTTTCCTGATATTGGATTCACTATGTAAACAATATTTTCTTTCATGGGTTCTCAGAAGTATAACTTTAACTGGTACAGTGTAGAGTTTAAAAAGAGCGATCGTAAACAACAAACAATTATACAAACCGCAATTTGTACTTTACTAGTAGTTAAACTAGCCACCAAAATTATAATGATTAAGTTACTTAATAAGCGATGGAATGGAATAGCAATTGTATTATTGTCGTCATTCTTTTTTGCCTTCGTTCCGACGTCGGCAAAAATTGCTTTGGATAGTGGCGTATCTCTAATGGTTTTGCTAATGTCTAGATGTCTAATAGGTTTGATAATTCTAGCTCCTTTGACATACGTTCTGCGGGAACCCATTTTTGTAGATAGAGGCAATATCCCTACTTTGATATTTGTCAGTATCATTTCAGTTTGCTTAATCGCATCGACCTACCACGCTATCGAGTACATTAGTATCGCTCTTGTTTTAATGATCATTTATCTATTTCCCATCGGGGTAGCACTAATTACAACTTTTAAAGGAGAGGAACATTTATCACGAACTCAATGGTTTAGTATCATAGGTGTTCTATTAGGTCTTAGCATCCTAATTTTAGATGAATCATCAGAGACGAGTTTCTACGGTATATTTATCAGTGTTATAGGCCTCTTATTATTTATCGCATTTATATACTTCACGGGGAAGTTAGTGAATGAGATAGGCTCTGTTACGATAAACTTACAGTTGAGTTTTTTCAGTGTGATTGTGTTAATAATATATATCTTATTTGTACCTGTGGATCTTTCGTTTCCTACCAATAACTATGGTTGGCTAGGTATACTAGGTAATGGTATATTTTATGTATTAAGTTACGTTCTTTTTTTTATTGGCTCTAAGGCTATCGGTATCACAACCGCCTCTGTTTTAGCTTTAACAGAGCCTCTTTTTGCAACGATTATAGCACTTTTAATTCTTAGCCAGTATTTGTCGTTACAGGAATTCTCTGGTTTTATTGTAACGCTATGTTTTCTGTCTTTATTCTTGATATTTGCACACAAAGAAGACGGATAAAAAATTATTTTTAATTCAGCCAGAGAGAATTAAGTTATATTGTAATCAACTACTAGAAATCCTAATTTACGCACACATTGTGGAAAATAGTCTTAAAAAAAATTTAATGATGAAAATGCTCGACCAAGTTCCAAGCCTCGGGTGGACATGGAATGCTTTACATGAAGCCGCAAAAACTGCCGAAAAAGCAAAAAATTCCAATAAAAAAGAACTACAGACTCTTTTTGACAATAAAATTTCAAATATCATCAGTACATTCAATGATAAATTAGATGAGGATATGTATCTAATATTTAATGCCGAAAACAATAAAGATCTGGGAACCACTGATACTGTAAAGACGCTTATTTTATCGAGGTTAAAAGCATCTGAAAATTACAAGAGTATCATCAAAACGTCCTTGTTTTTTATGGCGCAGCCAAGAAATGCCTATGATGCATTTACCCAAGTAATGAAAACATCTAATAAAATTTGGGAAATAGCAGGCGACACATCAAGCGGGGGAACATTTTACTCAAAAAGACTTATTTTGTCCGGAGTATATTCTTCGACTATAGCGCACTGGCTTGCAAAGGAGAACCGAACTATTGGAGAGTCGGAGTTTTTTTTGGACCGACGGCTTGATGACGTCAAAAATATTGGGAAAATTTCTAAACAGTCGGTTGAGGTATTTGAGAAAACTAAACGTGAGCTAGGATCAATTCTTACAAAAAAGAAGAGATGAGACCTAGTTCGCAACCAAAAAATTAAAGTCATGTAGAAAATAAATGAGCGAAAAAATCAGAATATTCTCTTACCTACCAAATCCAAGGGTATGGAAGTCTCTAATCACTGGAAGACTTGGTCGTGTAAAAGTAAAGGTCTTAGGTGATAAACCAAAATTTTTAGAAAATTGGTTATGGGACTTTGATGCCGAGAAGCTAAGTAATTTAGAACTCGATGACATAAAGCACTTTGAAAGACAGGGTAAAAGAGGTTTTAAGGGTAGTCTCTACAAAACGGATAGCTTTCTTGAAAAGCATCCATTTGGTACGGTGCCCGCTGGTTTCAATAACGATGGGTCAATAGGTATCTTTGAGTCGAATAGTATAATGCGCGCAGTGGCTCGTAGTTCAAATATTTCATCACTTTATGGAGATAATGATCCCTATTTACAATCCCGAATAGACAGTTTTCTTGATGCAAATCTCGTCTTTTCAAGAGAATTTCAGGTATATGTTTTGGAATTGAAGTCATTAAATGATCAGTTCTATAACAGAATGAAAGCAGCTTATTCATTCTATATGGCAGGTATAGAAAATGCTCTCTCGACAGAAAAGTTCATCTCTGGGTCATATTTGACAATAGCTGATATCTCATTTGTATGTGATGTTGCTCAATTTTTAAGAGAAAGAGATCGAAAGTATGTCATTAATGAGCAGGGATATGAGATTATATCAAAGAATTTTGAGTACGATTTTCCTAAATCATGTAAACACTTGTTGAAGTTATATAATACGGTAGCGTTTCAAGAATTCATGAAAGGCTATCTCGATGGGATACTTTATTGACAATTTTCGGACTAAGTGGCCTCCGAATACACAAGCTTTTCTTTGATAGGAAGGTGAATAAGGGCTGCAAAAACTGCGAGTGCGGCATCCAGTAGCCAGACGGTAGTATAGTCACCAGTAATATTGAAAAAGAAACCTCCAAGATATGCGCCAAGAAAGCCACCGACCTGATGCGAAAAGAGTGCGAAGCCAAAAAGAGTTGCCATGAATTGTGGGCCAAACATCTTTCCTACCAGTCCAGCAGTTGCCGGAATAACAGAAAAATAGGTTAATCCTAAGGCAATAGAAAAAAGCATAACAGATAATAGGTCCTTAGGAGAGATAAGAAAAAGGAGCACAATTATACATCGAGCAAAGTACGTGTAAGCTAGAAAAAGTCGCATACTTCTTTTTGATATATACCAACCAGCAAATATGCTACCGACAATATTGAAAAGGCCTATAAGTCCTAAGGACCATCCTGAGACGGTAGGTGAAAAACCGCACACCTGGATGACACCTGGCATGTGGGTAGCTATAAAGGCTACATGAAACCCGCAAACGAAGAAACCTGTTACCAAGTAGATATAGCTTGGCGTTTTAATGGCAATATTGAGGGTTTCGGACAAGGTTCTGTCAGCAATATTATTAAGCGCCTTTTCTTTAGTCCTAGACCTGAGTACAACAGATATGGGCAATAACAGTAATAAAATTAGAGATAAAAAGTATATACAATAAACCCAACCAAAAGTTACAATTATAAATCCCGCAATTGGCGCTAAAATTAATTGCCCTAAGGATGAGCCAGCATTTATAAAACCAAAAGCCATTCCAACTTTTTCCTGTGGTATAAGCTTATTTACTGAGGCAAGCACTACAGGAAGGCCAGCAATTCCAAGTCCAATAGATGCAATTACTCCTAAGGATATTGACAATGTAAATGCTGTAGTTGAATAAGGAATTAGTAGAGTGCCGAAAAGAATAAGCAAGATCCCGATTATTAAAGTTTTCCCAGAACCATATTTATCTGCAATCATTCCTCCAAAGGGTGATATTGCACCCATAAATAGTTGGCCAAGAGCGAAGGCAAAACTGATTTGTAGGTAATTTAATGTTTCAGATTGGTTGATACCATCAATTGCAAGGGGAAGCGTGTTACGACTGCCAAACACTGCAGCTACAATACACGAAGCCGCTATAATTATTAGAAAATATTTTTGGTCTGTACTTTGCTCTTTTGAGATCCCGGATGATGACATGATGAAATCTTTCTTAAGTTCCCAATAAGGGCTAAAAAAATTGTTTTGTAAAGAGAAATTAATTATCGTTTCAATTTAAGTGATTTCTCTTTAGCGACGTTGTGGTATGTTTATATTATTACAATAGATGGAGAATCTGTGTTGGATCAGCTTGATGATGACCGACCGAAAGATGAGTGTGGAGTCTTTGGAATTTATGGGCATGATGATGCTGCAGCTATAACTACACTTGGATTACATGCGCTTCAGCATAGAGGCCAGGAATCAGCTGGCATTGTTACGTTTGATAAGAATCATTTTCACGCAGAAAGAAGGATTGGTTTAGTAAGCGAACATTTCACCAAACAGAGTATTATAGATAGGCTTTCTGGAAATACAGCAATCGGCCATGTTCGTTATTCAACGACTGGAGGAACTGTATTGAGAAATGTACAGCCACTCTTTGCTGACCTAACGGTTGGAGGGTTTGCAATAGCGCATAATGGGAACCTTACAAATGGGCTCACATTACGGCACGAATTAAAAAAAGAAGGAGCGATCTTTCAATCTACGTCAGATACAGAAACTATTCTTCAACTAGTAGCACGATCAAAAAAAGGTAATACAATTTCACGATTTATCCATGCACTTTCTCAGATCGAAGGTGCCTACGCTTTAGTTGCATTAACAAACAAAAAATTAATCGGGGTAAGAGATCCGTTAGGGATTAGGCCGCTGGTGCTTGGTCAATTAGACGGAAACTATATACTGACCTCAGAAACCTGCGCTTTAGACATTATTGGCGCAAAGTTTATTAGAGAGGTAGAAAATGGTGAGATTGTGGTAATAACTGACAATACTATCGAGAGTATTAAACCCTTTCCACAAGCCAAACCAAGGCCATGCATTTTCGAGTATATTTATTTTTCAAGACCTGACAGTATCGTAGGAGGATTAAGTGTATACCAATGTCGGAAAGCCTTTGGTAAAGAATTGGCCAAGGAGTCTTTTGTACAGGCTGATATGGTTATACCCGTTCCAGACAGTGGGGTGCCGGCTGCAATAGGCTATGCAGAACAGTCCGAGATCCCTTTTGAAACCGGTATTATTAGAAACCACTATGTCGGCCGAACATTTATTGAACCCCAGCAGTCTATAAGAGCATTCTCGGTCAAGCTAAAGCATAACGCTAATAAGATTTTAGTTGATGGGAAAAAGGTAATATTAGTTGATGACTCACTAGTTAGAGGTACTACTTCTATAAAAATTGTTAGAATGATGCGAGATGCGGGAGCCCACGAGGTACATATGCGTATAGCTGCACCGCCTATAAAGTATCCAGATTATTACGGGATTGACACGCCTGTAAAAGAAAATTTACTAGCGGCAAATTATGATCTTAATGAAATAAGGGATATGTTAGACGTTGATAGTATAGCCTACTTATCGATTGATGGCCTATACCGTGCAATGGGTCATAAAGATGGAAGAGATCCCAAAAGCCCGAGTTACACGGATCACTGTTTTACGGGTGATTATCCAACTACCCTAATGGATCAAAGTGGAGAAGAAAATATCAGACAACTATCACTACTTTTTGAAACTGAAAAAGAATAAGTAAGTTTTTATCTTACGACTGTAAAGGTTGCATCATTTTCTAGACTACTATCTCTCACAAATCGAGTTGGACCTAACTTAGATACACAAAAATCGATAACTTTTGACGCATTTGCGTAATAAATATTTTGTGACGAAATTTTACTTTTTGTTGATGTTTGTAAGTTAAAAATCATAGCAGTTTTTGTGTAAGACCAGCATTCAGATAGGCAACTAAATAGATACTGTTCCCATAATGAAACGTTTGTTGTTGTAGCTAGGTTATAAGTACCAGACATAGTAACAAAGTCCTTTTTTGATGATGGTTTACTATCGATTATGAATCTAAGATTCGCCTCCGAAAACTTACTACGACAATGTTTTATAAACTTTGGATTAATATCAAAGCCCTCATAGTTAAACTTATTTTTGTTTTGGTTCCTACTTAGATAATCAGCGAAGGAACCGTATCCACAACCAATATCAGCAATTTCCAAGATAATATGGTTTTTTGAAATTTTCTGAATTTCCTTGAGGATTAGATCAAATCGTTTTTCTTGACGCGCTGTTGAAGCCCAAAAAACTCCTTTAGCTGTAGGCCCAAACTTTTCAAACCTTTTTGAGTATTGAGAATTAATTTCAGTTTCTAATAATGCCCTGCTTGTCATTTTTTAAAACAATCAAATTACAATTCACTTAATCATGTAGTATATTCAAGTCGCCTGAGGAAAACCCTCTGCTACTAATTTAAACATAAAGAGAAGAATAGGAATATTAAAGATGGGCACGAGTATGATGAAAGCTATAACCTATAGTGAATTCGGTATATCGACTGATGTACTAAAATTAAAAGAACTACCGATTCCAAAAGCAGGTAAAGGTGAAGTACAAGTTTCTCTCCAATTCTCTGGTTCCAACCCATCAGATGCAAAATCAAGAGCAGGTAATCGACCTGGAGTTACAAAACCACAGTTTGAGCAGATCATTCCAAACTCTGATGGCTCTGGGGTTATTACTGCTGTTGGAGAGGGCGTTCAGGAAAGTCGAATTGGACAAAGAGTGTGGATTTGGAACGGTCAATGGCAACGACCAAATGGAACTGCAGCAGAGTATATTACGGTTCCAAGTACTCAAGCTGTCGAAATGCCCAAGGATATGTCTTTTGAAACAGGAGCATGTTTAGGAATTCCTGGGCTTACTGCATCTTATTGCACCTTAGGAGATGGGGAACTGAATGGAAAAACAGTATTTGTATCGGGAGGAGCAGGAGCAGTAGGACATACGTGCATACAGTTGGCCAAATGGTCTGGTGCTAATGTAATCGCCTCCGGATCTGAAAATGGGTTCGAACACATTCGGGAAGCGGGTGCAGATCATCTATTTGATTATAGAGATCCCGATTTATCCAAAAAGATTTTAGATATATGTCCGTCAGGAGTTGACCGAGCAATAGAAGTGGAATTTGGGGAGAATGTTAACCTTTTACATAAGATCGTTAGAAAAAATGGCGAAATTTCTTTGTACGGAGGTGCTAAGAATATGAATCCAACATTTCCTTTTGGACCCTACCTTTTCAAGGCTTTAAAGATTAATATTGCATTGATTTATATTTTGCCTAAGCAAGACAGAGATCTTGCCATACAAGCGCTGCATGATGCTCATTCAGACGGTGCTCTCAAGATGGCGGTTGGTGGTGTTTTTAACCTTGAGGAATGCGCCTTATCTCATGATGCGACTCTTACTCCAGGTAGGAAAGGTAGTGTTCTTCTTAAGATTTAATGGATTTCTAGCTATTGAGCTTTGATCTATATCTAAATATTGTTTCTGGGGACAAAAAGTGTCCCCAGAAGGTATAAAAGTTTACATTATATTTAAAACTCGTGACATTTTGAGAGTACCTAGCTCATTTGCTTTCGTAACAAGATTCTGAAAATCCTGATTTTCAACCATAGCATCCAGCGCGCTGCCCATATGATCTATTGAAGTAAATCTATATGTAATACCTATCATTTCGTGATCTGCTGCAATCACAGGCATTACTACTCCAATTGAAACATCTACTTTCTTGAAAAGAGCCTCCAATTCTGGTGCCATGGCTAGCATATCTTTTACTTTACCTCTCTGCACATGATATCCTCTGTTAATTAATATCGCCGCTGGTTTAGCGGGTGGATCACCATAGACAGACCTATATAAATCTGGTCCCATTATATCGCCAGCAGGATTCACTGCTCTTTCCATAAATAGTTTCGCTAATTCAGGATCTGCTGAGTACTTTTGAAATGAAGTGGTAGCTTCTGAAAAACTATTGTACATGTTTATCATTAGATAATTTCCTGCTCCAGCTCCCCCTCCAATTTTAAAAATACGTGACGCTGCTCCATGTCTTGCCATCACACCAGAAGCTCTTCGCAAACGCTCTTCCATGAGTGTTTCTTTTCCGGCTGACGGTGACATTTCTCTCACTGATATTACTTTCATAAGTCCCTCCTTTGGTTAAGTTCAAATTGTGTACTATATTATCATTTGTTTGTGACAAATATATAAAAACTTTCTTGCACTAAAAAATTAATGATAGGGTAGTTTGATCTGGTTAGAAAAGTTTTATGCATGAAAAAAACCCTCATTATATATTCCACTACAGATGGGCAAACAAAAAGAATATGTGACCGAATTATAGAGTTTTCTAAGAGAAAATCGGAAATAACTTTATGTGAAATAGAAAATGCTTCTGAGATTGATTTGACTCAATATAGAAAAGTAGTGATTGGAGCTAGCATTAGATATGGAAAACATAATCCGCTAGTGTATGAGTTTGTTAAAGTAAATAGAGATGAGTTAGAAAAAAAATCTACTGCTTTTTTCACAGTGAATGTTGTTGCGAGAAAAATGGAAAAAAACCAACCGGATACTAATCCCTATATGAAGAAATTCTTAGAGTTATCAGGGTGGCAACCGGATAAATTAGCTGTTTTTGCAGGAAGGATTGACTATCCTAGTTACCGGTTTTTAGACCGCCTAATCATTAGATTTATCATGCTCATAACAAAGGGTCCGACCGATACAAGCCAGACGTATGAGTTCACTGACTGGAACAAAGTTGCAAAGTTTGCAAAGGAAGTTTTATAAATTTAAAACTGGGAGAGGGCAGTTACCCCCTCCCAATTAATTTTATTTAATTTTTATAAGGCGAGGCTTCTTTTCTTCTGGAACTACTCTCTCTAATTCTATTGAGAGCATTCCGTCTTTCAAAGCCCCGTCTTTAACGACTATATCGTCGGCTAAAGTGAATTTCCGAGTAAAATTTCTGGAAGCAATACCTCGGTAAACTTTATTATCGCTTTCTTCAACTGTTTTGATTGATTTGATTGTCAAAACGCCATCTGCTAATTCAACGTCTATATCAGATTTGTTGTAGCCGGCTAACGCCATTTCTATTGTATATTTATAATCATCGTGCTGTACGATGTTATAATGGGGAAATCCCACATTAGTATCACTTTGATGTGCTGCGTAGTCCCAAAGGCGATCGAACGTCTTATCAAAACCAACGGCAAAGGGTGAAAATGTATTAGTGTCGAATGCCTGTAAGGCACTTCTTAGTGTGCTTAAACTATTCATTATTATCTCCTTTATTAAGCAAGATTTATGTGAGTAGACCCTATAAGGCGTCTACATCATATAGATGGGTACTGAAAAAAAAATTACAAGATGTATGCTTGTAAAAAGTGTGTTTTTATTTTTCCGTTAGCCCATAAGGTTTGAGGGCAGATATTAACTCGTTAAGATATGTTTTATCACGCGCAGTAATATATTCTTTATGAATTATTTCACCTGTTTTACCCTTTCCGTCGATGCCTTTATGTAGCTCGAACATTTTTTTTGCTTTCTTCTTACTTCCCTTCAACTCATACAGATAAGCAAGCTGCAAATATAATGTTTGGTCAACCCCACTCCAATTATGCTTTTCATTTAATTTCGTAAGAGCGAAGCTCTCAGATTTCTCATATTGTTTATTTTCAATTAAAGCGTGATTGTACATATAATATATCCATGCCGCATGGTGGGGATTCGACAACATTATTTTTTCATAGTTTTCAATTGCTTCTTCTAACCTGCCACAGGAGTGAATAACTAGATTTGCCATACCTAAATCTGAATGATCTTTTGAAGCTTGTAATAGAGAAGGTATCCTTCCACAGGCTTCATCATACTTTTTTAAAAATAATTCAATTAAGCCTCCTAGAGCTTTAGGTGTTGTCCATTCGGGAAACTCATCAATAGCATTCAATGCAATGGTATAGGCTTTCTCCATATCCTTTTTTGGGTTGTCAGAGGTCCTCATTGTAACTTTTCTCCAATTAACCCAAGCCATCATAAAATTTAATCGCCGGTTTCCGGGATCTAGCTCAATAGCTTTTCTCCAAAGCTTTTCAGCTTTTTGACTTCCCTCCACAGTTTTAAGGCCAAAAGCAGACCAAGCGTTAAGATAATTTCTATACGCTTCTGGGTTTGTAAAATAGTTTACATCGGATAGCTGTGAACCCCGTGTTTTAACGCTGAGTTGTTCCAGAATTGCTAAACTTATCTTTTCTTGAACAGGGAAAAGCTGTTTTAATTCTCCAAAATCAAAAATCTTTGACCATACAACCTCACTTTTCTTAAGATCAGTCATTTGCAAAGTGACACGAAAGGCTCCCTCGGTACCCTGAACATCTCCTCTCAAAAGATATTGAACCCCATAGTTCTGTGAGATTTCTTCGTCAGTGTAATTTTTTTCTTGAACATATTTTCCAGTGCTGGAAGAGGATACTAATATTGAGTCATTAATGGATAATGTGGATATTATATTGCTTGTTACCCCAAAACCGATGAAGTCATTATCAGAATTGCCTGTTTGATTTTCAAAAGGTATTACCAAAATTGAGGGTTTATCAATTGGCATTGTTTGGGTTTTGCTTACTGGTGTTGTATCTGATTGGAGATAAAAAATAATTCCAATAATTACAACTGCGAATACGGAGGCTACGATCCCTAAATTGCGTAGTACCGGCTTTGAAGATGTTCTCAGAACTCGCTTCTGTGATTTACTCAAAAGAATATCATAGGCATGAAATTCATTTTCTTTAACTTTTTGTAAACCAAGATCATTGAAGGATAAATCTACTTTTCCTTTAACCAAATCAAAAATTGACTTGGAAATTGTTACTCCTGAGGGTTGAGCCAAGGCCTCTAGTCTCGCTGCAATATTAACACCGTCTCCAAGAAGATTTCGCTTCTCTTTTATTACGTCGCCCATATGTATTCCGACACGAAATTGTAGCTTAATCGGAAGATCATTCTGAGAGTAAAATTCATAAAGTCGTTCTTGAAATTCAGATGCGCATTCAACAGCAGATACGGCGCTAGGAAATTCGGCAAAGAAAGAGTCTCCGCCAGAATTAAAAAGCCGGCCTTCATATTTTTTGAACAGATCTTTAAGAATATTTTCGCACGCTCGCAGAGTTTTTACAGACTCATCCTCATTTTTTTCCATATGCTTGCTATAGCCAACAACGTCAGTTGCAAAAATAACTGCTATTTTTCTATTTATGGTGTTAATGGTTCTGCTCTCATAGAAGTTTATATAAAGAACTACAAATCAAATATATCGCAAATGGGTAATTTGTGTATAGTAAATTTGTCTGATAAGCGGTTCTAAGTAGCGAAATTATTAACAAAAATGGAGTGGGCGCATTGATTGCTGTAATAAGCTATTTTGATAGTAATCCAGAGCCTTTTAATTGTGAGAGCGTTGTAGCAGAAAAGACTGCAACGTCTCGTGATGGTTTTTATTTTGTGCCTTTAAATAAAGATGAGGTGCCCTTGGGAAGTCAAATAATTTTAAAAGAAGAACCAATAGAAGGGCTGAAGAAATATTTGTCGAATAGAAACTTTCAGGGTATTGGACCAAAGAATGCCGATACCATAGCGCAGAATATTGGAATGAAAGTTATCAAGTATTTACACGAGCGCAATGTAACCGTCCTTGAAGAAAAAACATCAAAGAAACTTTCCGAAGCTTTGTTAGGAGGGTGGGATCTAGATTATGAAAACTCAGGGTTTGAAATATTATTTTCACAAATTGGCTTTTCATATACGCAAAAGAAATTTGTTAAAGAAGAGTTTGGGGATAAGTTCTTTGCTGAAATACATCAAGATCCATATATGTTGCTTCAAAGAATTCCTAGACTCAGCTTCGATAAGATAGAGAGTATTATTTCCATTTTTGGAATTGAAGTTTCTTTAGATCAAAAAATAGTTGCTGCTACGAGACATGCACTGATGCAAAGTGAAGCCGAACGTGGCAATACCTGTGGGCCTTTAGAGAGGGTTTTACTGAGAACTCAAGAAATAACAAAAAATGACATTGAAACAATTCAAACGGCTATTAACAGCCATGAGCATTTATTTAATAATTTTAAAGTGCAAGATAAAAATTTTTTAGAAACCATAGAAGCATGTGAACGAGACAATGATATTGCTCAACAGATCTGTTTGATAAAAGATAATTTCAAACCAATAAAGGGCAAGCAGTTTTCGGCTAACAAAAATGCCACCAATCCTTTATCAGAAGAACAAGTGCAAGCAATCCAAAATTCATTAGAAGCAGGAGTTTCGATTATTACTGGTGGCCCAGGAACAGGTAAAACAAGAATTATAGAAGGCCTCGCTCAAGTTTTAGTCAACGGCTTTAGAAAGACAATTCGTATCTGTGCTCCGACGGGACGAGCGGCAAAACGAATAGCAGAAAATCAAGCATTAAAAAAATTTCAACCATCGACAATTCACATGCTAAAAGCGATGATAGATTCATCAGCTAAGGATATTGAGTTTGATACTTTGATTGTGGATGAATCCTCCATGATCGATATAAATTTATTCAATGATTTGGTCAAAATGCTACCTTTAGGGTCACAACTTATTTTAATTGGAGACGTTGACCAACTACCTCCTGTCGGTGCAGGGCAACCATTTTTAGATTTAATAAGATCAAAAAAAATTGTTGTTAGCAGATTATCAAAGCAATTTCGACAAGGCAGTGATAGCGTGATCCCAAAAGTAGCTAGAGCAATAAATAAAGGCGAGTTAATAGAATTCTCTTCAGATTTTTCTAGCTCAGGCTTTTCATTTGTAGAAGTTGACAAGGGTCAAGTCGTTGAAAAAATTATTGAAGTAGTTGATTTTTTTACCGGGAATAAAAACGGCAGTATAGATTTTGACAAAACACAAATTCTTTCCCCAATGCGCCGTTATTCTAGTGGTCTTATAAATTTAAATTCAATTATGCAAAAAAAATATAACCCTAATGGTGAAAAGGTTTTTTCAAAAATGGAGGGTGAAAAAGAAATACAATTTTGTGCAGGGGATAAGGTGATATGTACACAAAATGATTATGATATTGATGTTAGAAATGGCGATATTGGTTACGTTGTAAATAAAGTTGGAAAAAATATTAGAGTGGAGTTTGATGGAGAAATGAAACTCTTTCATAACAATAAAATAGATTATTTAGATTTAGCGTATGCTATAACGGTTCATAAGAGTCAAGGCTCTGAATACCCAAACGTTGTGATGCCAATAGTGGATGATCATCGCATAATGCTTACAAGGAAATTGATATATACGGCAATCACAAGAGGGAAGCAAAATGTCTGCTTAATTGGGAGCAAAAGAGTATTACGAGAAGCACTTAAAAAAGTTTTTTTAAATTTACGGTATTCTAATCTCAATCAAAAAATTGAAAAAGCTAACATAAATTTATTTCACCAAAATTAGTTTAGTAAGATACATATTTTACACAAAGGAAAAATTTTATGATCATCAAAGCACCCATAAAATTAATTGGTAACAACGGATCACCCTACACACGAAAGATGGTTGCCTTATTAAGGTATAAGCATATCCCGTATAAAATTATCTGGGGAGAGCCAGACGAATATTTAGACCGGAACAATATCGAAAAACCTAAGCCAGTTTTACACCCAACATTCTTATTTGAAAATTCTGAAAAGAAAATTACGGCAGTTACTGACTCAACCCCTATTATTAGAAAGCTAGAGAGCAAATTCACGAGCCGCAGCACTATTCCCTCAAACCCAGTCTTGAGATTTTTAAACTATTTGCTTGAAGATTATGGTGATGAGTGGGGAACGAAATTTATGTTTCATTACCGATGGCATGATGACAAGGATATTGACAATGCAGGGACGTTGTTACCCCTTTATGCAAACTCCACTCTTACAAACGAGGAACTTAGTTATAAAAAAGAAAAAATAGCACAGCGCCAACTTGGAAGGGTTTGGGTTGTAGGATCGAACAAAAAAACAGCGCCTCTTATAGACCAATGTTTCAAAAAAATTATAAGCATTTTAGAGGATCATTTCATTAACTTCCCCTTTTTGCTTGGATCCCGTCCATCTTCTGCAGATTTTGCTTTCTTTGGACAATTAAGCCAATTGGTAGGATTTGATCCTACACCTCGTTCTATAATAGAGAAAAACTCAATGCGCACTATGGCTTGGGTAGGAAAAACAGAGGACCTTTCTGGATTAGAACCCGATAGCGAAGATTGGATCAGTGATTCAAAGCTTCCTGAAACTGTTAAAAATATCTTTCGTGAAGTTGGAAAGACATATGTCCCAACTATGCTAAAGAACGAAGAAGCTTTTAATAGTGGTGAAGAAAAATGGAGTGCAGAAATTTTAGGTCGTGAGTGGGAACAAAGAACATTTCCCTATCAAGTAAAATGTTTAAAATGGATTCGTGAAGAGTTCAGAAGTCTTGGTGACAAACATCAAACAAAAGTACTTAACTTACTCAAAGATACAGACTGTGAAAGGATCTTGAATTAAATAAATGCCCTTATTTTGTAAAGTCATTTATCTGGCCTTAGATTCAAGATTATTTTCTTTGTGGTAGGTATTATCTTCTCATATACGTGAGAAAGAATTTCAATCCTATCAAAAATAGTTGGGTTATTTAATAAGTATTCCCTCAGATTTTCTCCAAAAACCTGTCTTAATTGTGTTCCTATATTAATTTTGCAAATGGCAGTATTTTTTGCTAACCAATGAAGTTGGGTGGTCTTTATACCGGACCCGCCATGAATAACGAGTGGGCACTTTACAAATTTTTCAATTTGAGAGACTAGTTTGGTATCGACTTCTGTTGCCTTCTCCTGTTCGAGATGAGTGTTTCCAACAGAAATTGCTAAAGCATCTACCTGCGTAGCTGCATAAAATTTTTGTGCAAGTTTCGGTTCAGTAAACTTAGATTTTATCCCTTGATCGTAACCAACAACTCCCAGCTCTGCCTCTACAGATGCTCCATAATTTTTTGCAAGCTCCACGGCTTTGCATGTCATATCAATATTTTCGTTAAGTTCCATGTTTGACCCATCAAACATAATTGATGAAAAGCCATTATCTAGAGCTCTTTCGCACTCTTTTAAATTAGTAGAGTGGTCCAATAGAGTTACGATATTAATTGATGCATCTTCTGCAAGTTTTTTTAACGTCGGCCCCATTATTTCTATAGGAGTGTTTTCGCGGCAATTTGGTCCAACTTGCAAGATAATTGGGCAGTTAATTTCTTCTGCTGCCTTTACATAATATTTTGCATCTTCCCATCCCAGTATAACTAAACCTGCAAGTGCGTACCTCTTGCTTCTAGCAACATGAAGCTCTTGGCTAAGTGTAGATAAGGTCATTTAAATTTGGCTATCATATCTTTAATGCCAGGTATAGTTTCGACTTGCCAGCTATATTCAGGTTGAAAATATTGAACTAAAGATCTCTGAGATTTACCGGCTAAAATTGTGAAATAGTACATCTGATAACCTGGAGCGACCACACAAGGATGATACCCCTTATCAATTACAAAAGTTGATCCATCCACTATATGATGCGCATCTCCAACCTTTTTATTTTCTCCTTGCAATAATTGAAGAGCAAATCCTTCCTTAGGATCGAATCTAAAGTTGTAGACTTCATCATGGTGTGTTTCACCATCTCTATCAGTATCGTGTTTGTGGGGTGGAAACCCTGACCATCCACCTTTACCGACAGTAAAAAGCTCAGAAACTAATAGGCGACCAACTTTTCCATTTTGTTTTTGTCCTAAGATATGTTTAATTTTTCTATGAGTTTTGGTGTCGTCAGACCCATATTGAACTACATCCACGTCTTCTCCCATAATATAGAATGGCCGTAATTGCTCTGAATACTTGGCTCCTGCAATAAAAATTTCCGCTTGGTCACAGGCACATTTTATTTTTGCGGTTAAACCCGTTGGCACATATACCCCCTCAGGCTCTCCGTCCCAAACGTTATTCATCCGATTACCTATTAAACGTTCGTCCAAAGAATAGACATTCACAATAATACTCCCTGTCACAGGGACAATGCAGCTCTCATACTCTTTTAATTCGTATACAAATTCTTCATCTCTATTTAAAGTAACCCTATTGAAAAAAGCGTATGGAACTTTTGCATCGTTTATATCAATTATGGGTCTATTATCATTGTCATGGGGCGGTATGTGCAATTTATACTCCTAATGTGTCTCGATAAATTCAATTAGCTGGTTAAGATTGGGCATTGCCGATGCGCATCCTTCTTTCGAAACGACAATAGCTGCAGACGCGTTACCTCTTTTTATAGCTGATTCTAAACTTAATCCATTTGAGAGTGAGTAAAGAATTGTACCTAAGAACGCATCACCAGCTCCGTATGGTTTCTTTGCTTTCACTTTAAACACGGTATATGACTCCGTTTCACCATCTAAAATAATGTCACAACCATCAGCTCCTTTTTTGAATAACACTATTTGGTTTGGATTAAAATTAGCACTGACCTTTCGTAAATCCGTTTGTTCAAACATTATTTCAAACTCTTCTCTATTGCCAACACACATATCAGCTATTTTTGCAACTCCTCGAAGTTCAGCGGATGCCAATGATATTGAAGTCCAAGCATTTGCTCTGTAATCAACGTCGAATATAACTGGGCATTTTGCATTTTTTGATTTTTCGATAAGTAGGTTTATTGTCGATCTCGATGGTTCATCCGAAAGCGCAGTTCCAGTGATCACAATGCCGGCATAATTCTCTAGATTTAAGTTATCAATATTTTGTTTATCTATCAAAAGATCAGCGGCATTATTACGATAGATAACGACCTTTGGCTCTTCTCTTATCTCTGCTATTGCAAGTGATGTACGAGCATTATTATTTTGAGACTTGGTTACTAGTGAAGTATCTACTTTATGCTCTTCTAATTTTTTCCAAACAAAATCACCAATTTCATCGTCTGAGACCACAGTTATAATTTGAGAACGACCTCCGAGTTTGGAAATAGAAACAGCAATGTTTGCAGCAGATCCCCCCAAATCAGAGATAAATGTACCGGCTTCACTCGTTTGTTTATTGGCTGGTTTAGGGTAAAGGTCCATTCCAGCTCTTCCTACAATTACAAATTTACCCTTTGCCATTCGTTGTTTTAATTTTATGGGTAATTCGATGGTCATTAAACTTAGGCAACTATCTTAAAATCATATTCTTCTAAGCAGGAAACTAAGGTATTGAAACCCTTTTTTGCGTACTCAAATGGATTGGCTTTCAGAGGATCTTGCTCTGCTTCAATCACTATCCAACCTTTGTATCTAATATCTTTAAGCCGTTTGATAAATTTTCGATAATCAATGCAACCATCTCCTGGCACTGTAAACACGCCATCCAATACACAGTCTAAAAAGCTATCTTTACTTTTATCCACATTCTTGAAAACGTCCTTTCTAATATCTTTTGTATGAATATGATTTATTCTATCCCCATAATTAGAAATAATTTTATCATAATCACCGTCGGCAAATAGAAGATGTCCTGTGTCTAGAAGAAGACCAACTGAGTCTCTAGTGCTATTCATTAATTGCTCGATCTCATTTTGTGTCTCTACGGCTGTACCCATATGGTGATGAAAGGTCAATGGTACGCCTTTGTCTAAGCAATAATCGGCTAGATCACCTAAATCTTGGCCGTATTGCTTAATATCAAATTCGGATAATCTCGGCCTCGAATTCAGGGGTTTATTCTTTTTGTTTTGAACTGTATTGAACGTTTCACCATAAACTAAAACGCTCGCACCAACTTCGGCAAATAAATTTAAAGTTTCATCTAGTTTAATTTTTTCGTCTTTTAGATTGTTATTTAGCATTGTGCCAGAATACCAACCGGAAATAAGCTTTAATTCATGCTCTTCTAAAACTTCTTTAAGGCTAGAAGGGGTCTTTGGAAATTTTCCACCCAGCTCAGTACCTGAAAATCCAGCCAATCGTGTTTCTTTTAAGCATGTTTCTAAACTCGTATCACCTCCAAGTTCAGGTAAATCATCATTAGTCCATGAGATTGGTGACATACCAAGCTTTACCTCCATATACAACTCACTTTCTTTAAAACAATCTATTTATTCACTATCCAATCATGATTTGGATCGTTTTTAAACTTCCAAACTCTCTTGGGACCTGCCATTACATTTAAATAATAACTTTTATACCCATGTGGGACACCAACTGGATGATAGCCAGCCGGAACTAGTACGACACTTTTATCAGAGGGCGACATGGATTCATTAATACTCAAATCGTCCGTGTATACGCGTTGGGTTACGTATCCTTGCGAAGGATCTATTCTATGATAGTACGTTTCTTCAAGATAGGACTCTGTTGGTAAATTGTCCTGATCATGTTTGTGAGGCGGATAGGAGGACCAGTTTCCTGATGGAGTAATAACCTCAACTACTAATAAGCTATCAGCTGGCTCAGTTTCTGGAAGTATGTTGCAAACATATCTAGTGTTGGAACCTTCCCCCCTTTTTTCTTTTTCCATTTTCTCTGGTATAATTACGCGAAATTCCTGATCCTGAGTTAAGCCGGGTGCGGTGCAATAAGCAAACTCACAATCTGTAAGTGTATTTATTTCAAAGCTTTGATTGGCTGGACAGTAAAACGCAAAAGGTGCCTCGTTATCAAAAACTGAACTTCTGCCTTTAAAGTTCCCAACTTCTTCTCCATTTAAAAAAAAGTTTATTTCTCCACTTAATAACACAACGCAGACCTCTCGTGAGTCACCATTTCTAGAGAACTTATTACCTTTAAAAGCTTTATAAACCTCTAATCCAACATATTTCCAGCCAGCACTCGAAGGAGTGATGTTATGTAATCTCATAGATTTCAAATCTGGATTAATTAGGAGCTTGCTCACTATTTGGATCCTTTGTCTTGTATTGCTCTAGCCACTAAATACTTCTTTGAAAGATCTGACTTGCTATTATCGATGAAGGTTTCTGGAATCGCCACATCCCACCAAGCACCTCCTTCCTCAGTACTTATATTTGGATCTGTATCTATCACTATAACATTAACGCCCTTTTTTGAAATTGCGCTTTTAACCTCTCTCTCCAATTCAGTTATGTCGGAAACATGGGTGGCTTCAGCTCCCATAGATTTTGCATGAGAAACGTAATCAATTTCTATCTGATTCTCGAATTTAGAGTCTGAAAACAGGTTGTTAAACTCAGTCCCCCCAGAAGCTTTTTGTAAGCGATTAATACAACCATAACCTCTATTATTTGTAAGGATGAGAGTCATTGAAACGCCCATCATTGCGGCGGTAGCGAGTTCCGAATTCATCATTAGGTAAGAGCCATCGCCTGCAAAAATTACATTTGGTCTATTAGGTGCAGCGAGATTTACTCCAATACCAGCTGAAACCTCATATCCCATACAAGAATACCCATATTCCATATGATACGTATCTTGATCTAAAACTCTCCAGAGTTTATGTAGTTCTCCCGGCATTGACCCTGCTGCGCCTATTACGACTGTGTTTTCTGGCACACTTCGGTTTACTGCTCCGATTACTTGACTATCGGCAGGTAGACTATTCATTAAACTAGTAGAAGTTACTTTGTCTACGTCTTTTGTCCAATTTGACTTTGCTTGGGAATAATGCGCGATATAGTCTGCACTAACCTTATAATTTATGCTTAGCTCTCTCAGCAATTGGAGTGTCTCCTTAGCATCCCCCAGAACAGGTATGGACTTGTGTTTAGTTAGATCATGTGCCTGAACATTTATGGAATATACCGGAGCTTTTATTAGTCCGTTGGAGCCTGTAGTAAAATCTTGCAAGCGACTTCCTACGGAAATAACGAGATCTGCACCTGATATAATTGCATTGGCTGAACTAGAACCTGTCACTCCGATAGATCCAAGGTTCTGCTCATCTTTTTCTAACAAGACTGATTTTCCAGCTTGTGTTGCCACTAGTGGTATTTTAGTTAAATCTAAAAATTTCTTTAGTTCGTTTTGCGCATCGCTATATTTTACTCCTCCACCAGCGATTACTACAGGTTTTTTTGACTTTTTTAGTGAGTTAGCCAACCTCTCTATCTCTCTTCGGTCTGGTTGAATTCTTCTGACATTCCAGTGAACAATTTCAAAAAAAGATTCTGGATAATTATAGGCTTCGGCTTGGACATCTTGACAAAACGCAAGAGTAACAGGGCCAGCCATAGCTGGGTCAGTAAGAATAGACATGGCTTTTGGTAACGCATTGAGTAATTGTTCGGGCCTAGTTATTCGATCAAAATATCTGCTGACCGGTCTGAAGCAATCATTGGCAGATACAGTTCCGTCTTCAAAATCTTCAACCTGTTGAAGTACTGGGTCAGGGCGTCTGTCAGCAAAGATATCACCTGGTAGTAAAAGAATTGGTAGCCTATTAACGTGAGCTAATGCCGCTGCTGTTACTAGGTTGGTTGCTCCAGGACCAATAGATGATGTGACGGCCATAAACCTTCTCCTTCGCATCTCTTTTGTATATGCTAATGCCGCATGGGCCATGCCTTGCTCGTTATGCCCTCTATAAGTCGGAAGTTCGGATTTATGCTTTTCTAAAGCCTCACCTATGCCAGCAACGTTACCGTGACCAAATATTCCCCACACACCTTTGAAAGCCATTTCAAACGATCCATCAAATTGTTCAATCTTCTGGGCAATCATCCACTTTACCAGAGCCTGCGCTGCAGTTAATTTAACTGTTTTCATTTTTAATTTTTCCTCTTCCATAACTTGATAAGCTTAGTAAATTTATTAAACATCTCATCCTTTGCTTGTTGATTAGTTATTTTATTTCCAAACCACTTTCTGGCTGTTTCAAAAAATATCGACCGTCCCACTGCAAACCCCTTTACGTGTTTATAATTTTTACATAGATCAAAAACTGAAGCCAATTTATCTGAGGGCGCATCCATGCCCAAAACGATTATTCCTTGGGCATATGGATCAAACTGCTGTATAATATTATTGGCTTTTGACCAAAACTCGACATTTTCAATAGGCTCTAGTTTCCACCAATCGGGATAAATATTATCTTCATACAATTTCTGCATAAGAGATAGGATCTGCTCAGGAGAGCAAGCTTTGTCATTTCTTTTTGTAATAATCTCCAATAATAGTTCATGGTTAGTAAGCCTACATGCTTGCGCTAATTGACTTAAAAGTTTTACTTGATGTTCATAGATGTCTTTTGGATCATCATTTCTTAAGGGTGCCAAGACTTTCACACAATGATTAACTGGCCAGTTTGCCAGTCGTGATCCTATATCAGGCTCCTCAGTTAATTCTAAAGGAAATACACCTGCCTTTTCAATTGGTCTACCAATCCATATGTCATGATCAGACGCGGCATGCAAAGAGCTTTCTGCATATTCTTCATCTAAAAGGATACCTACATTTTCATGCTCAGTTTTTTGCGCCTCCAAGCAGGCCTCTAATGCCATTGATTTGAAAACAGCGATATCCTCTTTTTGTTTTTCATTTTCCTCTGCTAGCTTTTTAAATTGCACTCTGTGATCTATTGCCAAAGTAAAAAGGTTATCAAAACTCTTTCTTCGATTTGTACTCCAATGCAGTTGTTCAAGAAATGTATCTTGTCTTAAAGAAAAGTGCTGGCTACCATTTTTGAGGTAGTGTTCTAACTCTATTTTAGATGGATAAGCTGGTGCACATCCATGTCGAGAGACTGCTAAAGCACCACATGCATTGGCATACTTCGCGCATAATTCCAACGACTGATCATTTAACCAACCATATAAAAAACCTGCCATAAAGCCATCACCAGCACCCAGGACATTAAATATCTCAATTTTATTAACTTTTACAGAAATACCTGAATCCCAGTTAATTATAGCATCGGGGAAAACGGTGCACCCCATGGCGCCCCTTTTACAGACTATTATAGCTTGCGTTAGTTCACGACAGATTCGAAGGGCCTTTAATGTGTCTTGAGTTCCTCCAGCTATATGCCATTCTTCTTCCGTTCCTACAATAAGATCACAGTGGCTTATGATTTTTTGAACATGACTTGTTACGACCTTACTTTCTTCGAACCTGCTCTCACCATCACCATGACCGCCTAGGGACCAGAGGTTCGGACGATAATCAATATCACACCCGACAAGCACATTATTATTTTTTGCATAGTTAATTGCTTGGAACGAAGCTTCTGATACTTGCTTCGAGCTAAAGTGGGTACCGGTTACAACAACACATTTTGCGCGTTTAATAAAATCTGGATCAATTTCATTCTTTGTGAGGCCCATATCAGCACAATTCTCACGGTAAAATAATAGAGGGAATTGTTCCTTATCGCGAATTCCTAAAATAGCGAGAGCGGACAAACGTTTCTTATCAATAATAATTCCCTCTGTGTTTACACCCTCTCTAGTTAATTGCTCAGTAATAAATCGCCCGAAATGCTCATCACCTACTCTTGTAATGACTGCAGATCTCAAACCTAATCTTGACGCTCCGATGCTAATGTTAGTAGGACTTCCCCCAATGTATTTTTGGAACGACGTCATGTCTTCCAGTCGTCCTCCAACTTGCCCTCCATATAAATCTACTGAAGATCGTCCAATTGTTATTACATCAAGATCATTTTTTTGATTAACCATTTTACTTTTAAGCCTTTCAAAAAGCTGATGTTTTCTCCATTTAAATCACTGCTATCTTCCGGAGAATTCTGTTTCAAGTTTCTCTAACTCTGCACCACCTGCCATCAAGGGTCTAAGGTTATTCATATCAATTTCGTCTCTTGATCCCTCGGCCAAAACTTTTCCTCTGTTCAGAAAAGCAAAACGATCTCCCAAAAGCTTAGCATGCATATCATTATGGGTTATGAATATTATGGCTATGTCACCTAACTCTTTTACTTTTTTTATAGTTCTTAAAACTTCTAACTGCTGTTTTTGTCCGAGGGCCGAAGTTGGCTCATCCAGAATAAGAATATTGGCTCCAAAATAAATAGCTCTAGCGATCGCTAGTGTCTGTCTTTGACCGCCTGACATAGTTCCTATCGGTTGTGTTGGGTCCGCTACATCAATACCCAGTTTCGCCATTTCCTTTTTTGTGATGGTATTCATCAGAGGCATATTTAAAAATAAGCCTTTGGTAATCTCTCTACCTAGAAAGAAATTTCTAGTCACACTCATCAAAGGTTGTAACGCCAAGTCCTGATAAACTGTACCGATACCAGCAGACACAGCCTGTCTTGGTGACTTAAAATTCACTGGCTCACCGCTCAGCAGTATTTCGCCCTCACTAGGCATGTGGACCCCAGATAACAGTTTTATTAGTGTTGATTTACCTGCACCATTATCACCCAATAAAGCCGTTATCTCACCCTTAAAAACCTTAAATGATATATCCTTCAGCGCTATTATGTTACCAAAAAACTTCGATACACCCCTAAATTCAATTGATGGGATCATAGTCTCTTTAGCCTTTCACTATCCTGTCTCTCAAAAATTGGTTTAAAAGAGCAGATCCTAAAATTAGCATTCCTAGCATCACCCTAAAAAGGTTATTGTCGATAAAAGGTACAAAGTTTATTCCTCGGCTTGCGATTGCAAAAATTAATGCCCCAAGAACTGCTCCAACGACAGAGCCGTAACCGCCGGTTAATGCACAGCCGCCAATAACCGCCGCTGCAATTGCATGTAGTTCACGAAAATCTCCTGCTTTGGGATCTGATGCACCAGATGTCATTACGGTTAAAATACCTAAGAGACAGGCAAGAGAGGTCGAGATCATAAATAAGCTAATTTTCACCCTTGCTACTGGAACACCAACAGCTCTTGCAGCCACTGGGTCACCTCCAGACGCATAGATCCAATTTCCATATGGTGTTCGATTGGTAATGAAAGCAACTATGAATACAAGAATGATAAAGTAATAAACTTCGGCATCGAAGGGAACCCCAAAAGCCTTGTCGAATGCGAAAATGTTATCAATCAGTGTAGGATCCTCTCCACCTCCTGGGGGTGGTTTTAGATTTGCCTTCACAGATAATCTAGATTGATTGAAAAACGTTTGGCTAAGAAAAACTGCGAACCCTCTACTAGCAAACCAAAATGCCAGAGTTACGATAAAGCTGGGAAGTCCCGTTCTAACAACAATTACTCCAATGATAAATCCTAAAAAAGCCAGCTCTATAAAGGTTAAAATGATCGCCAACTCAATAGGCACTCCAAATAAAAGAAAAATGGCAAAGCTATGTCCAGCTAAAGCAATATTTGCTCCCATGCTGAGATCAAACTCTCCTGCTATCATCAAAAGAGAGGCACCGATAGCTAAGATGCCCACAAACGCTGCTAGCTCAACCCATGCCTGGATTCCAATTGGATTTAGCCACATTGCTCCAAAGGTGCCACTGATTGAGGTAAGCGTCATAAAAGTAATGACAATTATTATTAAACCAAAAACAGACCCTAACTCTGGTCTAGATATAGATCTTCTGATTAATCCGATATCTCGTATGCGTTCATCAGATGCCATTTGTCCCCCTAAAATAAATCTGGCAAATCGCTATGATTTGCCAGACCTTATAAATAAGAAAGAGGTATACTTCTTATCTTTCTTTTCCTGCTAGTTTCTTCACTAATTCAACATTTCCCTTTGTCACAAAACCTGGACCTGAGTTAATTGAATTACCTGGAAGAGTACCATTTCTATGATTTAGATGTAGTACTACCACTGGTACATAGCCTTGCAAAAATTGCTGCTGGTCGATGGCGTAGTTAACTGTACCGTCAATTATTCCATCCACAATTGCTGGTCCGAGGTCAAAACAACCTAAAACGACTTTTCCAGCTTTACCCATTTCCTTAAGAGCAGCTATAGTTGGATCACAACCAGTAGGACCAACGGCCATTATAGCTCCTGTATCTGGATTGGAAGACATATGTGCGATAACGGTGTTTTTGATATCATCGAAATCTGATGAAACCTCAACCATATTTAGCTTCTCACCCATACCGTCAGCAAAACCTTGGCATCTATCTTTAAGAGCTGTATTCATTGGCTCGTGGTTAAAGCAAACGGAGTTCTTTCCACCCAACCCTTTGCTTTTTTCGCCGCCACCTAGACCAGCTTCATATTCAGGTTGTCCAACGTGCATTACAGCACCTAAGCTTTTTGAAACGCCGGCTCCAGAATTCATTGATATAACTGGAATTCCTGCTGCAACAGCTGCCTTAATTGGTCCACCTAAAATATCTGGTGCAGGTATTGACACGACAATACCATCTGGCTTCTGAGCAATAGCAGCTTCAATCAAAGATGCCATTTCGTTTAAGTCTCCAGTTGGTGGGTTTCTGTATTGAACATCTGCACCGGTGTCTGCCTTTGCAGCCTCAACTCCATTTCTAACAACTCCCCAAAAGGCGTCTGTATCAGATCCGTGAGTTACCACGATTATGTTTGCTTTATGATCTGCACCAAAAGAAACACCAGTTGATAGAACTAGCGCTATCAATGTAACTAATAATTTTTTCATGAATAATTTTCCTCCATTTATATTTAAAAAGACAAGAATCTTGGAGAATCCAGTCCCTTGAACAGTTAAATATTAAATTAACGCAAAATCAATATCAAAAGTGGTGCTTATAAAAGAAATGTAATAAAATTTTGACACAAGATTGGAAACAAATGTTTTTGGAGCGCACTAAAAAATAATTATTAGTCATTTGCTTAGGAGAGTCATATGAAAGGTATTGGTGTAGGAGTTATCGGTACGGGGTTTATGGGGAAAGCCCATTCAGTTGCCTACAGTGGATCTGCTTCAGTTTTTGGAACAGGATTGAGGCCAAGACTAGAGATAGTTTGTGACTTGAGCCCCAAGAGAGCCAGCCAAAGAGCAACAGACCTTGGCTTTTCACGGTATACAAGTAGCTGGCAAGACGTCGTTAACGATCCAGAAGTAAAACTAGTTTCTGTTTGCACACCGAACGACACGCATGCCGAGATTGCGATTGCAGCTTTAAAGTTGGGAAAAAGTGTGTGGTGTGAAAAACCTATGTCTAGTAATCTCCCCGATAGCAAGAAAATGCTTGCAGCATCTAAGAAGAGCAAAGGGAAAACAATTATTGGTTACAACTATACAAAAAATCCAGCAGTATTACATGCACGAGAGTTAATAGAAACTGGTGTCATTGGCGATGTTGCCGGTTTTTTCTGTCGTTATGATGTTGATAATGAGGCCGATAAAAAAAGACCATGGTCGTGGCGTATGTCGAGAAAAGCGTCTGGTACTGGTGCAAATGGAGATATATTGAGTCACGTTATAAGCGTGGCGCACTTTTTAGTTGGATCGACAATATCTAAAGTAGTAGGGGATATAAATATTGTACACCTAAAAAGAAAGGATCCAACTAATAGAAAACAAACTAAGACCGTTGATAACGATGACATGATCTCTGCTCTTATTCATTTCCAAAATGGGGTACATGGGCATATCGGTGCCAGTCGCGTTACTTGGGGTAAAAAATGTGGACTTACATGGGAGGTACATGGAACCGAGGGCACCATAATATTTGATCAGGAAAGACTAAACGAGATCAAACTATTTACACGACAAAAAAAGAAAAGCACCGATGGCTTTAGAACAATTTTAACGGGTCCTGATCATCCTTTTTATAAATCCTTTCTGCCTAATGGAGGTCACAGTTTAGGATTTATGGATGTCAAGATGTGTGAACTACAGATGCTCCTGTTCGCAATAGAGCACGATACTGAGACTTGGCCCAATTTTGAATCAGGATATGAAGTAGAAAAAGTAATGGACGCTGTAGATAGATCAGCACTTAGTGGAAAGTGGATTAAGATTTAGTTAACATCAGCTCAAATAAACTGTTCTACCTGTTTTAGCAGATTTAAGAGCATTTTCGGCTAAGTACAGTGCGTAATAACCATTATAACTGTCAGGTTTAGGCATTGACCGTTTTTTTATACAGTCAACAAAGTAGTCGATTTGATTTTTGTAAGCGTCTATGTACCTTGTCATAAAAAAGTGGTGCAACCTATCTTTAGTTGTTCCAGCTTCCTTTGCTAGTTCTATCTCCGAGAGAGTGGGATTGTTAACTTTTAAACTTCCTTTCGACCCATGAACCTCGACTCTTTGATCATAACCATATGTCGCCCTTCGTGAGTTAATTATTGAAATCTGCTTTCCAGAAATGGTTCTCATTAAAATAGTGGCAGTATCGTAATCACCGGCTTGCTCAATTTTTTTGCTTACAAAATTGGATCCTAAAGCGGTGATAGAATGTATTTTCTCATCAGCTAAGAAGACAGCCATATCGAGATCATGGATAGCCATATCTTTAAATATACCACCAGATTGTTTAATATATTCAATTGTTGGCGGATTTGGGTCTCTTGATGTTATGGTGATTTGCTCAATAACCCCAATCTCTTTTTTGGTTAAATGTGCTTTCAATTTTGCGAAATGAGGGTCAAATCTTCTATTAAACCCGAGCATTACTTGAGATTTGGATTCGCTAACTAATTGAACAAGTTTCTTAACTTTTCTTAAATTTAGATCAAGAGGTTTTTCGCAGAACACAGCTTTTTTAGTATAAAGAAATCTTTTTATAAGATCGACATGTGTATCAGTGGGAGTGCAGATAAGAATACCCTTAATTTGATCATTATTAGTAATGTCATCAAGTGACATTTGTTGACACGAATACCTTTTTTGAAGTCTATTAATTTCATTATTTATTGGATCGTGTATAGCAGCAAGCTCAGCGTTGGAGTTTGCTTGAATTGTATCAGCGTGAACTTTACCAATTCTGCCCATTCCTAAAATTGCAAATTTTATTCGCATCATATTATCAAAATCTCTTTACGAAGATTGTCGAATATCAAGTAAATTCAATTCTTCAAAGACAAAAGTTGGTTCTTTTTCAGCTTTTAATGACTCAATGATAATCATAGCTTGGGTTTTTGGCGCCATTCCGTCTATGGGAGGATCCAGATCTAAATTCGTTGGAAATGAATAGCCCTCCGAACTTGCCCCCACAACATTTTCGATTAGCCTGAAAGGCATCTTTTTTTTCATAACTAATTCTAATAACCAAGGGTATAGTGTCTTAGCCATAGTTTTCCTATCAATGGTTTCCATTGCTCTTCCAAATGCTGATGATATTTGGAGTAGATTGGCCATTCTTTTTACTGATTTAGTTTTATTATTTCCTGCTCCATGCATAACAGCAGGATTAAAGAACACAGCATCTCCCTTTGTCATTTCAATCTGAACAGCATTTTTATCGAAGAATTTTTGATACTTCTCATTAGAAAAGTCAATATAGCCCCTTCTATATAATTGGGAGTACGGTAGTAAGAGCGTAGGCCCACTTTCAATACTCATGTCGCAGTGCGCAATTGCGCCTTGAAGTGTAAGGTAAGGTGACATTGCATGTACATGTAGAGGCCAACTGGCAGATTGTTCACCTGACATAAATCCTAAGTGATAGTCTCTATGAGCATTTTGAGCTTTTCCACCAGGATTCACTCTATTGACTTGTGCCGTTACTTGGTAATTGGGGCCAAGCCAAGCTTCTGAAGCTAACGCGATGGCTTCTGAGCAATAGTAATCTATAAAGTTTTGTGGGTCCTTCATACAGTGCTTTTGGAGTGAATTCCATATTCTATCGTTCGCTCCTGGTTTAGCAAAGTGATCGCCTACATTCCCATTTAATTTTTCAGAGTTTATTATTTCTTCAAAATTAGTCGTTGCTATGTCGACCACAGAAGTATTTTCAATAGCATTTGAAATCGCAATTATTCCCGCACCGCTTTCGAATACGCTAGACCACTCAATCAGTAATTCCTGTTTTCTCTCAAATAAATTTGCACAGTCTCTGACTAACTGCCCAGAATAAATTGGAATATTATTCTTAATTTCTATAGCAAGCGGCGCATCAGCTTTTGTTGTTTCTCGGTTAACAATTTTTTCAAAAGTTTGAAAATTCTCATGTTCCTCATTGTAGGGAATTTTTTTTTCTAAATCAGTAATTCCATCTTTCATGTCTTAATCTCCAAGTCCTAATGTATCCAATTTTAATCTTTTTTTTGAGAACGAAAACTAAATTTTTAATCAGATAGGAAGATTAATAATTCTCAAAACATTAACCAGCTAAGCCGTTGTCAAATCGCTCCGGAGTCCCTAAGTGCCTCTATTTGTTCATTATTCAATTCAAGCATTTCTTTTAAAATAGCTATATTATCTTCTCCAAGCTTTGGTGCTCTTCTAATTTCGGTTTCGGCCATATTCGAAAGCTTTATTGGATTGCCAAAGACTTTAACAACCTCGTTTAGTACAGGCATATCAAGAATCATTTTGCGGTCTATTAATTGAGGATCAGAAACAACTTCACCAATTCCCTTGATTGGACTTAACGGAACTTTATCGGCAAGCATAGTTTCAAGCTCGGCCTTAGTGTATCTGGAAAACCAGCCATTAATAAGAGGCTTTATGCGTCTGTCATACACTTCCTTATTGAAACGTTTGTGCATTGTATCAATTTCAGGATCTGACGCCAAATCATCACAATTAAAAACTTTGAGCGTTTCTCGCCACTGTTTATCATTATATCCCCCAAAAAATACGAACCCATCCTTACAGGAAAATTGTTCATATGGTCGGACAAAAGCGTGATTATTTCCCGTAGGGGTGGCCTCTACACCATCGACAGAATAACGAAGAAGCGCGCTTTCGGTTAAGCATAGAGTGGAGTCAACCTGAGCTACATCAACTAATTGCCCTATTCCTGTTTTTTCTGCCTCTCTAAGCGCCACAACAGTCCCTATTGTACCGAAAAAACAGGCTGCCAAATCTCCAATGATAGTGCCCACCCTTACCGGCGGCCTGTCAGGATAACCATTCATAGACCAAAGACCACTTTCAGCCTGTCCAGTATTATCAAAACTTGGTCTTGACGATTTTGGTCCCGTCTGACCAAAACCACTTATTGAAGTGTATACCAGTGCGGGGTTTTCTTTTTTAAGATCTTCGTATCCCAAACCGAGGCCATTCATTGCTCCGGGTCGAAAATTCTCAATCAAAATATCTGCCTTTTTTACCAATTGCTTTAAGATTTTTTTACCTTCTGCAGTTTTTAGATCGAGGGTCATGCCTAACTTATTTCTATTATACTGGGCAAAGAAGGCACTTTCCTTATCCGACTTTGTAAAAGGTGGGAAGTTTCTTGTATAATCAGGGTCTCCAGGATTTTCAATTTTTATAACTGTAGCTCCTAAATCTGCAAGAATCATCGCACTGTAGGGGCCAGCGACTACTCGGGTTATATCGAGTACGACCACACCCTCGAGAGGTAGATGCTTATTTTGAGGTTTCTTTTTTTCAGTTGAAGTCATTAATAAAAACCCAAAGATATTTCAAAATTTTAATGTACCGCTGCATAAATAATTTTTTCTTCAGACGCATCTTCTATTTCAAACTCTTCAACAATTTGGCCAAGTCTAGCAACTAAAATTCTATCTGAAATCGACATAACTTCTGGTAGGTATGAGGAAACAACGATAACAGTAATTCCTTCATCAGCTAAAGACTTTATGAAGTCATGTATCTCCTTGATGGCCCCTACATCAACCCCGCGAGTTGGTTCATCAAAAATTACAACCTTAGGTTTTTGAACTAATCCTTTTGCAATCACTACTTTTTGTTGGTTGCCCCCTGACAATTCAACCACAGGTGAATTGATATCTTTTGTTTTAATGTTTAGTCGCTCTATCCAGTGGTCTGCCAGACTCTTAGCTTCAGACAAGCTTACAGTATTCCAAAGCTTATCTTCCGCTACCATTTTGCCTAATTGTATGTTTTGACTTATACCAAAGTTTTCAAAAAAACCTTCACTTTTTCTGTCTTCAGTTACATATATGATACCATCATTAACTGCTGTTCTTGGAACAAGATATCTAACATACTTACCATCTAGAAGTATATTCCCGCCATGAAAGATGTTTCTTTTATATACTCCAGATACTACCTTCATCATTTCGGTTCGCCCTGAACCAACTAAGCCAAAGACACCAGTAATTTGACCTGAGTAGGCTGAAAAAGTCGAGTTTTTAACCATCGATCCCATAGATAAATTTTCAACCTCAAGTGTTTTCTTTCCTCTTTTACGTGGCTTTTTAGTTGTAGTTTTTTTTGAGGCATAGGCCGAGTCTGTTAAATCTCTACCTATCATTGCCTTAACAATTCTTTCTCTATTAAATTTCCTTGCTGTGTCTGTCTCTATAAGTTCACCGTCACGTAAAACTGTTATTCTGTCGGAATGTTCCAAAGCTTCCTCTAACGCATGTGAAATAAAAACTATAGACACTCCCTCTTTTTTTAGCCTCTGCATTAAACCAAAAAAATGGTGCTTCTCTTCTGGTGTCAAGGTAGCCGTTGGCTCATCAAAAATAATTACTTTAGCATTGTGGTGAACCGCTCTTGCGATTTCGACCATCTGTTTCTGCGCTGCGCCTAATTGTGATACTAATAGGTTTGGGTCAACGTTGAAATTTAGCGACTGCAGAAATCTACTTGCTTTGATGTTTAATTTTGCCAAGCTGTTAAAAAAGTTTTCTGCGCCTAAATAAATATTCTGAGAAACGGTCATGTTTGGTACTAGGCTATTTTCTTGAAACACCATTACAACACCATTTTTTAACGCCTCCGAGGGAGTTAGAAATGTTGTTTCTTTTCCTTCATAGATGAATGATCCAGAAGATAGCTGGTAAACTCCGGCCGCTACCTTTGTCATAGTCGATTTGCCAGCCCCATTTTCTCCAAGAAGAGAATGTATCTCACCTTTAAGAAGAGTGAAGTTGACATTTTTTATTGCCTTTACCCCATGAAACTCTTTTGTTCCATCAATGATTTGAAAAATGTCCGTCACTTATTTCCATCCTCCTAATTTTCCATCCCCTCTTGATGTCACCAATATGTTCTGCTGCTCATCGACAACGACACTGGTAGTACCATGAAAATTTCCGTTAGTACGACTGTGGTAGCTTGCAAGTGGTATTAGATCTTTATCAAATCGTACTACCAACCCATATGAAAATGCTGGAGCCCAAGGCTTGAGATAACCCATTGTTTTTATTCCCGATTGTTGAAGAGGTTCCCTAATATGCTTTCCACTTCTGTAGGTGGGAGAGACCCAAAGACTTGGATCAATTTCTGCCATCATTCGACTCTTGTATTCTTCCTCAGTTAAGATGAATTCAACCAACTGATTTCTAGGAGCAAAAAAGCAAACTAGAAGCTCTTGATTTTTGGTATTGAAGAAGCTCTTGCCGGGATAAGCAGGAAGCTTGTTTATTTCTTTGTCAATTTTTGTTGCTACAGAAAAGTCATTATCAAGTTGATGAAAAGTAATACGGTGCTCCCACGACTCTGAAATGCAAAAAGTTGAGTCCCCTGTAAATGTAAGACCTGTCGGCCAAGCAAGCTCAGTCAAAATTACCTTTGAAACGGACCCATCTAATTGATTTGCTGAAACTGTTCCACTGGACCCGTTCGATAGTAGGTCATGTTGCCACTGGGTTGCTGAAAAATTTTTTGATCCTGTGGTGTAAACGAGAGTATCCTGTTGGAAGCACATAGAAGTTACACACTTCTCTTTGAATGTGAATACCTCTTTAAGTGTTTTAGAATTTAAAATAACAACTTTTTCATCTGCAAGAGCCACAGCAATCTTAGAACCAGCTGAGTTAAGAGCCATTGCTGTAATATAGCCAGAAAACGATTTAATCTTTTTTGGCTTTTTCATTGACGTCATTGAAAAAAGAGATGATTTTCCAGAAAATAAAATTTTCGATCGATTTATTACTAGGTTATCAATATCCTCTTCTTTATGTATTACCTTTACGTTATCTAAAAACTCGTTTGGTTTCAGAGCTCCGTCCATAACAGGCACGAATATGCTATGCTTCCCCCTGCCAAAAAAATAATCTATACGATCTTTTACAAAATTTAACACTTTATTTGCCACCCCAATAATCTTGAAACCCACTCCAGTTTTTATTAGCGTCAGGTATTTTGTATTTGCCAATTCTATTATTCTGTATTCCACCTAAATAAAGATGGCCTTTATGCTCTTTCATGGACGTTACCATTGGATGATTTCTTGCTTTTAGATCCCAAAGTGATTCTAATACTTCTCCGTGCTCTGTAATCTTTATAACGCAACCGGTATTTATATTAGGAAACAACCAGTTGGATGTATTAATACGCCTTGACATTCTCTTCCTAAAGTCGGGAAGGGTAAGCGCTAAATCTAATGCGGGCCCTCTCATCCCAACTAGGGCAAGCCAATAATTACCATCTGAGGCTCGATTAATATTATCGGGATAGCCTGGAATATTATCCATAATAACCTCGGTAGTTCCTTTTTTAGGCCCTTCAAACCAATATCTGCTCACTTTCATTCCAAAGGTTTCGGCAAATAAAATTGATTGACAGTCTTTGGTGACGCAGACACCGTTAGCAAACTTTAGGTTGCGAATGATGGTTTTTGTCTTATTTGTTTTTGGGTCATAACAAATAATACGACCGTTTCCTCTGCTCTCCACACAGTCCATCGGCCAATCTTTTAGACGATACCTAATTGTTGCCTCTGAGAAAAATATTCTTCCATCTGGAGCTATATCTAAGTCATCTGCCAGACTAAGCCTCCTATCATCAATTACCGATGTGAGACTTCGATTGGTTTCATCGGTAATCTTGGATACTTTTCTGTCTTGCGAAATTGAAATGACACCCATATCAGGGATACATGCTACAAGATTGTAATCTTTGTCCCATGCTAGCCCTAAAGGGTGGCCACCAACATGTGCAAAAACCTCCATTTTCTCGTGGTTTTTTCCATAAAATCGAACTATGTCGCCATGTCTACTACCCGCATATAAATTATCATCATCATCTAATATCACGTCCTCGGGTCCCTCAACCTTACCAAGTCCTATAACACTAACATCTTTCAATTTGTCATTTACTGCATATGCTGAGTCACTTTTCGCTTCAATGGAAGCTGGGGCAGGCAATTTAAAGTAAGTGGGAGAAACATAAACTTTATTCAATAATCGAAAGCGATTCTTTACCCATCGAACATCTATCAATATTGTAAGTAATAAGATGATCCCAAATATTAATTGAATAGCGCCACCTTGAATTCCGAACTGTAACAATCCATTTAATAGTAACAATACAATTAGTGATCCAAAAATAGCCTTTGGGACTGAGCCTCGTCCCCCTCCTAAACTTACGCCACCTAAAACAGCTGCTGTAAGTATTGTAAGTTCTAATCCTTTACCGGTTTCTGCTCCAGTGCTTGCCATTCGAGCTGCATACATAAAGCCAGCAGCAGAACATAAAATACCGCACGTAACGTAGGAAAAAAATATTGTCTGCTTTACTTTAATGCCGGCATTATAGGCGGATCGTCGCGAACCACCGACAGCTGTTAAATGCCAACCAGGCTTCATTCGGCTTATTAGCAAGTGACCTACTATAAAAACAATCGCCGTAGCAACCAAAACAAAAGGTATACCATATGTATCTCCATCCCCAATATATTCCCACAACTCAGAGTCTGGAAAAACCGAAGAAATATCCAAGGCATATTCAAGTAGAAGAAGATCAACGATAGATCTGTAAATTATAAGCGTGACAAGTGTTGTTAGGAATGCGCGCATTCCAATTATGCCAATGAAAAACCCATTAACTGCACCACAAGCGGCACCCGCACCCATCGTAATTAATAAAGTGAGAATGGGATCTAAACTTAAAACATGTACACAGTAAAGAGCTACCAAGTTAGCTATAGCAAATATTGATCCAACTGAGAGGTCTAAGCCGCCGCCCATCATCACAATAGTCATCCCAAGTACAATTAAGCCTAGTTCAGCATATTGTCTGCCATATTCCGTGAGATTATAACCAGTGTAGAACCCTGGTAAAATAAAGAGAAGGCCAACCCCAACAAAAAGAAGTGTCAAAAATGGTATAGCATTATCTGCCCAACGTTTGGCGAGTATTTCTCCAAATACATGATCAGGGAAAATATTATATCTCGCAGTCAAAAACCTTTGTCGTAAAGTACTCATGGTTACCTATCTAAAAGTGTAGTTCTCGAGCCAAATGTTTTGGCTCGAGAAAATATTTAAGCATTAATTGGAAGCCAAACTCTCCACTGTCCAACATGCGCCCGACCCCATGTAAGAAGCCATATTATCCTTGGTCAGTGTCTGGAGTTGGGTGAATAAAGATACCTTTCCAGCTTTTCCTGGTTTGTTTCCAGACTGAAGCAAGCTCTTTACAACATTCGACAAATCTCTAGCTTGTCCGGGAACATCATAGCTTACAAAAACATCGAAGATATCGTTCTTCAAGTTATCGCAGCCAGTTTTTCCTCCACCACCAGAAGTTGCAAGAAATACCTTTTCATGCATTCCGGCTTCCTTCACTGCTGCACCAGTTCCAATATCCATTCCATCCCAAAATCCTACAATTCCACATAGGTCTGGATGTTGTTGAAGTGTTGTTTCCGTAATTGCGCGTGCTTTTGTGGAGTCCCAGTCAGCTGCTTGGTTTGACACAACTTTAATATTTGGGTTTTTTTCGAGTATATTTGAAACACCTCTAAGTTGGTAAGCGCTTGCAGCGGCTGTTAACACTCCCTGTACAATAGCGATTTTTTGTGAAGTACCAGCACCACATTGATCGATAACTTTCTGAGTCACTAATTCCCCAATTTCAATCCAGTCGGCACCAACAAAAGCATCAGTTGGGAAGGCGGATTTCATATTAACCTGGACGACGTGTATTCCAGCCTTCTCAGCTTTTCTGAGGAGTTTTGCATATGTTTGAACATCTGGGTTGTGTACAACAATTGCATCTGGCTTCTCTGAAATTAATGAAGAAATAGCTTTTGAACCTGCATCAGCGCTCCAGTTGGGGTCTCTTAAAATCATCTCCACGCCCAAAGGCTCAAGAGCCTTCTTCATACCTGCATACCAACCTTCTGTTAAATCAAAGCCCATAGCTAGTGGTACGAAAGCTACTTTTTTTCCTTCTAGAGCAGAATAGTATTTATCTCTTGCGGGGTCTGCAATGCCCATCTTTTCTGCCTGAGCATTTAGAGGTAGCAACATCGCTACCACTGCAATGATCAGTTTTAAAGCTTTAAATTTCATATTTTCCTCCTTTGTTTAAAACTTTTTTCTATTCTTAAATATCACCTTGTTGGGTCGTTTGTTCGTCTCTTGGATTTAATAGTGTATCGGTCATTATAGCTAAAAGTAGAATTATTCCCTTAATCAAGTTTTGAACGATAAAAGATATATCCATAATTACCATTCCGTTAAGTAGTGTTCCAATTAAAAGAGTTCCTAAGATAACATTATGCATTCCACCCTTTCCACCCGAAAGTCCGATGCCGCCCACTACAACAACCAAGAGCACATCGTAAATCATTGAGCCTGCTACCATTCTTGTGTTAATTGAACTTATAGCGCCCGCTGTAAGCAACCCTGCAAAATACGCCACTGTGCCTGCTAAGATAAAAATCATTACAAGTATTGGTCTAACGGGAACTCCTGCTGTTCTTGCAGCAAGTCCACTATCACCGATTGAATAAACGAATTTACCGAAAGTTGTTTTAGTGAGAAGAAGGTGCATTATGATTGCCAACATTAGGAAACAAATTATGGGCATAGGTACTCCAAATAATTGACCTCTTCCCAAATATTCCAACCAAGCAGCGTCTTCTGGTAAATAGTTCAGTTCATCTCTTATGAAGAGCGTTCTTCCAAGACCATAAATCACGCCAGCCATAGCCAATGTTACAAATACTGAAGCCATATCCCAATAAGCAACCAAAATACCAGTCATCGCACATAAAATCGCTGTAAAGATAAAACCAAGTATTACAGCATATATAAATGGTAGATCGATCGAGGGTAAAACGTCTGCTGAACTTAAGACGGATGCTAAGGCTGTGCCTACAGCGAGCGTTGCAATTAATGAAAGGTCTATTCCTTTAGAAATTACTACTACAGCCATTGCTATGCTGAGTATCCCTAAAATCGATACACTTCTCATTAAGGTTAAAAGATTCCCAGTAGAAAAAAACTTATCTAGAAACACTGAAAATCCAGCAAAGATAACAACGGTGACGATCAAAATGATCAATTCTTGGTTACGTAACTTAAACAAATGCGTTTTCCGATATTAGGTTTCCATCTGTCTTAGCGTAACACGTGGTTAACCCTTGTAAAGCCCATAAGTTTTAATATTAAACTTTAATTGGGCCACTTTGTATGGTAGCGCCAAGATTTGAAAACGTGAGTAGTAGGCCTTTAAGTCAAACTAGATTTCTCATCAATAACCTAAGATAATCTCTAAGAATATATTTTGTCACTCAATCCATAGATTAGAACTGCGTTCAATATTGTGAAACCAGCCGGAGCGATATATCCTTCAGCCGTATATTTAACGCCATCCATTTTAGCAGCTTCAGAAAATTTTACGGTCACATAACCAAAGTATGTAAAAATCAAACTTTGTAAAAAACCAAAGACAAAGATCGGCCATGTTCCCTGAGGTCCATTTTCCCGAAATAATATATATACAGAAACAAGAACTAGGGCAGCTATTAAAGAGCCTGCCAGCCTAAGGAATAATATTGCGGAGTGGTGTATACCATATTGGTCGCAAAACTTTTCTGATGTAAACAGCGCCTGGTATGCGTAATATGCTCCCCCTAATAAGTTGATAATAAAAAGAATTAAGAATATTGGTCCATTGAATGCATCTATCATTTTTTCCTCCAAATTTACTGATGAGAGCGTAACATGATTAGTTCAAAAATGCTACGACAGTAGCAAAAGATTGAGCCTAGAATGCGTAAAAATTAATTCTATTAACTTTAAAATAAAATATACTTCGATTAAAATCATTCGATTACTAGATATAAACAATGAGCCTAACGGGCTTAATCAAATTTACAGTGGAGCAACCAAAAGTGTTTGATACAAAAATAGCTATAGTACTTCTATCATCTCTTAAGACTTGGCAAAAACTCAATGTGACGTCATTCTTGACAAGCGGCATCATCGGTCAGACGAGCTCTTTGATTGGTGAAAAGTATATTGATAAATCAAACTATGAATATCTTGCATTGAATATACAACCAGTGGTTGTTTTGGAAGCTGATTTATTAGTTTTAAAAAAAATCCATAACAGAATATTGGGACGATCTCTTAGCTGTTCCATCTATATAGAGGACATGTTTTCGACAGGGCATGATGAGGCTAATCGGAGTACGGTTAAAAATTATTCTAGTGAGGATCTACCGGTAGTGGGCCTAGCTCTTAGAGAAGAGAAAAAAATAGTCGACAAAGTTACAAAGGGTGCGAAGCTTCATTCGTAATGGGCTGAGGATAATTTAAATAATCGCATTAAACGGTAAATTGAACAAATACCAGTCAGATGTTTTAAAGGAAAAAATTTATGCAGTGGGAATATTATGTAAAGGACTTCAAGTTTGATGAAAGTCAAATAGAGGATGGGTTTCCAAATAAATTGGAGCATGATGATTTGGCTCATCTAGGAAATGCTGGGTGGGAATTAATAAATATTGTTTCCTATCGATCAAGCGACAATGAACTCTGTTTAAGGTATTACTACAAAAAAGCTAAAATGACGAATTAAATAACGAAATGAAGGAATAGTTGTAATTAGCGTCTATAATTTTTCTTCATTAGACGCAATATTTCTAACGGCACAGTCCACCATCTTTTTCACAAAAATTTTATCCTTGTCAAAGCAAAATAGAACCCTATCTGAGATTTATGATCTTATTTGTAACAACTCTGCTCACAATCACGCTTGCTCTAGACTATGGATTAAGAAACCAAAAAAATCCAGGGTGCGTGAGAATTAATAAAAAAAGAAGTCAAATTAAGACAAAAAAATAACTTTTTTTATGGGGTGGGCTACTCACTACTCATAAAAAAGCGATCTTAGGGGATATCATGGACGACAAAGACGTAAAAGAAGCGGCTTTAAAACAGGCGCAGGAGGCTTATGGAATGTTTTTAAGTTTCATGAAGTGGGTTGCCTATATTTTTATTGTTCTGGTAATCATTTTAGCTTTCTTCAATTTTTTCGATGATCCAACAGGTAGCAAACATTTACCGGAAGAGATTTCTGACCAATATGATCCCAGCGGATTATCCAAGAAATAATATCTCATCCTCGTCCGTGCTGATCTAGATAGCGGTGCGAGTGAAAAATTGAAAATTATTTTTTTACAAAATTCCTGATGAAAATTCGCCTAAATAGGCTTTATTAACTGTTATACAATTAGTGAACTTTTTCTTTTCTTGGCAAAAAACTATATTAGAGAAATGGTAAGGCTGTTTCAAATATTCACGCTGATTTTCCTTTTGGTCTCGTGCGATGTTGGAGCCTCTCCCCAGGTATTAAATGTTGCTTCCACATCTTCTGATCACGGTACACTTGTACTTGGCCGTTCCACTGGAATACCGGGCATGTTTGGCCGTTTTACAGTTATTTTGAATGGTAAAGTCTTGGGGATGCTAGGAGAAAATCAGATTATCAAGAAAAGGTTAATCCAAGGTCGATACACGCTAACTATCAGGGACGATGTGGAATATCGTAAATTTCTGGGAACGAATATAAGATTTTCAATTAATTCCGGTCAGGTTAAGTATTTAATAGTTAATTCGGAAAAAAAAGCATTTGATTCGCGATACAGAATTGTTGTCAAAAAGGTAAAAAGAGATTAGGCAGGATCTAAGGATTGATAAATTATGAAATTTAAACCTATACCTCATGACGTCGAGAAAGATAAAAGCTACTTCTGGTGTAGCTGTGGAAGAAGTAAAAACCAGCCTTTTTGTGATGGCAGTCATGCGGGCAGTGAATTCGCACCCTTAAATTATGTAGCGGAAAAAACAGAGACGAAATATTTCTGCACATGTAAAAAAACACAAAAAAAACCTTTCTGTGATGGCAGCCACAATAAATTAGATACAATCCTCGAGGATGCAAAAATCGTGGAATTTGAACCTATACCTCATGACGTCGAGAAAGATAAAAGCTACTTCTGGTGTAGCTGTGGAAGAAGTAAAAACCAGCCTTTTTGTGATGGCAGTCATGCGGGCAGTGAATTCACACCCTTAAAATATGTAGCGGAAAAAACAGAGACGAAATATTTCTGCACATGTAAAATGACAAAAAACAGACCTCTCTGTGATGGAAGTCATAATAAACAAGAAAAAAGTTATAATGATGGAGATCTCTTTTCAGCAATGGTACAACCTGACAACAAAAAAATAGAGGTAGGTGTAAATGAAACAATACTCACAGCATCAATAAGAAACAATATATCTCACTTAAGTGCTTGCGGAGGTACTGGAAAATGCTCGACTTGCAGAGTTGAAATTACAGAAGGATTAGAAAATTGTTCTCCCAGGTCAGATGCTGAGAGAAAGCTATCGGATAAGCTTTCCTTTCCGGAAAATATAAGACTTGCCTGCCAAACCACAATAAGTGGACCTGTTTCGTACAGAAGACTTCTGCTTGACAAGAGGGATTTGAGTAATTCAAATAAATTGTCCGATACGAAACTAGAGTCCGTCGGTACTATAAGAAATCTGACGGTGATGTTTGTCGATATTAAGGGTTTTACCCCTTTTTCTGAGGCGCTTGCTGCTTATGATGTGATATTCATTTTAAATAGATACATCTCTATAATGCGCGAAATCATCATTAAAAATGGTGGGGAGATAAATAATTATATTGGTGATGCTATTCTGGCTATCTTTGGTCTCAAAGACTCAAGACAACAGACACTTAGAGCAGCAAATACAGCGTTAGAAATGCTACAAGCTATGGACGAGTTTAAGGATTATCTGTCTCAAGCTTACGGTAGAGATTTTGATATACGAATAGGTGTTCATTATGGTGAAGCCATTCTAGGTTCTGTTGGTTTTGGTGAAGACAAAAAATTTACCATAATTGGAGACACTGTAAATATCGCCAGTAGAATTGAAGCTATAAATAAAGAGGCGGGAACACGTTTTCTTATTTCCGATGTTGCTTATGAAAGAATTAAAGATGCTGTTGATGTAAGAAATTTTGTGAGATTAAAATTAAGGGGATCTAGTAACTTAATCACCCTGCATGAGGTTAGCGGTCTAAATAAAGATAAGCTAATAGATCACTCTGATATTAAAATAAAAGAGATTGATGGCAATACTTGGATAAGGACTTTGCCAATTAGCGAGCTCGATGTCGGAGAAAAGAAAAAGTTTGAATATGATGGAAAAGAATTTCTTCTTATAAATCAGGAAGGCATCTTTGCTATTGAGAATATATGTCCCCATATGAATTTACCATTGGACATAGGTCAGATAACAGATGAAGGCACTATCTTATGCCCATACCATAATAGTGAGTTTTGTTTTAGATCAGGTGAAGTCAGAAAATGGGTTGGATTACAACCTAAAGAAGTAGAAAAAGATTGTGAGCCACTTAGGGTTATTCCCACACAGGAAGCAGATAGCTATATCTGGATACAGAAACCTTTAAAGACGGTCACGATATGAAACAAAAAATTATCAACGTAGAACAATCCGAATACTGGAACGAAAAATCCGGGCCTAAGTGGGTCAAAAATGAGGATGCACTAAATGAGCGATTATCAATACTAACTGACGAACTTTTTTCGAGAGTGAAAATAAAGGGATCGGATAAGGTTTTAGATATCGGGTGCGGAGGTGGTGATACAACTTTTCGAGTATCAAAATTATTGGCCGATGCTGGACATGTTGTTGGAGCGGATATTTCGAACACCTTGCTTAATCATGCAAAAAGTAAATTTTCAGATATCGATACAATGACATTTGTGCATTGTGATGCTCAGAATTTTTCTTTTAATGAAAATTACTTTGATAAAGTTATATCTCGATTTGGTGTAATGTTTTTCGAAAGTCCCTTAGAAGCCTTCAAAAATATTTATGGTTCTTTGAAGACAAGTGGTTCTCTAAATTTTGTGTGTTGGACAAATATGATGGAGAATGAGTTTATTATTGAAGGTATGGATATTATCACTAAATATACTCAGAAAGTTCTTCCAGAGGTAACAAATGATCCAGGTCCCTTTGCATTCAGTGAGCCTGAATATATTAACGAAGTCTTAGAATCGGCTGGGTTCAAAAATATAAATGTTGATAAGGTATATACTTCTATCTCAACGAAAGATAGCGCGGAGCAAGATGCTGAACTGCTCATGGGGATCGGTCCAAGAGCAAGAATCTTATCAGAAGAAAATTTATCAAGCGAACAAATATCAATGATAAAAAATGAAATCATTGATCTATGTAAAAAACGAAAAATTGGCAAAGAAATTACGTATAAGGCATGTCTCAATTACGTATCGGCGAATAAATAAGTCAGTTGAATTTTGATATCATTTTTGAGTTTCAATCTAAAAAATAATCGTCTATTTTTTCTTTCTGGCGTGATCTGAAATAAATAGTTCAGCTCCATCAGTCTCCGCGATCCTAAAAAGCCGGAGCATATTATTTTTCTGCATTTCTTTAAGCCAAGAATAAAGCAAATTTGATCCCAAGCCCTTATTCTTGAAAATCGTTACTACTAGCCCTTGCTCAAGGCTCGAAGTGATTAAATCTGCGTTTGATTTAACTTTTAAGACAGCTTCAGCCAGTAGGTCTATAAGTTCCAATCCTGTAGGAGAAGCTTCAGAAGACTGGGCTATATATCCTGATTTAGCCGTAGGGTGATCAACCCCACGTAGCAGTGGAATTTCAGCGTCATAAATATTTGCTAATAGTCCAGGAAATGCCACGATAGTATTTATTTCACAATCAACCATCATATCTCTAACACTTTTTTCGTCTGTTGGAAGGCTAGAATAATGAAGATATGATTTTATAAAGTCTCTTCTATATGCAAATTTCGTAAATCTTGACCCTAGCCACATCATGTATGGCAATCCAAAATCCATTACTGCCGCTCCAACTTGAACCAGATCATAGTCTATTACTGTAAGCTCTTTGGACTCAGGATTGTATAATATGTTATCTGGCTTGAAATCATTGTGAACGACCACCTGTCGTCTTGCGGCTTCCGAAACAGGGGAAAAGGCCTCACACTGTATTACTTTTTCATAAACTCCAGTTTTTACACCAAGGTCATAGATTCTTTTTGCAATTCTCGGATCTGGGTTGCCTACTCCAAGTACCGGCATTTTTGTATCAATCCCGGACCATGGCAGACACCAAAATGGGGCGTAGGCTGGAACCGAATGTAATGCTGAAGACAAAAATTTATCTCCATCTAAAAATTCAGCTCTCAATTGATCATACCAGTTAGTTGGTGCTGAGTGCAATTTTGCTAAAACTTCAGCTATTTTATCGGGTGGCGCTAACTCTTCATTAAAATGAAAGAAATCCTTCATTACAGAAATTCCAGCTGAGCGTTCAATATGAAAGTCAGTTCCTTTTAATATAACTGGGGGAGCAAGTTTTTGATGTCGAAGAACATCGGTAGCGAGCGACACTCTCTTTTGCGTTATTGGCTGTGAACTCATAATACCTTTAGAACTGCTAACTTTGACTATGCACTTTGGAACCTTGTGAAGGGAACAGACATACGTTTTAGCACCGCTATTTCCAGAAACATCTTTAACATCAATGTTTTTTTTTGCTGTAGCATTTGACCCAATTGCCTTTAACGCCAACTCTTCAATTTCATCCAATGATGCATCTTCAAGTTTTAATTGTAGAAGCTCCGCCATTTTAGCTAGCCTAGCAAGTTATTTTAAATTTCTGATTCCTTATTATGGAATGATTGGCTGATAGATCAATATCTTAAAAATCTTTCTACCTAGTCTCCTCAAACTATATTTTTCAGAAAGCTAGGTTTGCCTATTTAGCTTTTTACTAATCTGTCTTCAACCACCTTGGCTAATACTGAAGCTCCAATGGGAAGAATGCTCGTATCGAGAGTGAAGTGAGGGCTATGGAGAGGTGCCTTCCCAGAATGGCTTATAAAGCAATATGCTCCTTTTACATGCCGTAGCATATCGGCAAAATCTTCGGAGCCAGTAGCAGGTAGCTGATTTCTATCAATATTTTTTTCTCCAACAATTTTTTCAGCAGCATCCATATAATAATCCGTTATTTCATCGTCGTTAACTAAAACATCAAAAAGCTTTTTGATGTTCAGATGGATTTTTACATCGTTACTTAATTCTAATCCCTTGCATATATTTTTGAAACGATGTTCAACCATTGCATACACTTCGTCGGAAAAATATCTAATAGTTCCAGCGATAGCACAATTACTAGGTATTACGTTGAATGCAGATCCTGCATGAATTTTTGTTACTGATAGCACTAATGTTTCTAAAGGAGGAACATTTCGGCTTAAAATGCTTTGAAGTTGGGTAATAAGCTCATGTGCAACAATTATTGGATCTTTTGATTGATGAGGCATCGCTGCGTGACTGCCTATCCCATCAATACTAATATCAAATATGGCTGCGCCCGCCATAGCTTTACCTTTACAAATACCTATCTCTCCGTTTTTTCCGTTGGGGTTGTTATGAATGCCATAAATTTCATCACATGGAAATTTTTTGAATAATCCATCATCGAGCATTTTTGTTGCACCACCCATACCTTCTTCTGCTGGTTGGAATATTAAAATTGCTGTTCCACTGAAATTTCTGGTTTTTGCCAAATACTTTGCCGCGCCTAGAAGCATGGTTGTGTGTGCATCATGACCACATGCGTGCATTTTTCCATCGACCTTTGATGCAAAGGGAAGACCAGTATCTTCCTTAATGGGAAGAGCATCCATATCAGCTCTTAAGCCAATTCTCCTATTTCCTCCACCATTTTTGCCTTTAATAATACCCACTACTCCGGTTTTCCCGATTTCCGTATGTATTTCATCTACTCCATATTCCTTTAATTTCTCTTGTACGATTTTTGACGTACGCTCTTCCTCGAAACCGAGCTCTGGATGGGAATGCAGATCTTTGTATATTTCTTCCAAGTTTTTAGAATTTTTATTAATTTCCGGTAAAATATTCATATGTGTTATCCTTTCCATCCACAAACTTTTTTCTTAAAAGCAACTAAGTCAAAGAATCGCTTACGCGTATCTATGGTACTTCGAATCAATGATTGATGTTGATTATTGAAGCATAATTTTTTATCTCAGAGAATTTTATTTTTCTGCAGTAACAGGTCTTAAAAATTATTTGTACTAACGTGATTTCTTTTCTTTCGATATTTTTACGACTAGTATTAAAAATACTATAATCGCAACATTTTTAGTAGATATTGAGTGACAACTTCCATTTCTCTTGAAACTCTTTTATAGGTGCATTTACCCATATGCTTAAGCGGGCTAAAAAAACGGCATTATTTACTATTAATATCACAAAGTACTAGTGTTGCATTTAGAATATAAGATCGACTAAACCACTTTTAATAATCCTCTGGTATTGAGATAAGTTATAACACAAATATATGGGATTACTTTTCTTCATCCCATTTTTGACGTTAGGTAAAAGTTGTAAGCTACAATGTACTGGAATACACTATTTTTGAGTTTTTGATTCTTAAACTCAGAAGTTTTCGTGAAACCATGATTGGCTCAAAACACATTATCCATTTAGGGGAGTTTAGCTTCTTAATCTATGCAGAAGAAGGATGGGAATTTGAAAGAGAAACAGAATGACGAAATAGGAGAGAGACTTGTAATTTCCGACATTGAGAGTGCTGAAAAAATCTTAGGAGTAAAGTACTCAAAAAGTGAACGAGCTCAAATGTTAAATAATCTGGAAGGCCAAATATTATCCGCAAAGTCGCGTAGACAAAATAATTTGGATAATTCAGTGCAAATGGCATCAAAATTTGATCCAAGACTCCCTGGTTTTTCGATGCCTGCTAAGACAGGTTATGAAGGGTCTGATTTAGCCTTTAAACTTCCCAAAAGAGAAGAAGACATTGCGTTTGCAACTGTAGGGCAACAGGCCTACCTAATAAAAAATGGTTTAATTACAAGCAGGAAGCTAACTGAAATCTATTTGAAGAGGATAAAAAAGTTTCAATCCAAGCTTCAATGTTTTGCAATAGTTTCTGATGAGCAAGCTTTAGGACAAGCCGATGCAATGGACTCACTTTCCAAGTCTGGGATCAATCTCGGTCCACTTCACGGAATTCCTTACGGGTTAAAGGATTTATTTGATACTAAGGGTTTGATAACCGGCTGGGGAGCTGAACCTTATCGAAACAGAGTGCCAAGTAGTGATGCTACTATAGTAAAAAAGTTGCGAGCAGCTGGGGCTGTGATGTTAGGGAAAACTACTGTGGGAGCCCTTGCATATAATGATATTTGGTATGGGGGGCAAACGCGAAACCCGTGGAATATCAATGAAGGAAGTAGTGGATCAAGTGCTGGCTCAGCGTCCGCCACGGCAGCAGGATTATGCAGCTTTGCAATTGGAACAGAGACTTTAGGGTCTATTACATCACCAAGTCATCGATGCGGCACAACTGGTCTGAGACCGACCTTTGGAAGAGTTAGTAGAAGTGGCGCAATGGCTCTCTGTTGGTCTCTTGATAAAGTTGGTCCGATCTGTCGAAGCGTAGAGGACACTGGGTTGGTGCTATCAGTTATTAATGGATATGATCGAGACGATAGGGGCAGCATAGATGCGGCATTTCACTTTAGTGCAAACGATAGTATTAAGGGCCTTAAACTTGGTTACATACCAGAGGCGTTTCAAAAGGGCGCTTCAAAAATTGACAAGGAAGCCTTAAAAGCTGCAAAAAGTTTAGGTATGAAAGTGGTAAAGGTAGAGTTAGAAGACCTTCCATATATGTCTCTCATAAATATACTTTACGCAGAGGCCGCTGCAGCCTTTGAACATCTTACGTTATCCGGAGATGACGATACTTTGACTTGGCAAGATGATGGAGCTTGGCCCAATACCTTCAGAAAGGCAAGGTTTCTTTCAGCTGTAGATCATGTTCAGTTGGATAGATTGCGTTATTTAACTATGAAATCACTAGACAAAGTTTTTAGTGAAGTAGACGTACTTGTGGGTCCCTTCGATAATGGACCAGGGCCGCTATTGGTAGCAACAAATTTTACAGGCCACCCTTGTCTCCACATAAGAGCAGGGTTTGAGGACCTTTCTTCCAGAGGAGAAGCCTCGCTCAGCAATGGAAAATTAAGCACGGGAGAGGCAGGTCAGGGAAAACAATTTAGGGTGCCACATGGAGTGTCCTTGTGGGGAAAACTTTTTGAAGAGGGAAAGATTTTAAACGTTGGCATGGCGTTGGAAGCGAAATTAAACGTTTGGGAAAATCGCCCACCCTTATTTCTTTAGAAGGGTGAGATTACAAATTTGAGCAGAAAGACAATAAAAAATAGAAAATAATTTTAAGAAAGGAAAAAAAATGAAACGAAATACAATGCTAACTATGGTTTTTACCTTGGTCGGATTTATGGTTTCCTATATACCATCAGTTTCGGCAGAAACCTGTCCGGTAAAAGGGGGAACACTTGTTTGGGGACATTCTGAAACTACTCAAAATCTCTATATCCATCAAACCGGTACAATTTCAACATTAAGAATATTACAAAATATTCATGATGGGTTGGTTACAGCAGATAAAGATTTGAATATCATTCCTGAGCTAGCAGAGAGTTACGAGGTCAGTTCCGACGGTTTAACTTATACCTTTAATCTTCGCGAGGGTGTAAAATTTCATGATGGCTCAGATTTGACTTCTGCAGACGTAAAATATAGCTTTGAAACGTTGATGGACCCGGACACGGGGGCAGTTAATAAACCAGTATTCAATAGCGTCGGATCGATTGATACTCCTGATGATTACACAGTAATAATTAAAATGGATCAAATCAATATGCCATTCTTAGGTAGGCTTGCCGGTTTGGGAGCTGGAGCTATAATTCCTGAAGGCTCTGCAAGCATTCAGGGAGAGACACCAATTGGAGCCGGCCCATTGAAGTTTGTCAGGCGTGAAATGGGGAATGAAGTTGAGCTAGAAAGGTTTAATGACTACTGGGATGGACCAGCATGTATAGATCGCTTAATTGCAAAAGAGGTAACTGAGCCGACCGTCAGGCTTACTGGTTTGAGAACTGGTGAGATGGACTTAATAAATGATATTCCTGCCGACAGGATTGAAGAGATTAAGAACGATAAAAATCTTAAGGTTTTAAGCTGGTCACATGGCGTTTTCGATTTTGTAAATTTAAATTACAAGCATGAACCATTCCAAGATGAACGTGTAAGATTGGCAATAGACTATATGATTGATAAAGAGATGCTTTTGCAAGGCGCCCTGTGGGGACAAGGTAAGATTGCTGCATCTCCTGGTTTCGTAAGTAGCGCATCATATAATAAAAATCTTAACCAAAGGCCACAAGATATAGCCAAGGCTAAAGCACTGTTGGCAGAGGCTGGCTATGGACCAGGAGATCTAAAGGTTGTCTTTAAGGCCACAACTAACTATCCTTATCACGTGGAGGCTGCTCAAATTTTAGTGGAGTGGTTCCGACAAGCTGGAGTAGAATTAACCATCGAACAGCTGACGTGGGCTGACTGGTTAAGCCAAGTATGGGTCGACAAAGACTTTCAAATGTCCATGATGAACTTTAATTCGATTTGGGAGGAAGATTTCCTGTATTATAGTCTTTATAATTCTACGGGTGGTTTTAACTATCGGGGAATTAATGACACTGTTATTGACGAACTTACGGAAAAAGCTCGCGTAACCGTTGATGATGGAGCCAGAGCAGATATTTATCGGGAGGTTCAGCAGCGCGTTTTTGATAAAGTTCATGACATTGTTGTGTGGCATCGTAATAGCTCTTTTGGAACGCAAAAAAATATTGGTGGTTTAGACACTTTAGTCAATGGAGATGGTGCCACCTATCATTTTCATAGAGTATGGATAGAAAAATAAACCTCTTGTGGAGCGCTACCAGCGCTCCACTTTACCAATTTGTCCTAAAACTTTTAAAGGCAAACCATGGCTTATATTATTCACCGCTTATTTTCGATGGCCATTACGCTTTTCCTAATTTCTATTATAACCTTTACGGTGACAAATATTTTACCTGGAGATGTCGCCATGATGATCATGGGGACACAATCTAATCCTGAAGCCCTAGCTAATCTAAGAGAAAATCTAGGTTTAAACGACCCCTTAGTTTATCAGTATAGTAAATGGATCATTGGAATGCTAACCGGTGATTGGGGTAATTCTTTGCTCTTCAAAATGCCCATAGGACCGATTTTACTTCAAAAAATGACAGCAAGTGGACTAATTGTTCTTTTGTCAATGATCATTGCCTTAGCACTTGCTGTACCACTAGGCGTTTGGTCTGCTGTCTATAAAAATAAATGGCAAGATACCGTCAGTAGTTCTGCTTCAATAGTAGGGGTGAGCCTTCCTGACTTTTTTTGGGGTATTATGTTAATCCTTTTATTTGCTCGAGCTTTAGGTTGGCTACCTTCCTCGGGTTTTGTAGATCCAGGCGAAGATTTTCTTTTAGCTCTAAAGCATGCATTTTTGCCATCACTTGCATTGGGCTTAGGTTTAATGGCACATCTTACTAGAATGACCCGGGCAACAATGACTGGTATTCTAAGCCAAGAGTTTATTCGGGTAGCCAGAGCCAAAGGTTTGGCAGAAAGAGTCGTGGTGTGGCAATACGGTTTGGCTAACGCTGTAGGACCAGTAATGACAGTCGCGGGTCTTCAAATGGGATATCTTTTTGGTTCCATTATCGTCATGGAAAGTCTTTTTAACTATACTGGAATGGGATGGCTGACATATCAGGCACTACTAAACAGGGATATTCCTCTAATACAAGCAACTGTGTTTGTAATAGCGGCGGTAGTCATGCTTATAAATTTAATTGTTGATCTTCTATATCCATTTTTCGACCCAAGGATAAAGTTAAAATGAAAAATTTAAAAAAGCTGTTCAATCCAAAAGGTTTAATAGGATCGACATTAGTAATTCTGGTAGTACTTATTGCAATTTTTGCACCCCTCATTATTCCTCCAGAATACGCAACGCGAATGGATATGAGAGCTCGTTTATCACCACCTGATTTTTCTCATTGGCTGGGTACTGATCAGCTAGGACGCGACCTTTTCTATCGTATGATGCTTGGGGCACGAACTTCAATCAACATTGCTACTTCAGCGGTTCTTATGAGCCTCATAATAGGGCTACCACTGGGACTTATGTCGGGTTATTTTGGTGGGCGAGTTGATAATGTTCTAATGCGACTAGTTGATACTTTACTCAGTTTTCCTGCTTTACTGCTTGCTTTAACTATAAGCGCTGTCTTAGGCCCCAGTATGCAAAATACAATAATAGCTATCGGAATTGCTTTTACCCCATATCTTGCTCGCCTAATTCGGGGAGAAGCTCTCCGTGTATCACAAATGCCATATGTTGAGGCAGCTATATCGTCTGGAGCAACACATCTAAGACTTATAATCGGCCATGTACTGCCCAACATCATGCCGGTGATAATAGTGCAATCAACAATCAGCTTGGCATTTGCTATCTTAGCGGAGGCAGGACTTTCTTTTTTGGGTCTGGGCACTCAACCCCCAGAAGCTTCGTGGGGGCTTATGATTCAAGCTTCCCGAGACTATTTAGATCGCGCTCCATGGACTGCTTTGGTACCAGGAACTGCTGTTGCTCTAACGGTTTTAGGTCTTAACATGTTTGGTGATGTCCTTAGGGACGTACTAGATCCAAGGTCAGATTAATGGCTGCCACCGGAGATATCTTGTCTATGAACAATCTTGAAACAAAAAAGCCCGTTGTGTCTATAAATGACTTACAAGTCAAATTTAAATCTGATGGAGAGACGGTGATAGCTGTAAACAAAATTAGTTTTAATGTTCATGCCGGTGAGACAGTGTGTTTAGTGGGGGAAAGTGGGTCAGGTAAATCGGTTACTTCTCTCTCCTTAATGCGTTTGGTAGAATTTGGTGGTGGAGAAATTACTAACGGTAGTTTGGTTTTAGAAAGAAATAACAAACAAGTAAAAAATTTAGTTGAGGCAGATGCATCCACAATGCGTTCAATTCGAGGCAACGAAGTAGGAATGATCTTCCAAGAACCGATGACTTCGCTTAATCCTGTATTTACAATCGAGAGACAATTGACTGATGGGCTACGCCTACACACTAACCTGTCAGGAGGTGAGACACGTGAAAAGGCATTGCAATTGTTGAAAGAAGTTAGGATCCCAGATCCAGAAAAAAGACTTCGCCAATATCCGCACGAGCTTTCAGGAGGTATGCGACAACGCGTGGTTATTGCAATGGCAATGGCGTGTCGGCCTCGATTACTTATTGCTGATGAGCCTACCACTGCCCTAGATGTAACAATTCAAGCAGAGATACTCGCACTTATTAATAGACTGAAACACGAAACAGGAATGGCTGTGTTGTTTATTACTCACGATATGGCTGTAGTAGCACAAATGGCGGATAGAGTTGTTGTGATGTATCGTGGAGACATGATTGAAGAAGCGCCTGTGGAAAAAATATTTTCGGAGCCCAAGGAGGATTATACAAAAGCTTTGTTAGCAGCTGTCCCACAGCTTGGAGAGATGGCTGGAACTTCTGAGCCTAGACCTTTGGATATCCCAGGCCATGAGACCTTGCAAAAAAACCAAACGAAAAATTTAACTGCACGGCAAGAAACTGTTCTAGAGGTACAGAATCTTATCACTCGTTTCCCAGTTTATGGGGGCGTTTTTCGCCGAAAAGTAGCAAATGTTCATGCTGTAGAGAATGTATCTTTTTCTATAAAAAAAGGCGAGACAATGGCTCTTGTTGGTGAGTCTGGATGTGGAAAATCAACTTGTGGAAGATCAATCCTACGTTTAGTAGAACCCGTATCAGGACAAATACTGCTTAATAATCAAAATATTTTAGCTTTAAATAGTCATGAATTACGTAAGACCAGACGAGATATGCAAATGATATTTCAGGACCCGTTTGCTTCTCTTAATCCTTACATGACACTTAGGGATCAAATTGCTGAACCTCTCAAGAATTTTGGATTAGTTTCAAAATCTGAAATTGAAGACATTATCTGTGATATGCTCAGAAAAGTGGAATTACCTCTTGGATTTCTTAAAAGATTTCCCCACGAACTTTCTGGTGGCCAAAGACAGCGGGTAGCTATCGCCCGTGCGATTGTTGTTAATCCAAGCTTGGTTGTAGCCGATGAGGCAGTATCTGCATTGGACGTTTCAGTTCAAGCGCAAGTACTCAATTTGATGATGGCTTTGCAAGATCAATTAGGACTATCATATCTATTCATCAGTCACGATATGGCAGTGGTAGAACGTGTATCGCATAAAGTCGGAGTAATGTATCTTGGTAGGCTTGTTGAACATGGTAGCAGAGCCCAAATCTTTGAAAATCCACAGCATGAATATACCAAGTCTTTAATGGCAGCCGTTCCCATCGCAGACCCCAAGCAACGAAATATTTCTGGAGATATTTCTTTTAAACCAATCCCATCACCAGTTTTTCCAGTAGACCAAGTAATTGAAAGTCCAATTTACAAAGAGGTAGAAACAGGGCATTGGGTCCTTACCAATAAATAGAGAGATTAAAGGCTGAAAAATTATCCATAAAAAAAGGTGATAAGATGAAATTTTGGCACGAGTTGACAAAAAAAAGAAAGTTGAAGACGAAATATTTTGGATAGGTTGATCGAAATAGTTCGCAGACTGCTTCTGGCTATCATCTGGTTTTTTGGTGGGGGTTTTTCACTGGTTATAGTCACCCTCAGTTTAAACGAAGGCAACCCTCCGTTTTACCTTGCGATCTTGATTGCCTTTGGCTTTTTTGTCTTAAGTTATATCTGTCATACGCTGTTAAATTGGATTTTGGCGAAGAAATAGGAGCTTAGTAAACATGACAGCTCTTCGTTCTTGCGTACCTTTTGGCAAAATGTGGGGCATGCGCCTTGATCATCCTTATTCTTCTTTAGTAAACGAAGGTGATTACGCTTGGACTTGTGGCCAGTGTCCTTTGGATACGTCTGGCAATGTATTGTATGCCAATGATATAGTTGCTCAGGCCAAATTAGTAGCCGAGTACATCCATGTCAGTTTGAAGGATGCGTCTTTTACTCCTTTATCAGTAGCTAAGCTAGTGGTCTACTATACTCAGACTGACACCGACCAGGTGCTTGCTATGCTTCAAGTTTTTGAACAAAGCTTTGCTGGCAATGCCTTAGTAGTGCCAATTGCTGTACCCCCATTTTATTATGAGGGAATGATGATTGAGGTAGATGTACATGCGGCCAAAAATCATCAACCCGTAACCACCTTCACAGACCCCATTTCTGGGCTGACCCTTCAACAAATTAATAGCATAGACCTTACCTGGGCTGCTCTAACAATCGATATCCAAAACACCCAAGACCTTAGCCTTGAAAGCATTGAAGAGCTGCTAGCTAGAGCTAATTTATCCACTAAGCACCTTTTATGTGATCAATGGTATGAAAGTGAGGAAACCAGTAAAGCTTTCATTAAAACTTTAACCAACTCTGATTTATGCCAAAACCCTAATTCCATATTTAGCACCAACGCTTATGGCCAACAAGCCACATTGGCTGAACTCACCTTTGTAGCGTTAGATAATGATCACTCACGAACCATTGTGCCAACCAACGTGACTACCAACCTGAGCCTTACAGGTCGCTACATTGGTAATTATTTTTCCATCACCGCTAATATCAATGATGAAACAGGGCTGGTTGACCAAACCCGTACAATTATGACTAACATAGCTCGTGTGGTAGACGAGTGGGGGCTAACTTTCGAGGATGTATGCAAAGCCACTACCACCTATGTTGGCAATAGCTCTGCAGAAGCTTTACACGACAATATGGTTATCCGTAATAGTTATTACAGCGAGCCTGGCCCTGCGTCCACTGGCTTAAGAATTAACCATTTTCCCAATAGTCAGGGCAAGATTTCAGTGACCCTATTTGGTCTGGTATAGGCCTTGGCAGAGATTTTATTAAGCCTTTTATGAATTTCACTAAGTATCTCTCCTGACGTTCTCTCAATAGGGCTTTCCATTTTAGGTGTGAAGAAGCCAATATGTTTACCAAGTAATTCCATTGCTTTAAGCCTTCCTGCGATAGGTCCATCACTAAAGGCTATTCTCTCTAATTCATTAAGTACTCTCTCTTCTCGTGAGACTGCTTGTAAGCGTCGTCTAGCTTCTTTTTCCTTCTCTAGCTCTAAAATCCTTGTGCTAACCTTGGGGTGTCTCCTGAGCCTTGAGGCTTCTTCCCAGACCGTTTTATCGGACATATTTTGGGTGTCATAAGCACCCCTATACGCCGAAGTCTGACTAGTACCTTTAGTAAGGAGTTCGACGAAGTTTTCTTGTTTAGCTGTTAACATTGTAGGTCATCCTTTGAGAATTTTTCAGTACATACAGTGCGCTGACGAATACAAGTCTTTGGGGGTGCGGGGTAGGTGGGGTACCTGTAAATTCGAAAAAGCTTAAAATCATGCTAATTTATTTACCTTATTGTGGGTATTGTTGTGGGTAAAATACAATTACACAACGCAATATTATTGTAAATCAATGGCTTATGTTGTTTTTGTGGCGGACAGGCCCTCTACCACATTCCTCTGTAAGCCTTTGTAATCTTGACTATATTTTAACAGATAATCTCTCTACCCACAAATATTCATACAAATTGCTTTAAAATTCATGTTGCACCTTTTGCAAAGCCCTGTAGAAAAAGCTACGAGATGGCTTTCAACGCCGAAAAAGTGAACATTTTAACCTAATCGTCTATATCTTCTGTTTTTTTCTTGTTACGCATTTCTTTTGCTATAAGCGTAGCTAAAACGCCAGCTCCAAAAGCACCGAGTAACGTGAGCTTTAAAAACTTAAGTTTTACTAGTGTATGTATCATGCCGTTGAAATAGTTCGAAAAAATATGGCTTCAATTGTTAAGAGTCTTTTTGTGCCTTGTCTTCATATTGCGGCATTCTTATTCATCTTTTGATGAGTAATCATATAAAATGAACGTGCGTACTCATGACTTACTTTGTATTTAAAAGTACATGAATTGAACTTTTCGAATATTTGCTGTACACTTACCCAAGCAATCTATCTTGTAAGGAGTTTATCTATGGAAAATATTCTAGTTTCCTTTGATGCTGGAGTAGCAAAAGTGTCAATAAATCGTCCCGATAAGAAAAACTCTTTAACGGCACAAATGTACAAAACTATAGATGATGCTTTTAAGGAAGCACGGAACAGAGAGGACATTAAAGTAGTTCATTTATGTGGTGAGGGGGGTATTTTTTCTGCGGGTAACGATATAACTTCTTTCGCAAACGCCAATCCCAATACAGTGAGTGATGAGACAGAAGTTATGGGGTTTTTGTATGAAATTAGTTCTTTTCCAAAGCCTGTTGTTGCTGAAGTATCTGGGCTAGCAGTCGGAGTAGGGGTGACATGTTTACTGCATTGTGATTTTGTATATGCTGAAAGAGAAACAAAATTTAGCCTGCCTTTTGTAAAGTTGGGATTGTGCCCCGAGGCTGCTTCAACTCTTATTCTACCAAGGATTTCAGGTTATCTTAAGGCAGCTGAAAAGCTTTTACTAGGAGACAACTTTGACGCATCGGATGCCTTAGATATGGGTATTGTTACTAGAATTTTCAAAGCGGCAGAATTATCAGGAGCAGTCAAGTCAACTTGTGATAAGCTAATTTCTTTACCTTCGAATTCATTGAGGATATCAAAAAAATTTCTCAAGTCTGAAATCAAAGAGGGAATGAAGGAGAGAATGAAAGAGGAGGGTGATATGTTATGGAGGCTCTTAAATTCAGATGAGGCTAAAGAAGCGTTTGCAAATTTTAAGAGTAAGAAGCCTGCATGATTTTTGCCAGATAATTTTTTCATCCACAAATCTTTATACAAACTGTTTGTCGATGTGTGTTGTAATTGGTGCAAAGTGGCTTGACCAACTTCCGTTGATCAAGCCGTAAATGACTATGGAAGCAATACTGTATCAATGATGTGTATCACTCCATTGTCTGCGTTGACATCTGGTACTACGACAGTGGCATCATTTATCATTACTTTTCCGCCCATTAACTTTATCGAAAGAGACTTACCGTTTACTGTTGGCGCCTCCATATCGCCTTTTATATCAGACGACATAACCTTACCCGCTACAACATGATAAGTTAAAATTGCGGTAAGCTTTTCCTTGTTTTCTGGTTTTAATAGATCAGTCAGCGTTGCTGAGTCTATCTTTGCAAATGCTTCATCTGTTGGTGCAAACACTGTAAATGGACCTTTGCCTTTCAATGTCTCTACAAGACCAGCAGCCTCTACTGCGGTTACCAAAGTTTTGAACTTTCCACCTTTTACAGCTGTTTCAACTAAATCAGGCAAATGCCCTCCTGCATGTCCAATGCTGGTAAGGCCAGTAAATAATGACGCTACAAATAATAAGACTATACTAAACTTTTTCATTCAATTTCCTTTCAATTATCGAAGCCAAGAAATATTGTTGGTCTTACAGGTTTCAATTGAAAAAAATGCAGATTAGATATCTAAATAATGCGGTAAATTTGCGTCAAATCGTAACTTGAAAAAAATTATTTCATCTTCTCGACCTAACCTGTCCAATTATTTTAGAATTACTACTCTATGACCCTATCACAACGCACATCGCTCTTTATATTAGTAATCACTGCTATTGAAATATCGTTACTGGTCTTGGGACCTAGCTATAAGCAAAGCGCTATCTTTTATTTCTCATTCGCTCCATTAGATTTGACACGTCCATACAAAGAGGTATTTTTTTTCCAAAAATATCTCATGTTTATTTCTTATGGATTTATTCATTCGAACATAATCCACTTATTAATAAATGTTATAGCTCTGTTTTTGCTAGGAAAAATTCTGAGAAAGTTAGGAAAAGACAACCTAACATTTTTGATATTTTTTCTATCCATTCTTGGTGGGTCAACTTTTTACTATTTCCTCGAACCCACTAGTCCAGTGCCGTTGGCAGGAGCTAACTGTGCATCTTTTGGTTTATTAGCGTTTGTTCTGAGTGAAGAATTGATAAAAAGATTAAGGAGGAAGCGTTCAGTTAATCAGATGATGTATGTTTTATTAATTTTTATCTTTGCGCATATTTTATATTTTTATGCGTTCTCTGCAATACTACCTATATCTATAATATGGCAGGGACACTTGGGTGCTTTTTTAGTTGGGACAGTTATAGCCCTTGTAAGCCAAAAAAAGTGATAAAAATGATTTCTGCAATATCAAATAAGCACATTGAAAACCTTATTTATTTAATAAAGGATTAAATTCTTTACAGATAGCCTTAGGGTTGTGGATTGACCCTCTACCACACTCCTCTGTAAGCCTTTGTTATCTTGATCCTATTTTACCAGATAATCTCTTTACCCACAAATATTCATACAAATGTTTTTTCGTAACTCCATAAATTTCTGTAAGTGAAAATAACTTAGGCCCCATCACTGCTATTTGGATATTCTCTAGTCCCAAAAGTTTGTCCTGGTTCTGTCCTGCATTGTAAGTTTTCTAATTCGTATTCTGGCAAGCGTTCCAAGGTGTCAGTTTTCATACGATCTACACGATCAAGACATTGTTCAATTGTGTGATAAGGTCCCCATTTATCTGACAGGAGAATACAGTCTTTCTTTATAGACATGGTATTGCATACAATAATCAAGGCGTAAATCAATTGGTCTTCTCTCTCTTTAATTCGCTTGTTTTTTCAGTTGCTTCTACTAGTGAAGTAAATTTAAGACTTGTCACAGCTGTTAACGAGATATTTCAAGTTTTCTATGCATTTCCTCTACAGATTGTAAATTCATATCGATGGTTTTTTTAAGAAAGTAAAAAGTCAGTCTTCCTATTGAGGTATTACTTTCTTTAGATCTCACCAATTCTAAAAGATTATTGGAGTTTGTTTTTAAAGTTCTTTCCACGTTGTTAAGGCTACCGCCAACCTCTTCAATTTTATTTTGAGATATCATATCTCTTATACTTTCTTGGATGAATAGAGCTTTAGAATAATACTCTTCAATCATCTCTTTGGTTGGTTTTGCCATATTTTTAATTAACTTATTTTAACTTCCTATTTAGCATACTCTCTGCAGTATTTAGGTTTCTATCTACATGTTTTTTAGTTGCCCACCAAAAAATTGTACCTAAAGGCTTTCTCTCATTTATTGCCATTTTCAGAGCCTCTCTATTCGTATAGTTAGTCTTCAATACGTTTTTTGCGTTGCGATCTTCCCAACCTGGATTGATGAGCCCTTGGCTGTAAAGGTCTTGGACAGTTTCTTCAATAAAAAACGTTTTTGAATAGTACTCTTCCATTGTTTCTAACGTAGGTTTTGCCATATTAAGATTCCTAATAGATTTTGTTTAATTGATGCCGCTCTCTAAATTTATTTAGTTGAAATATTATAAAAGAACGTGGGGCAGTTCCTTTTGAGATTAGGGAATATATTGTCTTTGAATGCATATCAACTAGCTTTGAATTAGCTGACCCAGGTCCATTAAATGGCAAGTCGATTTGGTATAGCATGTATTGCATGGCAGTGTCGTACTCGTTCTTTCGTTCGTAGAAATACTTTTCAGACAAATCATGTAAAAGCTGACTTCCATCGTTATCTACGCGTGTAGAGTATTCTTCAGCCAATAGTAATTCAACGCGATCTTTGAATGAGTTAAAAGGGTCTAATTGATCCAAGGGAGCTGGTGTCTCTTGGTTTTTTTCAACGGATGGCATTTCAAAAATATCTGGTGAATCGCCAGTTTCTTTTTTTGAATTTTCTACTGAATTTTTTTTATTTACTGATGTTTGATTGGAATCGTATTGCTTTTTGTCATGGGAACCTTGATTTATGAATCCAGACTCCATTTCGTAGGCACGTTTTGACTGTAGAGCAATATAAATTGCTACAGCAGTTCCTAAATTTATTACAACCCATGCGCTCTTTGAATAAAGATATATTGGGATTATTGGGTTGTATAAAATTGCTAAGCCAATAAAGATTAGCCAAATAGGAAAGCTCGCACCAAACATTTGAAAAACAATATAAAATGAAATAAGGCAAAGGGATATTCTTACAAAGGTATAAAATTCTATTGGCATTGGGAGTATGGCTATTAGGGCGATTAGTATGCCTGCATAGTAAAAGGTAGGATTTACATTCAATTTCTGTACGTCCTTTTACAACTCTTCAACTAAGCTTAAACCATTACAAATATATTTTACCAGAAAAAACGTCACTCAAAAATTTCATAAAACTAATTTTAAATGGGACACAATTATTGGCTATAGCGCGGATTGACCCTCTGCCACACTCTAACGTAAGCATCTGTTACATATAGGGTATTTAAGCAGATAACCTTATTACCCACAAATTGGGGTGGTACAGGCCGACGCAGATTGAAGTGGAATAGGGGAGACTAATCAACCAAAAACATAGTGTTCACTGGTATTTGACACAGGGTGACATAAGAAAGTCAGGTTAGTGGCGGAGAGACCCTCCTCACCATATCTTTTCAAAATATGAAAAAGACTGGTCTAGAATTACGAATAACACGAGTGGTAAGAAACAGTTTCTTATTTTTTCAAAGAGATACTCAACAATCATTTTTTTATATTATCCATTTACAACATATTTTATGAGCTGAGAGTTTTTTGGTTTAATAGATTTTCACAAGGTCAATCGTGTCTTTTCTACCTCTAATCTTATAATTCGAAACTCTTTCATTGTCCTCTTTATGCGTAACTTTTTTCTCAAGTTCTGAGCTAATCAGAAAGTTAGTATCAAATTCTTTGCACGCATCACATATTCTGCTAGCTACATTAACTACGTCCCCTATCACAGCAAATTCTACTCTTTGCTCACTCCCCATATTTCCAGCAACACACCGTCCATAGTGAATTCCTATGCGATGCTCTATTTTAACAAGTCCCTTTTTATCTCTTTCGATATTCCAGTCTGAAAGTTTTTTATTCATCAATAAGGCACAGTCAAATGCATTTTGCGCGTCGTTTCCATGAGATTTCGGTGTTCCAAAATTTGCCATAACGGCATCACCTATAAATTTATCCACTGTACCTTTATGTTGAAAAATTGCGTCTACCATTAATGTCTGATATTCACTCAATAATTCCAAAACCTCTTTTGGTTGCATCCTTTCTGAAAGTTTTGTGAAACCAACAATATCAGTAAACATCACAGCAACCGTTAAATCTCTCGAGCTCTTTTCATTCGCATTATTTGTTGAGCTTTCTATCTCGTCTCTTACATCAGGAGAAAAGTAGCGACTGTAATTCGCTCTTGATTTTTCGAGTTCTACTGTACTTCTGAGCACCCATCTATTGAATACTGCAAAAGCTGCAATTGCTACCAAATACAGCATATACAAGGTTATATAATCACTAAAAATACCTTGGTTTACTGCATTCCCATCGGTTGCCAAAAGCTCCCAGTCGTTCGTAAAGTAAAGTTGATCTAGTCGCGTAAAAATAAAATAATCCTTCACGGGCTGGATCAAACTGAGAGCAAGCCAAAGTAAGATAGCCCATACTCTTATGAAAAATAATGAAAGCAAGGCAAAGAATGGAAAGATAATAAAGATATGTTCCAATAAACGTCCGGGAGCAATAACCTTATCATCTGGCATCTTCAACATGTCAAGCTGGTGTCCCAGCACCATAATATTAAATCCTAGAAAAATTCCGGGAGCTATTATCGCAATATATTTGTTATAGTTTCTGACGTTAATTCTAAAAAATCCTAAAGCTACGGATATAAACATTATTAAAGGGCCAGATTTTACCAATAAGTCCTGCTGTATGTCTTCCTTCGGGTAGGGTAGCTCAGTAATAAACATAAATGCCGACATAACCATTCCAAGGATGCAAATAATTTTTGCAAGCCTGATTTCCCATGTGTTTACAACGTCCATCTTTTTTCCCTATATTGTAAAAGTTACAATTGTATTTTTTATCTAAATTCTAATGCCAAAATCTCTGGAATGTACATATTGAAAGAGACTATCGGAGGACTTTTTCTCAATATCGTCTTTACCCTTCATTAAGCTCAAAAACCTAAGAGCTAAGTTAGCTTTCTTAAATACATCTAACTCCTCGTTTTTTAAAGCATCTGCAATAATTTTCTGAGATGTAATTAATAGGTTTTTATGCGTATCAACAATCTCCGTTAAAATGCGTTCTGTAGCGTTCTCTACTGCTTCGTTAAATTTATCATTCTGCCTCCAACGTGATAGCGTTTCTTCTCTAATCCCTAATTGTTTAGAAATTACTGATGCTTTCACTCCAGAGGCTATTAAGTGAATGGCAATAAGTTGATTTTCATTGAGTTTTGTTGACATCATGTACCAATCTAATGGGTTTATGCCCTAAAAACCCTCTGTGTTTTTTTTGCTCGCTTATATATTTTTCAATTTCGCTTACATCCCACACAACTTTGTTTGGTCCGAGTGGAAAAGGCTCTGGAAAATTTGAATTTGTTTTAGACCATCGTGTGACTGTAGACGGACTAATGTTCAGCATTCTTGCTACTTCTTTTTTACTGATAAAATTGGATTTCATAAAAACGACCCTCACTAAATTTAAGTTAAATTTTGGAATCATCGTCGCTAGATTTCGTAATCTATTTCGAAGAGTAGCATGTTTACATGCGCGTAATCACTCCCTAGGATTTCGCCTCGCCGTGATTCTGGCGCACAGTAGATGTGAGGTGAATTTATTATAACACCCTGTCTAAACCTAAGCAACCTTATGCCACATTAGTAAGGACATATTTCTCCCAATCGTTCATAATTACCTTTCTTTGCTCTATTAAATTTGACCGCATATCGGTTTTTCAAGGGTGGTGGTAGGGTTTTTACTCAAAAAATCAGCCCAATTTTGCATTAATGTACGGCGTTTTTCAAATAGGGATGAACGTTGATACGGCGCTTGGGTATCATTATATATTTTATGCGCCAAGCTTAGTTCCGCCACCTCAAAAGCATCCGTTACTCTCTCTGCTGCCCAGGTACGAAAGCTCGCGCGAAACCGATGTACTGTCGTATCGTAGTTTTCAAAAGAGCGTTTTAAAAAGACGAGAGCGGCGTTATCAGAAAGCGGTTTATCAGGATCACGCCCATGAAACACAAAAGGGTAGTTATGCTGGCGGCGTAGCATCTCAATGAGGGCTACCGCTTGATCTGATAAAGGTACGGAGTGGGGCAGACGATTCTTCATACGTTGCCAGGGAACCTCCCAGCGCTTTCCCTCAAGATCAAATTCCTCGACACGCGCCAAACGTGCCTCTGAGGGACGTACAACTGTGAGGAGATTAAAATGGAGAAGGTGTGCCACCATCCAGCAATGACGATTGAGAGAGGCATAAAGTTTTGGAAGCCGTGTATAGGGGAGGGAGCGGAGATGCTGTATCTTATGGTGGTTGGGTAGGCGCGAAAAATATCGCTCAAGATGGTCTTGCCAGAGCGCAGGATTAGCCCCTTTGTAATATTCCCCCACAATGGCAAACCCAAAGATGATTTTGATGCGTCCCTGCAGTTTTTTCGCAGTATCACGCTTTGTCTGCCATAGGGGTTTTAAGACCGCAATAATGTCGTGGGTCGTTAAGGCTGAAAAGGCTTTTTGGTCAAGAAGGGGATAGGCAAGACGCCTTAAGGATGAACGCCAATCATGGGCATGCTTTTTATTTGTCCAATTGTGTTCCTGTTGGGCAATACACATCTCTGCCACATGCGAAAAACGAAGGGTTGCGTGGCGGCGTTGACGTTCTTCACGGCGGTGTTTTTGTTCTAAAGGGTCTTTCCCCTCCACTAATAATTGGCGCTGTTCAAAATGGGTTTGACGCGCTTTGATGAGGGGTATCTCTGGGTAGGTGCCCAGTGCCATGACACGCGCGCGTTTGTTAATCATGTAGCGATGCTCCCAGCGTCCTTTATTGGGGGCGGTCTTGGTAAGGCAGAGGCCTTGCCCATCTGATATTTTTTTGCCAATGGGCAGTGTTTTTATTTTTGCAAGCGTTAGTTTCATGGGTCTCTCTCCTTTCTCGTTCCACCCACAAATTTACCCACAAATGGGGTGGAATAGGCTGATATAGAGTGAATGGGAATAGGAGAGACGAATCAACCAAAACTATAACGTGCACTGGTGTTTGACACGTGGTGACACGACATAGTTATGTGTACTGGCGGACAGGATGGGATTCGAACCCACGGAGGAGTTTCCCCCTCACTCCCTTAGCAGGGGAGCGCCTTAAACCACTCGGCCACCTGTCCACTTAAAGGGTTACAATGCTATTTGTTTCTATTCAAGGATAAAAAACTTCCTCTTTAATATTTAATTTTTATTTGTGGCCTTTGTTGCGGCAGCGCGTTATCAATGTATGAATGTACAAAATTCTATTGTTTTCATTTGTCTTTATAACTTTGGACCAGCTATCTAAATGGTTTGTTGTGTTCTATTTGGATTTAGAACAAAAGCTTTATCTAAATCTAAACAATCAGTTTATTAATTTCTATATGGCCTGGAACAAGGGTATAAATTTCGGCCTTCTTGAGGGCGATAGTACTGTCCAAGCGTACATTTTGACCGCGATTTCGATTATTATATCTTTAGCGTTTTTTGTCTGGTTGAGAAATTCGAAAAGGTTTTTAATGCAAATACTAGCTTCTTTAGTTATTGGAGGTGCATTAGGTAATGCGATAGATAGACTTTTATATGGAGCAGTTGCTGATTTCATAAATGTTACCTGCTGTGGAATTAGGAACCCTTATTCTTTCAATTTAGCCGACGTATTTATTTTTATTGGGCTAATAGGTCTACTGATTTTCAATTTTGACGAAAAACAAAACTAGTATGGTTGTCGAATCTTCTTTGATGTACTAAGAATAGTATGATATTTTTATTATATACTAAATATTGTGGGTAAAAACATATGAACCTTGAGAACTTCGGGTTATCTTCTAAAAATTTACAGCCGAGTCGGATACGGCAACTCGATATTCATACCAGCAACCAAATCGCTGCTGGCGAAGTTATTGAAAGACCTAGTTCAGCTTTGAAAGAGTTAGTTGAAAACTCTATAGACGCTGGCGCAAACTTAATAGAAATAGTTTACTCAAATGGTGGAAAGTCTTTTTTAAGCGTTAAAGATAATGGCTATGGAATTAATAAAAAGGACTTGTCATTGGCTATATCAAGGCATGCAACCTCTAAAATAAGTACGATTGTTGATCTGATAACCATAAATAGTCTGGGGTTTAGGGGAGAAGCGCTTGCTTCTATCGGATCAGTTTCTGAGTTAACAATAAAATCAAAGTTTATCGAAGCGAATGAGGCGTTTGAGATTTCCAGTAGATATGGAGAATTAAAAGAGATTAAGCCCTCACAGTATCTCGAAGGTACTCTTATAGAAATCAAAAACCTTTTTAAATCTATTCCTGCTCGACTTAAATTTTTGAAAACCGACAGAGCGGAGGGGATTTCCATTCTAGAGGTTGTTAAGAAATTAGCATTATCACACCCAGAGATTAGCTTTAGGCTGTGTGAAATAAAAGAGCGAGGAAACCCAAGAGAAATTCTAAGGCTGGACAATTCTGCAGGCTCTCATGGCTTGTGCAAAAGAATAAAGGAGGTGCTGAAAAATGCATTCATGGAAAATTCTTACCAAGTGGACTATGAAAGTGAAAGTGTAAAAATTACAGGCTATATCGGTTCTTCAACTTTTATTTCTGGAAACGCTAATAATTGCTATTTTTTTGTAAATGGGCGATTTGTAAGAGACCGGTCCCTGCTTAGCTTTATAAGATTGGCGTATGGGGATCTATTGGAAAAGAGCGGTTTCCCTTCAGCAATACTTTTTCTCAATGTTCCGAGTGAGGATATAGATGTAAATGTCCACCCCTCAAAAATGGAAATCAAGTTCAAAAAGCTCGATCTTATTAGAAAATGTCTTAAAGAAGCGGTGCGCGAAAGTCTGAATGTCGATAGATTTAATGCGAGAAGCCATTTAAGCAAACAGGCCTACTCTTATTTTAGAAAAGATCGAGGTTTTAAAAATCTTCAGAGAACTGATTTTTCTGATAACAGGAGACAAACCTTCAATCCAAGACTGGCTCTGAATTTGGTCACCAAAGTTGATCCAAAGGATGATGTTACTATCGAGGATAAACATGAGCGAAGCCCAGAGAATAATAGACTAGGTACACCTAAAGCACATTTATTCAAGAATTTTATAGTTGCACAGAATGATAACGAGTTAGTTATAGTTGATCAGCATGCAGCGCATGAAAGAATACTATATGAAAAACTTAAATCACAGAATTACGATCAAGGGATAGCGATCCAAGAGTTATTAGTTCCCGAAATAGTTGAATTTACTAATGTTGAAGTGGATGCCATTATTGAAAAACAGAGCATGATGAAGCAATTAGGTTTAGAAATAGAAAGGTTTGGGCCAGCATCGATATGTATAAGAGGAATACCCGCGGTGTTAGGAGATATTTGCCCAAAAACATTGCTTATCGATCTCTTGAATGATTTAGAAAATTTTGATTCTCCCGAGAGCTTAGAAAACAAAATTGATAAAGTTTTTTCTAGTATGGCGTGTCATGGGTCAGTAAGGTCTGGCAGAATACTTAAATACGAGGAAATGGATACTCTACTGAGAGAAATGGAAAATACGCCAAATAGTGATCAATGTAACCATGGCAGACCTACTTATTTAAAATTGGACCTAGAGAAAATAAATAAGTTATTTGGACGAACGTAATGAGTAGTATTGACCCACTATTATTTATTGCGCTATCAAGCGCTCTATTTTTTGTAGCTTGCTTTTTAGTATTTAAGCAGTTTCGACCTTCAGATAAGGATGGGCAGCATAATAGTGAAGCCCTTAAAGAAACTTTGAGAGATTTATCGGTGAACCAACAGCAGATCGTAGGGAGCATAAAGGTGATTACAGATACACAAAGTACTTCGCAAGCAGCCATTATAAAACACGTTGAGAGTCGATTAGAGGAGATACAGAAATCAATATCCTCCTCATTGTCGGGTAGTTCTGTAAAAACTGCACAGACTTTAGGGGAGTTACAGCAGAGATTGCAAACTATAGATAAAGCACAAACAAATATAGAAAAATTGTCAGGTGAGGTTTTGGGCTTACAGGAAATTCTCTCCAATAAGCAGGCCAGAGGTGTTTTTGGTGAAATTCAGTTAAAGGATATTGTTAGTAAAGCTCTACCGTCAGATGCTTATGATTTTCAATTTACTTTGTCGAACGGTAAACGGGCTGATTGCATAATTTACCTTCCGGAACCTCAAGGCAACATAGTTATTGATAGTAAGTTCCCTCTTGAGGCATACAAAGCTATGATATCAAACACTAATGAAGTTGATAAAAGCAAAAATATTCAGTTATTTCAGAGCTCAATAAAAACTCACATAAAAGACATTTCTGAAAAGTATATTATTGAAGGAGAGACCGCAGATGGAGCAATACTGTTTTTACCCTCTGAGGCAATTTATGCCGAGCTTCACGCACATTTTTCAAATTTGGTAAATGAAGGATTTGAGTCCCGTGTTTGGATTGTTTCACCTACTACTTTGATGGCAACATTAAATACTATGAGGGCTATTGTGAAAGATGAGAGATTGCGTCGTCACACCAGTCGCATTAGAGCGGAGTTAGACTTACTGTATAAAGATATGCTGCGATTGGAGGGACGAATTATTAATTTGGATAAACATTTTACGCTAGCATCAAAAGATGTTGACGAAATAAAAATTTCAGCAAAAAAAGCATCTAAGCGGGTATTTAACATAGAGCGTTTTGAGTTTGAAGAATTATCGCAATCCGACACTAGAGATAAAACGGATTCGTCTGAGGTTGGAAAAATATTAGGTGGCGAAGGCTCGAAAAAAATTAAATTAATTTAAATAAAAACGGGAGTAAGTAATGAAGAAACTAGTGTTATGTGGTTTGTTTTTTGCCATTCTATGTCTGCCTAGCTGCGGTACTGTTGGTGGAGCAATAAGCGGTTTGGGTGCTGACCTTGACATGGTCGGGGGTGCTATTGCAGGCTATTAAAAATCATGAAAAGTGACCGATATGCTAAAAACGCATGAATGATATGCATCTTGTGCTATTCAAAAATAAGCAAGTTACCCTTATATTGATTGACGAAAGGGTATAAATATGACTATTTCACAAAAAGGATATCAATCTTTAACTTCAAAGGCGATGAAAGCTGAGATGTTAGATCCAGACGTAGAGCTTGACTTAGCGAGAAAGTGGCATCGAGAAGGTTGCGAAAAATCACTACATAGACTTGTTAACGCATATATGAGATTAGCAGTCTCTATGGCATCAAAGTATGTAAAATATGGTGTAGATACTAATGAGTTAATTCAGGAGGCTGGAATAGGATTGATGAAAGCAGCAGAAAAATTCGATCCGGAGAGGGGTGTGCGATTTTCTACCTACGCTACTTGGTGGATTAAGGCGTCTATACAAGATTTTGTACTCAGAAATTGGTCCTTAGTAAGGACGGGTTCAACAGCCTCGCAAAAATCTCTGTTTTTCAACTTAAAGCGTGTAAGGTCCCAAATAGAACGTGAATTCGACAGTACAGGAGCCTCGGTAGATTATGGTTCTCTGAACAAAATTGTTGCAGAAAAGATGGGAGTATCGCTCAGAGATGTAGAGATGATGGATACAAGACTATCAGGCGGTGACTTTTCCTTAAATTCACTCCAACAGGGTGAGGAAGGCAGAGAATGGATTGAAACGATTGAAGACGAAAATTCCTATGGAGCCCATAGAGTTGAGAGAAATAAGGATGACGGAACAGTAAGATCCTGGATTGCGGAAGCGATAGAAACTTTAAATGACAGAGAAAAAACCATTGTCGTAGAACGTAAACTTCGTGATAAGCCCAGGACGCTCGACTCTATCGGTGGTGAACTGGGAGTATCCAAAGAAAGAGTAAGACAATTGGAATCTGAGGCTTTAAAGAAGCTTAGAAAGCACTTCGAAACTCGTAAAGGTATTAGATCGGCATCAATTATTTAGCTACAAAAGATTGAATACGAGACATTTTCCGCTTAACTTAGTTCTAACATTTAGAAACGCGAGAAAATGGACAAAGTATTATTGATAATATCCGGGGGAATAGCCGCCTACAAGTCGTTAGAGTTGATACGGCTTTTTAAAAAGGCTGGTAAAGAGATAAAATGTGTTGCTACCGAGAGTGCCATGACGTTTATCACGTCTGCGTCTGTAGAATATTTATCCGGCAACTCATTGAGAACAAGTCTTGAGGATCGTGAACAAGAAATGAAAATGGGTCACATAGAATTAGCAAGATGGCCCGATTTAGTTTTGGTGGCTCCAGCAACCGCAAACATCATTTCGTCTGTCGCTAATGGACTTGCAGCTGATCTCGCACAAACACTCTTGGTGGCGACCACTAAGAAGATAGTTTTTGCCCCCTCAATGAATGTGAGAATGTGGGAAAATAAATTATTTCAGAAAAATATTGATACCTTGATATCAAATGGATACGAATTTTTGGGTCCCACTGAGGGTGAAATGGCCTGTGGCGAGTTTGGTATGGGTCGAATGATGGAACCACAACAAATTTTTAAATCCTTAGTTACAAAGTAATATAAGTGTTGAAAGCAAAAAAAATTCTAGTTACAGCTGGGCCGACTCATGAATACTTAGATGATATAAGGTTCATTGGAAATAGAAGCTCTGGTAAACAGGGAGCGGAAATTGCAAAGTGTCTGCAGAAGCTTGAAGCGGATGTTACGTTGGTAATAGGTCCGGTAAATCTGGAGCTGACCGGCTTAAGTAAGGTTATTAGAGTGGAAAGTGCTGTGCAGATGAATGACGCTGTTATTGAAACGGGCCCATTTGATATTGCAATATGTGCAGCAGCAGTTAGCGATTGGCGACCAAAAGAGAAGGCAAAAACAAAAATAAAGAAAAGCTCGATAGGCAAACCACAATTTTTGGAATTAGTAGAGAATCCAGACATATTAAAAAATATATGCATTGCTGAAAATAGGCCCAATCTGGTTATTGGCTTCGCAGCTGAGACTAATGATTTGTTAACTAATGCTAGATCGAAGTTGAAAAATAAAGGATGTGATTGGATTGTGGCTAATAAAGTAACCGCTGAAACTAATAATATGGGTGGTTGGGAGAATGAAGTGATTATAATAAAAAAAAACGAGGAAATAAAATTTGCGAAACAGAGTAAAAAAGGTATCGCGAAGCTAATTTGTAAAAAAATAGTTGAGGAATTTTCAGGTTAGAATTTTTCATTTGGTATAGGTGAAATTAACTTTATCATTTTCAGGCAAATTTCATATAGGGTTAAATTGTTGAGAATTTATAAATGGATAGGCAAATAGATAATGAATATTTTGAACGCTATAAAAGGCATATTTTAGTAAAGAATATTGGTGGTCAAGGTCAGAAAAAGTTGGGACAAGCCAAGGTACTTCTTATTGGTTTAGGGGGAATCGGCTCTACTGTTCTGCAACATTTAGCAGCTGCAGGAATTGGTAAAATTGGCTTAGTTGATCAAGATACTGTCGCACTATCTAATTTACAGAGACAGACAATTTATAAATATGAAGATATTGGAAGAAAGAAGGTTAGCATTGCATCAAATTTTGTTAAAAAACTGAATAAAAATGTTGAAATAACTGAGTATGACTTTTTTTTAAGTGGAGAGGACACTACCAAAATAATTGGTGAATACGATGTAGTTTTGGATGGCACTGACAATTTCGAGACTAGAAAACTCATTAATAAGCACTGCGTTGAGCAAAGTAAACCTCTCATATTCGGAGGGGTATCTGGTTGGGAAGGTCTTGTGAGTTTGTTTGTTTATAAGAATAGCGCGTGCTTTGACTGCGTCTTTACGAGTTCTGAAACAAGGTCCTCTTTTTTTGATTGTAGTTCAGAGGGTGTTCTGGGCGTGACTACCTCTTTGGTTGGAACCCTCATGGTAGCAGAGACAATTAAGCTCATATGCGATACAGGGCAACTGCTAACAAACAAGCTCCTAATTTGTGATGCTTTAAACGGAGCGACAGAGATTTTACATACAAAAAAAAGCGAAAAATGTAGCGTGTGTCAAAATGTCGTTTAGTTACAGCATACTTGGTACAATTTGATCAGGGGGGCGGTGACCATCCAAATACGTTTTTATATTAATTATCACTTTTTCTCCCATCTCGATTCTTCCTTCTAATGTAGAGGAACCCATGTGAGGCAAAAGGAAAACGTTTTTCAAACTTTTAAAGTCAGAACCGATTACTTCTTCGCTATCATAAACATCAAGTCCAGCTCCTCCCAATCGCCCTTCTTTCAGTTGTCTTACTAAAGCTTTCTGATCTATGATCTCTCCTCTAGAAATATTTACTAAATATGCGCTGTGCTTCATTTTCCCAAGACATTTCGCATTTAGCAAATATAAAGAAGATGAATTTAGTGATGCGCTAATAACTAAAATATCAATAGCTGAAAGCATTTCTTCCAAATTTTCCCAGTATGTTGCTGATAGGCTTTTTTCAATGTTTTTGTGTAGGCGTCTCCTGTTATGGTAGTTTATATTCAGATCAAAAGCTCTTGCTCTCTTTGCAATTGCCTGGCCAATTCTACCCATTCCTAGAATTCCCAGTTTCTTTCCTGTAATCCTCATCCCAATCATCGCGGATGGGCTCCAGCCTTTCCAGTTACCAGACTGCATCTCTTCGTGACCTTCTCTCAACTTTCTAGGAATTGCCAAAATCAGTGCCATCGTCATATCAGCTGTGTCAGTGGTTAAAACACTAGGGGTGTTGGTAACAATTATACCTCTTTGTGACGCAGTTTTTATATCAATATGATCATAGCCTGCTCCATAGTTCGCAATTAGCTTTAGTTTAGAACTTGCTGCACTCAAAATACTAGCGTCTATTTTATCACCAATAGTGGGCACAAGAATTTCTGCATCTTTTACAGCTGATAATAGTTCTTGCTTACTTATAGGATATTCTGCACTAGAAAGATCAACATTGAATAGCTCCTTCATTCTCTTTTCGACCCGGTCTTGCAACCTTCTCGTAATTATTACTTTGGGTTTTTTCATTGCTGTTGATTATGTGGTCTTTTTTGGTATTTTTTTTTACTATGTGTATAACAATTCATAGAGATATATTATCTAATATCAAAACGTTTTCAAAAATATTTCTCATAATTCTGTTAATTAATTTATTTCTGATAGTCAACGTTCTGTCTGCAAGTAGTGCGTCTATAATTAGTAAAAAAACAGGCCTTCCCCTACCTAGGTTTGTATCTCTGAAGGGCAATAAAGTAAATTTGAGAAGAGGACCTAGCTTAGATTACAAAATTGATTGGGTTTACCAAAGAAAACACTTACCAGTTATGATTGTGAGTGAGTTTGGTCACTGGAGAAAAGTAACTGATTTTGAAGGGTATACAGGCTGGATATATAAAGATCTACTTTCTGGATCAAGATATATTATCGTAAACAAGGAGGAAACTCTTTTAAGAAACAAAGCAGGTTTTGATTCTTTAGGTAAAGCAATTTTGAAAAGAGAAGTGATTGGAAAGTTAATCGATTGTCAGGGTTTATGGTGTTTCATTCGAATAAAAAATATGCGTGGGTATGTGCTTGCCGAGCATATTTGGGGAACAAGTAAAGGTAAATGATAGTGATTTATGGAAGAAAGCGATAGCCTCTGCCCCTAATTGTCTTTAGATGCCGTGGGTTTGTTGGGTCTGGTTCTATTTTTTTGCGTAGTCTTGTAATTTGTACATCAACATTTCTTTTATTAAGATCTTGTCTTCCCTGACTTAGATCTAAGTCATTGATGACCATTTCCCTACTAATTATTTTTTCGGGATTAAGCGCAAAAAAATTTAATAGGCTAGCTTCAAGGTTTGTTAGCTTTATCAAATGGTTTTCGTGGTACAGTTCTAATCTTTGCAAGTCAAAGATTTTATCTCCAATCTCAATACTCTTTCCAGATTCATTGGAGCCTTCCTTTTGATTTCTTATCAACAATCTTTCCAATCTAAGTAAGAGTTCTTTTGGCTCAAAGGGTTTCGACAGATAATCATCGGCTCCTATTTCTAGACCAGAAATTTTGTCTTTGGACTCTCCTTTTGCCGATAGAAAAATAGCTGGGACACTCGTTTGCTTTCTAATGCTCTCTAACAAATCAAGGCCACTTTCTCCTGGCATCATTATGTCTATTATTAATAAATCAAATTCAAAGTAATCTAAAAGACATCGAGCCTCTGTAGAATTCCGTGCACTTGATATAAGAAACTCATTTTTGCTCAAATAAGCACTGAGTAAGGATAAAATACGTTTATCATCATCAACAAGCAATAAGTGTGCTTTGTTTCGAGGCAACTTAATCCTCCTTCGATTAACTTGGAGTGTCTTTATCTTTTTACCAATATCATTATAATGTAATCAATGCACAGAAAAGTTTACTGGGCTCAGAATCAAATTCTGGAAAAATTAAGAAAATTTCGGTATGCAGTGTTAAGTAAAATAGTGAGGTAACTTTTAATGGTTGATTCTTATGAAAATTTAAAGGGAAAAATTTGGATTGATGGGGAGCTTGTGGAATGGAAAGATGCAAAATTCCACTTACTCACTCATGCTCTTCATTATGGTTCATCTGTATTTGAAGGTGAAAGAGCTTACGGAGGAAAAATATATAAAAGTTATGAGCATTCCGTTAGGTTGAGAAAGTCTGCAGAGTATGTTGATATGGAAGTCCCTTACAGTGCTAGCGAGCTTGAAATAGCCAAAAACCAAGTTTTAAACGCAAATCGACAAAAAGATGCCTATGTACGGGCAGTGGCATGGCGGGGGTCCGGTCCCGATATGGGCGTAGCGTCTTCCAGAAACCCCGTTAGGGTCGCAGTTGCGTCATGGGAATGGGGAGCTTACTATGGAGACGCCAAAATGAAAGGCGCAAAGCTGGATATTTCAGATTGGAAAAGACCAAGTCCAGAGACAATACCTTGCTTTGCAAAAGCATCTGGACTGTATATGATTTGTACAATGTCGAAGCACGCAGCGGAAGCTAAAGGGTGCTCTGACTCGTTAATGTTGGACTATAGAGGTTACGTGGCAGAAGCAACGGGCGCAAATATATTTTTTGTAAAGGACAATAAAGTACACACTCCTAAGCCAGATTGCTTTTTAAATGGGATCACTAGACAAACAGTCATTGGAATTCTTGAAAAGGCTGGGGTCGAAGTTATAGAGAGACATATAGAACTCTCTGAGCTGGAGGGGTTCGAGCAGTGCTGGTTAACTGGGACGGCGGCTGAGGTAACACCGGTTGGACAAATAGATCGATTTAATTTCGAGGTTGGCGAATTAGCTAAGCAAGTTGCTAATGAATATGAAAAAGAAGTAAGATCTTAGGGGAACAGTGGCTTCAGTTTGGAAAAATTGAATTGAGAAAAGTAATAATTGATACCGATCCTGGTCAAGATGATGCGTTAGCAATGATGACTGCTTTTGGTGCAAAGAAAGATTTAAATGTTTTGGGGATTACTTGTGTGGCGGGTAACGTGCCCCTAGACTTGACTTCTGTAAATGCACTCAAAATATGCGAACTAAGCGGTGTTTTCAGTGTCCCAGTGTTCAGGGGTTGTCCAGCGCCACTGAAAAGAAAATTAATAACAGCTGAGCATGTGCATGGAAAAACAGGTCTAGATGGAACCGATCTATTGGTTAAAAAAAAAGAACTTGAGCCGACAGATGCAGTGGACTTTATAATTGAGTGCACCGAAAAATATAGAGATGAAAAAATTACTATTTGTGCTCTTGGTCCGCTGACAAATATAGCAAAAGTACTCAAACAAGATACTGTGTTGACTGACTCCATAGAGGAGATTGTATTAATGGGAGGGGGTTTTTTTGAGGGTGGAAATATTACTCCTGCAGCAGAATTTAATATTTATGTGGACCCAGAGGCAGCAAAAATAGTTTTGGAAAGTGGACTGAAGATAACAATGCTTCCGTTAGACGTTACACACAAAACACTGGTCCAAAGAAATTTTCTTGAGAAATTGCGTAAGTCGGGAAAGAATAGTGCTATACAAGCCGCAAAGCTCTTAGATTTTTTTGAAAGATATGACGTAGAAAAATATGGAAGTCAAGGTGGTCCCTTACATGATCCTAATGTCATAGTTTATTTACTTAATCCAGAAATATATTATGGAAAGCTAGTTAATGTTGAGGTTGAGGTTAATTCAGAATTGACAAGGGGCATGACAGTTGTGGATTGGTGGAATGTAACTGACCGTCCACCTAATGCATACTACATTAACGAAGTAAAAGAGAATGAATTCTTTGAAACTGTATTGAATAACATTCTTAGTTTAGAAATATAATTTCGATGATATAGGATCCAAAGGAGAAGAAGCTGAAAAATAAAGAGAGAGAAAAAGGATTAAAGCCCAAAATACATAATAAGGACGCTGCTACAGATCTACTTAGCTATATAAAAAAAACTTTGAACCAAAACAAAGCAGCGGATATCACCGAGATAAGTGTAGATCAAAGCTTTTCTGAATTTGAAAAAATATTAATTGCTTCGGGATCTTCTAATAGACAAGTCGTTGCTCTAGCCGAGAAGGTTCAAGAAGGTGTTAAAGGTTTGTTCCGCATTAACTGCAAAGTAGAGGGAAAGGAGAATGCAGATTGGGTTTTGCTAGATTTTGGAGCAGTGATTGTTCACATCTTCAAACCAGAGGTAAGAGAGTATTACCAGATAGAAAAAATGTGGAAAGGGCATCTCACGCAGATCTCGAGTTAGTTTTGTAAAAATGAAAATAATTATAGTTGCACATGGTAAGATAAAAAAAGGACCTGAATTTGAATTAATATCAGACTATGTGACGCGGTTTAATAAGCAATTTAATAACGATTTTTTGACTTCTTTAGAGATTTCAGAGTCAAATGAGTTCGAAAGAATATTTAACACAAAAGTGTCTAAAATGTTGGACGGCAAGGAGTCAATGGTGTTACTTGATAAAAGTGGCGAACATACTGACTCAGAAGGTTTTGCAAAATTCTTAAACACATTTTCGGAGAAGGGTATTAGTAAAATTTTTTTTGTTGTTGGAGGATCAGAGGGATTTCCAAAACATCTCATCTCAAAAGCAAAAAAGATTTTGGCAGTTTCCAAAATGGTCTTTCCTCACAAAATCGCTAGACTGATCCTGGTGGAACAGCTTTACAGGGCTAAATGTATCATAAATAGACACCCTTATCATAAGGCTTGAGGCTTTTATGTATAAGGCAAAAAAGACATCTACTGTTTTGTGTATCCTCGATGGGTTTGGACTAAGGGAAAAAGAAAGAGGGAATGCAGTATCCTTGGCAAGGACACCAAATATAGACCGACTTCTAAGAAATTATCCCAACAGTACTTTAAAAACATTTGGTAAAGAAGTTGGTCTGCCCGAAAATCAAATGGGAAATTCTGAAGTTGGCCACATGCATATAGGCGCGGGAAGGATAATTCAAAGTATGCTGCCAAGAATAGATGATGCGATATCCAGTGGGGCTTTAATTAACAATAACGATTTATTAGAAATACTATCAGATACAAAGTTAAGTGGAGGTGAAACTCATATTGCTGGACTGATCTCGGATGGAGGTGTGCATGGACACGTTAGGCACCTCAAAAGTTTGATGACGGTAGCCTCAAAAAAAAGTTCAAAGGTCAACTTGCATTTATTTTCAGATGGTAGAGATGTTGAAACAAAAACTAGTCTTAACGAGCTGAAAAACTTGATCTCCGAGCTTCCCTCGAATGTAACCATTGCGACACTTATGGGACGATATTATGCAATGGATAGAGATAAACGTTGGGATAGAACCCAGAAAGCCTATGAGGCTATTGCAAATGGTGTCGGCAATAATTATAAAGATCCAATAAAAGCTATTAAGGACTCTCACGACAAGGGTGTCACAGATGAATTTATAGAGCCTGTTATATTTAGCGAATACAATGGCATAAAAGGGATAGAGGATAGTCTGATATTCTGTAATTTTAGAGCAGATCGAGCAAGACAAATCTTACACGCGCTGACCGATAAGAATTTTATAAGTTTTTTACGTCCTAATGAAAAAATGTTTAATAACGTACTTGGGATGATTGAGTATGATGCTGATTTCAAGCAAAAATTTAATGTGCTTTTTGAAAAACAAGAGATAAAAAATGGTCTTGGAGAGTGGATAAGTCAAAATGGTCTTAAGCAATTTCGGATAGCAGAGACGGAGAAATATCCACATGTCACATATTTTTTAAATGGTGGAAGCGAATATGAATATGTGGGTGAAGAAAGATCTTTGGTGCCGAGTCCACAAGTTAAAGGCTATGAACAAAAACCACAAATGTCAGCAGAAGAAGTATGTAATAATCTAATATCTGCACTAGAAAGAAATTTTTTCGATTTGCTTATTGTGAATTTTGCCAACCCGGACATGGTAGGGCATACAGGGAATTTGAGTGCAGCAAAAGTAGCAGTTGAAACAGTAGACGAAATGTTGGGCAAAATATGTACTTGTTTAGATTCGGTTGGTGGAGAAGCATTGATAATTTCTGATCATGGAAACTGCGAGCAAATGTACATTGGAGACACAGAAAATCCACATACCTACCATACACTAAATCCTGTTCCTTGTATTTTATATAGTGATAGAGAAAAAGTAAGTATTAGTTCAGGCTCGTTAATAGATATAGCTCCGACAATATTGGAGTTATTGGGCAAAGACAAGCCTAACCAAATGACTGGTAAATCACTTCTTCGGTGGTAATATTGATTATTTGATTTATCTAATTAACTCAAGTAAAACAACAGTGCAAACTGTTCTTAGTTTCTTTTATTTAATGATATAGAAAAGAGAAGATTAATGATGTCAAATTCAATAAGTAAGTATCTGGTAATTATTTTATTTTTGTTAAGCTTTTTTACTCTCAATCCCGTCCATTCTAAAGAAAATAAAAAGGAGACCTATGAACAACTAGATCTTTTCGGTCAAGTTTTCGATTTAATAAAGTCCAAATATGTCGAAGAAGTCAAAAGCAAGGAATTAATAGAGGCAGCAATAAATGGGATGCTGTCTTCTCTGGACCCTCACTCAGGCTTTTTAGCGCCAAAAAGTTACGATGATATGCAAGTTGATACCAAAGGATCCTTTGGAGGTTTAGGAATTGAAGTTACTCAACAAGATGGTTTCGTGAAAGTGGTATCACCTATGGACGACACTCCGGCCTTTAAAGCGGGCGTTTTAGCTGGTGACTTCATCACATTTGTGGATGACAAGCCGATGCTTGGTCTAACCTTATCTGAAGCCGTGGATATAATGCGTGGTCCTGTCGGTTCATCTGTTAAGTTAACCATCGTTAGAGAAGGTTTAGAGGATCCGATTGAAGTTCTAGTAACAAGAGCCGTAATTAAACTAACAGCGGCAAAGGTAAGAACAGAGAATGACATTATAATTATGAGAGTAACTACCTTTAATGAACAAACTATTCCAAACCTTGACGATGGCATAGAAAAGGCAATTGAAAAACTAGGTGAAACAGAACCAAAAGGGTTTGTACTTGATTTGAGAAATAATCCAGGAGGTTTGCTGTCTGAAGCCATATCCGTTACAGATCTTTTTTTAGACCAAGGAGAGATTGTGTCAACGAGAGACAGAGAGGGTAAAGGAGAGCGATATAAAGCTTCCAAAGGTGACATTGCAGAAGGAAAGCCTCTTATTATTCTTATAAATGCAGGCTCAGCATCGGCGTCAGAGATTGTTGCAGGAGCCCTTCAGGATCATCGCAGAGCTATTGTTTTGGGAACTAAGAGTTTTGGAAAGGGATCGGTCCAGTCAGTGCTTCCCATGGGCCAAAGCGGTGGTATTAGAATTACTACGGCGAGATATTATACGCCATCAGGTAGGTCTATTCAGGCACTTGGTGTGACGCCCGATGTTTTCTTAGAGTTCAAAAGAGTTGAGAAGAGTGAAGATGATAATAGGAAAACGTTTTCAGAAGCTGACCTAGAGGGCGCTCTAAGTAATGATAGCTTAACAGAAGCTGAAAAAGAGATGCTGAGAAAAGAGGAGATGAGTTTTCAAGAAACAACCGAGAGAAGAAATAATGATAACCAATTAGCTCATGCGATTGATTTGATAGAAGGCCTATCAGTCTATTCCTTAAAAGAATGATTAATACACTACCATACCGTTTAGGCGTCGGTTTAGTCATTATAAATGATCAAAAAAAAATTTTCACGGGACGCCGCCTAGATAGCACTAAGGCATGGCAAATGCCGCAAGGAGGCATCGACGATAATGAAATTCCTTTAGAAGCGGCCTATAGAGAAATGTTTGAGGAAACAGGTATAGAAAAGTGCAAGGTGGCTCTTCTTAAACAATCTAAGATTTGGTATCGCTACGACTTACCCAAAGAAATACAAGGTAAGTTTTGGGGAGGAAAATTCAGAGGCCAAAGTCAGAAGTGGTTTTTATTTCAGTTTAATGGATCTGATAAAGACATAAACATACATACAAAATACCAAGAGTTTTCAGATTGGATGTGGTCTAAAAAAACTGATATGCTCAATACTATAGTACCATTCAAAAAGTCTCTTTATCAATCTGTTCTTAAGGATTTTGATCTAGATTTTAAAAATTAGTCCAGTTGTTCGGATTTTATCAAAGGAAAAAATATATTATTCGAATGAAACCCAAGCCAATTTTCGTCCCTATGGGTAGTCTCGGTACAAAAATCTATTAGCCTGTAAAAGCTTTTTCTGTCAATTTTAGCAAATAGATTCGATCTCACATTTACGTAAGGTTGAGGCTCATTATTGGACTTTTTAAATAAAATATTGAATTGATTATATTCCTCTAAGTAGGTGGAGTCGCCTATGTTAGTTGTAAATTTACAAAGCGCTATTTTTCCTTTGTTAATTATATCAATATCTGTAGCTATGAATGGTACATCTTCGACTGTAATTCCAACTTTCTCAACTGGTGTTACCAAGTAATATTTATCTTTTTCTTTTTTTAAGATATTTGCGAAAAGCTTTATTAGTCTTTCTCGTTTTATCTCTGACTTTTGATAAAACCAACGTCCATTTGAATCTACATGGATTTCGAGGTTTCCACAAAATGGTGGATTCCACAGGTGAACGGGTGCTGGTTTGCTGCCCTTTATATGTTTTGCTACGTTCTTTTCAAAGTCACTCGGTTGCATATATCAATTGAAGTTTAAATTTCCTCTTGAAAGTTGATCGATGCGTGTGACACCCATAAGTTTCATGTCTCTTTCTATCTCGGATCGAAGATTAAATAATGCTTTCTCTACACCCTTTTGCCCAGCAGCTGCTAGCGCATATAAATATAGACGACCTCCAGCGCAAGCTTTTGCTCCTAAGGATAGAGCTTTGAGCACATGTGTCCCTCTTTGAATACCTCCCTCACAGATAACGTCCGTTTTGTCGCCAACAGCGTCAACAATTCTTGCCAACTGATCGAATGGTGACACTGCTCCATCTAACTGTCTTCCGCCATGATTTGATACTATCACCCCATCACATCCTATATCTACGGCTTTCCTAGCATCCTCAACGCTAACGATTCCTTTAAGAGCAAAAGGCCCGTCCCAATTTGATCTCAGGTGTTCGGCATCTTTCCAGCTCATGGTCTGGTCTAGCATGTTAGAGAAATAAGAGCCAATAGATGTCACGGCACTAGTTCCTTCGTCAACATGGTTCTGAAGGTGTGGTAGTTCAAATGCTGGCGAGCTAAGAAAATTGAATAACCATGAAGGCTTTATTGCGAAGCTAAGCATGCTGTTAAAGTTAAGTTTTGGAGGAATGGTGAATCCTGTTTTCAAATCTCTTTCTCTATTCCCCCCCGTAATTGTATCAACAGTCAATGCTAATACATCGAATTTAGCTTTTTTTGCTCTATCAAGCATATATTTGTTTAAACCACGGTCCTTATGAAAATAAAACTGGAACATTTTCGGGCACTCCGATATTGATGATATTTCATCAACACTTACTGTGCTCAAAGAGGATACACCGAACATTGTATTAACTTTATTTGCAGCTTTAGCAACTGCCCTTTCTCCTTGGTAATGAAAAAGCCTCTGAACAGCTGTTGGAGAGCAATATACTGGCATTGAAATTTTTTTGCCAAATATAGTTGTGGACATATCAACATCTTTCACGGACTTTAATACGCTAGGTATCAAAGAAACTGAGTTGAAACTCTCAGTATTTCTTGCATACGTGAGTTCATCATCGGCGGCACCATCTATATAATCGAATATAGGTCTGGGCAACCTTCTTTTTGCGAGCTCTCTAAAGTCTTTGAAGTTGTTACAATTATTCAGGTTCATTTATTGAAATGTTGTGGTCAGCCTTGTCGAGCTTTAAACCTACGTTGTACTTTGTTAATCACATAGACTTTGCCTCGTCTCTTAACTACTCGACAATTTCTATGGCGTTGTTTCAATGATCTTAACGAGTTTCTTATTTTCATTTTATTCTCCGATCTTGATCTTCTAAAGATTATTCACAAAAAAACAACCTATTTCTTTGGTGGGCGTAACTGGGATTGAACCAGTGACCCCTTCGATGTCAACGAAGTGCTCTCCCGCTGAGCTATACGCCCCTATTGTTTTTTCTATATAAAAAGTCTAAGAAGGGTCAAGGTTTAAATTAATCAAACCAGATCTTTTTGTTCACGATATGAAGCCATATAAACTTTCACTACCTCTAAAGCAAACAAATTGCGTGCTATTCAACTCACCTCATAGTGGAAGTGTTTACACTGATAAATTTATGCAGCTGACTGATTTATCATTACATATTTTAAGATCATCGGAGGATCTGTTTGTAGATCAGCTTTTTTCTCCTGTAGTTGGCTTGGGGTCACTAATGCTTTCAGCAAAATTTCCAAGGTCTTTTATTGATCTAAATAGAGATTGTGAAGAGTTGGATCCATTATTAATCGAAGATCTTACAGCATATAAAGATACACTAAAAGTATCGGCAGGTCTGGGAGTTATACCACGAGTTGTTGCGGACCAAACGCCGATTTACAAGCATAGACTTTCAATTGACGATGCTACTGAAAGACTTCGAGGTTTTTACTTCCCATATCATGACAAGCTAAAATCATTAATAAAACAAACAGAGACATCCTTTAATAAAGTTATACTTTTAGATTGTCACTCAATGCCTCTAAGCTCTGTCAATTTAGCAAGAAAAAAAGAACCAGTGGAGGTTGTCCTAGGCGATTGTTTTGGTCGCTCCTGTGAACACGAAATTGTAGTTGAGTTGAAAAATTTATTAACAGAAGTGGGATTTAAAGTCAGCTTAAACAATCCTTTCGCCGGCGGTTTTATCACTAAAAATTATGCAAGCCCGCCAAATAATATACACGTTGTGCAAATTGAGATTTTGCGATCACTTTATAGTCATGAAAAACAGAAAATAAAAAACCGTGAATTTGCAAAAATCCAAAGAAGACTTATAGGTGTAATTGAGGAGTTTATTAAGCGTTTTGCGGATTAGTTATTCAAAATCTGTGTTTTTATTGCTTCATAAGCAGAAAGGGGATCCTTCGCTTGGTAGATAGGTCTTCCAATAACAAGATATGAAGCTCCCATTTTAAAGGCGTCATTAGGTGTTGCGACTCGTTTCTGATCATCGACGGCGGAATTTGCTGGCCTTATACCTGGGGTAACAATAATCTTTTTAATACAAAGTGGGTTTTCCCTTAATATTGATAATTCCTTAGGTGAAGCAATTATACCGTCTGCTCCTGCTAAGATTGCTTTTTCAGCTCTACTACAAACTAAAGCATCAATTTCTCCAGGTATGATTAAATTTTGATCTAAATCCTTCCTGTTTAGACTTGTAAGAAATGTAACCGCTAGTATTTTGGTAATACTCTTTCCTCGGCCTTCCACAGCCGCTTTGATAACTTGTGGGTCACCTTGAACTGTTAAAAAATCAAATTTGGCTTCACATAGCCCACTTACTGCATTTTTTATAGTATTTGAGATATCGAACAATTTTAAATCCAAAAAAACATGAAGGCCTCGTTTCTTTAACTCAGAAGCAAGCTCTAGCCCGCCCCTACCAATCAAACCTAACCCAATTTTGAAAAAATTTGCGTATCCATCTAAGCTTTCAACAAGTGCCAATGCCTTATCGCAACTCTCGAAGTCTAAAGCTACAATTATTTTATCTTTGTTACTCATTCCTAGAAAAATATCAATCTTGCGGTTGTATATCAAGAATAAGACCACATCTATAAGTGGTACAGAAAGATTTTTAGTCAAATGGATTTAGAACAATACACGGATAAAGCAAAAGAAACAATGGTCGAGGCTATGGAAAGTGCTAGAGCACTAGACCATCAGACGATTACCACAGCTCATGTAATGAAGGCTATTCTACTAAATAATAAAAAGAGATTTAGAAAGCTTATTGAACTAGTTGGTGGAAACTATTACTGGGTTATACAAGAGACTGACAAAATATTAATCTCCCTCCCCAGAGTTGAAGGATACAAGAATCTTTTTATAGATTCGGAACTGTCTGAATCAATAAAGAGTGCCGAGATTTATGCACAAAAGTTAGGTGACAAGTTTATTGGTCTAGAGGCCTTATTTTTAGGTATCGTCATGGGTAAAAGTGAAATCTCTAAAAAACTAGTCAAAAAAATGAAAAATATTAATCAACTGGAAGAGTTGGTATTTGCAGAAAGAAGAGGGAATAAGATCGAAAGCCAGGGTCACCAAGAAGGTGATAATATTCTAGATGACTACACAGTAAATCTAACGAACAGAGCCTCTGAGGGGCGTATTGACCCTATTATTGGCAGAGATGAAGAGATCCGCAGGACTATTCAAGTTTTAAGTAGAAGAACCAAAAATAACCCAATTTTAATTGGTTTTCCCGGAGTTGGGAAAACTGCAATCGCTGAAGGGCTCGCGCTTCGAATAGTTAGAAAAGATGTTCCAGAAGTCTTATTGGACAAAAAGCTTCTTTCCCTTGATATGGGGTCTCTAGTAGCTGGTGCAAAATACAGAGGAGAATTTGAAGAGCGATTAAAGAGTGTCCTTCAAGCCATCGAGAGTAGTAAAGGAGAAATTATACTCTTTATCGATGAAGTTCATCTTCTTGTGGGGGCAGGCAAGTCAGAAGGCTCGATGGATGCTTCAAACCTTCTTAAGCCGGCATTAGCAAGAGGAAGTTTAAGGTGCATAGGTGCAACAACGCTGGATGAGCATAGAAAATATATAGAAAAGGATGCAGCATTAGCCAGAAGGTTTCAGCCCGTGATGATAACCCCACCCAATACAAAAGAATGTTTATCTATATTAAGAGGGATAAAAGACAAATATGAAGTGCATCATGGCGTTTCAATAAGCGACAGCGCCTTGATAGCTGCAGTTAAAATGTCTGATCGTTATATCACTGATCGATTTTTGCCCGATAAAGCTATTGATTTAGTGGATGAGGCTGCCGCCAAGCTCAAAATGGAATTGGGTAGCAAGCCAATAGAGTTGGAGGATTTGGAGCGAGAGATTCTCCAAAAAGAAATTGAACGTGAGGCACTAAAAAAAGAGAATGATTTTGAGTCAAGGGCTAGACTTACAGAATTGATGAATGATTTAAAGATGCTTTCACAAAAATCGAATAAACTAAATGAACAGTGGAAAACGGAAATAGTAAATGTAAAGGATCTAAGCTCCAATAAAGAAATGCTTGAAAAATTTAAGTCAGAGCTAGAAGAATCTAAAAGAAATGGAGATCTCCAGCGCGCGGGAGAGTTGACTTACTCTGTAATCCCTAAATTAGAAATGGAAATTAAGGAGGCAGAAAAACGATCCCTGAACGCAAAACAAATTAACCCCGAAAGAGTATCAGAGGATCACATAGCAAATGTTGTAGCAAAGTGGTCAGGTATACCCGTCGAAAAGCTCTTAGGAAGTGAGAAGTCCAAATTAATGGATATGGAAGAGTTGCTTTCACAAAGTGTTATTGGGCAAAAGGAACCAGTGGAAAGTGTTTCAAAAGCAATTAGGCGCGCTAAAGCAGGCTTGTCTGACTTAAAAAGGCCTCTTGCGTCTTTTTTATTTTTAGGACCAACTGGTGTAGGAAAGACGGAATTAAGTAAAACGTTATCTGAATTTTTATTCCAGGACAGAGAGGCGATGACTAGGATAGATATGTCTGAGTATATGG
>CACAAX010000004.1 GCA_902530595.1 uncultured Alphaproteobacteria bacterium
GCAACAGCTAAGCCGTATTCAAAATGCTGCATAGTGGTTTCGTCAGCCACCACTACTCACCAAGTGCCACGCTCAACAAAATCAAAAATTTTATAGATTAAAGGAGACTGTTATGCAGGTTATTAATGTTATTTCCAGAAAACAGCTTTGTAAACAGCTTGGCATAAGCCGCTCAACAATAAAGCGATGGATAAAAAATCGGAGTTTTCCAGAGCCTTTAAAGGCCTCTGGCCGCGAACCACTATTTGACCTTAATGAGGTTGAAACTTGGTTTTCTAAAAATGGAGGCTCGAAATGACTAAGATGTTGACGACTGCGCTTTCAGTCGCGCGAGGTTTAGGCCTACCAGTATTTCCATGTGTGGAAATTTGTGATGCAAATGGCAAAGTTTCAAAACGACCATATATAAAAAATGGATTTAACGCTGCAACTGTGGATGAAGCGCAAATAGAAAAGTGGTGGAGGCAGTACGCCAATGCAATAATTGGAGTGCCAACTGGAAAAAATACTGGACTATTTGTAATTGATATTGATCAATCTGAAGACAAAAATGGAGAGGTTTCCTTTGCAAAATTGGGAATTGACGATCCAGAAACGTGTCAGACGCTAATCTATAAAAGGGTAGCTCAGGGGTAGAGCAGCGGACTGAAAATCCGCGTGTCGGTAGTTCAAATCTACCCCCGGGCACCATACTGATTATTTCTTTAATTAACATATTTTCGGAGCTGCTTTAATCAACATACTGTTTTCGTGTAAGGATAGTGAACTAATTGTTTAAAAGTGCTATTTTCTTTACTTTTTAGTCAATTTTTTTTGAAGCCTGTTTGTTTTTTGAAGTGTTGATCAGTAGATTTAAAAGCGCCTTGAATAGTAGGATATCACTGGAATGCTAGTTTTAAGGGGTTTGATTTATGAAATTTCGATTGTTATAGATTTGTTAAATTCTTGATTTAAACCCAATTCACATAAACAGTTAAAAGAGCTGAAAAAGTTGTGTCTTTATAGACGAAAATGACGATTGCTATTTAATCTGCATAGGTTATGATGCTACTCTTTGTAAGAAGGGTTGAGAGTGTATAAATCAACTCGTTTAAGGACTCTGAGGGAATTTTTGGATAGGCGCTTATAGAGAAAGAGACTAATGTCGATTGATGAAACGCAACAATTGGATAAAGATGAAATTGATCTAGCTGAATTATTTAGGAGTATTTGGTTTCACAAATTTAGCTTGCTGGTCATTATTATTTTGTCGGTTCCAGTGTCTGTAATGTATACCTCCACTCTAGCCCCTAAATATAGAGCAGAAACTGTTTTTGAAAAACCCAGTGATAATAGAACGCAAGGAACTAGTTCGTTATTGAATAATATTGAAGGTTTAGGGCTTTTGACTTTTTTAGGTGGAGCATCGTCCGTCGGGAGTAGTGATAGTTTTTACTCTGAAATAAGAAGTGAGTCTTTTTTGAAAACAGTCATTTTAAATAATGCTAATTTCGATAGTTTAGGTCTAAAGAAATTCTGCTCTTTACCATCGAAAGACACTTCTCTATTTTCTTTAAGGTCAATACTAATCTCACTCGGTATATCCGAGAATAGAGCTCCAAGCGAAAGCCAAAAAACCTCTTTATTAGTGCAATGTGTGAATGAAATGTTAGAAATTGACTTCGACTCCTACGGCTCTAATGAAAGTAGCGCTTATAGATTGTCTGTAGTCAGTGGAGACCCAAATTTTTCGGCTAATCTAGCAAATCAAATTGTAGAGAAGTATTTTGTTTTACATGAAAAGAAAAGAGACCAAGGGTTCCAAAACGTAAAAGAATATCTGTCAAAAGTAATTACAGAGGCGCAACTTGAATTCATTGCGGCTAACAAGTTAATACAAAGTTTCAAAATTAAACATTCTCTTCTTATGAATATAAAACCTTCATCTGATTTGGGCACTAGCTCAACTAGTTTTGGCGGCGAAATGTCGATCCCAGCAAGTCCGTTTGCACCAGAAATGAATAAAAAGATTGCTCACTTAAGCCAGCTAGAAAAATCTTTAAATCAATTAAAAAAAGCAAGTTTGAATTTGTCAAATCTTCAAGAACTAAATCGAGCAAAGATCAAAACCTTTATATCGTCCACAGAAGCTCAGGGAGTGCTCTCCAGGGCTTTTATTACAGCAATATCAAAGATCAGTAATTTATCTGCAGACACAAGCGTAACGAACAAGGAAATAACAAAAATTGTGAGCCAAGAGTTGATGAGTTTAAAACAACAGATACAAGGGCTAGAAGAGAAGATTGAAGAGCGAGAAGAGCAAACAATTAAATTAATGACTATCGAGAATAGATTTCAGGAATTGGCAATTGATGTTGCGAAGAAGCAGCTCATTTTTGAAGGGCTAAAGGATCAGTTGAAAGAAACAATTTTGACGACTGGGCTTGCTAGTGTTAAGCAACCAGCTTTACTAACCAAAGCTGTGCCACCTTTTAGAAAAGCATCACCAAATAAAAAGCTGATAGTTGTTTTGGGAGTTATTGTATCTTTCTTTTTAGGAGTTGCCTACATTCTAATCCGACAAAAATCTCTAAAAAGTGTGCATTCACTTTCACAGCTCCAAAGAATAAGTAGGGTTTTAAGTTGCTATGTAATTAAATATAAGCAGTTAAAGCAGATGGGTGCGAAATCCGATGAAAATGTGATTGATCAATCATTTTTTTCGCACGCTATGGGAATGGATAAGTTTGGTTGCATTATTGATCTTTCACAAAAAAGACAGAATAATTCTCTTGCTTCTGAGTTTTCTAAGACCATAGCTAATTTATTGGCGAAAAGTAATTCAAAAATTGTTTGTTTGGATGCGTCAACCAATAAGAAAACTTTCTCTCCAAACGCACACGAGAATTTTGCATCTGATCAAAACAAGCTAAATGTTAAAGAAATTTCAGGCAAAAATATTTTATCTTTTAATGATGAAGATGGAATGATAGCTGCTGGAGAGGTAAATAAAATCAAAAGTAAATATTCGGAGTATGATAAAATCATTTGTGCTTTAGGTGCTAAAATTGGTGACTTAACAAAATTTGAATTTATCGAAAAATGCGATTTTTACATTTTAATTGGTAGATCTTTTGGGTTCGACGAACAAACTTATAAAAAGTTTTCAAATACTGTATGGGAGAAAGAAAAAAAATGCCTAGGTTTTTTTCTGATAGACTAATAGCATTGCAATTTTCTTTGTTGTTTATAAAAAGGTATATATTTTTGTCACTCCTGTTGATCGGGGTACTTTCTTTTTCTGCTTGTGGAAGAGTTTATTTTCCTATTGAACTGAAGACGATATCTAGATCAGATAGATCTGAGAAACAGCAAGATAGTAATGTTGTTATAGTTCCAATGACCACTAAAAATATAAATTTAGCTAATAGTGCTCCGTATAAGCGTTTCATAATAGAAGCAGGCGACTTAAAGGAGCCCGCTAAATTGGTTCCTCCAGAGGTTGCTTTAGTGGAAAAGCATCCAACCAATAATGACCCTGGTCCTTATCTTATCGGGATAGGTGACGTTCTAGCATATGAGGAGTCAGTTCGTGGTACCGATGGACTAAATACTACAGGATCCCGTAGCCTAACAGTTAATGAAGATGGTTTGATAAATTTTTTTCAATTAGGAAGATTAAATGCGGCAGGCAAGACACTTACAGAACTAGAAGATTTAATTTACAAAAAAGTAGTTGAGACGGGTGGAAACACAGATTTCAATCTGTTTATAAAAGATTTTAGGAGCAAGCATTTTTCTGTCTCCACTGGAATGAAAACTAAGTCAATCCCCTACGTATCAACTCCAATTTTTATAGAGCAAGTTCTAGGAGAGGATCCCGTTTCTTCAACTGTAGACGCAAAAATATCAATTTTGCGTGGCGATGAGGAATATAACCTTTCTTACAACAATCTAATAAGAAATACTTTAAAAAAGGTTCGAATTTTTCCCGGTGACAGGATTTTTGTCAACTCACTCAATTACAAGAAAGAAAAGGTTTTGCTGGTTGGAGAAACAGGTGCTCAACAGGCTATACCTATTAACTCTTTTTTGCGTCCTTCGTTATCTGACACAATTTTTTCGGGAAGCGTGCTCAATAGTACCACTTCAGACTTTAGCCAAATTTATGTTTTAAGGAGAAAGAAAAAGTTCTTTCAAGCTTTTCATTTGGATATAACAAATCCAACGAGAGTTAGTTTGGCAAATCAATTTGAAATGAGACCAGATGACATAGTTTTCGTGGCCACGCAGCCTTTGTCACTCTACAGCAGAACTCTCTCACAAATTCTTGGCTCAACAGGATTAACGCTTCAGGCAAGAGATACTATACGATCCGAAATAGGAAATTGATCTTTGCGCGTAGAAATAGTTAAATTGTAATACAAAAAGGGGTGTGGCTATTTCGCGCTGTTTATTTAATTTTTTTTATATATTTATTGCTTATTTCGATATATAAAGGTTGAGTAAATTGTAGGGGGACTCTATTGACTGGGTATTTAGAAGAATATTTTCCATTGGTCGTATTTTTCGGTCTATCACTAGCATTTGGTTTAATCTTGATGCTTGCTCCACTAGTATCTGCCGTTTCTAATCCTGATAATGAAAAAAATTCCGCATATGAATGTGGTTTTGAGCCTTTTGAAAGTGCAAGATTAAAGTTTGATATAAGGTTTTATTTGGTTGCGATTCTTTTCGTAATATTTGATTTGGAGGTTGCTTTTTTATTTCCATGGGCGGTTGGTTTTCAGCATATAGGGTCATTAGGTTTTTGGTCAATGATGCTGTTTCTATTGATTTTGACTGTTGGCTTTATATATGAATGGAAGAAGGGGGCATTGGAGTGGGAATAACAACTTCAAGAAGTGTTATGGGTGATAACTTTGACAACGATAAAGAAATATCACTAGCCGGTATTAGTAACAAAGGATACATTCTTACAACGGTAAATGACGTGATAAACTGGTCTAGAACCGGTAGCTTATACTGGATGACCTTCGGTTTAGCTTGTTGTGCAGTTGAGATGATGCACACCTCTATTCCTCGTTATGATCTCGAGCGCTTTGGGGCAATTCCAAGAGGGAGTCCAAGACAGTCTGATCTCATGATCGTTGCTGGAACGTTGACCAATAAGATGGCACCTGCTTTGAGAAAAGTATATGATCAAATGCCTGAACCAAGGTACGTAATTTCGATGGGAAGCTGTGCTAACGGGGGTGGCTATTACCATTATTCATACTCTGTTGTGAGGGGTTGCGATAGGATCGTACCCGTTGATATTTATGTACCGGGCTGTCCACCAAGTGCTGAAGCACTGCTTTATGGCATCATGCAATTACAAAAGAAGATAAGAAGAACTGGTACTGTGAAGCGTTGAAATGGTTGATATTACAAGCTTTCAAAACAATTTAAGTGACACTCTACGTGAATCAGTGCTCAGCATTAAAGCAGAACATGGGCACATCATTTTTGATATTCTCCCCAGTGCAATTGTAGAAGTGGTAACATATTTAAGATCAAAAAAAGGATTTTCGTTTACCACTTTAATAGATATAACTGCCATAGATTTTCCAGCTAAAGAAAAAAGATTTCAGTTAATTTATCATTTTTTATCTATGACTGAAAATAAAAGATGTAAAATAACCATGGCTGTCTCTGACCAGGAAGCGGTAAGTAGTATAACGGCTATATTTGAGTGTGCTAATTGGTTTGAGCGTGAAATATTCGATCTATTTGGAATAACATTCTCATCTCATCCGGACCTTAGGCGAATTTTGACAGACTATGGTTTTGAAGGTCATCCATTAAGAAAGGATTTTCCTACCACAGGGTTCCTAGAAGTAAGGTATGATGAGGTAGAGAAAAGGGTGGTCTACGAGCCAACCTCCCTTACTCAAGGATACCGAGATTTTGATTTTCTAAGCCCTTGGGATAATCCCAACGTTTATACAGATTTCACTAAAAATAATAAGAATTGAAAAATGCTAGATAAGAAAAGTTCAGATAAAAATACTCTAACTATGAATTTTGGACCACAGCATCCTGCAGCCCATGGTGTTCTTCGAATGGTTCTTGAGCAAAAAACAAGCTGTTAACAATCATAACCTATTGATTTTATTACATATACGAGATTATGGGATTGTATGCATACACATAAGTACAAAACTGATATATAACTTAGCCACAATTTTGATGACCCAAGGACCTGCTTTGAAAGAACGGCAGGAATTTTATTTTTTAAAGCTGCTCAGCAAAGTGTTGAACCTTTCTGTGAGAAAGACGGCTTATATTGCGAAAGCTACTTGAGACGTTACAAATTTGACAAACTTATGCCATATCACCGTTATACTTTAGTAATAATTTCGTCATTAAAAAAGACGCAGTTTTTCACTTAATTTATAAATCAGTGTCATAAATCTTTTATTTTTTCTTCACAACATAAGTTTCGATTTTCTACATAACATTACCATAAATAAATTTAGCTATGAAAGGATTCGAGTAATGAAAAAAATTGTTGCAGCCTTACTTGCGCTTGCCCTTGGGGTTTCCGCGTCAGCAGAGGCCAAAGTAAAAATCACATGCCTTGCAGATGGTAGCCGGTTGACTAGACAGCACCAACCTCTGATGAAAATGTTTAACGAAATGCAGTCCGAAATCGAAGTTGAGTATATGTCACCAGCTAAAAACTATGGTGATGTGCACCTGAAGATGATGCGGGCATCGGCCACTAACACTTTACCTGATTGCGCATTTCAAGCCTACAATCAGCTTCCTTCGTTGGCACGCGCACTCGCGGCTCGTGGTCAGATTGTAAACTTTCAAGATCTATTTGCCAGAGAGGCTCAAGGATGGGTGGATGATAACTACACGCCAGAGATTCTTGAAAATGGCGTTGTTGATGGTAAGCAGTATGGAATGCCCTTTAATGCATCTGTCTACCAGTGGTATTATAATAACGATCTGATTAAGAAAGTTGGTGGAAGGGAAGCGGACTTTCATACTTGGGAAGGAGTTATGGAGCTCGCCAAGAAGCTAAAAGGCGCTGGTATAACACCCTTCGCAGGATGGCTAGTTGATGGTGACGATTGGGGTTGGCAAATGCTTATACTTTCTCAAGGTGGCCGTTTACTCGATAAAAATGCCGGCGATAAAGTTACCTTCAACGAAAATGATTATGGCATAAACGCCCTAAAAATGGTAAAAAGGTGGGTCGATGAAGCAGGTTACGACCCTGATGCAGATTACCGACAACAAAGCACAGCATTTACCGAAGGCAACATGGGCTTTTTTGCAACCTCTCCAGCTGGGGCTAAATCAATTCAAGAGAAAGTTGGTGGCAAGTTTGATCTAAAGTCAACGACATTTGCAGTATGGAATGATAAAGACGGTTTACTCCCTACTGGCGGAAATGCTGGCGTGATTACAACAAAAGATCCAAAAAAGATAGATGCCGCTTGGGAGTATATTAAATTTGTTACAGGTCCTAAAGGACAGGAGTTTGCAGCAAAAATTACTGGGTATCTACCAACAAATAAACGTGCTCTTCTCCCCGAATACTTAGGAGATTACTACAAGAAAAATCCATATTTCGCAACACCTGGTAATCAATTCGAGAGAGCTGGTCCATGGGTGGGATACAAAGGAACTCAGTCTGAAAAAATATGGCGTGAGCAGAGAACTGTCATAAGAAGCGTAATGTTGGGTGAAACTCCTATAAAAGAGGGTGCTGCAAAGTTGCAGAAAATTGCTGAAGACTTAATGCAGAAATAAGTTAAAGAGTTCAAGGAGGGTCAAAAGGACCCTCCTTGGTATAATAGGATTTTCAATGTCTGGACTTCAAATAAATAATGTCAATAAATCTTTTGGGGATACAAAAGTACTCCACAATATAAATGTCGATATAAAACAAGGTGAATTTTTTACCCTAGTTGGGGAGTCAGGCTGTGGAAAATCTACTTTGCTTAGGATTATATCTGGTTTAGAGACGCCCGACACTGGTTCGATCTACATCAACAATAACGACGTTTCACATATGGATCCCAAAGATCGTAATATAGCTATGGTTTTTCAAGATTACGCTTTGTACCCCCACATGCTAGTAAGGCAAAATCTAGAAATGCCTTTGCTAATGGCCAAAACATCCCTCGCCGAGCGAATCCCATTAGTCAACGCTCTCACTCTAAACTCTGTCAAAAGAAATGAGATTAAAAAGAACGTTGATGATGTAGCAAGAAAACTACGAATTGAGCACTTGTTGGATAGAAAACCCGGACAATTGTCAGGTGGTCAGCGCCAGCGAGTAGCATTAGGTCGCTCCTTGGTGCGGAACCCCGACATATTTTTAATGGATGAACCACTCTCGAATCTCGACGCCAAATTGAGAGAAAGTGTAAGGACTGAAATTACCCAACTACACAAAGAAACTGGGTTAACATTTGTATATGTGACACATGATCAAACAGAGGCGATGACGATGTCATCAAAAATTGGTTTGATGCATTTAGGGAAGTTTATGCAAGTTGGGACCCCTAGTGAATTGTACAAAATTCCTACTAATACGACTGTTGCACGATTTATCGGTTCTCCAGAAATAAACATTGTGCCATTGTTTGATTTTAAAGAGATCATAGAAAAAGTATCAGAAGCTGCGAAGGGTAAGTATACATCAGCTGATATAGAAGACTTTGTTTTTGGAATAAGACCAGAAGATCTTTTGATTATGTCAGAAAAGTCTCATGAAAAAAATAGCGATAAAAGCAGAGAGGTGTTAGAGGCTACGTTAGATGTAAAAATTGAAAGCATAGAGGATCTAGGTCATGAATTATTCGTGCACTGCTCTAGATTGTCTCATTCATCGGCAGTTCGAATCCGTGTTACAAAGGGATCATTTTCTGGCAATTTAAGTTTTGGTGATACGATCAAATTAAAAGTGTGTTTAAAAGATGCTAACTTATTCGATCAAAAAGGTGAGAGAGTGGAAATCTTTACCAGTGGACAGGATAAAAAGTCATGATAAAAAAATCCCTTACCGGTTACTTTCTTAGTTTTCCAGCTGTCACGCTGATATTAATTATATATGTAATCCCAACCGTAGTTGTACTTTTAATTAGCTTCACCGATTACACACTGGTTAGAGATAATTTTGATTTTGTAGGAGGCGAGAATTATGCCAAGATGTTTACGGACGAGGTATTCCTCAATTCCTTATCCACCACAATAATTTATGCACTGATTGTACTTCCCGTTGGTTTTGGCACAGGATTATTTATAGCGATATCAATTTTTGAAAAAAAGAAATTCAAATCTTTATTCGAAGTATTCTATTTTATGCCTGTAACCAGCACTCTCACGGCTATGGCGCTTGTTTGGAATGCGTTATTAGACCCGATCGGTATTATAAATAGCACAATAACTTTTTTTGGAGGTGAAAAAATAGCCTTTTTAGGGTCAGGAGATATAGTACTTTATTCGTTAGCTTTGATCTCCTTATGGTCGATTATTGGTTTTAATATGGTACTTTTCCTAGCTGGCCTCACAGCCATTCCGGGACATCTATACGATGCAGGTAAAATTGACGGTATAAACAATAGCTTTGATAAGTTCATTTATATTACTTGGCCAATGTTAGCTCCAACAAGTATGTTTGTTGCGGTGACTAATTCGATAAATGCATTCAAGTTATTCGATATTGTGGCTATTCTAACACAGGGTGGACCGGATAGGGCAAGCGAAGTTTTTCTGTATCTTACTTACTTGGAAGCATTCGAATATTTTAATATGGGATATGCGTCTGCTTTAAGTATCGTTTTTCTCGGAATAATTTTTGTGTTTGCTCTTCTTCAAGCCAGATTCATTGACAAAAAGGTTAATTATTGATGAATCACAATTTACAAAAATACTGGAGATTTAAAAATTTTGATATAATGACGGTGATTAGTTATCTTTTACTTTTTGCAGGCGCTTGGCTAATGATGTTTCCTTTTATATGGATGATATCTTCAAGCTTCAAACCAACGCATGAAATGTTTGACCAGAACTGGACTTTTTGGCCAAAAGAACCTCAAATCTTCGAAAATTACTATAGCGTTTTATTCGAACAAGATTTTGCCCTGTTCGTTTTAAACAGTCTTATTGTATGCATATTGATTTTAATTGTGCAGCTTGTGACATCTATACCTTGCGCATACGCTCTAGCAAAATTGAAATTCAAGGGACAAAATATTCTTTTCGGTTCAATTATAATGGGATTAACAATTCCAATAAACGTTACCTCGATACCAATATACCTTGGTATTGTACAAATCAACATGCTAGACACGTATTTCGCCATGTGCTTCCCGTTTTTTATTAGTGTTTTTGCGATATTTCTATTTAGGCAATTTTTCAAAACCTTTCCCGACAGTATAATCGAAGCCGCAAGAATAGACGGTTTCACCGAAATAGAAATAGTGATCAGATTAGTAGTACCTAGCGCCATCCCAGCAATATCTGCATTTTCTGTTTTTTCATTTGTAGCGCATTGGAATGATTTATACTGGCCCCTCATTGTAGTAACATCAATGGATAAAACTACAGCAACCCTATCTATGATGCAGTACTCCGATGGTTTTTATACAGACAATCAAGGCGCCTTCGCAGCTGCTACAGTTGTAACGCTTCCGATGGTAATTGCGTTTCTATGCGCACGCCGACTTTTTATACGAGGCATTACCATGACGGGAATTAAGGGTTAGTCTAAATGGAATATCTGGGCTTAATATTTGACATGGATGGTACCTTGATAGACAGCGAACGGTCATATCACATAGCTTTTAATAGGGCGGTGCTTAATTTAGGTTTACCGCAATATTTAGATATGTATCTATTTTCAGTCGGGCTTCGTAAGGATTTGAGTGAAGAGTTACTGAAAGAAAAGCTTGGTCAAGATTACGATAGAGTCTGTAGAGTATGGGATGAAATAATGTCATATGAAAAAGAGATCACTTTAAAGCCCGGAGTAAAAACTGTTTTGAACTTTTTCAGATCATTGAAATTGCCCATGGCTGTAGCGACTTCCTCTCACACAGTCTATGCAAAAGAACGCCTTGCTCAGGTCGGTATTTTAAAAAATTTTCAAGTAGTTGTTGGTGGTGATAAAGTTGATAGACCGAAACCATTTCCAGATATTTACACGAAAACGGTTGCACTCTTAAAGATTGATCCCAGAAACTGCGTCGCATTTGAAGATTCGCCTGCAGGGACAAAATCAGCGATTAATTCAGGCTGCATCACGATTCAAATTCCAGATTTGCTTCCACCTGACAGAGAAATGCTTTCTCTTGGCCACAAAATCGCACCTGATTTAGTGTCCGCAGTTTATGAGTTGGGTTTTAATATTCCAAGACAAGAAAGCGGTACATAATGGATAAGCAGGTTCTCAAGTTAATAGTAATATCTGACCTTCACATTGTTCCAGAGGGTCAACTATCACATAGTTTGGATACGACCGAGCGTCTCAACAAATGCATTGAATTTATAAATAATTATCATGACGACGTGGACTATGTTGTTTTCGGTGGAGATTTAGCAGATAATGGCGAGACTAAAGCTTATCACAGGCTCAAGGAAAGTTTCGGTTTACTGAATTCACCCTCATACCTCACGCTGGGTAATCATGACAATAGGGAGAACTTTTTGGAAGTTTTTGGTCAAATTCAGTCTAAGGAGACTGGAAAGTTTGACTATTATGTCGATATCAAAAAACACCGAATAATAATATTAGACTCCTCTTGCCCGAAATACTCCGCGGCTGGTTTTCTTGAAAAAATTCAGTTAGATTGGCTGCGCGAAAAGTTGACACAAGCCCGGGATAAAGCAGTAATTATTGTACTCCATCATAATTTCGTTGATGCCCATGTTAAGACGGGAAACATTATTTTGAAAAATAATGTCGAATTCGCAAATTTACTTATTGAGAGCCACCCTGAAATCCGGCAGGTCATATCTGGCCACATTCATATGACATCTTCAGGTTTCTATAAAGGTGTGCCTTTTTCAACACTTTCGGGCTCTCATTACAATATAGAACCCACTCTGAAGTATGCAGACAGCAGATTAATGCCTCCCGTACCTAGAAGGGAGGGTCCGGGACAGATAGCGGTCGTCTTATCCGACAAAGACTCAACTGTAATACATATGATGAATTTCATTGATCGCCACCTTCCGATGGCCCAGGACCTGTTCGGAGGCTATGACTGACACCCGAACTTCTTCACCTTTTATCTAACTATGCAAAGCGAATAAATTGATAAATACATGCCTGATAACGGTTTTGTAAGTAATCGAATGAAAAAAATTGAAGCAATAACCAAACCATTTAAATTAGACGCAGTGATAGAAGCCTTAAAAGATTTTGGCATATCGCATCTTACTTTTTACGAGATCTGGGGAATTGAGAAAGAGAAAGGGCATACTGACCTATACAGAGGAGCCGAATACTTTGTTGATTTTATCCCAAAAATAAAAATCGAATTATTCGTATCGGATAATATCACTAAGCAAGTGGTTTCAATTATCAAAGAAAAGGCGCAAATCGAAGAATATGAAGAAGGTGCATTATTTGTTTCCAACACGATAGTATTGTGAGAATTGGCAAAGGTGAACATGGAGAAAACGCTTTTTAAAAAATTTAAGCTATAAATTGGGGCTCGAGATCCAAGGCACACAATTCGTGATTTCAGGGTTCTAGTCCATGCTTTCCATCGCAGCTAGCTTGGCCAAGCAATCCCTGGTCACACACCAGTCACACACACGTTGACAAAACAGAGCTTATTTATATAAAGTGAACTGAATATGAATTTTGGTGTGACTACTGATTAAGGTAATAGTTGCTGAATTTAAATGGTGCCCGGGGGTAGATTTGAACTACCGACACGCGGATTTTCAGTCCGCTGCTCTACCCCTGAGCTACCCGGGCACCCTAGTTGGATACCTTAACTTAACATATTTGTCCAACTCTAATTGTAATGAACTAAGAGTTTTAATGGCGTTTTGTTTCTTTTACGCTCAAGCTCAAAAGAACCTCCGTTTGTCCAACCCCAAATTTTATTTTTTGGTGTATCGTCAAAAAAAGAATCCACTATTAAATTATATATTGTTTGTTTGTCTGGTCTGGAGCAAGGCAAAAAATCTATTATAATTTTACCTCCGAGTCCTAAAACTTTAATTAGCCGACAGATCTCTCTACATGCTACAAAGTTTAGCTCTTTGGCCTCTACCTTTAAATCTTGGCCTGAATTGACATCTATAGTCAAAAATGAACTGGTTTGCTCCACAATTAGGTATGAACCGTTAGGCATGAAAATCTTTTTCTGAAGAAATTTGTACATTTCATCCCACAACCCCAATCTTTCAAATATCCCTTCCTCTTCAATAATGCGATACCGTTCGACACTATACTTTTCCAATGCGATTTTTTTTGATAGACCATCAAAATACTCTCTATTTGATAATAATTTTTTCTTAATTAACTTATGGTGCTGAAAAATTTTTTCCAACTTGAGGTTAAATCTTTCAACAGTTAGATCAGCTATTGAAGATCTACAGATTATGAAAATATCACCATGTTGCTCAACTTTCTTTTTAATTGTTGGGATCAGTTCTTCTTTATTAAAATTTTTGAGTAGTTTCCTTGAGAAGGAAAAACCACTTTCACCTAATTTTAATATAAAATATTTAGAGACAATCAGAGGTCTATCTGTAAAAGTCTGTGGTTTGTCTTCATCAAAAAAAACTCTTGAGAGCAAAACGACAGCCTCGCCTTCTTTATAATGAGCCTTTGATTTTAGAAATCCCTTATGTCCGTTAGGCAACTTAACGAAATATCCTCCTCTTCTAGAAATTCTCCTTTGTATTTTTGCTTGAACAAAAGTACTTGGTGGATAAAAGTCAGAATCTCGAGGTGGATCAATAAAGCAGTCAATAATTTTGTCTCTTTCAAGAACTACTACGGCGTGCGCAAGACCATATCTGTCAATAATTATTTCGTTTTTCATTGTAAGCTCGTGAGAAACCCATACCTTTCAGTACATCAGAAAGCTTCGGAATTGGAAGACCGACAACGTTAGAAAAACATCCTGAAATAAAAGGAAAAAAAGTTTTTGCTCTTCCTTGTATACTATAGGCACCAGCAGATCCAGCCCACTCTCTACAAGCGATATAATCCGTAATTTCTTTTTCTGATAACAATTTCATTTTCAATGAAGTTTTAACTAGATTTAAAGTTAGAATATCATTGTGTCTTACACAAAAGGCAGTTAAAACAATATGTCTTCGCCCAGAGAGCATGCGTAAATAATTACATGCCGTTTTTTCATCGAATGTTTTCAACAAAACACGAGAACCAGCAACCACTACTGTATCTGCAGTAATTAAATACGAATCTTTTCGTGAAAGGATACTATTGGCCTTCTCTTCGGCCATCCGCCTAACATAACTGACAGGTGTTTCGTTTGGTAATAAGCTTTCATCAATTTCAGGTTTCTCTATTATATCTGGAACAAGACCGATTGATACCAAAAGCTCATTTCTAGCAGCACTACTTGAACCTAATACAAGTAAATTACTTGTATCGGTAGTTAATTCGTCCTTTTGTGAGGTCATAAGGTGTCATCTCAACTTGAACTTTATCGCCAGCGAGAACTCTTATTCTATTTTTTCTCATCTTACCGGCGGTATGTGCAATTATTTCGTGCCCATTCTCGAGTTCAACCCTAAAAGTTGCGTTTGGAAGAAGCTCCTTTACTAACCCAGGAAATTCGAGCATTTCCTCTTTTGCCATTCAAACTCCATTTTTTTTATGATGTTATAGATATATTTGTTTAAAAAATAAAGAATTTTTTCTCTTTAAATATAATTTTGAAATCTATTCTTAATTTTATCAAAAATAACATCTCTTGTCTGTCTATAAGACTCAAGCGTTTGTTTAATATCGTTTTCATATTTTATCGGTTCATCGACAGTCCAGTCCTCGATCAATACGCTTGAATAAGTCGAATACCTGTGGGCCTCTACTAAAGACTCTTTTGTTAAAGAAATTATAAGATCAAAGCTTCCTGTGAAGCCACCGTTCTGCTCCATTTCTCTAAGTGACCTTACTCGATGTTTATTTAATTTAACATTAATTTCATCACAGACTTTCACAGTAAACCCATCAATTTCTAGAGTGTCAAAAATTCCTGCAGATTGGACAAATATTTTTCTTCCAATAAGTTTTTTAAATATGCCCTCAGCCATTGGAGACCTTACTGAATTGTAATTACAGCAAAAGAGCACAGATTGAATAATACTATTTTTCAATTTTTACCTTTCATAAGTAAGAGCGTAGACCAAAGTGAAAATTCGTCGAGAGGTTTCCAAATCGGTGTTAATTCTTCCCTCTAGTCTTTCAATTATCACACGCGCTCCCTCATTATGAATCCCTTTGCGACCCATATCTATTGATTCAATTTTATCTATTGGTAAATTTTTAACGGCATTAAAATAGCTCTCACAAATAATATAGTAATCATTAATTATTTGCTTTAAGGGTGTAAGAGAAAGAAAAAAGGTCTTTAACATTTCATCTGTTTTTGATCTAATTTGAAAAGCAAGCGAGTTTCCAGATAGTGAAATATTTAATTTGATCTCATCATGAGCCTCAAATCCAACAAGTTGAAAAAAATTATTCTGCTCCAGGTCATAGATAGCTAAGTTTTGTTCTTGCAAAACCTCGGGAGTAGGCAACTTGAAATCATCTTGTATAATACTTATTGAGACAAGTTTAGACATTACATCTTCTTATTAAAGATCTTTAAGTCTCTCAGAGACAGATAGGGAGTGGGCTTGAAGGCCCTCTGAGTCGGCTAGTCTAACAACTGAAGGGCCAAGCTTCTTAAACCCATTCTTGTTTACTTTAGTAACGGCAACTCTTTTCATGAAGTCAAATACAGAGAGCGATGAGGAAAACTTTGCTGTTCCATTTGTAGGCAAAACGTGATTTGACCCAGTAATATAATCACCCAATGCTTCGGGAGACCAATAACCTACGAAGACTGACCCCGCATTTTTAATGGACTTTATATGTTTTTCAGCATTTTCAAAACAAAGTTGTAGGTGTTCTGGTGCAACAAGATTTGAAACTTCAATTGATTTTTTGAAGTCAGGAACGATAACGATTGCTCCAAACTGTTTCCAACTACGTCTAGCAACTTCTTTCCTTTTCAAAATCTTTAAATAATTTTCTATTTCTTTTTCAACTCTTGAGGCATACTCTTTATCGTCTGTAATTAAAATTGATTGAGCATTTTCATCGTGTTCAGCTTGGGCTAATAAATCTATAGCTGCAATTTTTTCTGGCATGTTTTTATCGCAAATAAGTAAAACTTCTGATGGTCCAGCCACAGAGTCTATGCCAACCTTGCCAAAAACTTGCCTTTTGGCTTCTGCAACATATTCATTTCCTGGTCCCGTAATCTTACATACCTTTTCGATTGACTCGGTTCCAAACGCCAGAGCGGCAATAGCTTGAGCACCTCCCGCACGCAATATTTCTTTAATGCCCATTGAAAATGATGCATAAATCATTAAAGGATTATAGATCCCATCTGCACAAGGTGATGCTAGTATAATATCTTTCACACCAGCAACTTTTGCAGGTGCAATATTCATGATAGCCGAAGAGGGATATGAGGCTTTGCCGCCCGGCACATATACTCCTACTCGATCTATTGGCTTCCACACCCAACCAAGCTCAATTCCTAAAGCATCTTTCCAGTTAACATTGGAAGGCATTTGTTTTTTATGAAACTCTAGAATTCGAGAAATAGATAGCTCTATGGCATCTTTATCTTTAGAGCTACATTTGTCTATGCTTTCTTTAATTTCAATCGGCTTATAAAAAAATCCCTTACTGTTGAGATCTATGTTATCAAATCTTTTTGTATACTTTATGACAGCAAAATCTTTATTGACTTTAACATCTTCGATAATACTACTCACCAATTTTGTGACTTCAGCATTCGTCTGTTCTCTAGACTGCAGGAATTTTGTAAAGTTAGTAAAAAAGTTTGTGTTCTCATAAAAGAAAATATTGTTCATTACTAGATCCTTTTTATAGCTGCGCCACAAGATTTCAGTTTTTGTATAATATCCTCATATCCTCTGTCTATATGATGGATTTTATCAATTATTGTGTGCCCATTAGCAACTAAACCAGCTAAAACGAGAGAAACTGATGCACGAAGGTCCGTGGCTTTTACCGGTGCTCCTCTTAATTCATTAACGCCCGAGATTATAGCCGTCCGACCCTCTATCTCAATATTAGCTCCCATACGAATAAGCTCTGGTACATGCATGAAGCGGTTTTCAAAAATTTGTTCTTCGATTTTGGAAACCCCATTAGCGATAGATAATAGGGCCATCATTTGAGCTTGTAGATCAGTTGGGAAACCAGGAAAGGGTTCAGTAATGATATTTGTAGATTTTACAGATGAACTTTTTACTCTTTTTACCCTCAAGTAATCTTTACATTGATCAATCTTTATACCTATCTCATAGAGTTTTTCGATAAAGTTTTCAAGTAAAGCTACGTTTCCTCCGGTAAGTTTTATATCTCCGTCAGTAATAGCTCCTGCAATCATATATGTACCAAGCTCAATTCGATCCATCACCACATTATGTACTGTTTCTTTAAGGCTATCCACACCCTCAATTACAATAGTATGCTCACCATCACCTTCTATATGACAACCCATTGACTTCAAGCAAGTACACAAATCTATTATTTCTGGTTCTTTGGCCGCGTTAACTAATTCCGTCGTTCCTTTAGCAACAACAGCGGCCATAATCGTGTTAGCTGTGGCACCTACTGATTCGAATGGAAATTTAATTTTGCACCCTTTTAATGAACCAGCCACTTTTCCTTTAACGTAACCGTTTTCAATAGAAAATCTTGCTCCAAGTGCTTCCAGCGCCATCAAATGAAGGTTCACGGGCCTCGCACCTATTGCACAGCCTCCAGGAAGGGCAACCATCGCTTGACCAAATCTCGCTAACAGTGGTCCAAGAACCAAGATAGAAGCTCTCATCTTTTTTACTATTTCATAATCGGCTAAAAATAAAGGCTTAGCAGACATTTTGAGATTAAGTATCTTTTCGGACTTTTTATATTTTACTACACAGCCAAGGCTTTCGAGTAATGCCTTCATCGTTTCAACATCTGATAAAGTAGGAACATTTTTTAGAGTTAACGCTCTTTCAGTTAACAATGATAATGGCATTAGTGTGAGACAAGAGTTTTTTGCACCAGATATCGGTATGGAGCCCGAAAGTCTTTTCCCTCCCTCAATAAAAATCTTCTCTTTCAATTAAATTCCTAGCAACAATTGTTTTTATTTTCTTTTTCTTAATTTGATATTCTTTTGAAGTGCAGTGGCCAACCTTTCCTCCCTTGTCAGCTTTATTGTCTTTTTCTGAGTATTAATTTTTTTGCCATTTTTTCTTAAATCTTTAGCCACTTAAAACCCTTTACTTTATAGGAATGATATATGTATATAATACAACGAAAAAAAACTAAAGGGTTACTTGCTGCCGTAGCTCAGGGGTAGAGCACTCCCTTGGTAAGGGAGAGGCCGAGAGTTCAAATCTCTCCGGCAGCACCATATTCAACATGGCACGAAAAGTGCAAATCTCCGTTTATGAAAAAAGTAGTCACAGGCATTTCCTTATTTTTGATCGCTTCATGTTCAAACAATAACCTTGACAATGATATTAATCGTTTATTAACAGAGGATTATTACCTTGGCACTCCCGGTTCTAAATTATTTTACAAAACAACGACTAAAGAAACACAAGAAAAATACCATTATTCAGAGTGTCAGAAAAAGCTATTAAACGGAGATCAGTTAAGAATTGAAAGCTGCGTTAGTTCTTATTGGTTGAAGGCCAAGAGTATGTAAAAAGAAATAAAGTTTTTTCTATTATTTTACCCATTTTTGTCGAATTATATTACTAGAGACTAAACGAAACCGTCGAGAGTAGTATGAAAAAAATAATAGGCATAATTTACAGCTTTACTCTGTTATACCTAAACGTAACAATTCTCTTACTTACTTCACAAATGTCTACTTATGCACAGGAAGGTTCATATTCCAAAATGGCACAAAGTATCTTAGATAATCAAAATGCTATTAACACGGACGGTGCGTCTGATATTGATGTTTTTAAGTTTTCGGTAAATGACGTTCTAAACTCTTTAGGGGAAACAGTTGAAAATGCAGGAGGTGAACCAACAATTTTTGGTCGCACAGACTATGGCAGCGAATTTTCCCTTACCAATGACTTAGGCACCTCCTTTAACATAGAAATACCAGCATTTGTGATTAATGACTTGGCTGAAAATGATAGTGGTGAGTTTTTTCCTGTAATAAAAAATGGAAATAGTGATACCGAAGATGGAACTTATGTCAATACTTACACTGATGCTGCTTTGGGCACACAAGTGACCGAATATTTTTATTCTGGAGCACCAAATAAAATTGAAACAATATATGATTACGGAACAACAGAAATAGAATATTTAAGTGACGGCGGAGTAGACGCAAAAGACCATATTTACGAAGATGGGTCAGTATACAAATCTTTTTTTATTAACGACGAGTTTGATGTTTTAGCATCCACATATGTTGGCTCAGATGGATATCAATCAAGGTATTTTGTAGATCCAGATAGTAGATACTCCTATTCAACCAACAATAATGTTGATGGATCTATTTATACATCTTTTTATGATGGATCAAACGAAAGTTACTCGCAGACGGTAAATGCTGATAACGAAATTATCAGTTCCTATTATTATAACGATAGTATCAGTTTAAGTAAGGATACTAATGATGATGGATCGAGCCGAACGACTTTTTCTAATTTAGATAATGATGGTTCAGGTAATTTTAAAACAATTGTCGAAAATAGGAACCAAACAAATACCATAACAAATCTACAATATACTGACCAAGATAACAGCATTCCAATTGAATTTACTTTGGATAGCGTAACAGATACAGGAGTTGTAGTGACTCAAACTTTCAAATCAGACTCTACGGCCCTTAACATAGTAAAAACAAATACAGGGGGTAACATAAAAATTGTGTATGGAGGCGAAGATATTTTTGAGTATTTAGCCAGCAGCAAGGATAACCTTGTAGATCTGGCTCCAGATGTTATAGCCAACGGAGAAAATGTGATATCCGAAGGCCTAACAACAATTAATAATGCAAACAGTGCTAAAAATCCTAATAGTCTCGCTATTGATTACAAAGAATTATACGATACCCAAGATGGGTTGTCAGTATCTCCTGAAATGGGTTTTGTGAAGCTGAAAAGTGCTGATGGGAACGAATATATAAACCTTTCTAATGGGGACATTGTCGAGTTTTTTGTACGGCCTACAGATACCTATCGTGAAAAGCATAACAGCGAAGACTTATTTTTCATTGATAGGGCATTCCCAGAAAATCCAGTTGTTGCCGACATAGATGCTGATGCGCCAGAATATAATACGGCCGATAGCTCGTCTTCCAAAGATGAAAATGCAATCTACGTTGGACCCGGAGAAGAGGCCATTACGTTACCAAGCGGGGAAATCAAGGTTTATGTAACAACCGTTTATGTTCAAGCGCCAGCTTCAAGATTCCTACCTTCTCAGATAGTTATGCCTATAGAGGCTGATGGTGATTATAATTATAACGTTGAGCCAGCAACAGCGGAATCATTTCCAGACGAAGTGGTTGTTGTAGCAGTACCAGAAGAAGAAGCAGAGATATTGTCCGAAAAAGTTAAAGAAATAAAAAGAAAAAAAGAGGAGCCAACTAACCCAAAGCATGACGAAGATGAACCCCCGGCTTTAGACCCAGGAATAGAGGCAATGATAAAGATGAATATTATACTGAATGACGTTCAAAATGGCCCAAGCAAGTTGGTATCGGAAGCAAAAAAAACGATTCAGAAAGAATTTCCAAATATTTCAGAGCAACTAATAGATTTATTTATAAATACAGCGAATTCTAACGAAAAATTCGAATTAATTGAGGATCCAAAAGAGTTTCTAGATAAAGAGTTTGCCAAAATAAGTAATCCAACAGAATTAAATTTATTGCTGAGCTCGAATTTAACGCAGGATGACTTAATAAAAGTCTATAACCTTATCTTGTATAAATTCTCCACAGATTTAACTGAATTAGGTTTTGAAACATTAGGAAATCAGGAAATTGATTTTAAGACAAACGTAAAAGATGCTGAGCAAATAATGGAGCAAGTTCAATTACAAGAAGATATAATGGCGATTGTGTCTCTACTTGGACCTAATGCGGGCAATCAAAGCTTGTCAAATCTTCTAATTGAGCCCGAAGAAGTAGGTCCCAATTCTTCAAACACTTTGTTTGGGTCCAGCGAAAGTCAAAAAGTACTAGATCGAATTAAGCGCTTTTCAGAGGTAATCACTTTTATGAATAGTCCGTCTACAATTTCCACTGAAAGCGATCAAGCCCTCGATAATGCTCTTCCCGTAGTCGAAGTAAATGTCGGTATAGGCGAAAGTATAGCCAAAGCGTTGGAAGAAAAACTTTTGGAAGAGAAGCAACTTAACAGGAGTTTTCAGCCAAGATCTCTAAGCTCTCGACTTGAAAAGTTTGATTTTGAGTTGCCGCCACAAGAGCAAAGTTCGGAACCGAGAGCCTCAACCCCAATACTAGCAGATGCTCCTATTATTTCCGAAGAAGAGCTTCAAATAGTAGCTGAAACAACTGAGGCTACTAATAATATTTTAGATGAAACCATTGACAAAATGCTAAACGAGCTTGGAAATGAACCACTTGATAACACCTCTATACAAATCGCGTCGGTCTCTAACGATATAGATGCATCGAATGAAGAAACTACAGATACAACGGAGAATTTAGTACTTAACGATGCCCTATCTTCAGCTCAAAGATTGAAGGCAATAGAGGACATTAGAGCTATATTCCAAATTCTAGGAATTGGTTCTTAAATAGCCTCCCAAGGGTAAATAAACCTGTCTAAGGTTTTTCCTATCTCCTTTGTGTCATTTGACCCATTTTTTGCAATCAAAGCCATAAGGCCTTTTTGTGGATGATCAATTACTTCCGCTACTTCCGACGAAATACCTGCTTTTGCTAAAGCGCTATCAAAACACCTCTTTATAGCTCTTTTTCGAAGCTCCGGTTTAAAGACTTTTCCTATAGGAGTCTTAGGCATCTCTTCGACTATATCAACGTTCTTTGGAATGGCTGCTTTTTCACCTATATTATTTTTAGCATGTTCTAATAAATCTGAAACTTCTAAATGTTCTCCTTTTACTAATTCAATATAAGCACAAGGCACTTCCCCTAGCCTGGCGTCAGGTTGACCAACCACTCCTACCATTGCTACAGCTGGATGAGAGGCTATTGCTTCTTCCGCCAATGCCGGATCAATGTTATGACCACCCCTAATGATTAAATCTTTTGCCCGACCTGTAATATAAAGATAACCATCTTTATCAAGATATCCCAGATCACCTGTTCTAAGAAAGTCAGTTTCGAAGAAAAGATCTTTATTCTTCTTAGTATCAGTGTAGGTTTGACCGGGAATGACACCAGGATTAGCGACACAAACCTCTCCGATTTCGTCAACCTTACATGTTTTTATCTTTTTTAGATCAGAACCCTCTTTGGCAATTTTTACTTTAGTGTAAGGAAAAGGAATTCCTACTGATCCTATTTTTCTTATACCACCATCAACGGGGTTTCCTGACACCAAGCAAGTGGCTTCAGTCATTCCATAACCCTCTATAATCTTAATTCCAGTGGAGGCTTCAAACTTCTTAAATAAGTCTTGTGGTAAGGGGGCAGATCCGCATAAAGCATATTTTAATGATGAAACATCAGCATTTATCGGCCTTTGCATTAGCTCAGCTGCTGCAGTTGGAACGATTGTAATAAAAGACGCTTTCCATTTTTCTACCAGAGACCAAAAGTTGTCGAATACACCTTCACCACGATAACCTTGAGGCGTTACAAAAATAATGTGTGCTCCTGATGCTACGCATGCCATAACATTGGGATATGCGGCAAAAACGTGGAACATGGGTAGCGGACATAGAACTGATTCTTTCTCACTCCATGAAGTCAATGCTCGGTTCATTGACCATCCTTGATAGAGCATACCGGTGAATGAATGCTGTGCTAGTTTTGGGGTACCAGTTGTACCCCCAGTATGAAACATGGCAGCCGTTCTATCTTCACCGTCATCTTTAAATGTTAATGATGACGATGATTGAGACGCCATCATATCTTCAAATGATAAGGTCGCAGCATCGTAATTTCCTTTAACCTTTGGTCTTATAAGAGGGGCGATTATACTCTTTGGGAATTTTAAATATCTGACTAAATCAACCTCCACTAAATGTGTAACAGTTGGAGCTTTTTTTAAAGCTAGAGCTACCTTCTGAGCAACGTCTGTTTTGGGCAACGATTTTAGGGTTACAACAACTTTTACTTCAGCCAGATTTAATATCCCTGCCATTTGGTTAGGTTCAAGCAATGGACTCATTGGAACGACTACTCCTGCAGTTGACCCAGCTAAAAATGTGATAACCGCTTCACTACAGTTTGGCAGGATGTAGGCGATTTTATCTTTTTTTCCAATTCCGAGTGATTTAAAACCGTTAGCTGCCTGTGTAACTTTCCCCAGTAATTGTCCCCAATTGAGAGTTTCAGATCCACTTTTTGGACCAGCATCAATTTGAAACGACACAGCTGGGCTACCTGAATATTTTATTGCAGTTCTGGAAAGCATAGAGTAGACACTCTTTGCTTCAAACCTTTTTTCAAAGGGCATTTCTGCTGCTATTTTGTCAGCATTCTCTGTTGAATCCCATTTTAACATTATTCCCCCCATGATTTTCTAAAGAACTTTCCGTTCAAAGCATATTACTTTAAAAAAAAAGTTCAAGCATTACAAGAATTGCAGCTCTGCCAATTTTTTATACTTTTTATTTGTTCTCATCAATTCTCTATGGGAGCCCTCATTCTTTATCTTTCCTTTCTCAAGAAAAATAATTCTATCAGCGTTTTTTACCGTTGAGAGGCGGTGAGCAATCACTATTATAGTCTTATTACCAGAAACATTATCAATTGCTGTCTTTATTGCATTTTCTGATATCGCATCCAAAGAAGATGTTGCTTCATCAAGAAGAAGAATGGGAGAGTCTCTTAATATCGCTCGTGCAATGGCTATTCTTTGTTTTTGACCTACCGAAATCAATAGTCCTCTCTCGCCCAAAAGGGTATCGTATCCCTTTGGCAAGTTTTTTATAAATTCTTCGGCACACGCTAGCTTTGCAGCCTTTTCAACTTCTTCTAATGAAGCATCAACCCTTCCTATACGAATGTTATCTGCCACTGATTTAGAAAAAATAACAGGCTCCTGAGGAACATAGGCTATATGCTTCCTCAAATACGATTTTGGAACCTTATCAATAGGGTAAGTATCGAACAAAATTGAGCCTTTATCAGTGTCATATAGCCTTTGTATTAGTTGAAAGAATGTTGTCTTTCCCGCCCCTGACAGACCTACAAGAGCAACTCTTTCATTTTTAAGAATAGTGAGTTTGTCAATGTCCAGAGCAAGAGTTTCTTTTCTCATTGGGTAAGAAAATTTAACTTTGTTAAAGCTAATAGATCCATTTATTGGAGTTTTCATTGGAATTGGATTAAGGGGCTCTTCTACCGGATCTAGTGTATTTAAAATTTCTCCTATTCTATCCAAGGCACCTAGAAATTTATTGATCTCTCCATAGGTTTCCGTTATCGCTCCAACACTCACTCCCACAACCAAAGAGTAAAGACAGAATTGAAGTAATCCACCAACAGATAAGCTACCAGTCTCAACGTCCTTGAGGCCTGCCCAAACAACAAAAGAAATAGCTAAAAAAACCAAAATAATAACTAGAAAAATCATAATTGATCTCGCAAAAACACGGGTTTTCGATTTGAGATAACTATCCTCAATTAATTTGTCATATTCTTTTACTGCATGATCATTATAACTGTTTGTTTGGATTGTTGTTGCAGCGAAAATGTATTCAGATGCTAGACCTGCGCTGTCAGCCAATTTATCCTGTGTTTGACGGGATAGCTTTCGTAAAAATCTTCCAAAATACAGTAGAGGAAAAACTATTAGTGGGATAATAAGAAGAGAAAATGAAGCTAATTTTATAGATGTTGAGAACATTAGTACTATTCCCCCCAAGAAAAGTAATGTATTTCTGATAGCAAGAGATAGAGTGGATCCAGCAACGCTTTGCACAAGAGTTGTATCTGCATTTATTCTGGACACTAAATCACCCGTCAAATTTTTCTCAAAAAAATTTGGGCTTAAATTTATTATCTTATCGAATAACTCCCGTCTTAGATCAGACACTAATCGTTCCCCAAGTAATGTCACTAAATAAAAACGAATAGCCGTCCCCAAAGCTGCTACCGCTACCAAGGCACAACTTATAAAAAGATATTTTTGACCTGTTTCGACATTGAATGTATATCCGTCGACAATATAACGTACCATTATAGGAAGTGATAACGTTATAAGAACTGTAGTAAGAAGAAATACAAGAGCCCCCATTGCCCAAAATAAGTGTGGCATAAAAATCAATTTAAAAAGATACTTTAACTGACCGCCTTTTGGATTTTGAAAATTTCTGTTTTTGTTATTCACTGTATTTGATCTCATTTCTTCAAAAAATTATGCAAGGTTTAGTTTCGTCTAGTTTATGACTGAGGGATTTCCGTACGAGAAAGATATTGTAGGGATGAAACTTCGATGTACCTAATGATAAATAGTGAAATATTTGTTAAATCCAAGATATTCTCAATTAACAAAGCTGATTTTAATTGAACCGGATTAAAACTCATGGTTTGCTTGAGTGATTATGAAAGATAAACCAATCCACAACATAGATTTCTATAATTTTAAACACAATCCGTATCCTGACCTAAAAGAAATGCGTTCTTCTAACCCTATTTGTTATGTCCCCCAAGTTAAAGCAACCATGATTTGTGATAGAGATTCAATTTACGAGTGTGAAAAGAATACAGATGTATTTTCTTCCGTTCAGCCTCAAGGACTTATGACAATTTTAATGGGACAAAATATGATGCGAAAAGATGGTAAAGATCATTTTGAAGAAAGAAAAACCATATTTAAGACAATCTCTCCAAAAACATCGAGAGACCATTGGAAAAGTAAGTTTGAGACCATTGCTGATAACACAATAAATAAAATTAGGGCCATTAAATCGGGGGATCTGTTGACATTATATGCTAGGGAGTTATCGGCTGAATGTCTTAAATTAGTAACTGGCCTGACCAACATGACGGCAACTGAAATGGATAGAGTAAGCCAGGGTATGATTGATGGATGTTCAAATTATACCGGAGATAGCCATGTTGAGCAGTATTGTAATAATTGCACAGAAAGCATAGACGCACACATAAATGAAATAATAGGAAAAGTGAACATAAATACTGACTTTTCATTAATTAGTACGATGCTGAAAGGTAACCTCAGTGCAGATCAGATTAGTGCCAATATAAAACTCGCGATTTCTGGAGGGCAAAATGAACCGCGTGATGCAATAGCAGGATGTATATGGGCAGCTTTAAATTTTGAATTAAAAGAACTTTTGCTTGAAAAGAAAAACTGGGATCAACTGTTTAATGAATACTGCCGTTGGATGTCTCCTATAGGAATGTCACCAAGAGAAATTGCGAAAGATTATTCCTATAAGAATATTTCCTTTAAGAAAGGGGATAGAGTATTCCTAATGTTTTCTTCGGCCAATAGGGATGAAAAAGTGTTTACTGATGCTGACAAGTTCGACTTAGAAAGAGATTGTTCAAAATCAATACATTTTGGTGCAGGACCTCACTATTGCGCAGGCGCATCAATAGCGAGCACTATGATAAGCTTGGTTGCTCTACCAAAATTATTCTCAGAATTACCAAAACTTAGACTGCTTGACAAAGACAAATATAATTTTGATGGCTGGGCTTTTAGAGGTATAACTGCGCTAGAATGTGCGTGGTAAAAGTTTGAACAAAGAAATTGTACCTTCAAAAGACTCTTATTTTCTGGGTGCGCTTTTTTTATTTCTGGAAATCGTCGTGGGCACTTCGATTGTTGCAATTATAAAATACTATTCGAGCGAAGTGTCTTTAGGTGTTGTACTAATGTTTAGATATTTATTCTGCTTACCTATATTATTGATTATAGGTCTAAAGATTGGCGGTACAAATTACTTTAAAATAAAAAATAAAAAAGTAATGTCCCTCCGTAGTGTTGCTGGTTTATTAGGATTATCTTTTTGGTATCTATCAGTAATTCATTTAAATATAAGCAAAGCATTGGCTTTATCACAAGTAATGCCAATTTTTATTTGTATTCTTTCAATTGTGTTTCTTGGCGAAAAAGTGGGCATCTTTAGATGGTCTGCAATACTTTTGGGCTTGTCAGGTGCTGTAATAATTATTAATCCAGACGCTGAAGGTTGGTATAGTGTAGGTCTTCTCTATATTTTTCTTGGCACCCTTTTTGCCTCAATCATGTTTGTTACACTAAGAAGGCTAGGTATGACTGAAAATCCAGTTGCTACAGCATTTTGGTATAACCTGTTTGGTTCAATCGTATTCAGTGTTTATTGTATATCAGCTCTTACACTCAATAGTATCCCGCTCGAGATATGGACCATTCTGATTGTTATTGGAGTGATGGCAAGCGGACAGCAAATATTTATGGCGCTAAGCCATACTTATGCGTCAGCTTCCTCTCTTGCACCCATACATTATACAACGATTCCAATAGGGGTATTTATTGGCTTATTAGTATTTGATGAAAAAATCGATTTGAACTTTTTGATTGGTACTTTTTTTATCGTTGGATCTACTCTATTTATTCTCTTTAGAGAAAGGAAAAAATCTTCTAGTTAGAAGACCTGTCTTTAGTCCAATCATAAGTCCCGTTATCTCTCTCTTTGACCGCTTTTTTCCATCCATATTCTTCTGACATTTTTTTAAAATTTAATCCTTCAGGAGAATGCCTAGATATACCGTCGAAAATTGTGGCAAATTTTTGACTATTGAGCAACCCAGATGACTCAATAGCCTGATTTATCAAAATCTTTTGCATAGCAAGTTGGTTAAGGGGAACGGTAGTCATGCGCATCGCAAAACTATCAACTTCATTGTCAAGTGTTTCCTTTGAAGCGGCCTTCAATACTAAACCAAGTTTTTCTGCCTCTAAACCAGAGATTTTATCTCCGGTAAATAGCATTCTCTTCGCCTTTTCTGGACCGAGGCGATACATCCAAAATGCAGTGGTTGGAGTACCCCAAACTCGAGTTGGCATATAGCCTATTTTGGCATCATTCTCCATAAAAATAAAATCGCTACAAAGTGCGATATCGCTTCCTCCTGCTAAAGCTCCTATTCCATGAATTTTACATATCACGGGCTTCAGGCAATTAAATAATGACATAAAGTGTTCGTTATTTTGCCACATAAACCTATAATCTTTTATAGGGTCCCAAGGCATTTTTTGTGTTAAGGGGTTGCATTTATCATTTGCAAAAGCGGTTAGATCATACCCTGCGCAGAAAGCATCTCCCCTACCAGAAAGTACAATCACGTGAACGTCATCATTATCATCAACTTCCTTGACGGCTCTAGATAAAAGACTAGGAATTTCCATATCTATTGCATTTAGTACCTCAGGCCTGTTCAGATAGATACGAGCTATCTTGCCATCTATTTCCAGTTCAACTTTGCTCAATTATTTACCATAGTACAGTTCTGGAGCGGGTGATGGGAATCGAACCCACGTATTCAGCTTGGAAGGCTGCTGCTCTACCATTGAGCTACACCCGCGTTACTTAAAATCTATACATGATACCAGCGTAGGTTGTATTCCCTTTGAGAACAACTGCAGTCCCAGCGGCATTTTTCGTTTCTGTTGATTTATAGCCAAGGTTAAAACCTAAAGTCGATGTTAGATCGTATACAAACCTTGCATCCATTGTTGTAGCTTTTTGTTTTCTGTCCTCTGTCTTATAGCTAAGGATTAAACTACTGCCTCGTGTAACACCAAGATTTATCTTAGTCCCGTAAGTGTAGAACTTGCCATAATTGTTAATATCACTACCAGCAAACACATTAATTCCCAAAGTAGGAGTATTAATATTGTAAGAGAAGCCTAGGGACGTGTCAGTTTCCTGAACTGTTGCAAGTTTAATCTGTGAGCCCATAAAATGCACACCAACGTTTGGATAAACGTTATATGTAATAGAACCTTCACTGTTACTTAGCACTTGATCGTCGAACTTACCGTCACTCATGCTCAAACTATACGTTATAGAAGGTGATAATTGGCCATCCAGATTCAAAACTCCTCCATCACCAGTATACTTTGTGCCAGAAATGTCATAATTAAATGAACCGTAGGATAATCCCGCACTAATATTAGCTTGGCCAAAAACCGTAGTCGCGCTTAGTAAAAGTGCAAGTAAAGTAACTAAAGGGTTTGATTTTCTCATAATGGACTCCTCAACTTTATTCACAATACATATTAAAATTACCGTGTAACATCAAGATTTATCTTTATAGATAGAGATTAAATCTGCAAAGGTCTCTAATTTGAAAGCGGCACTCTCGCCCTTAGCTAATTTATACATGCTCCCGTGGCCATATTCACAAAAAATAAAAGATACATTAGCATTCTTCGCTGCATCTTCGTCTGTATTTGTATCACCCACAAAAAAAACGTCTCCAGGCTCTTTATTGAGTCTGTATATCGCCTCCAAAAGAGGCTTAGGATCTGGTTTTGCCACACCGACAGTATCTGATCCAATAAAAGAATCTCTGAAGAAATCAATTAATTCTAACCTTTTCAAAAGTTCCCGCGCGTGTCTTTCTGGTTTGTTTGTACATAAACCAATTTTTACACCAATTGATTGTAGCTGCGTCAGGGTATCGGTTACACCGTTATAAACTACTGACTTATTGTCTAACACTTTATCGTAATTAGATAGATACAGTTGGTAATAGCCTTTTAACAAATTATCATCAAAATCGAGCCCCTCATTTCTTAGGCCATACCGTAATATTGCTCTTCCACCTTGAATCGCAGTCTGCAAGCCACTGAAACCACTAAGCCTTGTTTCCCAACCCTGACTTTCAAACACTAAGTTTCCAGCTTTAAGCATATCGTATTTTGTGTCCACAAGTGTCCCATCTAGGTCAAATACTAGCGCTTTCATAACTTTTCCTTACATATTCAGATTAAATGAAATAAATTAAAGTGGAATTGTAAGAATAAAGGTGTGGATGACTGTTTCAACTATAATCTTAGCGGCAGGCAAAGGGACAAGGATGAGAAGCCCTGTACCAAAGATCCTCCATAAGATTGCTGGCAAGCACCTTGTAGCATTCGGTGTGGATTTGGCAAAAGCTATTAAATCTAAAGAAATAGTCGTAGTTGCTGGGAACGAAAACGAACATGCTACAAAAGTGGCTCTCTCGGGTGAAAAGGTGAAATTTTGCACCCAAAAAAGTCAGCTTGGAACCGGAGATGCTGTCAAAATAGCGTTGGATGGTTTTAGAATAAAATCTAAATATACTCTTATACTATATGGTGATACTCCCTTCATTAAAATTAACACAATAAAGAAAATGATATCAAAAGCAGATAAGGGTTTTGAATTTATTTTCCTTGGTTTTGATGCAAGAAAAAAAAATAGCTATGGAAAATTCAAACTTGGGCCAAAAGGAACACTCATTGATATCATAGAAAAAAATGAGCCTGAGTATAATTTGACTGATAGTTTATCAAACTCTGGTTTACTTTTAGCGCGTTCACGTATACTCGCTGATCTAATCCAAAAAATTAAAAACAATAATGCTAAGCGAGAGTATTATCTAACCGATATTGTAAAGTTGGCAGCTAAACATGGACACTCATCAACATATGTGCAGTGCAAGGAAGATGAATGTATTGGAGTAAATTCTCAACTTGAATTATCGATTGCTGAGAAGAAATTTCAGGATGACTTCAGGGAAAAACTAATGGCCTCCGGGGTGTCTATGCAATCACCTGAAACCTGTTTCTTTTCATATGATACAATTATAAAAAGCGGATGCATTTTAGAGCCTAATGTCTTTTTTGGCACAGGTGTAAAAATTCAAAGCTCTACTATCATAAAGTCTTATAGCTACATAGAAGGGACTCATATTGGAAAGCATTGCCAAATTGGTCCTTTTGCACGACTTCGACCAAGCACCCGTATTTCAAATGAAGTGAAAGTAGGCAATTTTGTAGAGGTTAAAAACACAATTTTAGCCTCCAAAACTAAAGCCAACCACTTATCATATATGGGCGATGCAAAAATCGGCGCCAATACAAATATTGGTGCTGGAACTATTTTTTGCAACTATGATGGAAAAAATAAACATCACTCCACCGTCGGCGATAATGTTTTTATTGGATCTAACGCATCTCTCATTGCCCCATTGAAAATTGGTAATGGATCAATAGTGGCAGCTGGGTCAGCAATAAATAGAGACATTCCATCCGAAAGTTTGGCAATAGCAAGACCAATACAGCAGAACAAACATGGCTTAGGCAAAAAAATTATGCTTAAACTCCGGAAAGTATCTGATAAAATAAAAAAATGACTGAGCAAGTGAAACAATTATTAGACAAAAATGAACTTATAGATCCTTTTAACAGACAAATAACTTATTTGAGGTTATCTGTTACAGATCGCTGTGACTTAAGATGCACCTACTGTATGCCTGAAAAGATGACTTTTTTAAATAAAAGAGAAGTACTGACTTTCGAGGAAATGTATAAGCTGTGTATTGGATTTATCCACTTAGGTATTAAAAAAATAAGAATAACAGGTGGAGAACCGTTAGTTCGGAAAGGTATAATAGATTTTTTTGAAATGTTAAAACCACATTTATCTTCGGGTTTGGAAGAGCTTACGTTGACTACGAACGGTACACAATTACGTAAATATGCTGACGAACTATACTCAAATGGTGTCAAACGTGTGAATGTATCACTCGATACTCTAGATCAAAAAAAATTCAAGCAGATTACCAGGCTTGGCAATCTCCAGGACGTATTGTTAGGAATCCAGGCAGCAAAAGACGCAAATTTAAAAATCAAAATTAATTGTGTTGCTTTGAAAAATATTAATGATGATGAGATCGATACCTTTATTAATTGGTGTATTGAAAATGATTTTGATCTTACTTTCATTGAAACTATGCCTATGGGAGATATCGGTAATGAAACACGGCTAAATCATTTTTTATCTCTAAATGAACTTAAAAGAACGATTTCTTCAAATTTTGAACTGGAAGATATTTCATTTTCTTCGGGCGGTCCTGCCAAGTATAGCAAAATAAATGGTTCTAGCATTAAGTTGGGGTTTATTACCCCTTTATCGCACAACTTTTGCTCCAGCTGTAATCGAATAAGAGTGGATGCAACTGGCGTGTTACATCAATGTCTTGGTCAAAACAATAGTTTAGACTTTCGAAAAATACTTCGAAACTCAAGTTACAATGATAGTGATCTACTCGAAAACATCAAAAAATCGATAAGGCAAAAACCAGAGAAACACTCCTTTGCATATGACTTCTCAAAAGCACATATCGGAGGCAAGATGAGTAGACACATGAGCTTAACTGGAGGTTAGTAATTGTTTGCCAAAAGTGCGTTACGCACTTTTGACAAAAATAGCTTGCACTTTTTAATGTTAAGTTTAAAACACTCAGCAGGGATATTTGGCGGAGTAGCTCAGGCGGTTAGAGCAGAGGAATCATAATCCTTGTGTCGGGGGTTCAAGTCCCTCCTCCGCTACCATTAACCAAACACGAAATTCTCAGAAAATTTTATTATTAACCAGTCCTAATTATTTAATTCCATTAGTTAACAATACACCAAATGTTGCCACTTAATTGCCTGCTTGTCACTCTTAAAAGTACCAGAGAGTAGCTGGGAAATATTTTTATAAGGCATATACCCCGAAAAAAGTAACTATTATTTTTAATTTTAATAGCTTAAAAACACTCTGATATTTTGGAGCACTAGATGCATGCACGATGGATTAAATTCCACCAATTTCTGCCAATGAGTTGAAGAATAAGTTTTATAAGCACAAATATCTCTTTGTTGGGGTAGACCCGAGAAAAAAAATTAACATAGGAGCTCAATTGATGATGCTTATTTGCAGTTACCTCAGCCATATTTTAAAGGAAATCAATGTTTTTTCTATCAGTGGTGTTCTGATAATATGTGGGAAATTGGTAAGGGTGATGAGCCGGACTTGATTTGATCATTCAAAGAAAAAGAAGGACCCCCTGCGTAAACTTCTAACCAAATTAAAGCAGCCGGTATAGTTGGCGGCCGCTTATATCACCCCCTGTAAAAAGCCTATGGCATTTTTTGTTAAATTTCTGCTCCACGTTTTGATTGAGTAACCCTATCAAGATAACTTTTAAGAAATTCGCTCATTATTATCTCGCACGAGCGAAGACATGCAAAATGCCTTTTAGAAACATGCAAAAGTTACATGTTCAACAATGGACCTATTAGCCGTCAATTATTCAGTATGCGAGATTTTAAAAAACTCTTGTCGCATTTATTTAGCTCTCAATGGTTTATGCATTTAAATTGTTGTTACTGTACTTTTTCACAGCATCCCCACTAAATCAGTCAACAAACGATATTATATTGTCTAGGTCAACGCCTTGTTCTTTAGTATATTTTTCTAAACACCTAACAACTATGTCTCTATTTTTTTGCTGACTAGCAAAATTCTCTAACCAACTTTCAATCTGCCAACTATCTAAAGTATCTGGCATTATACCCTTCAAAAGTAAGCTTGAGCGTGCAACGGGAAAACCCACGTTAGTTATGTATGAAAATTTATAAAGTGACTCTCTTTCCTCTAGAGAATAACCCGAGAAGCGTTGCCATTCCTCAAAAAGTTCGGAAAGCTCTTTCTCATGAGTTAAAATCTTCACAAACTTTTCCTCCACAGAGTATCGTGAATTGCTACCCACTAAAGTAAAAAGATTATTGTAAGCGCACTCAGTAGCTACCGTACCATGCTGAGTTACACACATAAAATCTGGAAAAACTTTGGATAACTCTATACTTGACAAAGTATAATCGACGAAGAACACTTCTTTTTTTATTTTTGAACGTTCTAAACCAGTAGTGACTTTATCAGGTTGCCAGAAACTTCTCAAAGATTGATAATATTGCCTATCTTTGTATGCAAAATCGTTATCTTTAAACATGTTTGGATGTGGCTTAATTACGACATTGTAGCCACTTCTAATTGCGAAATTAATGATACCTGACTGAAAACTAATGAGGTCAGGGTATGGTCCAATTCCAAGCGAATATTGAGCGTCACTCACGGTAGCTAAAAATAAAACAACCGTAGACTTTCTTGAAAAAGGTTTAATTGCGATATTTTGAGAAGGATTGATGTCAAAAGATCGCAGATAGACATACTTTTTCTCTCTGTGCACTAATTTTTTCAATACCTCCTTTCCAAGAACAATTTCCTGCTTTGATAGATTATCATATAACTTTTTTCTAAAAATATGTCCTCTCTTGATGGTTGCTCCTGAAAAACCTGAAAACAATCGGTAGGATTGGTGGAAAATACTGTGGCGTAACTCTAAAGCACCACGTGTGCTTAAGAAACGCCTCCAAATTTCATGCCAGCCTGTAATTTCCCAGTTAAAAAACATTATTTCAAAGGTATTTATTTTTTCACATTTTTTGTGAATTTGACGCAACTGATATCCAATATTTAACAAACTAATGAACGTAAAGATTAGAAAACCAACTGACTTCTTTGGTACTAAAGGTGTTGACGGTCTGCGGAAATAAACACTCAAAATACAGTCGCCGACCTGGATACCTTTAAATCTTATGTTCAAATATTTACTCAAAAAGTTTTCTCTGTTGCTAGAAGTTTTAAAAATTAGATGAAAAATTATTTTTAGAGCAAAAATAGAATCAAAAATTATTTTAGGAGTCTGGGATAATATTCGAAGATTGGGCAAATAAAATGATTGATCAATTATTGATTTTGGTTCGCATTTTATAATTTTTAGACTTCGGTTTCTTTTCTCAATAAAAGTAAATAAAGAATTTTTCCAATAGTAAGAAAAACCTTTATCAGGTGATAAATCTAAAATTGTGTCGTATCTATTACTTTTCTTTTCTGATGAGATTTTCATCAAACTTTCCAAGATTAAAGAACTTCTACATCAAACCCAGTGACGTATTTTATATATTTGTCATCACCGATTTCTAGCCACTTCATTCGCCTTTCAAGAACTTTTTTCCCATTCCTTTTTAGACCCAAAAGACCGAACGATAAATCACTTCCATAACGTCCATCAACAGTCACGAAAATATTGTCTTCAAAACATGCTATGCCTCTGCACCAATTCGGATATGTCCCATATTCAGTTTCTTCAAGCCTAATTACTTCAGCCACCATGTCGCGCGAAAATTCTTCTATACCGTCAAAACCTTCTCTTACTTTAATCTTATTTTTTTCTGCCTCTGATGCGATTATTATTTTGCCGTCAATGGAGGTAAAATAATATTCGCCGTCATGCAAAACTCCATCATGCAGAAGAACAACAGTCTTATGGTTCATCGCTCGTATAAAGGCTTTTTTGGTTTTTAAATTTATAACTATAAAAGAATTGATATTTCTTGATGTGAGCCAAATTTCGTGATTAAATTTTTGCACAAAATTAAAATGCCAAATGCCAGTTGCACCTCTAAATTGCTTACTTAAAAAGCGCCAGTCAATTTCTTCGTAACTTTTATCCTTGTAAACTTTTAAATCTCTTCCAACAGAAAAGTGATCTATAATTTCGCCATCGTGAGAGGAAATTAAAATTGTATCTTTACCTGTCAAGACGGTAATTATGTGATTTGCATCCACCCAAATTCCATGCATATCATTCATCATATGATTAGTAATTATGCGGTTTAATGAATAGTCTTTCTTTTTTATTTCATAAATCGAATTCCAGCTACCTGCGTACAGGTATTCATTACAAGACTGTAGCCCTGTGAAACCAAACCTTGGGAGTTTATCAAAATTTTTTGCGTTTTTTAATGGCAAAGTACCAGAAACTTGAAAATCAATTTGATCAAAGTCTGAGACGTTTCTTGGAAAAGGGAAGCTGTAAATTTTATGGTTATCTTCACCAGAAATCCAAAGTGCTGGTAGAGCTTCTCTGTCTATCTTATGAGTATCATCATAAGCATGGACAAAACTCACCGCTAAGTTTTGGTTGAAATTCACTTTTATTTCCCTTTGCAAATGGCTCTTGTTCATGGCTAAGGAGCCGTAATAAGAGGTTTAATAAATGCAGACTTATTGATTGTGTCTCTTAGGTTATTTTTTTTTAATTGTCAATCGTTACTGAGTTCATAACCAAAACCTTATTCGCTGTGCTTTGACTTAAAAAGTCAGAATCTTACTATTGCATAAAGTGTATAATAAGGTGACCCGATTTTCCATTTAATAGAGAATTCCTATGTCAACACTTTAAAGTTGTAGAATTTAATTGAAAGAGTAAACTAAATGCAAACAATCAAAGCTGAATTAAACCCCACTGAGAAAGCATAACGTTAAATTTTCAAAAGCTTCGTTATGAGAAAACTCTATTTTTCTGGCGGTCAAGCCTGCAAAAGTTTGATGATTAAAAATCGCCCACAAAGTTGGCGTTAGTAGCACTCAGCACACACGTCTCCACGGAATAATATTGAATGAACAAACCGGGACGGATCAATGAGTCTAAGAGATAATGGGCCAGAGTTTATTGAAAGCCAGAGAATTATTTAAATGCTATCTAAGAAAGATGGCTGGCATGAAACTTAAACAAAAATTTAATTACATACATTTCAGTACAAAAAAGAAGTTAAATAAAAGATCGTAAAATCAATGTAGAGTATCTAAGAAAGATTATAGAATAAATTAAGTTAAGTTTTTTGAGATTAATTCTATTCTAGTTGTTATATTCATTTTAGTTTTACCGATTATATGTTGGGGAGGATTAATGTTATGTAATGTTCAGCAAACCAATATGGACTAATTTCTAACACCAACTTTTTTTATCTTTTATATTCTGCTTTTCTTTTTCAATAAAGGTCACAAAACTCATCCACCCGGTGGATACATTCTACTCAGTCAGTGTCAGTAAAGCTTAGGCCTTTACAGTCCCTGTTGGATTTTGTCACCATAATGAATTTAAGTCTACTTGCCTCAGGGTGCAGGTTCGTCTCCAGAGCGTTCGTAAGGGAGGATTTTCCAAGTCCAGATAAACCTGTAATCCAGTTCACTTAGCCTTTTAAGCATTGGGTCGTTCCCAGTCATTACAGTCGATGCTTTGCGTCTCCCGATGCATGTTTCGGTTTGGAAAAGGTGTCTTGAGTTCCGCCAGCGCAGCATCGACACGTTGTTAAACTTATCCACCAGAATGAGACCACTCATGGTGCAATCATCGTTGTAAGGGATATACTCAATCTAATTGCTCCGGATCAGATTAGTAACAGCAATCTCGTTTAGTGTAGCTGTTAGCATGAATTTTGCGTCTGAGACTTCAATTTTGAATTGTATTTTAGAATATTGCATTAAAATATATACATACGCCGGATAATCTGTGCACTTTTAAAAGGATGAAAGAACCCTTTGGGGAGAGCGCCACCCATTTATTATGCAATTAATCAATATCTTGAATTTTTTGTCGTAATATGTAATTGTACAAATAGATTACGCTTTATGCATGTAGATTTACATTTTTAGAATACTCATATGAGAAAAAATGAAAATAGAGACATACTTTTTAAGTTTCTTAATTCAAATCACTATCCTGATGTTTTAACAATTCGGGTTATCGCAGAAACCCTAAATAGAAAGTATGATTCGGCCACTATAAAGGTCGCTGAACGAGAAATTAACAAAAGCCCAATAAAGTTCGTGCCACTGAACAGTTCCTGCCTCATCGATGAACATGACAGACCAGCAAAGAGTTTGGTTCTCAAACAACTGTTGAGTTCAGCACGCAGAAGGCGAAAGCTTGTCTTGTTTGCTCAGATTTTTTCATTAGACAAAGAAGTCCATATTTTGGCATTTAACGATGCTCGCGGAGGCCGTCGATGGGTGCGACTCGATCCAAGCAGTGACCGTGTAGATGGGCTTCAGGCAGCATTTGAAAAACTCTGTGAATTTGAAAAAAAAGATATCGTGATAATTCCCTCAGGAGCTGTAGTCGAGCCATTGCGGCAACTCGTTAAAAAACACCGAAGCCAATGTGTGGCAAGGCTCTCTGTCGGATCGATCACAATATCGCTCGAGATTTATTCACACGGACAGGGCGATATTTTGCAAGTTTTTAGATCCGATAAAATCCTGGGCAAAAGGAATAGCGTTACTCACCTTGACAGACTTGAAGCGGAGGCAATGCACATTTTTCGTGAGGTGATGGCGGATGCAGATAATCCCGTTATGTTGTATTCTATAGGAAAGGACTCGTCCGTTCTGTTGCACCTAGCTCGAAAAGCCTTTTATCCAAGCACTCCGCCATTTCCGTTGCTTCACGTTGATACGCAATGGAAGTTCCAAGCGATGTATGACTTCCGCGACCACATTGCCCGAGTGTCCGGTATGGATCTCCTTGTACATATCAACCCCGAGGGAGCTGCAAAAAACATCAACCCGTTCGATCATGGATCATCAATTCATACGGACATTATGAAAACAGTATCACTTAAGCAGGCTCTTGATCACCACAAGTTTGATGTGGCATTTGGTGGTGCACGGCGAGATGAAGAGAGGAGTCGCGCAAAAGAACGTATATTTTCCTTTCGGACAGCGACCCATGAATGGGACCCTAAAAATCAGCGCCCAGAATTGTGGAACCTCTATAACGGAAAAAAGAATGTAGATGAGACTATTCGGGTCTTCCCAATTTCCAATTGGACCGAACTCGATATCTGGCAATATATCTATCGAGAAAAAATCCCGATTGTACCCTTGTATTTTGCAGCCGAGCGCCCGGTCATCGAACGCGGTGGTATGCTTATTATGATAGATGATGACCGTATTCCTATCCATCCTAGTGAAAAGATCCATCTTAAAAAGATACGTTTTCGGACGCTTGGTTGCTACCCTCTAACTGGTGCTATTTTATCCGAAGCTGATGACTTGGGAAGTATTATACTTGAGCTTTTAAGTGCTCGAACGAGTGAGCGCCAAGGCCGTACAATCGATGCCGACGAAAGCGCGTCTATGGAGAAGAAAAAGAAAGAAGGGTATTTTTAATGACTTTTCAATCAACGGCCATTGAGCGGGTTCATCAATATCTTGAAAAACAGGCCCACCTGGATACGCTCAGGTTTATTACCTGTGGCAGTGTCGATGACGGCAAAAGTACACTGCTAGGTAGGATGCTGTTTGAGGCACAGACGATTTTTGAGGATCAGGTCGACTCTCTCCAGAAGGACTCCAAGAAAATGGGGACCCAGGGTGGCGATATTGATTTTGCGCTCTTGGTCGATGGACTCACCTCCGAGCGTGAACAAGGCATCACCATTGATGTAGCATACCGCTTTTTTGCAACTGACCGTAGAAAGTTCATCGTAGCCGACACACCAGGCCATGAACAATATACACGAAATATGGTGACTGGGGCATCTACCGCTGATGTTGCGGTAATCCTTATCGATGCACGGCAAGGTGTGCTTCCACAGACACGGCGGCATTCTATGATCTGCTCAGCCCTAGGGATCAATAAAGTTGTTGTTGCAATTAATAAAATGGATTTGGTCACCTACGCAAGTGATGTGTTTGACCGCATCCTTTCCGACTACATGAACTTTGCTAATCAATTAGAGTTTTCAGAAGTCACGGCGATTCCGATGTCTGCACTGCGGGGAGATAACATCATCGAGCACTCTAATGCAATGCAATGGTATCAAGGCCCAACTCTGCTTGGTTTTTTAGAGACCGTTGACACGCGCGCATCAAGGATCAACCACCCACTTCGCTATCCAGTTCAATGGGTTAATCGCCCTAACCTCGACTTCCGTGGTTTTTCAGGTACTGTTGAAGCCGGTACAGCCACAGTAGGGCAGGCCATCCGTGTGCTGCCCTCTGGCGTAAACGCAACTATCAGTGATATCCTGTTATTTGAAGATCATCTGCATTCGGCTGAGTCTGGCCAAGCGGTGACACTGACGCTGGATCAAGAGATTGATGTCTCACGCGGTGATGTGATCGTGGCGGCGGATGCACCCTGCGAGGTATCTGATCAGTTTCAAGTTAAGCTCGTATGGATGGATCAAGAGCCCGGTTACCTTGGCCGTAGCGTTTGGCTAAAACTGGGAACTACTCAAGTCAACGCGCGCATTACGGCCATTAAGCACAAAATCAATATCAATACCTTGGAGCATCTATCTGCGACTGAAATTCAAATGAACGATTTAGCCGTTGTCACTATAAAAACTGATCGACCTATTGCTTTTGATCCTTACAAGGATTGTGTACCAATGGGTGCTCTTATTTTTATTAACCGAATGACTAATCGAACAGAAGCCGCAGGCATGATCAATTTTGCTCTGCGTCGCGCGAGTAACGTGCATAGGCAACAATTGGATATCGATAAAGCAGCTCGTCGTCAGCTCAATGGGCATACTAGTCGTGTGCTCTGGTTCACGGGACTTTCAGGATCTGGAAAATCCACCATCGCCAATGCACTTGAAAAAGCATTGCACGAGCGCGGTATCCGGACATACATCTTGGATGGTGATAATGTGCGGCATGGTTTAAATAGTGACCTTGGGTTTACCGATGCGGATCGAGTTGAAAATATCCGGCGTATTGGTGAGGTGGCCAAGCTCTTGGTTGATGCAGGCATCGTTGTATTGACTGCGTTTATTTCACCATTTAGAAGCGAGCGCGCAGTGGTTCGGGAACTGTTTGACGATGGAGAATTTACTGAGATTTTTGTTGACACACCACTTGAGGTAGCTGAATTTCGTGACCCAAAAGGGCTGTATCAAAAAGCAAGACGCGGTGAGATTCCAAACTTTACCGGTATCGACAGTCCTTATGAGGCACCGCTAAAACCTGAATTACGTTTGGAAACATCACAAAAATCCGTTCGGCATGCGGTTGATGAAATTTTGAAATTATTGAAGGTTTAATGAAACAGGCGATACAATTACTAAATGCCCATGCAACAAATTTCTATTACAAACCTTTTAAAATACTTAATTTTCGTGGTTATAAGCTACTGGTATAAAAATGGATAAATGTTAACCAGTTTTATTGCTAATCCATGCGTCGGGGTTCGATTTCCACTTCCTCTAACACTAAATTCAAGACGTAAGTTTTGTCGTTCTTATACGATATTTCAACGGGCTCTCAGAGGTTTTCAGGTTGTAAGTTTCTAACACAAAAAACATATTCACTGGTCACAAAGCTGTAAAAACTATATGGCAAGAAAAAAATAGCACTTACATCGAATAATTCTAAAATAAGGAAAATATGCTAACAACGACGCAAGTCTAAACAATCAAAACAAAGATCAACAGAAAGTCCGTTTACTAATTACCACTTCTTTCAAAGGATTTCCATGAACACATAAAATGTACTGCTTATCATCCTTTAAAGATTTAGTGAACAATTGCCATTAATTTAAAAGCTTTATTCGTTTTGATGACACCTGTACTCTTGTAACCTGGCCCATTATGTCCATTAACATCCAAATTCTCCGATTGCTGTCGATAGACTCTACTGTAGCAATAAAATTTGCAAAAGCTCCAGAGTGAATCTCAACTGAGTCCCCTTGTTGAAGTACTTCTGGGGGAAGTAGCTTCCCAAAACTATCACAACGAGATATCAGACCAGACACCACCTCAGTGGGCACCTTTTTTGGTTTGCCGTCTTGACATATTAAACGTGCTACGCCTAAAGTGCTATTTATCATGTGCCATGGTGCTCGATCTACTCTAATACTTACGAACATATATCCAGGAAAGAGTGGTTTGATACTTGTTGAAAACTTGGATCCGTTCTTGCCAGTAAAATCTTGCAATGGCAAAAAGGTTTTAAATCCTTGTTGATTTAAATTGCGTACGGCAATACGGTGAGAGTTTCTCTTCAATTGAATGAGATACCAATTACTCATTATTCTATCAAGTGAAAATCTTCACGCTCATAATTGAACTTGTTACTAGAAATTAACACTGGTGTAAAGCAAAAACCCTTAGGGATCGTGATAAAACGACTTTTTATCTAAATCAAAGTTATTCAAATAAAACACAAATTTAAGCTCATTTAATTAATTATATCGACCAGAAACTAATGCATTAAAGTTTTTTTTTGCATTGCAAATAATATTTTATGTGGTACCACTCAAAATTGAACAGCTATGTTTCGAATTGAAATTATTATTGTTTATTTTTTACCAGAGCATAACACTAAGTTGAAGCCCTGTGCGGTAGCTTTGGTTGGATGTTAGTATGGCTAGTCGTCGATCAGAGCAACAGTCCGAAATTAAATTAAAGGTCATGCGCCTTATTTCAGAGATACCCGAAATGTCTTCCCGGCAAGTCGCTGATGCTGTCGGCATATCTAATGGTTCTGCTTATTATGTTTTAACCGCGCTTGTTGAGAAAGGTCTTGTAAAACTTGAAAACTTTAAAAAGAACCCAAAAAAGGGTCGTTACGCATATCTTTTAACCCCAAAAGGTATTCGCGAAAAATCGATTTTAACCCATAATTTTATAGAGCGAAAACGGGAAGAGTATGAGAATTTAAAAAAAGAGATTGAAGCTCTAGAAGAAGAGGCTGGACTTGATAGAAAATATAGCCTAAAAACTGGTAAGGAGAGATAACAAGCAGTCTAAAGAAATTAAACCTTATAAAAACAGTAAGATGATTGGCAGTTAAAGATTAATCGACTACATGTTATTATAAGTGAAAGCTCTTGACTATCAGGCTAAAAAATCTTCAAACACATAAGCTGTGGCCTTCAAAAGCATCCGACGATGTATTGTTTCACGCAAGTTAAAAAGTATTAGCCAAATATAAAAATTAAGCAATGATCTTTGAATGTCGACTAATAATTCAACAAATAAAACCGTCCTAGTAATTTTTTCGTCAATATGAAAATAAAGAAAGCAGTATTCCCTGTAGCCGGGTTTGGGACAAGATTTTTACCAGCTACTAAAGCTATGCCCAAAGAGTTATTACCTATAGTTGACAAACCTTTAATCCAATATGCTGCTGAAGAGGCTATTAAAGCTGGAATTGATACTTTAATATTTGTTACCGGACGCAATAAGCGTGCTATTGAAGATCATTTTGACTCAAATAACGAACTAGAGGCGGCACTCCGAACAGCTGGAAAAAATGACAAAGCAGATATGGTACGCAATATAATACCAGCAGGCATTCAATGTATTTTTGTACGCCAATCTGAACAATTGGGGTTAGGTCATGCCGTTTTGTGTGCGGAACGCGCAGTCGGCAATGAACCATTTGCAGTTTTATTAGCAGATGATTTCATAACAGATTGTAAAAAAAGTGTAACCTCTTCTCTCGTAGATGCATTTTGCAAATCTGGTAAATCGCAACTTTCAATCATGAAAGTAGATGGTCCGGAAATTTCGAAATATGGAGTAGTTGTTCAATCTAAACCTGGGGGAAATATTTCCGGCTTAGTGGAGAAACCGAGGTACAGAGATGCTCCATCAAATCTTGCCTCAATTGGTCGTTACGTGTTAACACCAGACATTTTTGATATACTAAGAAAAATACCCAAAGGTTCAGAAAATGAGATCCAATTGGTAGACGCGATTAACTTTCAGGCGCAAAAGGAAGCAGTAGATACCGTTATTCTTGAAGGAACTCGGTTTGATTGTGGCTCAATTCACGGCTTTGTTTCTGCGATTGCTCATGAATACAAAAAGATAGTTGATAAATAAATTGTCGAATTTAATTAAAGAGCTTTCGTGTTTTAAGACCTACGACATTAGAGGTGAGGTTGATGTCAACATAAATGAAGAGATTGTATATCGTGTAGGTAGAGCATTAAGTCAACATTTTTCAGCAAAATTAGTTATAGTTGGCTATGATGCTCGTGAAACTAGTTCTATCTTTGCCACCGCAGTAGCAAAGGGGATACAAGACTTTGGATCCGATGTCATAAATATTGGTCTTGCTGGCACTGAGGAAATGTACTGGGCTGTAAGTGAGTTTGGTGCATGCGCTGGGATTGAGATTACAGCATCTCACAACCCAATTAATTATAATGGGATGAAATTTGTTAAATCAAAATCGCAACCGCTGGATGAAGAAACTGATTTCAAGGTTATTAAAAAACTTGCAGAAAAAGCAGTTTTTTCATCGCCAAGCTACCCTGGCACGATAATTGATCGATCTTTTGAAGCACGAAAAGCTTATGTGAATCGAGTATTAAGTTTTATAGATATTGAAAAATTAAACCCTCTTAAGATCGTAGTTAATTCTGGAAACGGAGCCGCTGGTCCAACTTTTGACGCAGTAGCAAAAAAGTTAGCGGACGCAAACGCCCCTCTCGAATTTATTCGAATAAACCATAACCCTGATCATACATTTCCAAATGGTATCCCTAACCCTCTTTTAACAAAAAATCATTATGCTACTGCTAAAGTTGTGAAAGAAATGGGCGCTGATTTTGGAGTCGCATTTGATGGAGATTTTGACCGTTGCTTCTTTTTTGATGAGAATGGAATTTTTGTTCAAGGAGAATACATAGTGGGCCTTTTTGCAGCCATATTTTTAGAAAAAGAACCTGGCGCAACTATAGTACATGATCCACGCGTGATCTGGAACACGCAAAGCATTGTTACAAGTAAAGGTGGTATAGCTGTACAATCGAAAACTGGCCATGCGTTTATAAAGCAAACGATGCGCACGCACGAGGCGATATACGGTGGTGAAATGTCCGCGCATCACTATTTCCGTGACTTCGCCTTTTGCGACAGTGGTATGATCCCTTGGTTGTTGATCGCAGAATTGATATCTAAATCAGGGCGATCACTAGCGGATTGGGTAAAGGATAGCTTCGTGGCATTCCCTAGTTCCGGTGAAAATAATTTCCGAGTTAAAGATATTAACAGATCAATCTCACGTGTTTTAGAAACCTATCGTGCAGACGCTATTTCATTAGATGATACAGATGGTTTGAGCTTGACCTTTAAAGATTGGCGATTCAACTTGCGTAGTTCAAATACTGAGCCACTGGTAAGATTGAACATTGAAAGCCGCGGTAATTCTTCAAAGCTAAATGGTAGAGTAACTGATATTGCAAACATACTTTGCGGAACTCATGTTTGAGACATAAATAAAAAGGTTATTATATTTCAAAGCAAAGTATAATAATCAATGACATCAAAAAATAAACTATCCGTTCAGACAGTTGAATGTTCCAAGAGGGTGAACCTAATTTTTTTGTTACTGCGAAAAAGGCAGATTAGTACATGAAAATTGTTGTTGTAGGCTTGGGATATGTTGGGCTTTCAAATGCAGTATTGTTAGCGCAGAATAATGAAGTCATCGGCGTTGATATTTCGAAGGATCGCGTAAATAAGCTTAATTCACGTCAATCTCCAATAATTGATGCCGAGATTTCAGAGTACTTGGCTGAGAAAGATTTGAACTTGCTTGCTGATACTGACTTGAAAGCTTCGATTAAAGATGCAGATTATGTAATTATTGCAACTCCAACGAGTTACAATGATCAAACTAATTTCTTTGATACTTCTTCGGTTGAGTCGGTAATTGCGGAGGTAATTGAAAACGAGCCAAACACCTGTATTGTTGTAAAATCTACAATACCCGTTGGTTTTACTAATTACGTAACAAAACTCTTTAGCACCAATGCGGTGATTTTTTCACCAGAATTTCTGAGAGAAGGACGAGCACTATACGACAACTTATACCCTAGTCGTATTGTTGTGGGTGAAAAATCACAGCGCGCAAAAATTTTTTCGGAATTATTGGCGCAGGGTGCATTGAAGAAGAATATTGATCTTTTGTATACTGATGCCCGCGAAGCTGAGGCAATTAAGCTGTTTTCCAACACTTATCTAGCGATGCGGGTCGCGTTTTTTAATGAATTGGATAGTTACGCATTAGACGGAAAAATGAACAGTCGAGAAATAATCGATGGAGTATGTCATGATCCTCGTATCGGTAAGCACTACAACAACCCTTCCTTTGGATATGGAGGCTACTGCTTGCCAAAAGACACCAAACAACTTCTCGCTAATTATGTTCATGTGCCACAAAATCTCATCAGAGCTGTGGTTGATGCCAATTCGACACGCAAGGATTTCTTAGCAGATGTGATCATCAGAAAACAGCCCAAAATTGTGGGTGTCTATCGTCTTGTAATGAAAGAAGGAAGCAGTAATTTCCGAAATAGTTCAATCCAGGGAATTATGAAGCGCCTAAAGGCCAAGGGTATCGAAGTTGTAGTATACGAACCCGAGTTGAAGAGGACCAACTTTTTTAACTCACGCGTTGAGACTGACCTTTCTACCTTTAAGGAAAAAATGGATATCATTTTAGCAAACCGGATGGCTGCTGAGCTGGCAGACATCCAAGAAAAAGTTTTCACCAGAGATTTATTTGGAGCTGATTAAATATGAAAGATAAAAAACAAAAGACTGCCCTTGTGACAGGTGCAGCGGGTTTCATCGGCTTTCACATATCGAGGAAGCTACTTGATGAAGGCTGGCGGATTGTTGGTCTAGACTGTATGTCTGATTATTACGATATATCGTTGAAAGAAGAACGTGAGCGTATATTGATGCAAAATAAATCATACCAATCGGTCCATGAAAAAGTTGAAACTAAGGGCATATTGATGGATTTATTTAAAGGGGAGAACCCTGATGTTGTGATTCACTTAGCAGCCCAAGCGGGAGTGAGGTATTCAAGTGAAAATCCTCGTGCATATCTTGAAGCTAATATCCAAGGAACCTTTGAACTTTTAGAAGCGGCGCGTGCGTACCCCCCTGGACATATGCTGCTTGCTTCGACCTCTTCCGTATATGGTGCAAATGAGGACATACCCTATAATGAAAGTGACAAAGCTGATCATCCGGTTTCATTTTACGCTGCAACTAAAAAGTCTACAGAAAACATGGCGCATAGCTATTCGCACTTATTCAATCTACCTATTACGATTTTTCGCTTCTTCACAGTATACGGACCATGGAGTCGCCCAGATATGGCTCCATTTAAGTTCACAAAGGCTATTTTCGATAATGACCACATAGATGTTTACAATTATGGCGATATGAGCCGTGATTTCACATATATTGACGATCTTGTGAATGGTATCCGTTTATTAATGGATGTAATCCCCGTGGCCTCTAGCACTGAAGAAGGCAATTTAACTGTAGCGGATAGCAAATCTCTAGTCGCCTCTTACAGGATAGTTAATATTGGCAACTCTAAACCTGAAAAACTTTTGGATTTTATAGAAGCGATTGAAAAAGCCATCGGAAGAAAAGCAGCAAGAAATCTACTACCAAAACAACCAGGAGATGTTCTCGCTACTTGGGCAGATACTTCTTTATTAGAACACCTCACAGGATATAAGCCTATGACCAATCTATCGGAAGGGACTGAAAAATTCGTAAGTTGGTATCGTGGTTACTACAATGTTTGAATAAAAAAATGTACGTTATGTCCATATGCTCAACTCTGCCCGAATGTGAGTATTATGGGTAGGTGGGTGAGAGTTTTTGGACGCCCGCCAAAAGAAGATTTGATTAAATGATTGCAAAGAAAATTACTGTGATTGGTGGTTCTGGTTTTGTTGGAACGAACCTGTGCAGGCAGCTGTCTTTGAAGCAGCAGGAATTTGAGATCCTTGATCTCAAGATGAGCAATCAATTTCCAGAGATGTGCAAACTAGCAGACGTGCGCGATTCTGAGGCTTTACGGAAAACGATCACGGGTGACGTAGTGGTGAATCTGGCAGCAGTTCATCGCGACGACGTTAGTGATAAGTTGGAATACCAGCGCACGAACGTGGACGGTGCAGAAAACGTTGCATTGGTGTGTGAAGAAAAAGGTATCGATAAGATTGTCTTTACGAGTACTGTTGCTGTTTACGGATTTGCCGAGCCTGGGACAGATGAGAGCGGAAAGATTAAACCGTTTAATGAATATGGTCGAACGAAGTTTGAGGCCGAGGAGAGACTCCGGAACTGGCAAACCCGGGGGAACAATTCTTTAATCATTGTTCGGCCGACCGTAATATTTGGTGAAGGTAACCGTGGAAATGTATTTAACCTGTTAAACCAAATTGCGTCTGGAAAATTTATTATGGTTGGCAGGGGTGAAAACAAAAAATCGATGGCATATATCGGTAATTTCATTGCCTTTTTGGAGACCTGCATAGCCACTAAAAAGAAATACGGAGTGTATAATTACATAGATACGCCTGACTTGACGATGAATGAGTTGGTTGCTCAGGTACGCGCTAAGTTGAAGGGCAAGATAGGAGTTGGTCTGCGTTTGCCCTACTGGTTGGGGCTAGTTTTGGGCTACACGGCAGATTTATTGGCAAAATTGAGCGGTAAAAATTTTCCTGTTAGTTCAATTCGCGTAAAGAAATTCACTTCATCTACGGAATTTCAAAGCGCGAAAGCTAGTTTGGATAATTTCGAAGCACCATTTTTGTTAAGTCATGGCCTAGAAAGAACGCTGCAGAGTGAATTTATTTCGCCTCAACAAAATCAAGAAATATTTTATACGGAGTAAAAATCTCAGTTGTTAAAATTTAGTATAATCACAGTTTGTTTTAATTCAGCGAACACAATCGTAGAGACGATCAATTCAGTTCATAGTCAGTCTTTTAAATCTTATGAGCATCTAATAATTGATGGGCTATCTACAGATGGAACCGTTGATATAGCGAAATCCCATCAAAGTGATAAAATAATACTTTTTTCAGAAAAAGATGATGGTCTGTATGATGCAATGAATAAAGGTATGTTTAAAGCGAAAGGTGAGTATATTATATTCTTAAATTCGGATGACTTGTTTGCCGATGAATTTGTATTGGAGAAAATTAATTTGCTCGCCATAAATAGTCCTGACTTTATTTATGGTGGGATAAGCTATTTTTCCGATAATGTATATAAGCAACGGACTTGGATCCCAGAAAGCTTTAAATATATCAAGGAAAAAAAGATACAATTACCACACCCGGCTATTTGTATAAAAAGGCTGCACCTAATTGAAAAAAATCGTCTATTTGATACTAAACTAAAAATTGCGGCTGATTTAAAGCAACAATTGGAAATCATACATTGTGATAATCGAACGGGTATACTGATTGACGAAGTGTTAGTAAATATGCGTCTGGGTGGCAAAAGCACCAGAAACTTCGTAGCATTCTTATTGGGTTGGAAAGAGGCGTTGAGAGTTTACAGGGATATTTTTGGTATTACCGGTTATTTTTATTGTTTTAGAAAAATTATTCAAAAATTACCGCAAATAAAAAAAAATTTTTATTTAAAAAAATTTGTAAGTTAGTACACGAATATTTTCAATTCACATGTTGTTACACCGCCAATGAAAAATGGAAAAGTTTTTTTTTGACAAATCATCAGATGTGGAAATGTTAAAATAGTATGTCAAAAGTCAAACACTCAGCTCGTAGTGGTTGGCTCCTGCTTTATAAACTTGGCAGGACAAATAGCTTTATAGTTTCAAACAAGATAAATGAAAAAAAATATCAAAATTATCAGAATAGATAGTCCAGGATTAATGTCTTCTATGGCTTCAGAGCAAAAACTGTACAAAATGCTGGCTTCGTAACAAAGCTTTGTAAAAATCTACTATTAGAAAATTCTATTATATGCTTCTCACGCTCAAAAACCTATTCCAAGTGCTGGACACCAATGACCGTAAATTACTGTACTCAGTTTTAATGTTTCTATTTTTTATTGGAATTTTTGAAATTTTAGGCATTGCGTCAATTATTCCAATTATTTCGATAATGAGTGATCCAGCGATATTGGACACAAATAAGTATCTCTTTGCGTTTAAAAAAATTGCGACAGATTTAGGCTATGGGCGACAACAAGAAATTCTTATATTGTTAGGGTTTTCATCGTTTAGTATGATTGCGCTTGCAACCGCACTTCGTTCAATTGGTGTATATGTAACGACAAAATTTATTGAGATGCGCCGACACCATTTGAGCCATAAGCTTTTATCCGGGTATTTAAGAAACGATTATGAGTTTTTTTTAAATTCTCAGTCCGCAGAGATAACGAAAATAGTGTTATCTGAAATTGATCGCATTGTTGCTCAACTTATCCGACCACTAGTTATGATGGTATCATATATGTTCTTACTGATTTTTGTGCTTACATTCTTATTTTTTGTGAATCCTCAGGTATCAATGATTATTATACTGATTTTTGGTGGACTATATTCTTTTGTATATTTTCTAATTAGGTGGAAAGTTAATTATCTTGGGGTACAAACGGTACAATCAAATAGAGAACGCTTCGCTCTAACAATGGAAGCCCTGAAAAATATTAAATATATAAAATACAGAGGATTAGAGGATTATTACATTAGAAAATTTTTTATTGCATCATATCAGTTTTCACATTCCGTTGCAGTACAATTTGTGTTGAATCAAATTCCCAAATACATAGTAGAGCTTGTAGCTTTTGGAGGATTAATCTTGGTTTCAGTGCTTACACTGATATCGAATTCGGAATTAAACGGAAGCGTATCAAGTAGTTTTTTTCCTATGTTGAGCGCATACGCTCTGAGTGCTTACAAGCTACAACCGGCAGTTCAATCAATGTTTAATGGCATTGTTAGCCTAAGATACGGACGTGCTACGCTTGATAATCTTTTCAAATCTCTAGACCAGATCAATCCTTCCGGCAACCCTAATGGATTAGAAAAAAGTAATGTTGAAATAATATTTGATCAAGAATTTGAGAGTAGAGGGATTTCCTTCAAATATGCTAACGAAAAGTCTAATATTGTTGAAAACATCAATTTCAAAATTCCGAGAGGGTCTTCTGTAGGTATCATTGGTAAAACGGGGTCCGGTAAATCCACTTTAATTAGTCTTATACTAGGTTTGCTCCGACCTAACACTGGAAGCTTTCTGGTTGATGGCAAGGAAATAAATGAGATAACTATGAGAAAGTGGCAAAAGATTATTGGTTATGTGCCACAGGATGTTACACTGATAGACGCCACAATCTTTGAAAATATTGCCTTCGGCTCAGAGTTAAAAGATATTGATTCTGAGCATGCTATTAACTGTGGTCGAATAGCAATGATTGACGAAAGTTTTTTTTCGAATACTAACCAGAAGTATATAGGTGATGATGGGGTGAAAATATCAGGAGGGCAGAAGCAGAGAATTGGAATTGCACGCGCTCTGTATAAAAGACCCAGTTTGTTGGTCTTGGATGAGGCCACAAGTGGATTAGATCCAAAAACGGAAAAACAAGTACTAGACAATATTTCCAAATATTCTAAGTGCATGTCTATTCTTATGATTACGCATAAATATAAGAATCTTGGAATATGTGATGAAGTTTATGAATTACAAGATGGACATTTACGAAAATGTCAACGCAACATTGAATAAAATAATCGATCTGCCCCCCGATGCTGACGTATCTTTTTTTGTTAAACATGGTTTTTTTAACATAGCAAAAAGCCAGGGATTTGATTTGATGTGGTTAGCAATCCAACAATGACTACTAACAACTCTATAAACCGATAACTTATAATATGTAATGTTACAGCCATATTGGACTTAGTAAAGACGTGTGTGTTTATACTAAAAATTCTTCCTTCTTTTTTCTTACGGAGTGACCAACTTATAACGTATATTTTGCGTCAACGATTTGAAGGGATTGTTACTGGAGATTGTATTCTTAGTGATTATCAAAGAAATCTAAAGACAGAAACTATTATTAGTATTGGCATATAATATTGACGCTGTTAACATAAATGCCTCTGTTTTCTATATTCAAAATTGTATCCGCAAAAAAGGATATCTTATCAAAGCGTAAATTAAATAGGAGAATATCTTGTTAAAACTAAATAAAGTAACAAACCAAGGTTCAAACCCCTTTCCATATGTAGTAATAGAAGACGCGTTCGGATGTGGGTCCTCACTAAATGTTGACTTTCCTACTCATGATGAATTTGCATCTTCGATGCGTATGGATAAAGATATGTCGTATCCTGCCCAAAATTATTTGCATCTAATAACTCAAAAAAAGTTATATAATTCATTGCATAATTTTGTATATTCAGAACATTTTGTTGAACATTTTCTAGATTTTTTCCGTGATGACATCGAAAAAAGAGTAGCGTCCGGTGAATTATTGTTTAATCCGTTTGAGCTGCCAATAATAAGCAGTCCGTATGAGACATCTATATTCGATATGAATGCAAATTCTGATCAGGCACCATTCCTTTTTCCCCGTCTTGATTTGGGTTATGGTGGTGTAAAATATGGAAAAGATAACGGCGGTGCAGGCATTCACACAGACAATGCTGGACGTCTGATTTCAATATTATACTACGTAAATACACCTGACAATATGGTTGGTGGTGAGCATCGAATGTATAAGATCGAGAATAGGAAACCAGTTGTGGCAAAAGAAGTCGAGCCGTATGAGGGGCGTTTGCTGGCATCATTGCAAACAAACTATGCCCTGCATGATGTTAACCCGATAACTCGTATTAACGGCTACAGAAAAGCATTTTATTTAGCTGTGAGTTGTAACAAGCCAATTTGGCGCACATCTGAGGGCTGGATGATGAAATTAACATCTAATAGAGATCCCGAGAAACATGCAAAAAGTTTTACACCACTAAATGCTATTAAAAGAATATTGAGACGCAAACTACTTCGTTGATTATATAAGAAGTCATTCCGCGGTATAATTGGTATAGATTAACTTAATATCGAATGTAGTATTCTTTCAACCAGAACTACAAATTCTATGTAATGAAATTTTGCACTTATGCAGGTGATTGATTTTTATGCGAAGATGTCATGTTAAGCAAAATTACGAAGATATGTGATGTTTATGGTATACCGTATAAACGGGAATACAACTTAGGTAAGAATAGTTATTCAAGAACCGGCACAAAGTTGCGAATTGCTATATTTCCGCTCTCCAGGGAACAACTTCTCAATTTACATAGATCGTTCATATATGAGGATATTGATTATAAGGTACTTGGTAATACCACGAATGTTTTGTTTTTAGACTCCCAGATTTATAAATGCTTTGTCTTTACCACGATGCTAACTGACTATGAATTGTATAAGAATTCTGTGATTGTCGATTGCGGAAGATCTGTAACTGAATTTGTTCGCGACTTATCCATGCATAGCATAACAGGCTTTGAAGGGTTGGAAGGTATCCCAGGGACGATTGGAGGTGCTCTAAATATGAATGCTGGGGCTTATGGGTATTGTATTACAGATAACCTTATCGATGTGGACTTTATAGACAGTGACACAAATGTGCGTAGAATTGCAAAATCAGATCTGACGATACTGAATAGATCGATACCGCAACTAAAAGATAAAATAATTTTATCGGCTAAATTTAACTTAGTAGAAGGAGTTCATAGCAGAATTGAAAAGCTAACAAGAAAGTTTCATATAAGCAGGCATCAATATCAGGAATGGGTTTACCCTAATTTAGGTAGTATTTACATTGTACCGAGTTTGAATATTAATCAAGATTTGCGTAAAATCCATACAAAACAAAATATTGCTATCATGGTCTTATACTGGCTTTTGTTTAAAATTTGGTTTACTAGACCGTTATTCGTTATTCGGAGACTCTTTCCAAGTTTTAATTTTCCTTTTCGACTACTCAAATTCTTAAAAATTAAAAGTTATAATTCGGAGGTTGCATCGAAGACAACAGTCAATACTTTTGCTAATAAAAACTATTCAACTTTAGAATTATTAGAGTATTTTGTGCAATTACATAAAGATTCTAACGGAATGATTAAATTAGAAAATGAAATTTACATAGAAAATATTGACACAGTTTTAGACCCAGATATGCGAGCACGTCAATTAAAACTAGCTAGTAAACTTTCACGGTCGAAACTTTAGATACATTAAACGATAGGATTACAAATGAATAACATCGTTCACCCAGTCATCTTGTGCGGAGGATCTGGTACTCGCCTTTGGCCATTGTCACGGAAGTCGTTTCCAAAACAATTTACTAAAATTGTTGGGGACAAGAGTCTATTTCAACTGACCGCTAATCGGCTAAGCGGAGATAGCTTTTCCGAACCGTTAATAATTACAAGTTCGGAGTATCGTTTTATAGCGCTTGAGCAATTGGGGGCTTCAAGGTTAACACCATCAAGCATGTTGGTTGAGCCTTCTGCAAAAAATACCGCAGCGGCTACATGTGTCGCGGCACTGGAATTAGAAGCGACGTCACCGAACAGTTTGATGCTATTAGCACCGTCAGATCATGTCTTGCCGGATGTTGAAAATTTTGTAAAGGCTATTGATAAGGCAATTCCCATAGCGAACGATGGTGAAATCGTTACTTTTGGTATCTATCCAGATAGAGCAGAGACTGGGTATGGTTGGTTAGAACTTAGTGAGAGCACAAATGAAAGGGATGCTAACAAACCCATTAGCTTGCTAGATTTTATCGAAAAGCCACCTAAAGATGTTGCAGAAAGGATGCTGCAATGCGGCAACTATCTTTGGAACAGTGGAATATTCCTTTTTAAAACCTCTACAATTTTAAATGCATTTAAAGAACATGCTCCAGAAATTTTAGAAACTGCAAAGCGTGCGTTGTTGGATAGCAAGCAAGATGTATGGTTCAAGTGGTTAAACTCAGATTTTTGGGCCGAACTTCCGGACATATCAATTGATTTTGCTATTATGGAAAAAGCTTCAAATCTTTCAGTGATTCCATTGAGTGGCAAATGGTCAGATCTTGGGGATTGGCAAGCCTTGTGGCAAAATAATTTGCGTGATGAGCGTGGGGTAGCCACTCATGGTTCAGCGATAAGTATCGACTGCGATAATTCATTAATATTTTCATCAGATGAGAAACAGCAGGTAGTTGGTATCGGTTTGGAAGATGTGATTGTGGTCGCGATGCCAGATGCAGTGCTCGTAGCCCATAAAGACAAGGCACAAGATGTGAAAGCGGCAGTAGCTATTTTGAAAGATCATAATGTGTCGCAGGCCGAACAATTGCCCCGCGATTACCGGCCTTGGGGTTGGTACGAAAGTCTGGTTACCGGTCCACGCTTTCAGGTAAAACGAATTGTAGTGAGTCCAGGTGCCGCATTAAGTTTGCAGAGTCATAACCACCGGTCTGAGCATTGGATTGTTGTTGAAGGCACTGCAAAAGTCACCATTAATGAAGAAGAGCAGTTGATTACTGAAAATCAATCAGTATATATTCCACTCGGATCGAAACACAGATTACAGAACCCCGGTAAAGTTTCGTTAACTTTAATAGAAGTGCAGACTGGGACTTATTTTGGGGAGGATGATATTATTCGTTATGAAGATCTATATGCAAGAGATGCGGTTATTTAGGACTGAAAACCCTTCAAATACTTATGAATAAATTCCTGGTACCTAGAATATAAGAATGAATGATATAATGGATGAAAAAATATGTATAGTAGGATTGGGATATGTAGGATTACCATTAGCTCTCGCCTTAAGTGAGCGCTTTAAATGTGTAGGTTTTGATATCAATAAAAAGAGAATTAGCGATTTATCCAAACACGTTGATATTAATCTTGAACACAGCCCGCTTGAGATCGCCAACTCTAGTCTAAAATTAACTAGCAACTTAGAATCAGCTGGAGCTTGCTCAATATTTATTGTTACGGTTCCAACCCCAATCACAGAAAATAAAGTCCCAGAGTTAAGTCCTCTTATCCACGCATGCCGGATGGTGGGCCAAGTTCTTAAGAAAGGGGATTTGGTGGTATTTGAATCTACTGTTTACCCTGGATGTTCAGAGAATTTTTGTGGTCCAATATTGCAGGAAGAATCAGGCTTGGCCCAAGGAGAAGATTTTAGTATTGGTTATAGCCCTGAACGAATTAATCCTGGTGACAAAGTTAATACAATCAAGACAATCAAAAAAGTTGTATCAGGTGATAGCAAGAAATCTCTGGAACGGGTATCACATTTATACAGCTCGGTTATTACTGCTGGAGTGTATAAAGCACAAAGCACTATGGTTGCAGAGGCAGCAAAACTAACTGAAAATATTCAAAGAGACGTAAACATAGCCTTGATGAACGAGTTGGCATCAATTTATAGCGCAATGGACCTTCGTATGAACGAAGTTCTAGATGCTGCTGTAACAAAGTGGAATTTCATACCATTTCGGCCAGGTCTAGTAGGAGGTCACTGCATTGGAGTTGATCCGTATTATTTTATTGATACTGCAAAAAAAATGAGCCTTAAAACTCCACTTGTTAGTACGGCACGTCAAATCAATGATAACGTAGTCCCCCGTATTTTGAGTAAATTCCGAGACCAGGTGCAAAAGGTTCATAATCGATCTTTAGTGATGGGCATTACATTTAAAGAAAATTGTAATGATCTGCGCAATTCAAAAGCGCTTGAGCTTGCCAATAATTTGTCAAATTTAACTTCAGTGCATGTATTAGAACCTAATATTGAGTTACTGCCCATTGACAACTTGGAATTAGTTGAAAGCTTTTCAGGAGCTCCCTACGACTGCGTAATTATTGCAGTGAAACACCATCAATTCCAGAGTTTAACGATTGATTTCGTTAGAGAATTGGTTGGCGATGTAGGATATATTTATGACTTACATGATATTTTCGGGTACAGTGGTGAAAGAATTTTTACACTATGACAATGGTCTTGATACAAGCCCGGATGTCGTCAAAGAGATTACCTGGGAAAATACTCAAAAGAATTAATGGGCAACCCATCCTTGGTCATGTCGCTGCTAGATGTGAGAGTATTGTCGGAAAACAAAACATAGTTATAGTAACTTCTAACGAAGATAGTGATGCTCCAGTGGTTCAGTTTGCAAAAAGTCACGGATACCGCTTTTACTGTGGGTCTTTGGCAAATGTGTATGATCGTCTTGTCGGAGCGATTTTGACATATGGAATTGATCATTTCGTAAGAGTTTGTGGTGATAGTCCTTTTTTGCATCCCGAAATATTAGCTCAGGCATTAACGCACTACAGAGGTAATAGTGTTGACTTAGTCACCAATGTTTTTCCACGTAGTTATCCAAAAGGACAATCTGTAGAAGTGATCCGTTCATCTACTTTTCTGGCTCCAGAATACACTAATTTAAATGGGTTCTCTAATGAACATGTAACAAAAGGCTTTTACTCATGTTACACTAAATATACCATTTTAAACTTCAGCTGTTCTCATGCGACATCAAAAGGTTTAAGAACGTGGGCGGTAGACACTAAGGAAGATTTTGTTTTGATAAGCGAGTGGATAAAGAAATATCCTCAAGGTCCTGGGTCATTTCCAAAATCTCAGATAAAAATTTATAACCCCAAGATTGCTGATGCTTAGAGTTGGGGTGATAGGGCTCGGTGTTGGAGAGCAGCATATTTATGGGTTTAATCAGAGTGTGCACTCGAAAACTACACGGATCTGTGATAATGATACCGTTAAGCTAGCTGATGTATCAGCTCGAAGTGGAGTTAAAGATACAACTGAAAATGCCGCCGATATCATACTAGATCCGGAAATTGATGTTGTCTCAATTGCAAGTTATGATGAATTTCATGCGCAACAAGTAATAATGGCATTAGATACAGGGAAACACGTCTTTGTAGAAAAACCTATTTGCCTCACCTTATCAGAGCTTGACTGTATCTGTGATGCATATGAACGCTCACGGAGAAGGGGTGAAAAACTCAAGGTTTCATCTAACTTTATTTTGCGTCACGAAGAACGATTTTTGAAACTTAAAAAACGCATCGAAGCTGGCGAACTTGGTGAAATTTATTTGGTTGAAGGTAGCTATGACTATGGCCGTGTAGGCAAATTAACTAACGGTTGGCGTGCCAACACACAGAAATACTCAGTGATGCACGGTGGCGGAATACACATATTGGATTTGTTCGTATGGTTAACTGGACAAAAATTCGAACCACATTCAAGTTTGACCAACAAAGTTGTGACCAGTCAAACTAAGTTTCGACCAAATGATCTAATTCTAACTATTGGTAAGTTTGGTGATAACATCTTGGGCAAAATCAGTGCTAATTTCGGTTCACAAACTCAACATTTCCACCAACTCAAGATATACGGCACAAAGGGTACCTTTATTCATGATTGCGACTCAGCATCCTATTTTTTTGGCAGTGAACCAGAGGTTGTAAGAGAACGTGACGTCACCCCTTTTCCTGCTACAATGAAGGGAGATTTATTGCCTGGTTTTATATCAGAAATTGTAAGTGGTGCGCCTTCGTCAATAGATTTTAATCATATTGAGCAAATTATGCGAACATCTTTGGCGATTGAAGCCCAAGCGCTTTCATAAAGATGGTAATGTATTGTTCAAAAGACGTTTGGTTAACTGAATGCGTCGACTTCCCTTGCTATATGACCAATCAGGAATTTAGACCTCAAACAACCGAGCAGCTACTAGAGCAGCATAATTCTTTATTTATTACGTGCAAAGTCCTACAAAATGATCTGGAAAGTCAGAAGCTCGCGATATCCCTTGGCTTTGTGCAGATCAATAATCAACTTACGTTTGCTTGTCGACAAGATAATCTTGTTAAACTTAATGAAGTAGACAAATTGAGTTTTGTTTTCTCATGCACCAATGAATTAGGTTCGGAACTAGTGCGCTTCGCTCCTTTTTTCTTGACAGACAGATTCCGTCAGGATGTCCGCCTTCCAAAGGTTTGGTCGATGTTAATTAAGTCAAAATGGCTAAAAGCTCCAAAAGAAAATAAATCAGTTTTATTAGCAAAGCTTAAGAATAAAATTGTCGGGTTTGTTTTACTAAAACAACTTAATCATGCTCTTATCATTGATTTAATTGCCGTCGACCCTCGTCACCGTGGCAAAAAAATTGGTTCACAATTACTTGCTGAATTAAAAAGACATCTAGGTAAAGAACAACGGCTTGAAGTTGGTACCCAATGTAATAACTTGGCTGCAATACAACTTTATAGTTCTAATGGATTCACTTGCGTCATGAACAAAAAAGTGTACCACTATTTTAATCATTGTAATGAATGAGATGCGATATCACGACTCTTGAAATTTAAATAAATTTAATAAGGGTAAATAATAAATTTTTTAATTTTAAGTGCAAAAAGTTTCGTCTTCGCACTGACCGCTGATGAATAAAAATCTACATTGTCAATAAGCTCTCAAGGAGAAAAATATGGCAGGAAAAAGCTTAAACTTTATAGCTGAGATCGGTTTGAACCATAATGGGAATTTTGGACTTATTTTTGAGTTGATTAAACAAGCTTCATATTCAGGGGCTGATTTTGTAAAATTCCAGTTGGGTTGGCGTGCACAGCCTGGTGAAATAAACCAATTAAAAAAAGAAGACATTGAACAAATAATAAAATCTTGCCAGCATTTTAATATAAAGCCTCTTTTTTCCGTATTTAATTTTGCTGCGTTCGAACTAGCTGAACGTTTTGGTATGCAGGATTATAAAATTGCGTCAAGGACTGTGATTGAGGATCCGCAGCTAGTCAGAAAAGTTATCGAAACAGAAAAATCAGTGTATATATCATTGGGAATGACCCAAGAGACGCATCCGTTTGCCTTCTCAAACAATATACACTACCTTTGGTGTCAATCTTTATATCCAATACACCCTTGGGAAGTTACAGCCTTTCCGAAGAAGTTTGATCAGAAGGGTGTGGCAGGATTTAGTGATCACTCTATTGGAATTGAGTTGGCATTAATTGCGGTTATGCGTGGTGCGACTATTATTGAGAAGCATTTCACACTCGATAAGTCAGATGTAACAATTAGAGACCACGCACTTTCGCTCACACCAGATGAATTCAAAACAATGGTTAACTCTGGAAGAGAGATCAAAAAATATCGTGACCTCGGAATATGAAAACACTTATTTTAACTACAGATACATCGCACCATAATTACTTTGTTAGAAAGCTAATAAGTTGCAATTTTGAGGTAATTGTAGTCTATGAAAATACAAGTGTAGTCGCACCGTACCCAGTGCATCACCCTTTTGAACAAGATAGAGAAGAATTTGAGCTTGAATTATGGGGATGCGAGGCATCAACACTACAAAGTGATGAAGTTACACGATTAATTAGGGTCAACAACATAAATGATCTCGGTAATGAGTCAAAACTTATTCAAGACGCAGATGTTTGCATTGTGTTTGGAGCCCGTAAAATACGAAAAACTATAATTCAAAGGCTTCCGAATCTATCGGTTAACTTACACGGAGGTGATCCCGAGCTTTACAGAGGCTTAGATAGCCACTTATGGGCAATCTGGCACCGACATAAACAAGGACTTAAGACTTGTTTGCATCTACTAAGTACTGAACTGGATGCAGGGCAGATAGTGGAAATGAAAGAGCTTGATATTAATAGAAATTTTTCATTGAAGAGTCTTCGTGCTTTGAACACTTCTATGTGTTTCGAATTATGTAACTTGTTTTTAGAAAAAATTGAACTTGGAAAAGATATAAACTTTAAAACGCAAAAAAGTACTGGACGTTATTATTCTTTCATGCCAAGGGACTTGAAGGACCACGTGTTGAGGATATTTGAAAACCCAAACCGGGATTGGCACTTATGAGGTTTGATGTCTGCAGTAATTTTCTCTCTGAAAATTCGCTGTGTGTATTCTTGTTACATGGCGTAGTAAAAAACTCAAATTACCACTATCGGAATTTTAATCGTAAACATATTTTAGCGGAAGAATTTGATTTTTTTCTAGAGACTCTAATGAAAAACGGTACTCCAGTATCAATGGATAACCTGATAGAATACTCTAATGAAAAAATGATGCCTGAAAATGCATTCGCTATTACATTCGATGATGGGTTTGAAAATAACCTATCCGTTGCGGCTCCAATTCTAAAACAGTACAATGTGCCTGCGACCTTTTATCTTACCACTGATTTTGTTGCCAATAATACCATGAGTTGGATTGATAGAATTGATTGGGCGTTTGAACAAAGCGTTGCATGTCCTTTAATTGAGATAAGTGTTCCTTGGAGGAAAATACCGGTCAAACTTGAAGCCCCGTCATCTAGATTGTCGTTTTTAAACGAAATAAGAAAAACTGTGAAAAATGATCGTTCAATTAATCAACATAAATTATCGAGCAGCATCCAACGGCAGCTTGGATATCAAGTGGTGTATTCAGGTACGTCAGAAATCGATACTAAGTTAAATTGGGAAGATGTGAAATGTTTGGAGCAGTGCGATTTATTCACAATTGGAGGACATACACATAGTCATCCGATCATGTCTTTTCTGTCGGAAACTGAATTACTTCACGAGATTGGGTATTGTCTATCTCTTTTAAAGAAACATGCCGGAATTACGACAAAACATTTTGCTTATCCCGAGGGAATGTCTAACTGTTATAATCAAAAAGTTATAAAATCTTTAAAAAGCTTCGGTATAAAATGCTGTCCAACTGCTGAGCATGGTGTTAATCAAATAAGCTCTAAATCCGATTTATTTAAACTAAAACGTATTTTTGTGGATTAAATTGATGTGTGGGATCGCTGGATACATTGGTCATAAGGTTATACCGAAAATCAATTTAGAAAAATGTCTCACACAGTTGTATGCACGGGGTCCAGATGACCGAGGCATCTACAAATACAATGATGGGGGACTGAATGTTGGACTTTTGCATAGCCGCTTGTCTATTTTGGATCTAGACAATCGTTCCGCACAGCCATTTTATTTTCAAAAATATGTGTTTTCATACAATGGAGAAATTTATAACTATCTTGAGTTGAGGGAGGAATTAGAAGCGTTAGGCCATAAGTTCCAAACAAATGGTGATACAGAAGTTTTGGCTGTGGCCTGGGCCAAATGGGGTAAGGAAGCGCTGAACCGATTTGATGGCATGTGGGCTCTAGCGGTATTTGACACTAGTTCCAATACACTTACTCTTTCAACTGATCCCTTTGGCGAGAAACCGTTATTTTATATGCGGGGAACCGACGGTACCGTTTGGTTTGGCTCACAAATTGACTGCTTGATGACTTTGGCTGACGAGAAGCCACGGCCAAATTGGCGGCACCTTAAGCGTTATTTAGTAAATGGTTATAAATCACTTTATAAATATGAAGATAGTTTTGTTGAAGGAGTTGTACGTCTGCCTGGCAACCGGGTTATGGAAATTTCTATTAGTGGAATTAGTGAAAGACCATATTGGAAAAGACCATCATACACGCCAGATTTTACCATTAAGCGCGATGATTTCGTGGCTGAAGCTCGTGCAACTTTGATAGATAGTGTCTCCAGAAGATTACGTTCAGACGTACCATTAGCTTTTTGTATGAGTGGTGGTATTGATAGTAACTCAATTATAGCTATTGCAGCGGCACATTTGGGATTTGATGTACATGGGTTCACTATCATGAACAACGACGGACGTTATGATGAGCAAGAATTAGTCGAACTATCATCACGGGAATTAAACGTGCGAAACGAAAAAATCATTTTACGGCAGGAAGATTTTTTACCCGTTTTGCAATCAATGATAAAAGCTCGCCATGGGCCTGTAGCCACTATTTCATATTACACACAAAATCATCTATATAGAGCCATTAGTGATAAAGGATATAAAGTGGCGCTTAGCGGCACCGGAGCTGATGAAATGTTTAGCGGATATTACGACCATCATTTGCTTTATTTAAGTTCTAAGTTTGAGGACTCCATGCAGTATTCGCAAGCATTGCAAAATTGGAAGCATTTTGTTGAGCCAGTTATTCGGAATCCATTACTCAAAGACCCGGAAATGTATCTTGAAACTCCAAGCGCACGAGCGCACGTGTATTATAAAAATAACTATTATGCTGAATTTTTTTTAGACTCATGGCACGAACCATTTGTGGAAACTTTTTATTGTGGTTCATTGATGCGTAATAGAATGATGAATGAATTATTTCACGAAGCAGTACCTGTCATTTTAGCTGAAGATGACCATAACGCCATGATGTATTCTATAGAAAATAGATCCCCTTTCTTATCACGTGACTTGTTAGAGCTTTGTTTGAAAATCCCTGATCGTGAATTAATTAAAAATGGTTTCGCAAAATCTATCCTGAGAGAAGCTATGGTCGGATTGGTTCCAAAAAGAATTTTAGAAGAGCGACGCAAAGTGGGCTTCAATTCTTCATTGTTTGAATTGGTTGATATCCACTCAAACAATTTTCGAGAAATGTTACTTGACAATAGTATATTTTATGATGTTATCGACCGGGCTCGAGTAGAGATGTTTTTGAGGCAAGACCTTTCGTTAAATAGTGACAGCAAATTTCTGTTTAACTTAATTAATGCCAAGATGGCTATAGATATAATGGAATAGTAAGTGCGATATTGTCGAAATTGTGTCCTTCCTGACTCACGGCCAAACCTGACTATAAATGCTGAGGGGTTTTGTACCGCTTGTAAAACATCTGAAGAAAAACCACTAATAGATTGGGAACTTCGTGAACAGATGTTTAGTAGATTAGTCAGAAATATAAAATCCCAAAACAATGTCTATGATTGTGTCATACCTGTCAGTGGTGGAAAAGATAGCACATGGCAGGTGATGAAAGCTCTAGAATACGGGCTTATGCCAATTTGTGTAACTTGGCGCTCACCGGCTCGTAGTTCTCTTGGTCAAAAAAATCTTGATAATTTGATTTCCCTGGGAGTTGATCACCTTGATTTTTCGGTAAATCCTAAGGTTGAAAAAGCGTTTACTCTCAAGGCATTTGAGCGTTATGGGTCTCCTGTAATACCAATGCACATGGCAATACACGCGTTACCCATGCAAATTGCAATAGAAAAAAACATACCTTTGATTTTATGGGGAGAAAATTCAGCGGTTGAATATGGTGGAGATGATGAAAAACTCAAAGGTATGGAAATCAGTCGGGAATGGTTAATGAAATATGGCGTTACTAACGGTACGACAGCTTCCGATTGGGTTGATGAAGGTTTGAGTAAAGATGAATTAGCACCATACTTTTGGCCCAGCGAGTCTCAATTAAGAACACATAACGTGCGCACAGTATTTTTAGGACAATATTTTTCATGGGATCCAAAAACAATTGCGGATACGGTTACAAAAAAAGGGTTTCAAGCCGCAAATGATGCAATTGTTGGAATTTACAATTTCGCTGACGTGGATGACGCATTCTTAATGTCTATTCACCATTGGCTAAAGTGGTACAAGTTTGGCTTTACTCGGACATGGGACAATTTATCATTAGAAATTAGAGCTGGGCGGATAAGCAGATCTGAAGCGATTTCAAGAATAAGATTACTTGGAAATGAAACTCCAGTAGAAGAAATTAAAATGTTCTGTGCCTACGTTGGCATAACAGAAAATCAATTTTTCCAGATTATCGAAAAGTTTCGAAATCGTGACATCTGGTACGAACATAAAGGAACTTGGCGTATATCGGATTTTTTAATCGACGATTGGGTGTGGAATAATGAAAATTAATAATAAAACCCCTGCACGTAAATTTCGTGCAAGCAAAAACAGCAATATTGAGATATCTCATCAAGCGGATATTACGCTCCTACCAAACGAACAGATCACTTTTTTAACTGAAAATGGTGCTGAATTCGACTTTATTCGCAAAGACTGGGGATACTATGCAACACCGTCAATTAATAGACGGCTCCGGAGTTTTGGATTTCATACAGCCCTTGTACAAAATACCAAAGGACATGTATACATCTTTGTTATAGAACAAGAAAAAATGCAAGCTTTTGACACATATTGTAAAAATGAGGATCAAACTGTACTAATGTGGCTCGATAAGATCAGTTGCGATGACAGCAATAATTAGCTTCATAAATTTAAACTGGGTCTTGAAAGCATATTCTTCCTGGGTGCGATTTATGCTAAGATTACGCGGGGTCGAAGTTGGACGTAATTTTACGGCGAGGGCGTTACCTATTTTAGTTAAGGATGGTTCTTCAAAAATTTCTATTCAAGACGACGTGATCTTAAAAGGACAGGTTGATTTGCGTGCAACTAAAGGAGCTGTTTTAGTTTTGAAAAATGGCGTGCGGTTAGACAAGGAAGTACGAATTGTAGCTACAAACAAAGCCAAGGTAACTTTTGATGAGAATGCTGACATTGGCTGCAATTCAATTTTTAATTGTGGATCGGATGTACACGTGGGCCGCCATGTTTTGATGGCAGGGTTTTGTTACATACAAACCTCAAACCACAAGATTGCTCGTGATGCGATAATTCAATCTCAAGGATATACCCACCATTCTATATACATTGGTGACGACTGTTGGCTAGGTGGAGGGGCATTTATTCTGCCAGGCGTAAAACTTGGTACAGGCGTGGTGGTGGGAGCAAATTCAGTAGTGAATAAAAACTTTTTAGACTTCAATATCGTGGCAGGTAGCCCTGCAAAGATAATTGGCACAAGATTATGAGGAGCAAGTTATTGTGATTACATTTGGGAAACCTATGGTTGACATTTTTGAAATGAAAAGCGTAAAGGAAGTTTTAGAGTCAGGGATTTATGTCCATGGGGAAAAGACACAGGAATTTGAAGGTGCATTCTGTAAGCAGTTTGGATACTCCCACGCTGTTAGTGTAGCAAACTGCACTGCAGGGCTGCATCTAGCTCATTACACATTAACAAAATCTATCAACTCTAAAATTAAGAAGCAATATGAAGTCCTGTGCCCTGCTATGACTCATGTCGCAACTGCTCATGCAATTGAATTAGCAGGTTTGAAACCTGTTTTTATAGATTGTAATGCTGATGACGGTAATATGGATGTAGAAATAATGGAGGCTCATATAACTGATAAAACGGTTGGGGTTGCTGCGATGCATTTCAATGGAATTCCATGTGATATTAAAAAAATAACAAAACTAGCAGAGGCTCATAATTTGTATGTTGTTGAAGACTGTGCAATTTCATTAGGTGCTAAGGTTGATGGCCAACCGGTCGGTACTTTCGGACAGTTTGGGGCTTTTTCTTTTCACCCAGTAAAGCAAATGACCACTGGCGAGGGTGGTATGGTGGTGATGAATGATCCATCGAACCACGATCAACTAGCAGTGGAGCGGGCATTTGGCGTAGATCGCGCACACAAGCATCGGAAGATCGCTGGGCTTTATGACGTAACTATGCTGGGATTTAATTATCGTATGGCAGAAATTCCTGCGGCAATGGGGATCGAACAGTTAAAGAAATTTTCAAAGTTTCAGAAACAGCGAAAGCAAAATTACTTTACACTAGCAAGTGCCCTCGACCAAATTGATGGGATAACCATTAAAGGTGGACAGATTTACGACGAAAGGTCTTACTATTGTTTGATAGTGCACCTTGAAAATATGTCATCATATGAGCGTAACCAGCTTAGTTTTAACTTAAAGAAAGAGGGTATTCAAACCAGTATTTATTACCCCCACCCAGTCCCTAGACTAAAATATTATGCTGAACAATATGGATATGAGCCAGCACTTTACCCAAATTCAATAAGCTTTGCTGACCATTGCTTAGCATTACCTGTGGCACCGCATCTTACTGAAAATAATATGATAACAATCGCTGAACTGCTTGAAGGTTTAATAAAATGTTAGAACTTCCACTAAAAATGTCTGATAAGCGTATTCTGTTAATTGGCGGGGCTGGATTTATTGGCCATAATCTCGCGCTAGAACTTCGGAAATTAGGAGCTGCAGTAACAATCGCTGATTCCTTCAAAGTTAACAATTTACTAAATTTATCCACAAAAACAAATACTACTCAAGACATAGAGGTGTATGAAGATTTCTTAGTTGAACGTTTGGACCGTTTGCGGTCTGCTGGAGTAAAATTTTTGATACTTGATGCCAGTTCTCGTTACGATGTCTCGAAAATACTTGCTTACAAATATGATGTTGTTTATCTCCTAGCAGCAGTTTCACACGCTTCTCGTTCCGATTCTCAGCCGGTCGATGCAATTAATAACGGGCTTGTTCCATTCGTAAACGTGGTAACGGAACTCTCATCAGTGCCTGAAACTCGCTTGGTATATTTGTCTTCTTCAACTGTTTACGGACATTTTAAAAAAGATAGTGTTGATGAAACTGACACTTGTAATCCATTTGGTATGTACGCAGTTTTGAAGCACGTGGGAGAACGTATCCTAAAGGAAACTGCCCAGCATACAGATCTAAACTTCTCTGTCGTACGTCCGTCAGCGCTATACGGAGAGCGATGCATAAGTAGGCGAGTTTCCCAAATATTTTTAGAGAATGCCTTCGCTGGACGGGAATTAGTTTTTAATGGTGATGAAAATGAAAAATTAGATTTTACTTACATAAAAGATTTGGTTCAGGGATTGATATTAGCTGGAGCACACCCTAATGCAAAAGATGAAATTTTTAACATCACTTATGGACAAGCACAGAAAGTATTGATGCTGGTTGATCTTTTAAAAGATTACTTTCCAAATATAAAGTTAGTTGTAAAAGAGCGTAATCAGGCCACGCCGATGAGAGGGACACTTTCGAATAATAAAGCTCGAAAATTACTTGGGTTTGAACCAGAATGGCCATTAGAAAAAGGATATCGAAATTATATTAAGTGGTATATGGAAAGATCTAAACAACGGAGAATGATTTTTAATTCGATCACGCAAACTAACGAGTGATTTGCTAAGTAGAGACCCCACAAGCTTATTACTTGAAAATAATTTGAGATTAAAAAAGTTAGCTGTTCTTTTTATATAAATTGCTTCGAGTTAAATAATGATCATGACGTGGGGGTATGAATGTCAAAGCGTCTAAAGATTAGAGTAAGAACATTTGTGATGGGTATAAACCATGGGCAACTTTTACAAGCTAAAGGTATGCTCGAATTACTGAATAGGAATTTTCCCAATGCATCTGTCAGATTGGATTTATATCACAATCACATTTTGAAAGAAATAATTTCGCAAATTAAAAAATTTGCTCTTATCAAAGGTTTTACTTTGTTAATCAATTGGCTTTGTTTTTGCAAATTCGCGTGGCCTTTCATGCAACGTGATGTAACGATCTTCGGGGCTGATACAATTTGGATGCATAATCATCCTGTAGCGCCAAATGATGATTTTTTCTTTGGTGCAGATATAAAGGGTGGGCTCCTCATTTCAGTTTGCCCATCCAATGCTGGTTCTGCGTATCCATCGTCAAAAAGGATGAACTCTCTACTGAATAAATTTAAATTTGTAGGAGTTCGTGACAAACATACTGCTAAATTTGTTGAAGACTTAGTAAACAAAAGTGTAAACGTAGTCTGTGACCCTGCTTTTTTTATCGATCGAAACGCTAGAACAAGAAACGCCACAAAAGCTAGGGGAAATCAGATAAGCGTTTATGCTAACTCATGCAGGAAAGTGAGAGAACAAATTAAACAAACTGATAGAACTTTGAAACATAGTTCGCAAAAATTCTATTATCTTGGATATTTTCCTACATTTTATACAAATATAGGAAAACAATTTCTTGGGTTATATGGTCTCGTAAATGAAGTTGAGAAATCACGGCTATTAATCACTGATACTTTTCATGGTGTTATAATGGCGCTTATGACGAAAACGCCCTTTATACTTATAAAGTCAGACATAGTATTATCGCGTTTGAATGGACCAATATTAGAATGTTTTGATGATTTTCGTATTTGTGAAATGCATCAATTATCTGATTGCATTAGAGAGGAGCGTTACTACGGAAATGAAGATCTTAAAAGTCGGAAACTTGAAAATTTTGTAGAATTCTCGGAAAAACACATTTCAGATACAATAAAGTATTTAGTGGAAGGTGGGTAACTTCACATGGTTAATTATTTTAACAAATTAATCAAATATCTTTTAAACAAGTCCTTAAGCAAAATAATACAAAGGCAAGAGAAAAACTCAATATTGTCTGCAAAGAAGATTGCACACCTTAATAATCAAAAGCAAGAAATTATTGATCTCGCCGACTTAGAGTTTTCGGTATTTTCACAATGGGGCGAAGATGGAATAATATCTTGGCTAATTGACAAAATAAGTAAGGTTCCAAGGAGCTTTATTGAATTTGGCGTAGAAAATTATACTGAGTCCAACACAAGGTATCTTTTATTCGAGAGAAATTGGAGGGGGCTCGTACTCGATGGGAGTGCAGAAAATATTTCAGATATCATAAATTCACAATATAACTGGAAGTATGACCTGCAAGCAAAACGACAATTTATTACTGCACAGAATATAAATGAAGTAATTAACGAAAGTGAATTTGACAACGAAGTGGGTTTATTAAGTATTGATATTGATGGTAATGACTATTGGGTTTGGAAAGCTATAAACTGTATCAATCCTGTAATTGTTGTGATTGAATATAATGCTTTGCTGGGTGATAAAATTCCAATTACCATACCGTATGACCCAAAGTTCGTTCGATCGTCTAAGCATTTTTCGAATGTATATTTTGGTGGCTCACTGAAAGCTATGTGTGATCTTGGACGGAAGAAAGGTTATGAATTTATTGGTACAAACTCAAATGGCGTGAATGCGTTTTTTGTACGTTCTGACTATTCTAATTGCATTTTAGATGCATTACAGACAGTGGCAGCATATCCCTCTAGGTTCAGAGAGGGTCGAAATCAAAGCGGTGAGTTGACATATGTTAGAGGTCAAGCTCGTTCAGCACCTATCTCAGAATGTGAATTCGTAGATTTATCTGCAGCGGAAGGTATAATTAAGAAACTCAAAGACTTTGAAAACTTATATTCTGATAATTGGGTGGCAGGCAATAAGGTAATCTTTTGAAAATAACCTATGACAGCGATATATTTGCAATACAACAGTACGGAGGTATTTCGCGGTACTATGTCGAATTACTTAAAAAGATTAGTAAATATCAGTCTTATAACGTTAATGCGGGCGTGTTGAGTGGTTTACACCGGAATCACTATCTGAAAAATTTAGATTTGAATTTGAAATCTAAACCTACTTATGTAAGAAATTTCAAAGGAGCAGGGTTTGCCTTAACTAGGTTCAATTGGTGCTTTAATGCTATATTCAGTGATCCTAAGACCGACATTTTCCATGCAACTTACTATAGGTTTCCAAAACGTTTGTCTCCATCTATTACAAAAATCATTACGGTATACGATATGATTCATGAACTTTATCCTAATTATTTTGGTGCTAATGACCCAACAGTTGTATTAAAAGAAAAAGCGATAAATTCTGCTGATCACATTTTGGCTATATCGCACAATACTAAACAGGATCTTATGGAAATTTACCAGGTCCCCGAATCTAAAATTACCGTAACCTACCTTGGTGTTGACCATTTAAAGGTCAGAAAGCAACAAATGCATAAGCGCAAGAATTTTCTACTTTATGTAGGGCCTCGTGCAGGCTATAAAAACTTCAGCGGACTTCTTGCAGCGTTTTCTGAGTTGGTAATTACAAATGATAATCTTGATCTGATTGCCTTTGGTGGTGGATATTTCAATGATTGTGAAAAGGCATTGATGAGAAAGCTTAATATTCCTTTTGAACGAATAAAACAAATATCAGGATCTGATGAGGTTTTATTAGATCTTTATGCTAATGCACTAGTCTTTGTATATCCTTCAATTTACGAGGGATTTGGCATTCCACCTCTGGAGGCTATGGCGCAAGGTTGTCCTGTTGTAGCTACAAAAACAAGCTCCATAGAGGAGGTTCTTGGAACAGGGGCCTCGCTATGTGACCCGCATAATTCAAGTGATATGGTGAATAAAGTTGGTGCGATGATAAAAGATATAGAGTATCGAAATTCTTTTGTTTATAAAGGTTTTCAACAAGTCAAAAAATATACTTGGGCGCAAACCACTAAATTAACCTTACAAACCTATTTAAGATTTTTGCAATGACCAAAGCACTTATTTTTGGGGTTACAGGGCAAGATGGTGCGTTTTTGGCCAAAAGGTTGATTGAAAGTAATGAACATGTTTATGGAGTCACTCGAAATATCAACAATTACAATAACTTAAAAGTGCTAAACATTCACGAAAAGTTAACTCTAAAAGAATGTAATGTATTGTCAGAAAAAGAGGTAACGGAACTAATTTCATGGATAAAACCAAATGAAATTTATTTCCTCGGCGGACAAACTTCCGTAGGCGAATCCTTTCTTGCACCCGTTGAGACGGTTCAATCGAATACTATGACAACATTATACATTCTGGAAGCTATCCGCAGGACCAAACTAAACTGTAAGTTTTACAATGCTGCATCTAGCGAAATTTACGGTAATACCTCTGTGAAAGGAGCCAATGAGACTTCCAGATTTGACCCCATGAGTCCATATGCGGTTTCTAAAATACAGTCTCTGGATACTGTAAGGCTTTACAGGGAAACTTACGATATTTACGCAGTTAATGGAATTTTGTTTAATCACGAGTCGTTTCTAAGGCCAGAAAAATTTGTAACTCAAAAAATAATATTGTCAGCGACTTTAATTAAACTGGGTAAATTAGATGCACTGGAACTGGGAAATTTAAATATTTCCAGAGACTGGGGATGGGCGCCTGAATTTGTTGATGTAATGAAGTGTATGTTGCAATTAGATGATCCAGAAGACTTTGTAATTGGCACCGGAACTGCCACTCGATTAGAGGATTATGTTAGAATAGTTTTTGATTATTTTTCGCTTGACTATCAAAATTATATTTCGGTGAATGATAACTATATTCGTTTAAATGATATTACCTATAGTAAATCGGATCCTTCAAAAGCCTCTGAAAAATTGAATTGGAAGGCTTCAATAAAATTGGAGCAAGCAATTGAAATGATGTGTGATTACCAAATGGAAAAGTTAACAATATTCAAATGAGTAATACTCCTCTGATAAGTATAATCACTGTAGTTTATAACGATGTCTTAGGCATTGAGAAAACTCTTTTGTCGGTAATAGAGCAAACTGCCTTAAACTTTGAATTTATTGTTATCGATGGAAAGTCAGTCGATGGTACATTGGATGTTGTTAAGAAGTACTTAGACAGCATTGATATTTTGATAAGCGAGCCGGACAAGGGCCTATATGACGCGATGAACAAAGGCCTAAGCGTTGCTAGTGGCAAGTGGATATTTTTTTTGAATAGTCGGGATTTTCTTCTCGGATGCAGAACACTACTAGAAGTGCAGCCCTATTTAAATGAAAAATATGACGTAGTACATTTTAATTGTAAGGTCTCTAATGATTATGGAGATCCTATTAATGTAAGACGCTTTCCAAAGAATATTTTAGAAATAAAGCAATGGCCTTGTATACAACATCAAAGCGTATTTACAAAAAAGATAGCAATCCAACAGTTGTCTGGGTTTAACCTAGATTACAAAATACTTTCTGACTATGAATTGTTTCTGAAACTATATTTGAAAGGATTTAGTTTCATTTTCCACCGTAACATTTTTATTTCGAATTATAATTCCCAAGGAATATCTGCACAAAAAGACAGTATTGATACAATCATTAATGAATTTAAATTGATACAGATGTGCCATTTAAAAAAAATTTCAACTTCTTTATTGGCCCAATTGTATTTTAAAAAATACTTATATTTACTTCCAGGTAGTTACTTGCTCGTAAATATAATTAGAAAAACCATTCTGAGGAAGCGATAGCCTTAAATGAATTTATATTTTATCTATACTATTATCTTGGCTTATCCGATAGCAACTGAGTTCTCATTTGGGCTTAGAATCCTTGATGTAATATTGATAGGTTTAGTACTATTTGATGCGTTAAAATCAAATAAGCTAACAGTTAAAACAACATACTTGATCAGCATTTTGATTGTACTCTCATATAATCTTTTTGCAAGTCAGCTAACTGGTGCCCATGCAACTTCTGAAGGGTTCATGCTGTTTGCTAAGCTTGTTGTGCATGCATTGTCGTTTTTTATAATTAAAAAGATGTTTGAAGGCTTCAGTGATATTGAACTCAAAAGAGTATTTTATTTATATACGATAGTTTTACTTATGGTAGTCACATGGTGTCTTATATCATTTGCTGCAGAGCCACTAAGGCGGGTAGGATTCCCATTTTCTCAGACGTTAGTCAATGATTCGCATGCTCTTGGTTCGTTGCTTAGCTTATCATTTTTGTTTTTAGCGCTAAATTTAAAAAATATAAGAAAGCGTAGAAGATTACTTATGTGTTTTTACATATTTTTGACTTTTATTGCCTCGTTGATAACCGGCAGTCGTTCCATTTTTTTTCTTTCTATCGTATGTGTAATTTTAGTAAGCATGCGTTCACTTCTCTTACTAAACGTTAAATGGTTATTCGTTGTATCGTTTATTACTAGTTTAGTCTTGTTGCTACCCTTGCTTAGATTTGCAGAGATTGATTTAAATGATGTTAGGTCAATTCAATTTAGTCTGCAAAACGCTTCGGAAGCAAAAAGGCTCGATCGCTTGATAAATGTAATGGGTGAATTGGACCAAGTTTATTATGCGTTTGGTAGAGGTATAATCACAGTGGATCGTTTGTATTTTGATGGCACTCTAACATTTATGCTTTACAATTTTGGAATCTTAGGCGCTATTTTCTTTCTAGCGATTTTGGCTCGTCTAGGGGCATTATACATATTTAAGGGCTATCCCTATATTCTTTTCGCAACATTAGCGATCGCTTCAGTGCTAGTTTCAGAATTCTTTTTGTTAGCTAGGTGGTATATTCCAGTTGTAATTTCCTATATGCTTCTATACCAGAGCGCTGAGCGTTTGCGAATAAAAGGTAGCTAAATTGCAACTAAAGAGTTGCAAGATTGGGAAAACTCTTAATAGTTTAGCAGATCAAGTAGTCAACATTCTTGTGATTTATGATATACCAAACTAAGGTTACCTTTATTGAAAGTAGTTGCGAGGCTTGTTAGCATATTTGACCAGCCATCAGACATGCAATTCATAGCAAAGCTCGTCAACATTACCATGAATTGGAGGAAAATATGAAAATCGCTTTGATAACAGGGATCACTGGTCAAGATGGGTCATATCTTGCGGAACTTCTTCTTGAAAAAGGTTACGAAGTTCATGGTATTAAGAGACGCTCGTCTCTTTTTAATACTCAACGCATCGATCACATCTATCAGGATCCCCATGCTGAAGGGAGTCGCTTCAAGCTTCATTATGGTGACTTATCAGACACCTCAAACGTAACACGTATCCTTCGTGACATTGGGCCAGATGAGGTATATAACTTGGGTGCCCAATCCCATGTCGCTGTAAGCTTTGAAAGCCCTGAGTACACTGCAGATGTGGATGCAATTGGAACGTTGCGTTTGCTTGAGGCAATTCGCTTATTGGGATTAGAAAAGAAAGCGAAATTCTATCAAGCCTCAACTTCAGAACTGTATGGTTTGGTTCAGGAAATTCCCCAAAGGGAAACTACATCTTTTTATCCACGTTCGCCCTATGCTGTTGCTAAGCTTTATTCTTATTGGATCTGCATAAACTATCGCGAAGCATATGGAATGTATGCCTGCAACGGTATATTGTTTAACCATGAAAGCCCACGCAGAGGAGAAACGTTCGTCACACGCAAAATTACGCGTGGGCTTGCAAATATTGCCTTGGGTTTAGAGAGTTGCCTTTACATGGGCAACATTGATGCTTTACGTGATTGGGGGCATGCAAAAGATTATGTCCGTATGCAGTGGATGATGCTACAACAAGATGAGGCGCGTGATTATGTTATCGCGACTGGTAAACAATACTCCGTAAGAGAGTTTATTACATGGACAGCAAATGCTCTTGGCATTGAAATAGAGTTTAGCGGCTCAGGCGTAAAAGAGATTGGGGTAGTGACCGGTATCACTGGCAGTCTGGCTCCAAAAATAGCAGTGGGACAAGAAATTATCAGAATTGATCCGCGCTACTTTAGGCCCGCGGAAGTTGAGACGCTTCTGGGAGATCCTTCCAAGGCGAAGGCTGAACTCGGTTGGGAGCCAGAGATCACAGCGCAGGAAATGTGTAAGGAAATGGTTGAAGAAGACCATAAAGCAGCCCAGCGCTTGGCGCTTTTAAAAGAACATAATCTTGAAATTCCCGTATCTGTTGAAACCTAGGATGATTTTATGAAAAAGATCTTTGTTGCTGGTCACAGGGGAATGGTTGGAAGCACCATTTGTAGGCAGTTAGAACGGCTGTCCAATGTGAAAGTCATTACGCGTACGCGTAATGACTTAGATTTGTGTGATCAATCTGCAGTCCAACAGTTCATAAAATCGGAAAACCCGGATGAAGTAATACTAGCCGCCGCTAAGGTTGGAGGAATCTACGCAAACGATACATATCCGGCAGAGTTCATTTATCATAACCTACAAATACAGAATAATGTGATTCACGCAGCGCATATGAATGATGTACAAAAATTACTATTTCTTGGGTCGTCTTGCATTTACCCTTACGCTGTTGAGCAGCCCATGCGAGAAGATGCCCTCCTAACAGGGATTCTTGAGCCTACAAATGAGCCCTACGCAATAGCAAAGATTGCAGGTATCAAGATGTGCGAAAGTTATAATCGTCAGTACGGCAGAGATTATCGTTCAGTAATGCCGACAAACCTCTACGGTCCTGGTGATAATTATCACCCGGAAAATAGTCATGTTGTTCCTGCACTCATTAGACGGTTTCATGAGGCAAAAAGTGGTGACCATCCAGAAGTCACGGTTTGGGGAACAGGTGCGCCGAAGCGTGAGTTCATGTATGTGGAAGACATGGCACAAGCAAGCCTGTTCGTACACAACCTCGATGCAGAAACTTACAGAGAAAATACACAACCTATGCTTTCGCACATAAACATTGGCTCTGGTACTGAAGTTACAATAAAAGAACTTGCACAAACTATTTTGGAGGTTGTTGGATTTAATGGAAAGATCATTTTTGACAGAGCCAAACCTGATGGAACGAGCCGGAAGTTGATGGATGTCAAGAGGCTTAAGTCTCTTGGCTATGAGGCACCTACTAGCTTGCGATCGGGCCTAGAACTAGCATATTCTGATTTTCTAGAAAATGCACCAAATTTACGTATGTGATTGGCCTATGTGTTTACTCTCATATATCATTCAGCGAAAACCGTGAGTGAATAGATACGGTACTTGGATCTGACCACTCAACAGTAGCATAATTATGGCTAGGTCGTAGCCGTTTATCTATAAACACTGAGCGATGACCACGCGTAGAGTGACCTAAAACCTCCGAATCGCTTGGCCGATCGTTTTTTTTAACTTTTGTGGCGTTGCGCTTGATGTTATCATTGACGCTTCGGTTGCAGATCACTCAATCATTAGATTTACCATGACTGATCGCTTAAAAGACAGGTTGATTTCCTTGGGTTTTAGCTAAGCCATTTTCTCACTAGTTTTACACACCTCTTAGAGCCAATTTCAAGCCGACCCCTATAGTATTGGTCGGTTTTGCTTTTTTTAAATAAGCTTTTTATTTGGCAATAAGTTGTGAACTTAAGGTCGTCCTTTCTAGTGGCGATAAGTTCAGATCGTCGCGCCAGTAAGTAGTAATTTAGCAAGAGGAGAGCGCGGTTGCACCTGCCCCCGAGAGTACCAGGTTGGACATCTTTTTTTGAGAATGTAATGGTACCAACTGGTCTCCTTTGCTCCAGGCAACTCGAAACTTTGAGGCGCAGAATGTCGAGTTAGATATCCTCGTTGCTTGTTTTGCAGCCTTACCATATTAGTTTATTCAGTCTGATCCACAAAGAATCCGGCATGCGTATCAAGCTGAAGCTGTATATAAAAGGAGCTCAAAATAATTGAGCCTTGTTGGGAGCTTGTTGCCCCTGCTGGGTTGAAATTTTTTATACCCTATTTTTGTTATAAATAACTAACTGCAGATACCGCTTTAGTAAAGTGTAACATATTAAAGGTCATAGGTAGCTTGACGTACAATATTTTTTCAGAATATCAAATGATAATTTAGATTACATATCGCTATAGCTTAACCATTTTATTACTGATGAGATTTTTCCGACAATGAAATAAAATATTTTTGAATTTTAATAAAATTGATACTAAGAAAAAGCTTGGTCTTGATTGCGAAACATTTAGGCAAGTTATCAAAGAGTGAAAGCAAAAAAATGAGCTATACCTATTTATTTTCCAAAACTTAGATCAGTTTTTTGAAATAGCAAACGAATGGCAAGAGAAGTTAAAAATATAAAAAAAAGATAAGTATCCCAGTGACTGTAAAGAGATGGTAGCGAAAACTATGTTTTCGACGCTTTAGTAAAAAGGTAATTAGCATGAAAGAAGAAAAAATTGTTGTTTCCCACTTGAGTGATCAAGCCTGGAATGAAAATAAAGATCAAGGCAAATTTAGATGGAAGTATATGACAGATAGCACCCAAATGAAGAGTCATGGGCTTTCCTGTGGAGTGTTAGTTTTACCTCCAGGAGAAGAGCTCCGTCTGCATTGCCATTCACCTCAGGAAATCTACATTATTCGACAAGGTGAAGGCCTTCTCCTTTCCTCTTTAAATACAAGGAAGGTTTGTAAAGATAGTTTTGTCTATATTCCTCAAAACTTTGAACACGGGTTAAAAAATACTGGTAAGGAGGATTTAGAGTTATTATGGATTTTTCCTACTGACTGTTGGGAAGAAGTAGAATATGTTTTCAGAAAACAGTAAATTTAGTTTCAAATTTTGACTCAACTAAAAACAGAGAGAATATTTTTATGTTCCGTATAATCCTTTTATTAATTCTAATTTTATTTGTAGCATGGATATTAAGATCGTTTTTAAGAACAAAAGACAGTAACAAGACTAAAGACACGGTAGAGAAAATTCTCAATGCTGATCGAAGTAACTTCAGGCAGCAAAATACTGCTTTAATAATAATAAGTGCTGTAATTTTATTAGCATTAGTTGTTTGGCTTCTACCGAAATTTGGGATTAATTTTTTAGGTTTATTGCAAAAGATAATCCCGATAATGTCTTCTCTACGCGGTATTTTACCCTTTTAGAAAAAGTTCCTGAGTTATCTATTTTGGGGTGTTCTTCTTTTCAGATTCGACCTGATCGATTATTTTTTCTATAGCTGAAGAGTCTGATACTTTTTCTGATAGAAGTAAAATAATCCTAGCGTTTAACTGATGCATTTGTTCATCATCTAGACCTTGGTAAAGATTTACAAGTCTTGAGTAAAGTTCATCGTTCAGTGGCATTTATTTTTTTCTCCCAAAACGGAATATCTAGAGCATATATTTTTCTAATGTCTTAATATTTAATTCTTTAAATATGCCTACAATGTAACCATCCGGTCTGATAAGGTAATTTAGATCCGATAAATATCTTTCTAAACCTTTACCTTCGAAATCTAAGAAACCCGCATCTTGACTAGTTTTTTCTCCAACGCTTATAACATTTAAATAGTTCGGAAACTCCAATTTAATTTTAGAAAATGATAGCAAGTTATAGCTGTTAGCAAGCAAATCTGTAAGAAATAATCGATTTCCTTTTCTATCAAGAATTGGAAAATCTACATAGATTGATCCAAGCAGAGGATCATCTCTATACTCATTATCTAGCCTTAAACCGCTAAGCTTAAATGGAACAGAGAGCCTACCCGAATTAATAATATTTCTAAAAAATTGATTCTTTACGGATAGATCAAGAACTTGATCACGAAAGGCTTTCGCCATCTTATTTTTTGGAGTCATAAAGTTAGTTGCTCTAGAGGAATTTGCGATATTCTCTTTTGCGGCTTCAATCCTTTCCTCATTATAGGTATTTAAGATATTGTCTGAGGTATTATCTTTAAATATAGAAGCCAGTTTCCATCCTAAATTATCGACATCATGTATCCCACCATTACCTCCCCTAGCGCCAAAAGGACTTACTACATGCGCGCTATCTCCAACAAAAATAACTCTATCAAATACCATTCTATCCAAAGAGGCACATTTAAATTTATAAATACTCATCCAGTCAATTTCAAAACTGTCGGACTTAACAACTTTTTTTATTCTCTTTTTAACTCTCTTTGGATCAAGCTCACTTTTTCTGTCAATATTCTCACCAAGCTGCAAGTCTATTCTATAAATATTCTCTGCTTGTTTATGCAACAAAGCAGATTGTCCATCATGAAAAGTAGGTGCGAACCAAAACCACCGCTCAGGCCTATCGCTTTCAAAGGGAGGCTTTTCCATGAAAATATCTACTATCAAAAAATGTTCATCGAAAATCTCACCTTCAAAAGAAAGGTTCATGCGTTTCCTAGTTGGGGAGTCTGCACCATCGCAAGCAACCATATAACATGATCTCAACAAATATTTTCCTTCAGGACAATTTACAGTTATTTCTACATTTTCTTTATTTTGAGAGTGACTAATAACTTCGCTACTAAACCTAAGATCAATATAATCATCAAGTTGAAAACATCGTTCAATTAAATACTCTTCGACATAGTATTGTTGTAAATTTATAAATGCTGGAAACTTTTGACCTTTATCTGGAAGCAAGTTGAATGAGAAAACTTCTTTATCTCCATTGAAAAGTCTTCCTGTTTCCCAAGTAATTCCCTTTGCCATCATTTTTGACGCCACCCCTAGTCGATCAAAAACTTCTAAAGTTCTTTTAGCCCAACAAATTGCTCTGGATCCTGTTGAAACAATATTATTGTCGTCCAAAAGGACGCTTTTAATACCCCTTTGCGCTAAATCAATTGCTAAGGACAAGCCAATGGGTCCAGCACCAACAATGACGACAGGATATATTTCCTGACTTCCCTCCAAAATCTCAGGCGGCACCATAAAAGGAAATTCCTTATAGTTATAGTTTTTTGAAAAGTTCGCTACACGATTCACTGTAATAAGTTCCACATTTCTTTATCTCGCTCAGCTGTCCAAATCCTTGGATTATCAATGCCTTTTGCTTCATCAAAAGCCCTTGAGACATTAAAAGGTAAACAATGCTCATATATGGCATAATTAGAAAACTTTTTATCACACTCATCTCTACAAGATGACATAGCTTCTCTTAAATCGCCACCTGCATGAGCTATTTTTGAGACTGATTTGAACGTTGATGTAACAAAGTCTTCTGTCAATTCAATTGCATCATCTATTTGTCTTGGATCTATTAGAGCATCACCCCTTCCTGGAACTAAAGAAACTGCCTGAAATTTTGCAATTTTTTCTAATGTTTGAGGCCAATCCTGTAAATGCGCATCACCGCAATAACAAGCCGACTTATACTCGACAATATCACCTGTGAATAATGTATTTGAATCTGGAACATGAACAACTACGTCTCCAGCAGTATGCGCTCTACCAAGAAAATATAAATCAACTCTTCGTTTACCTAGGAATAATGACATTTTTTTATCAAATGTTGTCGTTGGCCAAGTAAGTCCTTGGATCTCTTCATGTCCCTTAAATAGTCGGGGAAACCTATCAAACTCACTATCCCAATCTTCTTGTCCTCTTTCTACAACCATTGATCTTGCTTTACTACTCATAATTATATCGTTTGCCTTATATTCAGATGCACCTAATACCCTAACAGCATGATAATGAGATAATACTAAGTGAGAAACTGGTTTATCGGTGACTGACCTAACTTTCTCAATTACTTGTCTGGCTAAAGTTGGTGTCGCTTGTGCATCAATAACCATAACGCTTTCATCACCTATTATTATTCCAGAATTTGGATCCCCCTCGGCGGTGAAGGCGAAAAGATTCTTACCTATTTCTTCAAATGAAACTTTTTTCTCATCTAAATCATTTTGTGATGCAAATTTATTCATCTTTTTTCCTATTTATTTAAAATTCTTCCAGAGCAAGAACTAAATCCTATTTTAAACTTTTCTTCTGATGCAGTTCCGTTCAATACAACAGTATCGTTATCATGTAGGAAATCACGTTTTTTTCCAGAGCTTAAAACAATTTTCTCTTTTCCACCCCATGATAACTCTAGCATACAGCCAAAGCTTCCTTCATCTGTTCCTGATATAGTGCCAGAGCCCATCAAATCTCCTGTTGAAATGCCACAACCTGCTGATGCATGATGTATTACTTGCTGTACTGGTGAATAATAAAGCTCTTTTGCATTGGTTTCCACTATATCAGTTTCTGTCCCACCATCCTCAATTAACGTTACCTTTAAATCTATATCAAAAACAAACGCTTTATCGTCCTCAAAATGTGGAAGCAATTGAAATTCCCTCTCTGGTGTTTTTGTCTTGAAGGGCTCCAGAGCTTCCGGAGTAACGATCCAGGGACTGATACTTGTTCCAAATGACTTTGACAGAAATGGGCCTAGCGGTTGATATTCCCACGCCTGTATGTCCCTGGCAGACCAATCGTTGAGCAAAACATACCCAAAAATTAAATTTTCAGCTCCCTCAAAATCTAATGTTGCACCTATTGGCAAACTACCACCGATCACAGTGCCCATCTCAAGTTCAAAGTCAAGCTTCTTGGTTGGCTTAAATTTTACAATATCATTATCTTGATCATAAATTTGTCCAGTTGGCCTTCGAATATCACTATCGGTTATCACTATAGATGAAGCACGTCCATTATAGGCAACAGGTAAGTTATACCAGTTTCTCGATAATTCAGCATTCTCTCCTCGTATAATTTTACTTGCATTGAGCGCATGGTTCTTACATGAATAAAAATCAGTATATTCTGAAATTTCAAATGCTTTACTATTGTAACAATTAGTTAACGGTAAAAGGCATCTCTTAACCTCACTTTTTTTTTTCGAGTTTTCTGCTAATAATTCCTGCAAAATTTCACGAATACGCTTTCGAGCGCTCGGCCCCTTCGACATAAAAGCGTTCAATAAAACGTTTTTAAATCCTAGGTTGGGTATAAGATCTAATTCCTCAGCGTAAGTAAGGTTAAGAACTTGATCGCCGATTGCGGTGGCAGAAAAGCACTTCTGTTTGTTTTTTTCAAAACAGACACCAAAAGGAAGATTATTCAAAGGAAAATCACAATCTTTATTATTCGCCGTCTCAACGAATGACTTAATTAAATCGAGCGTCACTACCAGTTGCCTTCTGGAGTTCCATTAAACTTTTTCTCAAGTCCAGTCCAACATTCTGCATAGTCATCCTGCAGTGGTGCTTCTTTTGCTGCAAATTCGGTAATATGTTGGGGAAACCGTGACTCGAACATGAAAGTTATAGTGTTTTCTAATTTTTGTGGTCTTAAATCAGCGTTTGAAGCCC
>CACAAX010000005.1 GCA_902530595.1 uncultured Alphaproteobacteria bacterium
AGGGGAGTCATTTGTTGGCATCTGTTTTTTTTCTCTATTCTTTTTTCCATTTTGCTTCGTCTTTTTAAATGTTTCAGAGGCTGGCATTAACATCACTCTTTTGTTAAATAACTGTTTTTTAAACAAGACCTTATAGTGCTCATTATCCTTCTCAAAAGTTATAACCTCATTACCTTTCTCTATTTTCTCATACTTGATCTCAAATCGAAGGCTTCTAATGAGCTCTTTAAATTTATCTAACCCTAATCCAGTAATTGATAACATTGCTGGTTGAATTACTATCCATTCATCTTTGGAATACTCCTTGATCATAAAAAACAGTCTTTCAAGCATATCTATTCTTATAGCCCTATTACCAGCCACAAAAAAGCCTGCAACCAAATATTGTTTCTTGGATATGCGTTTGTTATATTCAACAGTGACCAGACCAGGTGGGGGGTGAAATAATGCAGCTCCAGGGGTAGAATAGAAAACATTAAATAGAGCAATTCTTAACCTTGCTGCTTCTGGCTTAAGAAGCATTGCATCATATATTGTCTTGTACCCAAACCTTATGCCAAAATTTCTGAGTTTAACTTTGCTCTCGTTGTCAATGCTATTGAATTGTTCGATAATCTCAGATTTCATAATAACGCCCAAATTATTAACAAAAATATGTGCAAACCCAGATGCAGCTCCCTTCAATTTATTATTGTCGGCAAGATCCAGAAGATTAGGCATCAGTGTCTTGACTTTATTTTCTATAAAAATGTCGAGTTTTCTTTGAATTTTTTCCAGGCTACTTTTATCTAGTTCATCTGACTTGATCAGTTTAACTTTTGGGGTCAATATTTTTTGACTTTTCTCTAGCTGACCAACTTTGCTACCTCGCCAAATCACTTGCCCATTTACACCGAGCAAAATATCACTTTCTGGTGCCTCATAAAAACTTGTTACTAAACCATTAAGATGTTGACGTAAAAAAGGTCTCACTACCTGCATCAATTTTTTATTCTCCACTATAGAATCTGTCCCAGAAAGATTAAATACAAACCCATCCATTTTACCAAAGAGGTGGCCCTTGATATAAACACAGCTATCTTCTCTTAACTCAAAATCTTTCTCATTAAAATTTTCTGCCATTCCCTTTTTTATCAATACAGACCTCCTTAGGTCAACAAATCGTTGTGTTAGTTTTAGATGCAAGGCATCTGATAGCTTATCTTCGATATTTCTGGTAATTCCGATAAAATATTCGTTATCCAGTAGCCATTTGTTAATGTTGGCAACAAATGACCAAGTTCTAATGAAAGATAGTCTCTTAGATAGTACGTCTATATCACCTTGAATATTATCTAGACGAGCAATCTCCATCTTCAACCAATCTGAAGGAATGAATCCTTTTGTTCTAACAAAGTCAAATATTTTCATAACTAGACCTGCATGGTCTTGATTAGAGATCTTCCTGAAATCTGGTATCTGGCATGCTTTCCATAACAGCTGAACGTCATCTCTTTTCAAATCCTTTACACGTTCAGAATAGTTTGCCGTGATAAATTTTAAAATATTAACGTCGGATCCGTCTTGAGAGCGCTCTAGATAATTGTCACTTGCTATCACATCCAGAGATTTTATGAGTGATCCAACATCATTAAATTCAAGTGCAGTGTTACGCCATTTTAACTTTTTAAGCATTGGAAAGATATTATTCTCAACATCATTGATAACAATTTCTTGCATTTGCTTAAGGCTTCCAGTTTCACCAAAAAAACCGTCAGAGGTGTAACGTCCTGCGCGACCAGCAATCTGCGCTACTTCTAAAGTGTTGAGCGGTCTTAGTCGACGTCCATCAAATTTTTGCATAGCTGCAAAATAAACGTTATTAATTGGCAAGTTTAATCCCATGCCTATTGCATCTGTGGCCACTATGTAATCAACGTCTCCATTCTGGTACAACTCAACCTGCGCGTTTCTAGTCTTTGGAGACAGTGCTCCTAGCACTACTGCTGCCCCACCCTTAGATGTTCTAATGTGTTCAGCCATCTCGTAAACTCTATCAACTGAAAAATCTACAACTGCAGATCTAGGACCCAATTTCGAAATATTTTTCTTTCCAGAATAACTCAATCTTGAAAGCCTATCTCTACTAACTAATTCAATATTGGGTATAATGATTTTTATTAGATGCTCTATAACTGTGGATCCCAAGAAAAGTGTTTCAAATTGTCCACGCGCATTTATTAACCTGTCTGTAAATATGTGCCCCCTTTCTGAATCAGAAACTAATTGGATCTCATCTACTGCTACAAATTCAAATGTCTTTTCAACAGGCATCGCCTCTGTAGTACAGACCCAATACCGCTCAAACTTCCCACGTATTTTTTCTTCACCTGTATTTAGCACTACGTTTTCAATCCCCTTCAATAAAACAAGTCGATCGTATATTTCACGTGCGAGAAGCCTTAAGGGGACCCCTATTACTCCATTTTTGTAGGAGATCATCCTTTCTAATGCGTAATATGTCTTGCCAGTGTTAGTCGGCCCTAAAATTGCCCGACAAATAGAGGTATTTTTATTGCTTCGTTTGAAATTCATCTAAAAGTATTTTATAATTGAGAGATATGAGGTTTACAAGCATAGGTTAAATCAAATTTCCTACATAGTTATGCTATAGGAAACCTCTAAGCAAATAAAAATAGAATTTTAGAGAAGAAAGTATATTATGAGTGAAGTATTAGAGAAGGCTGTTGCAGCTATAAATGATAAAATGGCGGGGGCAACTTTTGACTCAAGCGTTAAGTTTAGAATTGAAGATGAGGGCTCAATAGTAGTAGATAGCGATGGCGTGAGAGTATCAGACGAAGAGACTGATTGTATATTGATCGCTTCTCTGGATGTTTTTACAAAAATTCTTGATGGCGATATGAACGCAACAGAGGCCTATATGACGGGATCATTAAAAGTGGAAGGCTCAATGAGTGCTGCGATGGAGTTAAGTAGCCTTTTAGCCTAAAGTTCTTATGGATAAAAATCTCGAAAGATTTATGCTTGAGAATGGGGAGACTATATTTAGAAAAACTAAAGATGGTCGAAAGCTCCGGATAGCAATTTGGAAAATCCAAAAAGATAGAGTTTGTGGAACAATTTTTTTTTTGAATGGTCATCGTGAATTTATTGAAAAATACTCAGAAACATTTGCACTTTTCATAAAAAAAGGATTCAACGTCATAACGCTTGATTGGAGAGGCTGGGGACTCTCTGAGCGACCCTTTCCTTCACAACCCAAAATTCAACATATTTCAAGTGCTGCTGAATATCAATTGGACTTAGATGAATTGATAAGTTTGGCAAAACAGAAAAACTTGTCACCTCCATGGCATTTAATCGCTCACTCCTTGGGTTGTCTTATAGGGTTAAGAAGACTTACATCAGAGCCACAATCTTTTAATAAATATATTTTTCTATCCCCACTCTGGGGTAATTTCCCTTACATAGCGAGGCCAATTCAAAGATTAGTTATCAAATTTGAAAAAGCATTGCGACTTTTGGGATTATTAATGCTTACCCAACAACATCCGAAAAAATATAAGCCCTATCCACTTACTGTGGATTTTAGAAAAAATACACTTACGTCCGACAAAAAGCAGTTTAAGCGTTTGCAGACAATATTAGAAAACAACCTTAAATTACATAGTGGCGTGCCAACCCTTGGTTATTTGATTGCAATATTGAAGGAGATTGACAGCCTAAATAGGGTTGATTTTCCAAATAGAGATATTTTGGTATTGCTTGCCGGGCAGGAAAGAATAACTGATAACAAAGCTGTGCTGCGATTAATAAGAAGATATGATTTTATCAATGTAGTAAAAATCAAAAAAGCTCAGCATGAAATTTTGATTGAAAAAGAAACAATTAGAAAAGAGGCAATGTCTGTGATACATGAATTCATCGACTCATAATTATTGAAAGTTATTGCTGAAAACTTTGATTATTTGTTCATGAACGCGGGGGTCACCTGAGGCAATTACATCGCCACCTGTCAATGGATAAGACCCGTCAAGATTACTTATTATGCCGCCAGCAGACAAAACTATAGCTTCAGGAGCTCTAATATCATATTCTTGAAGACCAAATTCAATCACTGCATCAATACATCCCTCTGCTAGCATAGCATAGGCATAACAATCTAAGCCGTACCTATCTAACTTTGAAAGTCTCATTATTTCATCTAAACTGGTTTGAAATAGTTGGTTTGGTATGGTAGGCGATGACGTTGCAACAACTGCATTAGCTAAACTGCTACATTTTCTGACGATTAAAGACTGTGGATCATCGCTTTTAAGGTTTATTTTCTTGAAAGCTTTTCCAAAACCTCCCCAAAAAAGCTCGCCAGTAAATGGCTGATAAATAACGCCCATTATTGGTTTACTGTTTTCGACCAGAGATAACAGTATCCCCCATGTTGGAATTCCCGAAATAAAGGCTTTTGTTCCATCAATAGGGTCAATTATCCACGTGAAGTCAGTTGAACCACTTTTCCTTCCATATTCTTCACCAAGTATGGAGTCATTTGGATAAAGCTTTTCAATCATTTCTCTGATTTTTTTTTCTGCTGATCTATCTGCAACTGTAACTGGATTGAAAAAGTTCTCGTCTTTATTCTCAATAACCAGATTTTGCTTAAAATAGCCAATTGTTATTTTTCCTGCCTCATGGACAATATCTATCGCGTTCAGAAGAAGGCTTTGTTTCTCTCGCTCGGTAAAGATTTTTGACCCCATGTTTGCTAAATTGGCGTTTTACTTCGTCTTTTCTACCATTTTATTTGATATTTTTTAATCAAATATTCATTGAATACTTGAAAAAATAGCTTACTTAAAGGATATTAAGAATATCTTTAACTCAATAATTAATTAGGGGTCAGTAAAATGGCAGAATATCAAACTGCAAAATCATATGTAGATTCATCTCAGACCATAGACGTAGGTCTTAGAGCCCATATGAACAAGGTATATGGACTTATGTCGTTAGCGATGTTGATAACAGGGGCAGTAGCTTACGCAGTGGGCACAACGCCTGCGCTGGTAATGGCAATATTTGGAACATGGCTACAGTGGGTTGTAATGTTAGCGCCACTCGGCGTTGTTTTTATGTTTAGTGCTAAAATCCACTCTATGCGAACTCAGACAGCTCAATTAGTTTTCTGGATTTTCGCAGCTTTAATCGGACTTTCAATATCTTATATTTTCTTGGCATACACAGCGATATCAATTGCTCAAACCTTTTTTACTACTGCGGTCGCATTTGGAGCGCTCAGCCTATTTGGATATACAACGAAAAGAGACCTATCAGGTTTAGGAAATTTCTTGTTTATAGGTCTGATCGGTATAATCGTAGCATCCATAGCAAATTGGTTTTTTCAAAGCCCAGTTATGCACCTTGCAATATCTGCGATTGGCGTGCTAATTTTTGCAGGATTGACCGCATATGATACGCAGAATATCAAAAATACGTACTTACAGTATAGATCATCATACGGTGAAGAGTATGCGGAAAAGATGGGAATAATGGGCGCTCTGTCCTTGTACCTAAACTTCTTGAATATGTTTATGTTTCTTCTTCAATTTATGGGAAACAGAGACTAATTTCTTTAGGTAGCAGCTTTTGTAGAAAAGTTGCTACCTTACTTAATTTTTCCTTCCTTATACTCTACATGCTTTCTTGCTACTGGGTCATACTTTTTGACCACCATTTTGTCTGTCATAGTTCTTGAGTTTTTCTTAGTGACGTAAAAATGCCCCGTATCTGCGGTAGAATTAAGTCTGATTTTTATCGTTGAAGGTTTAGCCATGTCTTTATTCCTTATTTAGTAGTTAAATATTAAAACTAAGATAATTAGTCAATAAACATTTTTAACTGATAAAAATAAAATCCGAAGAAGCTCCATGTTTAAAAAAAGGAACTCCTTTTTTGTTTGGACCATCTTTAATAATCTCTTTGACCTCATTAAGAACAACTTCTGTTATAAAGGGTAAGTTAAGGCTCTTGACCTCATTAATATCAATCCAGTGTAAATGACTTAATTCGGTTGAAGCAGACGAAAAATCATCGAGGTTTCCATGAACATTCTCCGCTCTACAGATAAAAAACCGTGCATCAAACCTTCTAGGTCTTCCAGGCGGGGTTATGGCTCTAAACACATATTCTAGATTACTGGCGTCAGGCAAAAAGGTGCTATTACAGAAATCCTCCCAACCTGGGCTAATTGTTCCAACATCCTCTACTTTTGCACATAATCGCAAACCGGCTTCTTCCCATAACTCTCTTATTGCCGCAACGCAAAGTTCCTTAGCAATTTTCTTTTTCGAGTATTGATGAAGTAAATCAATCCCTTTTCCATCAATACTTTCAAATAATTTAACTTTACTATCATCTTCATCTACCGCACCCCCGGGGAATACATATTTACTAGGCATAAAAACTGCCTTATTGCCTCTTTGTCCCATAAGAACATATGTACTATCTTTTTTTTTCCTCAGTAAGATAACAGTTGCCGCATCTCGGATTGGTACCTCTTCAGTGTTATTCATTTTTTTAAATCTTTCACAAATAATTAACTAAAGTATTGTATTGCATTTTTCTTTATCTAGCCTACAAAAAAGAATATATTTTGAACTTATTTAAAATAATGACACCAAATACTAAAAAACAAATCTCAGATTTAAAGATTGATCCTAATCTTCCAGTAATGATTTTCGATGCTGATGAGGTTCTCGTTCACTTTGCTGAACCTTTTGCTATATATCTTAAAAAACATGCCCACCGCTTACATCTAACTGGCTATCGGTTAGATAACGCAATTAAAAAGGCAAAAACAGATGAGGTCGCCACTCCAGATACAGCAAAAGATCTGGTGTGGGGGTTCATAAATGAGGAAACAAAAATCCAGCCAGCTGCAAAAGGTGCTCCACAAGCACTAGAGAAACTTCAAGAATATGCCCAGATTATAATTTTAAGCAATGTCCCTTACTCCGTCCATAATGATAGGGTGGCCAACCTTAAAGGCCTAAATATGGATTATCCATTAATTAGTAATGAAGGGATGAAGGGGCCGGCCGTGAAGGAAATCCTGAAAAACCATAAAGCCCAGTCATTTTTTATTGATGACAATCCTTATCAAGTGGAGAGCGTATATAAGGTCAATCAGCAAACAGTGTGTGTGCATTTTTCGGTTTGTGACTTAGTTAAGCCTTATATGCCTAAAGCTGTTGGAGCATCTATAGAGCCTACCTCATGGGAAGATTTAGTTTCCCAATTAATAGGCCGTTTAAAAGATGCCGAATGAAAATTAAGGGGATTATCTTCGATAAAGATGGCACTTTATTTGACATCCAAAGATCATGGTCAGAGTGGGCTAAAGTCTTTGTCACGAAGTTCAGCAATCAACATAATCTAGACAAACTGACATTGGCTAAAGCAATAAACTTTGACTTAGCTTCTGATAAATTCGTGAGGGAAAGTATTTTTGTGCATGGCTCCGTGGATGAGGTAGTCGAAGCAATTTTCCAAAAGTTCCCGCAAATAATGAAAAAGAAGATTCATGAAGGTTTATTTGAGGGTTCTGGTGATGCTAAACAAGTACCATTAACTAATCTACATACATTGTTTAATAACTTAGGAACAATTACATTCGGTCTGGTAACAAATGACAGTGAAAACAATGCTATAAAACATCTTGAACAGCATAATTTAACTCAATATTTCGATATGATAATCGGCTATGACAGTGGATATGGTTCTAAGCCAGAACCCGGACAACTCGAGGCTTTTTTAAGAAAAACAAATTTACTATCCCAAGAGGTACTGATGATTGGTGATAGTACTTATGACTTAGTGGCAGCGAATAAAATAAGTATGCCTTGTCTTGGAGTATTGTCAGGAACTGCAAATAAAAAAGATTTAAGTGCCCATACCCCTTTTGTAATTGATAGTATTGATGAATTAGAGGCGTGGCTAAAAAAGACTTTCCTAGTTAGGTAGATATCATATAATAATCTACAAGATGTTTGCTACGAATTTGTAATGAGAAGAAAATCTTCACGTATTTCCAACGACGAAATTAGAGCCTCGAGGCTTTCGCTTCAGCAACAGAGTTGGCAGATACCATATAACTTTGATAATTTTGTTGAGCCACTTAAGGAAGAGGCAGTGATTGCGATACATAATACGGCAATGAAGATTCTCGAGGATATCGGCGTCCTATTTCTAAATCCAGAAGCATGCAAGATTCTTCAAAAAGCAGGATGTAAAGTAGAACTTAATGACTCAAAGGTGAAAATGGATCGCCGATGGGTTATGGACATGTTGAAAACAGTTCCACAACATTTTTCTATCACACCAAGAAATCCCAAGAATAAAATTAAGATTGGAGATCGGCATATTGTATTTGGTAATGTTTCTTCTCCTCCAAACGTGTTGGATCTAGATAGAGGAAAGAGGCCTGGAGATTTTGATAGCTTTAAAGATTTGACAAAGTTAACTCAATTTTTCAATTGCATTCATTTCTCAGGAGGATATCCAGTAGAGCCAGTAGATATTCATCCCTCAATTCGACACTTACATTGTTTATATGAACAACTCACCCTTACCGACAAAGTAGTTCACGCTTATTCACTAGGTCCAGAAAGGGTTCAAGATGCAATGGAATTGGCAAAGATTGCTTCTGGTTTAGATGAAAAAGAATTCTTTTCAAAACCAAGACTTTTTACAAACATTAATTCGACTTCCCCACTAAAGCATGATTGGCCAATGCTTGACGGTGCTATGAGATTCGCGAAAAAAAATCAGCCTGTGGTAGTTACACCTTTTACTTTAGCCGGAGCGATGTCTCCTGTCACGATAGCTGGATCAGTTGCACAGGCACTGGCTGAAGCATTAGCAGCAATTGCACTACTTCAATACATAAACCCTGGAAGCCCTTGCGTTTTGGGGACTTTTACATCAAATGTCGACATGAAAAGTGGAGCGCCTGCCTTTGGAACACCTGAGTATATCAGAGCAACGCAGATTACAGGTCAAATGGCTCGCTTTTACAAAATCCCTTTACGTGCGTCAAATGCGTGCGCATCAAATGCTCCAGACGCTCAGGCTACATGGGAAAGCTCCAACAGTTTGTGGTCAGCTATTTCTGGGGGAGTAAATATGGTTTATCACGGAGCAGGTTGGTTAGAAGGTGGATTAATAGCTAGCTATGAGAAATTTATTATTGATTGCGAGATTATTCAGCAACTTCAAAAATATCTTGACCCTGAAATTACTAATGCTAGTGAGGAAAAGTTGGCTTTCTCAGCTATACAAGAGGTAGGTCATAATGGGCACTTCTTCGGCGCTACACATACCCAAGAAAGGTACAAGGATGCTTTTTATGCACCAATCTTATCAGACTGGCGCAACTATGAGGCTTGGGAAGCAGATGGGAAACTATCGACGGAGAAAAGGGCAAACAATCTTTGGAAGCAGATACTAGAGGAGTTTGAACCCCCAATGATTGATTCAAAAATAGCGTCAGAATTATACAATTTTGTTCAACGAAGAAAAAAAGACGGTGGAGTCAAAACTGATTTTTAAAAAGTCAGCTAATTTTTGTTAATAGCTCGTCGACCGACTTTTTTGCGTCTCCATACAACATTCTACTATTTTCTTTGTAAAACAGAGGATTTTCGATACCCGAATAACCTGTACCCTTGCCGCGTTTCGAGATTATGACGTCCCTAGATTTCCATACCTCCAGTACGGGCATCCCAGCAATAGGACTATTTGGATCATCTTGAGCAGCGGGATTTACAATATCATTAGAACCAATAACTATAACTACATCTGTTTCTGGGAAATCTTGATTTATTTCATCCATTTCGAGAACTATGTCGTATGGTACCTTTGCTTCAGCAAGTAGTACATTCATATGTCCAGGTAATCTTCCTGCAACAGGATGGATTGCGAATCTAACCTTTTTGCCTCTATTACGAAGGCGTTTGGTAAGCTCAGAAATAGACGATTGAGCTTGAGCAACAGCCATTCCGTAACCGGGGACAATAATAATCTCTTTTGCATTTTCGAGCATACTGGCAACGGAGTCATTGTCAGTTGCAACCATCTCTCCCTCTATATCAGCCAATGGTTCGCCACTTCCTCCCCATCCTCCTAATATAACAGACACAAAGTTTCTATTCATTGCTTTACACATAATATAAGAAAGGATGGCTCCAGAGGACCCAACAAGCGCGCCGGTAACAATTAACAGGTCGTTGCCTAACATAAAACCTGTAGCTGCAGCTGCCCATCCTGAGTAACTATTTAGCATTGATACCACAACGGGCATATCAGCACCACCAATGGCCAAAACCAAATGCGCACCGATAACGAAAGCAATTATAGTCATAGCTACTAGCGTCCATATCCCCGTTTGGTTGAGATATGTCGCTAAGACTGTATCGTTAAGGTACATCCAACCAAGCACTAAACAAACAACAACCATCAATATGTTTAAGAGATGTCGACCGGGTAAAATAACTGCTTTCCCAGTTATACTCCCAGCAAGCTTCCCATACGCTACTACGGATCCTGTGAAAGTAATAGCACCAATAAAAATACCAAGAAAAACTTCTGTATCATGTATCACTTTATCGGCTCCAAAATACATTTTGGTAGGGTTGATTTCCTGATTTAAACCAATAAAAACTGCTGCTAAACCAACAAAAGAATGTAGGGCTGCTACCAATTCAGGCATCCCCGTCATTTGAACTCTTTGGGCAACAAACAATCCAATTATTGAACCTACAATGAGGCTCGGAATTAAATACTTAGATACACTCATTTCTGGGCCTAATACAGTTGCCAAAATGGCAATAGCCATACCCACAATACCAAACCAAACACCTCTTTTGGCTTTTTCTTGGTTACTCAAACCACCTAGAGAGAGGATAAATAATACGCTTGAACCGATATACGCCGCTGTTACTAACTCTGTACTTAGCATAAGAGAACCTCTTAACTTTTCTGAAACATAGCGAGCATTCTTTTTGTAACAAGAAATCCTCCCACGATGTTTATTGTTGCGATCAAAACGGAAATACTAGCAAGTATTTCCACGACGAAATTAGGCGACCCAACCTGCAAAAGTGCGCCTACGACGATAATACCGGATATCGCATTGGTCACCGCCATTAATGGTGTGTGCAATGCATGATTTACATTCCAAATAACCTGAAAGCCGACGAAGCAAGACAAAACAAATACTATGAAATGTTGCATAAATGCTGGAGGAGCATATTGGCCTAAAAGAGCCATGACCAAACCTCCCAGAATTAACATTCCTACTTGAAAGGCACCAGCCTTTCTGGTAGCAGCAGCTTCTTCTATTTTCAATTGCTCGGGTGTTTTTTCTACCACTTCTGAATTTTTTGTAGTTGGCACCGCTTTCACCTTTGGCGCCGGTGGTGGGTACATTATTTTTCCACCATGAGTTACAAGCGACCCCCTGATAATATCATCGTCCAGGTTTACAGCTACTTTTCCATTCTTTTCAGGTGTTAGATCATCAAAAAGATGTCTTACATTATTGGCGTAGAGAGATGACGACTGTTTTGCCATCCTACTTGGGAAATCTGTGTAGCCTATAATCGTAACGCCATTTTTTGTAACAACTTTTTTATCTGCCTTGGTTAAATCACAATTTCCTCCTTTTTCAGCAGCGAGGTCTACGATTACTGAGCCTGGCTTCATCTTAGCTACCATATCTTTCAGCCATAATTTTGGTGCATCTCTTCCTGGAATTAGCGCTGTTGTAATCAATATATCTATATCTGGAGCTTGCTCTCGGAAACATTCCAATTGCTTTTTCCTAAATTCGGGACTCGAAGGTGCTGCGTAACCTCTATCGGTTGAGCCACTTTCATCAAAATCAAGAAATAAAAATTCGGCTCCCATAGACTCGATTTGTTCAGCAACTTCAGGCCTCACGTCGAATGCTCTTACTACAGCACCTAGGCCTTGGGCTGCTCCAATTGCAGCGAGACCAGCAACCCCTGCTCCTATTACAAGGACCTTAGCAGGTGGAACTCGGCCAGCAGCTGTTATTTGTCCAGTAAAAAATCGACCGAAATTATTTGCGGCCTCTATCACAGCTCTGTAGCCGGCAATATTTGCCATCGATGAGAGAGCATCCATCTTCTGAGCTCTACTTATTCTAGGGATCATATCCATAGAAAGAGAGGTTATCTTTTTCTTATTTAAGTCTTTTACAAGCTGAGGGTTTTGAGCTGGCCATATGAAAGTAATCAAAATCTGTCCGACTTTAAATCTTTTTAGTTCAGCAGTGGTAGGTTGATTAACTTTTATAAGCGCTTCACTGTTTTTAATGAGATCGCTTGAAGACGCCATAACTCTTACCCCAGCTGCTTTGTATTCAGCGTCAGCAAAACCTGCACTAGTACCAGCACCTTTTTCGATCAGACACTTATGACCTAACTTTGACAAAAGTTGAGCGCTTTCTGGTGTTAGTGCTACTCTATTCTCGTCTTTCTTATTTTCTTTTAACGCTCCAATAATCATACTGTTCTCTTGAGTTTCTTTTTATTATCAATTCTTTCCCGAAGTTTCTCTTTGGGATAGGTTGTTTTAGACAAAAAATAATAAGAAAGTCAAATGCAAAAAGCCATTATCTGTCTAACTAGCCTACATAATAAAAAAGTTGTCTGTGAAGCACGTTGGAGCGGGCGATGAGATTCGAACTCACGACATTTACCTTGGCAAGGTAACGCTCTACCCCTGAGCTACGCCCGCAACAAATTTTTTATACATGGAAAATTGTGAAAAACAAATAAAATAATTGGCATATTCTTTAGGAAGCTAAATTATTAAACTTTCATTTGATAAAGTAATTTAGGGTTGTTAATTACAATACCATGAAAGACATTTCATATTTAGGCGATCTCAACAGTGAGCAAGAGAAGGCGGTGCGTCAGACCGATGGGCCAGTTCTAGTATTGGCAGGAGCGGGCACTGGGAAAACAAAGGCTTTGACTGCACGAGTTGCCTATTTGATAAAAAGTCTTAATGTAAGATCACACAACATTCTAGCCGTTACGTTCACGAACAAAGCAGCGAATGAGATGAAATTCAGAATAGAGGAACATATTGGACATCTTTCTGAGGGCTTAAAGTGGATAGGCACTTTTCATTCAATATGTGTAAAGATTCTTCGGAGACATGCTGAAAAAGTAAACTTAAATTCTAGTTTCACGATTATTAATACAGATGATCAAATTCGTTTATTGAGGCAGGTGATAAAACTTGAGTCAATTGATGAGAAAAAATGGCCTCCTCGATTGCTGGCTTACATCATCGATCAATGGAAGAATAAAGCTTTAACATATCAAAACATTCCAGAAGACGACCTTCAATTTGATGGGAAAGCAAAAAAACTCTACGAAATTTATCAATCCCGCTTACGTACGCTCAATGCTGTTGACTTTGGTGACTTGATTCTTCACGTCATAGAGATATTAAAAACAGATACCTCTCTCCTTTTTAATTATCAAAACTTGTTTAAGTATATCCTCGTTGATGAGTATCAGGACACGAACATGGCGCAATACCTATTGCTAAGATTATTAGCACAAGGAAGCAAAAATATTTGTTGTGTAGGCGACGATGATCAGTCCATTTATGGATGGAGAGGGGCAGAGATCGGAAACATTCTTAAATTTGAAAAAGACTTCCCCGGCGCCATAGTTATACGATTGGAACAAAACTACCGATCAACTTCAAATATCCTAGGCGCAGCAAGTGGACTAATAGAAAGCAACAAGGGAAGACTCGGGAAAACACTGTGGACTGAGTCAAATGTGGGAGACAAAGTCCAAATAATCAAGCATATCGATGGGAAGGATGAAGTATCTTGGATTTGTGATGATATTCACAATAAAATAAAGTCGGAAAAAATAAAATTTTCTGATATTGCGATATTGTTCAGAGCAACATGGCAGTTTAGAGATTTTGAAGATCTCTTACTAAGAAGAGATATTCCACATATCATAATAGGTGGCACGCGTTTTTTTGATCGACAAGAAATTAAGGATGCAGTGGCTTATCTTAGGATAATAAATTCTGACGCAGACAGCTTAGCTTTAGAAAGAATAATAAATGTACCAAAACGAGGCATAGGAGAAAAATCACTACAACAACTACATAATATTGCGAGAGAAAATAATTTTAGGTTGATAGATGCTGTGCGTCATGCGGTGAAGACCGGCTTACTAGGTAAAAAGATACAAGAGAACCTTGGGCGCTTTATGGATATGTTAGACATATGGCGTGATGTGGATTCATCCGATAAGAAAAATCATATTGATCTCGTCGAGCAGGTTCTGGACGAGTCTGGTTATACGGATGTGCTTCAAAATGAACAAACACCAGAGTCAGAAGGGAGGTTAGAGAATCTAAAAGAATTGGTATCAAGCTTGAATGATTTTTCTGATCTACAAGCGTTTCTTGATCATGTCTCACTTGTTATGGAAAACCAAGTTGACAGAAATCCTGATAAAGTCTCGTTAATGACCTTACATGCCTCTAAGGGTCTTGAGTTCAAACAAATATACCTTCCAGGCTGGGAAGAAGAAACTTTTCCCAACAAAAAATCTTTGGATGATAACGGTCAAAACGGGTTAGAAGAAGAACGAAGGCTAGCTTATGTAGGTATTACTCGAGCAAAACTTTTATGTACAATAAGTTCTGCAGAGAGCAGATATAAGTTTGGTGATTTCAACTTCAATCTTGAAAGTAGATTTATAAAAGAATTACCTGATAACTATGTTGAAGACTTGACACCTTCAGGGTTTCAATCTTCCAATGCAATAAACCAACCAAATTTTCTCGAGCAAGAGTCATCATTCTACAGATCACCTGGCTGGAGCAGACTTCAAAATAACATCGCTAATTATTCCTCTCCATTTTTTAATAGCACACCAAACGTAAATAAAGCATTTAACGTTGGCGATAGAGTATTCCATGAAAAATTTGGCTACGGAATTATAGCTGAACTAGAGAGCGATAAGGCCCTAGTCGATTTCGAAAAGGCCGATAGAAAAAACATAAAAACGGCATTTCTTACTTCTGAAAAAGACCTGTGAGCCTGAACTCTAAATAAAGCAAAAACCAATCAAGCTACGACACGTGAAAGTGCGCATTGGCTCCAAAGCTCGTTCATAGCATTAACTAAAAAGTCAATATCGGAAAAAGAGTGAACAGGAGATGGAGTTATCCTTAACCGCTCAGTTCCTTTAGGAACAGTTGGGTAGTTTATCGGTTGCACATAAATTCCATAATTTTCCATTAAAATATCGCTTATCATTTTACATTTAATGGGATCCTTGATCATAACTGGAACTATATGGCTAGGATTAGCTAAGTGCGGTATATCATGTTGATCAAGTTTTTCCCGCAGGTATTTTACTTTCCGTTTTTGATCTGCTCTCTCAATTTCAGAAGATTTTAAATGTCTGATTGACGCTAGTGCTCCAGCGGCAATTGCTGGGGGTAGTGCAGTTGTAAATATAAAGCCGCTTGAGAAAGATCTCACAAAATCACAAACCTCTTTTGAGCCACTGATGTAACCACCAAGAACTCCAAAAGCTTTCCCTAGAGTTCCCTCTATAATCGAAATTCGATCAGCAACTCCATCCCTTTCGGAAACACCTCCTCCTCGTTTGCCGTAAAGACCCACAGCATGTACCTCGTCCAAATAAGTTAGCGCTCCGAACTCATCGGCAACATCGCATATATCAGAGATAGGTGATATATCCCCGTCCATTGAATACACAGACTCAAAAGCAATGATTTTTGGAACATTAGGGTCGAGGCTGCTGAGATGATTTCTAAGATCATTTACATCATTATGCTTCCAAATAATTTTCTTAGCTCGCGAATGCCGAACTCCTTCTATCATTGATGCATGGTTTAGTTCATCAGACAGAATTACACAATTTTCTAAATTTGCTCCTAAGACCGAAAGCGAAGCCCAGTTAGAGACATAACCGGAGGTAAAAAGCAAAGCTGAATCTTTTCCATGTAGGTCAGCCAATTCCTCTTCAAGCAAGACGTGATAATGATTTGTCCCTGAGATATTTCGTGTTCCGCCAGCACCAGCACCACACTTTTCCAACGCCTCACTCATTGCTGCAATAACTTCCTTATTCTGACCCATTCCCAGATAGTCATTGGAGCACCACACCGTGACATCACGTTCCTTGTTTCCAATATAATTTTTCGCTCGAGGAAAAGACCCTTTATATCTTTCAAGATCAGCGAAAACTCGATAATTTCCTTCTCGTTTTAACTTTTCAAGCCTTTCCTGAAAAATTTTATCGTAGTTCATTTTTACTCTCCCTAGGAAAATTTGATTTTGTTTCTGCAAGCATAATGACGTCTGATGACTTCCTTAAATTTGGTAACATCCAATTCCAAAGAGTGGCATCTTTAAAAGGTAAAGCCATGAATAGATGCTCAAGTACTGCCAATCCCGCGAGGGTGCTCAATAACAAATATCCAAACTGGATATCTGACATGGGCTCTGCAGCAAAAGTAAATCCCACTAAAAATAAAAACATAAGACACAGCATAATAGTGGAAGCAATAAAGAAAAAGCCGATAGGTGCAACTTTACAAAATGTCGCGATATGCTTTAGTGGGGCCGTCAAAAAATGTAAATTTATATATGGCACTCCAAAGAAAAGATTGAGCTTGGCCGAAACTCTAGCCACATAAAGTATTAAAAATGTAGTTAATCCAAAATTATTTTCTGAACCAATTGACAGCACGGCCATAATAAACAAACAGGAAAGCAGAAAACATTCATTCAGTGCTATTGATCGGAAACCATTTATAAAACGCTCACGTTCTGTGTCTCCATCTATTTCTTGCTTTTCTAAGAGAGGAATACCAGCAACAACACCTGTTAGAAATGTTAATTCAACCCAGCCCCAGATAAATAAACTTGCCAGAAAAGAACAGAAAATTTCTGCATAGCTCATGCCATCTAAACAATAAAAATAAAAGTACCATGCACAAAAAAACAGAGGCAAAGTAACTAAAACTACCGTGAAACGTGTCTTGCTATCACTTAAATCTAGTCGCTTTGCCGTATATAAAATTACGCCAGTTAAGAACCACCATAAAAATAAAACGAAAAATATACTTACTATTGAGCTCATAAACTTCTTTCTTTCAATAACTCGGCTGGAGTCTGCTAGTTTCAGGTACGGCGTTTCTCTTTGCAGGGATAGCGTATAATCTTACAAATGCTATACCCAAGTTCAATGCTGCATAAGGTCGCTTAAGTAATCCACTTACACCCTTTGACTGCTTAGCTTTTCCATAAGCTAACATAGCTTTTTTGACCCTTTTTAATCCAATCATCCACTTAGGGTTATCGTGATCTATTTCGATAGGAAACACTTGTCTTGAAATTTCAGTAGTCATCCTTAAAACCTGATCGTCATACCAATCAATGTCTACACCTAGCGCTTTGTGGAACTCTGGTCTAGCATGATCTCTTACATACATTGTTGCATAAACGGCAACTAAAAAGAATTTTATCCAGTAAATATTAAAGCCTGATGTTAGCTTCGGATCGGATCGCATCAGCAATGCAAAAGCTTCCCCATGTCTAAATTCGTCATTACACCATTTTTCAAACCATTTAAATATTGGATGAAATCTAGAATTCGGATTCTTTTCCAGATGGCGATAAATCGTAATGTATCTAGCGTACCCTATTTTTTCCGATAGATATGTCGCGTAGTAAATAAACTTTGGAGCAAAGTATGTATATTTCTTTTTTCTTGTTAAGAAGCCTAAGTTAACAGCAATATTTGCTTCTCTTAAAGCATCATTAATAAAACCAGCATGCCTTGCCTCGTCTCTGGCCATCATAGCGAATAGTTCGCAGATATCTGCGTTACTTCCCTGTCGCTTCATCTCTTTATAAAGAACACACCCCGAAAACTCTGAGGTAAGAGAGCTGACCAAAAAATCAATAAACTCTTTCCTTAATCCTGGCTCTAAATCCTCAAAATCAAAATCGTCCCATTCTGACGTCTTCTGAAAATGTCTTTTGTTTGGGTCTGAGCGCATTTCCTCAATTAAAGGATCCCATTCATCTCTAATTGATGAAACATCAACTTTATCCAATTCTTTATAGTTTGTTGTATAAAATCTCGGGCTAATAAGAGTTTCTTCCATAGCCATATCGGTTGTATTGTCGTCAATAATAGCACTCATAGAGAAACCTCCTCTGAAAACGAAAACTCACAGATTTCCATAAATTCTAATTTGCCAATCATTCTAGTCCAAAGTCTCTCCAAATGAGTGGCTCTAATAATTGTAGCCTCCCTATCTTCCGTGATTACTTCTCCGTAGGGTGCTTTTACGGCATCACCATGGACGATAACCTCATCGCCTGGATTAACGATCGCACCGTTATTAAATCTTACATGCGCGTGTAAAGACTCAAAAGTATTGGATACTTCGATTGTACACGGCGCACGATCTCTTTTTTTCCTAAAAAAACTCATTTTTCCCCCTTTAAAAAATTGATAAAAATAGTTTACTATTTTTACTACCAAAACTCGTTACATTTAAACTCCAACTTGCTTTGCTATCCTCTAGCGATATCCTACCAGAGGCAAACCTTTTGATTTCGATCTGGTAAGAATCTAATAATTCAAGCCCTACCTTCTTTCTATTATACTCTAATCCAGTCATAATAACCGATAAAAAGCCACTCTTACCATCGTTTGAATTTAGTAGTTCTTCATTTTGTAAATTTGCTATTGATACTGACCCATCGGTTAGCTTTGCCAATATCAAATTTTCTTTCTCCAAAATTTCTATCTTCTCAGGCACATCAAATTTATTTCCAGGAAATAAAGATGCTGAGAATACAACCAACAAGGACAGCATTACCATAATAGAAATGGCATATAGAAACCCTTTTGGCACCAAATCATCCTTTCTATGCTTTGTTGTATCTCGCATCTACACGCCTTGCTCTATTTGAGACTTGAGATCTGAATTACTGGTGGGTGTTTGAAGACTTATCGTCCCTGCCATTACCGATTTTCTTAAAATGGTAGCAACCTCGTCTACCTCTTCTATACAAGAAAAAGCAGGCTCGGTGTTTTTGAGTTTCCAAGGCCGCACACTCGGCCAACATGAAATATAGGGAACCCTCTTTCCAGAACTTAATTCAAAGGAAATTATTCCTAAAGACCCCTTACGTTTCTGCAAATTTACTGCTTTTATTTTTTTAAATGGTATAGAAATTAGAAAAGATAAGGCGGCTCCACTTTTTATTATTACTCTATTTTCGGTGATAATATATACCGAACTTTGAGATTGTATTCCTGCGAGAGCCATGAGTATAATCGAAGCTAAAATACCGCTTGAAAGAAAGGGTAGGAAGTCAATTGCAAAAGCTGTATAGAAATCAGTAACGGTCAATCTCGCAGCGAAAACGACTGAGAGTATTATCAAATAAAAAGCTAAAAGCTTTAATCCGAAAAAATACCAAGAAAACCCCCAAAAAGAGGGTTTTCCTTTCCACAGAATACTTTCGCCTTCTGGAATTGCATCCAAAATATTTTTATGCGCTTCTAATTTAGTTTTATATTCCATTACTTCTCCCTAAAATGCAGATACCAATCGGTCATAAGAGGCATAGAGTTGGCCACCGCTGTAATAAGCAGAGATCTTATCCTCTTCTAACATCGTAACTTTAGTCTGAGCTTTTGTTCTTGGCACTTTTGGGAAATGTTTCCCATAAAGAGTGTTTACATGAACGCCGTCGCTCCGAATTAGTGCTAGCGGCATGGGTAATAAACATGATGTTTTATCTTTCAACTCTATTTCGAGATATCTAACGAGCTGTTCTGGTGCATCCACCCAAAGATCTGAAATTTTACCGACAATTTTTTTGTCAGCTGATATAACGTTCATACCGCGTGGATCTTTTCCTGCTGATACTTCGTATTTTTTCAATGTTCGCATGGGCACTATTTTGGGCTTACCATGTCCATCCAGTTCAGGAACATCTCTTCGCTCAGCCCAAGCTGCGGCGCCTATGCCATCCGCCATTGGATTTCCAGTAGGCGAAAATGGTGATCCACCTGCAATGTTTTCCCTCTTAATAGACAATTTTCTTTTTTCTTTTCCATTTTCTGGAACAGTAATGCTACCCCTACCGTGTGGCAGTTTAAATGTCTTTGTCTCTGATGGACCTCCATAGGGTCCTTGATTAGCGCTAAGATCACCCTCCTCATTCTCTAAAGGATACCCTTCTCTCATATTCTCTCTTTGCAGATATATAACTAAGCCTGCAAAAAATAGCCAAAATGCATAGAGGGAAATTTGTGCCAAATCTACATTCCCAAAAAATATTACGTTATAAGGTTCCATTTGATATTCTCCTGACTTTCATGGTTAAGTTGGCATTTCTGAAAAACCAAATTTTCCCAATTTTTTTCTATCGAGCTTTAGACTAGACAGATACTGAGAAAGAGGTCCCAAAAAAGCTAATGTTAAAAATAGAAGGAAGATTTCTAAATGATACACAACTAAATACGAAAATGCTGCGTTAGAAGAGACAACTAAGTTCAAGCCCTCCGAACCAACAATTGACCTAGAAATGTCATTTAAAATTCCACCTAAACCTATGCCCAAGCCAGCGGCCGTTGCCTGGGCTGCCCCCCATGAACCGAGAACAAGACCTCGTCCCGTTCCCTTTGAAATAGGTATGGTCATTGCAATAATCAAAGTCGACACTGCAAATAAACCAGTACCCAAACCAATTAAAAATGACCCAAAAAAATAAAGTGAAGCTAAGTTCATTGGGTCAGACATAATTACGGAACATAGCCCACCAATAGCAATAAAAAGTGCAAAAACTATTGATTTAATTGGCCCTCCTTTTTTTCTTTTTAGGGACCTAGAGGCTAAAAACAATCCAACTAGAGCTCCAAAAACCCATACTGCAGTAAGATTTGTGGTAGCTGCAACACTCAATCCCAATATTTCCCCACCATATGGTTCTAGCAAGATATCTTGCATTGAGAGACCTAAAGTTCCGAAGAATACAACTAATAGCAAACCTCGCCCTCCCTGGGATTTAAGGAATAATCCCATTATGGGAATAAATGCAGCCTCAGTCTTGTAAATATTTTTCTTTTCTACTGGTATAAGTTTTTCTTGTCTCCAGATCGCAACTAAATTCAGCAAAAGGGTTAAAACAGCTGCTCCCTGGACAACTTGAATTAGTTTGAACTTTGTAAAATCTGCTAACAAGAGACCAAAAGCCAAGGCAGCTAAACCCATCCCTAAAAGAAACATAACATAAAGAAGTGCAACAACCTGCGACCTTGTTTTATCCGTTGCCCTATCAGCTGCTAAAGCTAATCCCGCCGTTTGAGTAAGATGTGCGCCCATTCCGGCAGCCAAAAATGAAAAAGCTACTAAAATATGCCCAGCCCACCATGGACCCACTGTTTGATCACCTGATAGAACAATTATTGAAAATGGCATAACTGCCAGCCCACCAAACTGCCACATTGTTCCATACCAGATATAAGGCATTCTCTTCCATCCAATAAGCGATCTATGATTATCAGACTTAAATCCCAAAACAGCTCTCAAAGGAGCCAATAATATAGGAATAGCTACCATGGTTGCAACCAATGAAGCTACGACACCTAACTCCACGATCATTACTCGATTAAGGGTGCCAACCAATAAGACAGTAGCTATTCCCACAGATACTTGAAATAATGAAAGTCTCAGCAAACTCGACATTGGTAGCTCGCTCGACACGGCATCAGAAAATGGTAATAGTGAACTACTTAGCTCTTTTATCATTTTTTTTGACATAATCATCTGTTTGCCAACTCCCACGCTTCTGACACATAAAAAAAGCTCTTGATTCTTTTAATTTTTGAAAGAGTATTTATTTTCAGGTCTTCTAATTGCTCTAACCGAGCCCACTCAATTGGCACGACCTCTGGCGATCTTTCAGACTTTGGAAAAAATTTTCCTAAACGCAACTTTGTCCTTAGAGCAAAGGTACTCGGTATAACAGTGAAAAGAACTGAATTATTTGCTCTGCTGGAAAAATCGTCTATCGAGGATATAACATCTTCGGTGGAGTAGTGGATCAAACTATCCATTGCAATTATATAATCAAAGTTACCAAAGCTTTTTTCTTTCATATCTCCAGCGAAATATTCAATGTTCTTATTTAAGCTACTTCTGTTTTTAGCTACCTCTATCAATTTTTCAGAAATATCGACGCCAACAACTTCTGCTCCTCTTTCATCTAGCATTCGTGAAAGTACCCCGGTACCACATCCAGCATCCAATATTCTTGCACCTCTTAAATCCTTGGGAAGCTTTTCGATTATTGCTGCCTGCATTTTTTCACGCCCTTCTCTAACTAATTGACGTACAAAGGAAACAGGTTCGTTCGACGTAAGCTTATCCCAAGCATCACTGGATACTTCATTGAAATAATTTTCTAGTCTTGCTCGTTTAGCAAGATAAGTATTTTGCATCAATCAAATCCTAAAAGTTCAAAAATATCTCTATCTTCCATTGTTGAAGGGGCTAAACCTTCAGTTCCACTCCATAGAAGATCTGCCAGTCTTATATACTCTTTTTGTACGGCTAAAATATCCTCATCATCACCCATCTCAAATAAGGTCTTCTTTTTAAGACGCGACCGCCTTATCGCATCTAGATCTGGTAGATGTGCAACTCTATTGAAACCCACCTCTTTGCAATATTTGTCTATCTCATCTGTATCTTTTGACCTGTTTGCCACACAACCGGCTAGCCTTACATTGTAATTTTTTGATTTTGCGTGCACAGCTGCGATTATTCGGTTCATGGCGTAGATCGAGTCAAAATCATTTGCTGTCACTATCAATGCTCTATCTGCGTGTTGTAATGGCGCTGCGAAGCCACCGCATACAACATCTCCCAAAACATCAAAAATTACGACATCGGTATTGTCGAGCATATGGTTTTGTTTGAGTAATTTTACTGTTTGCCCTACGACATAACCTCCGCACCCCGTTCCTGCAGGCGGACCTCCCGCTTCAACACATTTAACTCCATTATAGCCCTCATAAACGAAGTCCTCAGGCCTAAGTTCCTCCGCATGAAAGTCTACCTCCTTAAGAATGTCAATAACAGTCGGCACCAACCTCCCAGTCAATGTGAATGTGCTGTCATGCTTAGGGTCACATCCAATTTGCAAAACATTCTTTCCTAGCTTTGAAAAAGCAGCAGATAAATTCGATGAGGTTGTAGACTTGCCAATGCCCCCTTTACCGTAGACTGCAAAAACCTTTGCACCCTCTATCTTCATATTAGGATCCATTTTAACTTGAACTGACCCTTCTCCATCCTCTTTAAGATTAGGCACTTCTTTTCTTTGGTCTAGTGGACTCATACTTACCTCCCTTTTTTATTCTGCTGCAAGGCCTACACCTTCAACTTTATCTTCCAATTCGTCAGCACCTTTTCTTAATGCATCAAGCGTATCTTGATCTGGTTGCCAATACTCTCTTTCATGCGCTTCAAGCAGTCTATTCGCCACCCTAAGACTGGCCATAGGATTTAGTTCCGACAGCTTTCTTCTCATCTCCTCATCTAAAACAAATGTTTCAGAAAGTTGATCATAGAGATCAGGATCAACTTGCCCGGTGGTCGCAGACCAACCTAATGTGTTGGTAATTTGAGCTTCAATTTGTCTAACACCTTCATGACCATGTTGAAGAAGAGGCTCAAACCATTTTGGGTTCAAAGACCTGGTTCTAGTTTCTAAATTAATTTGCTCAGATAAGGTCCTTACTGCTGCATCACCTCTGGTTTGATCTCCTATATAAACCGGAATTGCATCTCCTCCATTTGCTTTTTTTACAGCTCTGCTTATTCCACCAAGTGTATCAAAATAGTGATCTATAGTTGTTACACCCAATTCGACACTTTCTAAGTTTTGATAAGCAAAATCCACTTTTTTCAAAGCAGACGAAAGTAGTTCAGACTGTTTAGTACATTTCCCATCCAAGCCATAGGCAAATCCTTTTCTGTTGTTAAAAGTATCGGCCAGCTCTTCCTCATCATCCCACGAAGAAGTATCAATTAGGTGACTCACATTTGAGCCATATGCACCCTCCGCATTTGAAAAAACTCTGAGTGCAGCTGACTTGATATCAATGTTCATCTCTTTTTGATGTTTTAAAGTATTTGCTCTGATAAAATTCATATCCAAGGGTTCTTCTACGAGAGAAGCCTTATAAGCAGCACTAGCAAGCATTCTGACCTGTAGTGGCAATAGGTCTCTAAAAATGCCAGAGAGAGTCATTAAAACATCTATCCGCGGTCTTCCAAGATCAGATAGTGGAATAAGCTCAGCGCCACACAATCTTCCGTAATCATCAAACTTTGGCATAGCGCCCATTAGAGCCATTGCCTGTGCTATAGATAGTCCGTCAGATTTTATATTGTCTGAACCCCACAAAACCATTGCGACAGAATTAGGATAGGTTTCGTGCTTCGACAATAATAGTTCTGCTTGCTGCTCTCCCTCTTTCATGGCAAAAAGAGAGGGCATCCTGAATGGATCAAAGGCGTGTACATTTCGTCCAGTTGGAACAATATCTGGCGACCTAATCAAGTCACCCCCTGGAACCGGCCTAATAAATTGACCATTTAAGGCATTCATTATCCCTTTGACTTCTGTTTGCTTTTTTAACTTCTCTAAAAGCTTGCCCACTTCTTGATGATTATGACTTTCTCTAAAATATCCATCATACTCTTTTAGCTTTTCTTCGCTTAACTCTTGGCCCACAATATGTAAACCATCGGGAATTAAGGCATCCTCGCTTTCTATTATTTTTAGCCATAAATTCTCGATTGTATCGAAATCTTTAAAATTGACGAGTTTAGCCTGATCAATTATAAGATTTTCAAGCTTTTTCTTATTACCATCATCATCAGCCAGCTCTCGATATTGAATAACACTCTCTTTTAGTTCAATAAGACCTTTATAGAGACCTGCTTTTGCAAGAGGTGGAGTAAGATGGGATATTACAACGGCATTTGTTCTTCTCTTAGCTAGTGAAGCCTCAGAAGGATTATTTGCTGCGTATAGGTAAATATTAGGAATATCACCTATTAATCGATCAGGCCAACACTTTGAGCTAGACCCAACTTTTTTTCCTGGCATAAATTCCAAAGCACCATGCATCCCAAAATGCAAAAACGCATCAACATTAAAGCCATTCCGCATCCATCTATAAAACGTAGAAAAAGCATGCGTAGGAGCAAAGCCTTTTTCAAATAATAATCTCATTGGGTCTCCTTCATACCCAAACGTCGGCTGAATACCCACTACTATGTTCCCAAGCTCTTTCCCAAGAATGAAAACACCTGTGCCATCTGACTGAATCTTTCCCGGAGCTGGTCCCCATACTTCCTCTATTTCCTTCAAATATGGTTCATTTTCAACTATTTCAGCACTACCAACACGCTCAATTACATTCGCTTCTTGACCGTACTTTCTCGAATTTCCATCCAAGACGGCTTCTCTCAAATCGTTGGTAGAATTAGGAAGTTCAAGTTGGTAACCTTCGTTTTTCATTGACTTTAGTACATTGTATAAGCTCTCGAATACGCTCAAGTAAGCAGCGGTTCCAATAGAACCAGCATTAGGAGGGAATCCATATAAAATAATTCCTACTTTCTTTTCCGAGTTTTCTTTTTTCTTAAGTTTAACTAGTCTGCGAGTCTTTTCGGATAAGCTTTTTATCCTTTCATAGCAAGGAACCATATCGAATGCTTTCTCGTTACCAGTTCTTAATTGCACGCAGCAACTACAGCCTCCTTCTTCACCCAATCTTCCTCCAAAAACTGTTGGGTTAGTTGCTCCGTCTAACTCTGGTAAAGACACTAAAATAGTTGTCTCTATTGGGTTGAGTCCACTATCACTTTTATCCCACTGATTAAGGTTCTGGAACTCTATGGCATGCGCCGCAATGTAGGGTACATCTAACTCAGCTAAAGCTTCCTCCGCAGCTTTACTACTATTGTATGCCGGTCCGCCAACCAAACTAAACCCTGTCAGAGATAGAAATGTGTCGATTGATGCCTTGGCATTTCTTACAAAATATTTATTAATTGCTGGTCTAGCATCTAAACCTGCGGCAAACGCTGGAATAACCTTTAAACCCTGTGCTTCTAAACTTCTTATAACTTGATCATAATGTGCGGTATCTCCAGAGAGAACATAGGATCTCATTAAAAGAAGACCTACAGTACCTATTGAGTGTTTTGGAAAAGGGATTTCTGAAATATTTTCAGTAATATTCTTCGGTATATCGGGATGATAGAGGCCTGTTTCAGGATATTCAACAGGAGATTTAATCTCGACCCTTATACTACTATCAAGTGAGCTATATCTCGACAATAAATAGCAAAAAAGACTCTCAATATTTTCTTCAGATCCTGCCAACCAATATTGCATGGATAAGAAATAGGCTCTCAAATCCTGAGCTTTCCCAGGTATAAATTTCAAGACTTTCGGGATCTGGCGAAGAATAGCCATTTGCTTTTCTCCACCAGTAACTTTATTTTTATCTCCTCTAAGTTTTTTCAAAAACTTTAGCACTCCTGAGGAGGGTTTGGACATATCTAAGCCACCCATTTTTGTAAGATTTACAATTTCTTTTGATGAGACTAGTCCAAGCATAAGATCACACTTTTCCCTGGCTTTTTTCAAATCTGGAAGAATCGCTGAAATATGGTCCTCCAAAAAAACTAAAGTGATAAGAACCATATTTGCCCTTGCAAGATCCTCCTTCGTTTTAAGCAAACTACTTGGATCTTCTTCCCAGGATGCTGCTGCGTGAACAATTATCTCTAGCTCAGGATAAATTTTTCTAAATCTGCTCTTTATTCGTTCTACTGAACCAATAGAATGCGCATCTAAGGTTAGCATTACTAGTGTATACGGATCTTTTTTATATGATCTATCTAGCATAATGCGCCTTCGCCTCATATAGTAAATCTTTTGTGATTGCACTGTGTCCATTCTCAAATGCAAATTTCTCTGTGTTTCGTTTAGCTTTTCCTCTTACGAAAAATGGAATTTTTTTCAGCTCTTTTGTCGCTTCAGGAGCCCAGATAATTTCATTGTCTACTATTGTTTCCTTTTCTTCACTCAATTTGCTCTTAGAATTAGATAGGTGGCTGGGACCAGCTGTATCGTTAAATTCGAAGTCTTCTCTAAACATTCCCAACAAATGCTCTTCAAGCCCCATGACGAGTGGATGTACCCACGTATCAAAAATAACATTTGCACCTTCCCATCCGACTTGAGGAGAAAAGCGAGCGGGGTGATCTTGTACATGAAAGGGAGCAGAGATAACCGCGCATGGTATACCCAGTCTTTTACCAATGTGCCGCTCCATTTGAGACCCCAAGATCAGCTCAGGCTGCAAATCGGCGATGCGTTTCTCTACCTCTAAATAATCGTCACTAATCAACGCTTCAACAGAGAGATCTTTCGCCAGGCTTCTTATCTTTCTAGCATATTCTCTGTTATAGCATCCGATTCCTACTATCGAAAATGCCATTTCTTCCTTAGCAATTCTTGATGCAGTAGCAACATGAGTTGCATCTCCAAAAATGAAAACACGCTTCCCGGTAAAATAATTAGAGTCTACAGACTTTGACCACCAGTCGAAATTCAGACGTGAGTTGTCAGAAAAGCTATCCCTAACTCCCCTGATTTGGTTTAATTCTTCGATAAAGTCCTTGGTCGAGTTTATACCAATGGGTGTATGTTCAGTGTAAGACATCCCAAAATTTTCTTTCAGCCACCTACACGCTAACTCGCTGCTTTCCGGATAAAGCATTACATTGGCATGCGCTTTTGTTAAACTTTTAATACTTGATGGTGCCGCACCAAGAGGGGCAACAATATTTAAGTCAATATTTAGGTCATCCAAAATAGTTTTTAATTCCCTAACGTCATCTCTATGCCTAAAACCTAAAGCGGTTGGACCTAATATATTTACACTAAATTTTTCTGTCTTTTCCTGAGGACAAGCAAGTGCTTTTACTATTTGGTAAAATGTCTCGTCTGTGCCAAAGTTTTCTTTTCTTTGATATGAGGGAAGTTCTAGTGGTATTACTGGAATTTCTAAGTTAAGGGCATCTGCTAGGCCACCTGGATCATCCTGAATAAGCTCAGCGGTACATGATGCGCCTACCAACAACGCCTCAGGCATAAATCTTTCTACCGCCTCTTTGCATGCTTTCTTAAATAGATCAGCCGTATCTGCTCCAAGATCTCTTGCTTGAAAAGTAGTGTAGGTGACAGGCGGCCTTTTGTTTCCCCTTTCAATCATTGTAAACAATAAGTCTGCGTATGTGTCGCCTTGTGGAGCGTGTAAAACAAAATGAAGCTTTTCCATTGCTGTAGCTACTCTCATGGCCCCAACATGGGGTGGTCCTTCATATGTCCAAATACTTAGCTTCATATAAAAAGCGCCTCTTTTCTTTTTAACGGTCTTACAAACAACTCTGCTAAATCTTGTGCTTGCTCATAGCCATGTATTGGGGTAAAGACCAACTCAATTGCCCACTTTGTAGTAAGTCCTTCTGCTTCAAGGGGATTTGCCAAACCTAAGCCACAAACAGTGATATCGGGACTGCTTTCTCGACATCGATCCAATTGAAGATCAACATCCTGTCCTTCAGAAATTACGGGCATATCTTCTATTAGCTCGAGATCCTTATCAACTATTGAGCGATTGATATATGGTGATCCGACTTCAATTAACTTCATTCCACATTCTCTAGATAAAAATCGAGCTAATGGGATTTCAAGTTGACTATCAGGGAAGAAAAAAACTGTTTTACTTTGCAAGCTCGTTCTAAGTTTTTCTAGCGCAAGCTTGGCTCGTTTTCTTGGAGCAGAAGTTACTATTTCAAATTTATCATCACTTATACCGTAGCTTTCTTTTATTGATCTCAGCCAAAGGGTTGTTCCTTCCTCACCAAACGGAAATGGCGCACTTATTCTTGAGGCTCCTCTTTTTTCTAAAGCCTCGGTTGTATCTGTAAGAAAGGGCTGTACTAAGATAAATTTTGATTTTTTACTAATCGAAGGCATTGTTCCCCTGTCTCGCCCAGGCAACACGGCAATTTCTTTAATCCCTAACTCTTTAATAAGCTCTACTAATTGATCTTCCACAATATCGGGCAGACTGCCGACTAAAATTAGATTTTCTTCATCTGTTTCTTTTAAAGTAGGAACTAAAGATGCAAGACAGGCGTCTTCGCCTTGAGTAAACGTGGTTTCAATCCCGGAGCCTGAAAAGTTTAGCACTTTTACCTTTGGAAAGTATATTTTTGAAAGTCTTTCTGCAGCATTAGACAAGTCCAGTTTAATTACTTCTGAAGGACAGGAGCCAACCAGAAATAGCTGTTTTATATCCGGGCGTCTCTCTAATAAATTTGCAACTTCTCTGTCTAACTCTTCATGAGCATCGGCCATTCCCGCGAGGTCTTTTTCCTCTAATATTGCTGTTCCAAATCTTGGTTCAGCAAAAATCATCACTCCTGCAGCTGATTGCAAGAGGTGAGCACAGGTCCGTGACCCCACTACTAGAAAAAAAGCATCCTGGATTTTTCTGTGAAGCCAAATGATACCCGTCAAGCCACAAAAAACTTCCCTTTGACCACGCTCTTTGAGGACAGGTATCTCCGAACAACCTCCCAATTTTTCGATATTTGAGTGCTCGTTCACTTACTGGCCTCATTTTTTGGTAAGGCATTTTTTTGATCAGTCTGTCTTGCCAATCTTAGCTTCCTCAGAAACTGAAATGCGTTTATGAAGTATAGAAAGTAAGCAAATAGAGCTACGGACATTTGGGTCGTAGGCAAGAAATCACCAGCTAATAAGACATAAAGATACAGACCGTGAAAGAAAATAACGAAAAAACTCACAACATCTTCCCAAAAGAATGCTTCCGCGAATAAAAATTGCCCAAACACTACCTTTTCCCAAATTGCACCTGTGATCATGATTAAAAATAGGAGAAAACTTTTTATAACAATTGAAACAGTAGCAGCGTAATATCCTTCACCTGTTGAAAGATATCTCACCACCAAAAATAACGAAATAATACACACTGCAAATTGCAACGGCGCTAATATTCCCTGAACTTTTGTCCACACCGTCCTATCTCTTATGATTCTTTGAGAAGGAGTGTAAAGATTCCACCCATCTACCTGTGGGCTCGATTGTTTATGCATACTTACGAGACCTCTGAAATAAAGCTTTATATACTAAAAAATGGTAGCGAACCTATTCAAAGTGTCAACAAAAAGTTACATATTTAAAATAAATCTTTTTATTTGTTGAAAAAAGATTACATCAGAGGGAAAACAAGCGTATCGATTGCTCCACAGAATAAAATTTAAGGAACGAGGGTATGTGTAAATAATAAATTACATAGAAATCTTGACTATTATCTCTTTAGACCTCAAACTATGTTGCATGAATAACGATATACACAGCAGATTAAGTTATTCTGGGCAAGGGGGATTAGGCATACACCCTGAGAGTCTGGCAAAAATAGCTCTTAGCGAAATTGCAAACGGAAACATAGACCAAAGATTTTATAATGCCGATCTCACTTCATCAATTTTTAACTCTCTTGTAACTGATGAGCCCGAACACACAATTAAGTTGATCAGAAAAGAGCTAGATAATGGACTTGCTATACAATTTTTATTTGAAGGAATAGCCCCAATTATTGCAGAAAAATTGGGCGATTCATGGAAACAAGACATAATGACATTTTCCGAAGTTACTGTTGCTGTAAGCAAGTTGAGACTACTTTGCCAGGAACTGGAGTCGCTATATCTTGAGCCTCAATATACTCCTGAATCAGCACCGAAAATTTTACTTTTTACCTTAGAAGGCGAAAATCATACTTTTGGTTCTTACTTAGCTGCATTAAAATTGAAAAAAGAAAACTTTAATGCCCAAATAGCTATTGGCTATAGCGAATCAGATCTATTTAAACTTCTAGAATTTGGTAATTTTCAACTAATTGGTGTCTCAATTGGCAGTGAAACCATGGTAAATCAAAGTAATACAATTACCGATCGAATTAGAAAGAATTTCGCATTACCCATCGCGGCAGGAGGATCTTTTGTAAACCATCACAAAACGTTATCCAAGACATGCCTAGACGTCGACTTATTCCAACCGAGCCCTAAAGAAATAAAAAAATTACTGAGAGTTAATTAAAGCTCAACGGTGTAATAATTTTCTATCATAAATATGTCTAAATTTGTTTACAATATGTCAAATTTAGCTTACACTTTTTATTAAATTTGATACTAAGTCAGAGATCCCTTCATTGACCAAGAGAGAGAGTAAAGTAAGAGCTACTGATCAGATAGTCAGACTAAACCCCGACATTTTCGGCGATGTAATTTTGCGTGCATCAGATATATCACTCTTAATTGACACGGCTGGTCTAATTTTAGAAGTTATTTACAATACTGGAAATAAAAACTTAGGTGACATAGAGCACTGGAGAACAAGAAATATTCGAGATTTTATAACAAAAGAGAGCAGGATTAAACTTGAAGAAATTTTAAATTTATCTTCCAACGAAAATGAGAAAATTGAGAAAGATATTATTCAGCTAAATCATATTAGAAATGGTGGCGATGACTTTCCAATTCAATACTCTATCCATCCCACTGGAGTAAATAACCAAATTCTACTTTTTGGCCGCGATCTGACCCAGATAGCACAGGCTCAACAAGAACTCATGAAAACTCAATTAAAATTTGAAAGAGAATATGACCGATATAGATCATTTGACACTAAATATCGAGTAATACTAGAACAGTGTGGCAGCGCTTTCATTATTGTTGATGAAGCAGGCCAGCTTGTTGATTTTAATCAAAAAGCTGTGGCAATTTTAGAAAAAGCCGACTTGAACCAAATGATGTTAAAAGATTTATTTTACCAAGGAATAAGCATAGACATTCTAAGCGAGCTTGAGACATTAAATAAAAACACGCCCTCAAAGGGATTAAATCTAAACATTAAAGAAACCAATAAAGAAGTACAATTGAAGGGTACGTTTTTTCGTTCGAATGACGGTGTCCATTCTTTGATAAGGTTATCCAGTTCGTCAAGTCAGAGAACAAACCATACCAAAGAAAAAATTTATCTATCTGATCTGTATCAAAAAACTTCAGATGCATTTGTCTTTATTGATGAAGCAGGAAAAATAGTTGATGCTAATGAGAGCTTTTTAATTCTTACAGAGAACCCAAATATTGATGAGGTTGTCGGCAAGTCATTTTCTGACTTTCTTAAAAATGCCGCTACCGATTTAAAAGTTCTTACTGATAATTCAAAAAGACTTGGGAAAATTAGAAACTATGCAACTAATTTTATTACAACTTTCGGATCAAAAATTCCTGTCACAATTTCCTCGACTTGGGTATCAAATGAAGATGATGATTTTTATGGGTTCGTTTTAAGAGACTCCTCAAACGTGGAGCTTGAAAAACAAAATGATAATGAGAAACATAGCTGGGAGGCAACCACAAAATTAGTAGGAAGTGCTCCGTTAAAGGAGTTAGTAGCCCAAACCGGAGATATTGCGGAACGAATATGCTTAGAAACCGCGCTTAATTTAACAAATAACAATAAAGTAGCAGCTGCAGAGCTACTTAGTCTGTCGCGTCAAAGCCTATATGTGAAACTCAGAAAACATAATCTTTTGGATATTAAGGACTAAAATCAGTGATTAAAAGCTATCAAAATCATTTTACCAGTACGCCTAGCATGATATCGCTTCTTGAACTTATAAAACCTGTTACCTGGTTTCCACCTATGTGGGCTTTTTTATGCGGCGTAGTGTCAGTTGGCGCCTTAAATAGCAATAATACTATACTCATATTATCCGGTCTTCTACTTGCCGGACCATTGGTGTGCGGAATGAGCCAGGCTGTAAACGATTGGTGTGACCGTCATGTCGATGCAATAAATCAACCGGAAAGGCCCATTCCGTCTGGAAGAGTGAGTGCTGAATGGGGGTTTTTTACCGGCATAATAATGAGTTTCATAAGTATCCTTTTTGCATACTATCTCGGAAGTCTTATCTTTTTTGCAACAATTATAGGCGTTTTGGCCGCTTGGCTTTATTCATTGGAGCCGATAAGACTGAAACGATCGGCGATTTTTGGGCCAGGGGTCGTGGCAATTTGTTATGAAGGGCTTCCATGGTTTACTGGCGCTGCTATTTTCACAATCTCATTGCCAAATAAAGAGGTTTTAATAGTGCTCTCGTTGTATGCTTTGGGAGCGCACGGGATAATGACTATGAATGACTTCAAAGCAACCAAGGGAGATAAACTTTTAGGCATCAATTCTTTACCCGTGATTTTAGGTAGAAAGCCCGCTACTTTAGTAGCTTGCCTTATAATGCTTCTTCCACAGTTAATAGTAATATCTCTATTTTACTTCTGGGGATCTTTAATTCTAGCCATAACGCTGGCAGTTTGCGTTCTACTCCAGTCCTTATCAATGATTTTTCTCATTCGAGATCCAGAAAAAAACACACCATTCTTTAACATGACCGGAGTACTTTTATATATTGCTGGGATGATGTTATCTGCAAATGGATTGTATTTAATGAATTAAATTAGGGGGTAGTAATGAATTGGTTTTCGATTTTAAGGTTAGGGTTAGTTCAACTTTGCATTGGTTCGAGTGTCGTTATTCCTTTATCTACACTGAATCGCTTAATGAAGGTAGAATTAGCTTTACCAGCAACGATTGCAGGTTTTTTGATTGCACTTCATTATGCAGTCCAGTTAACGAGAGTCAATTGGGGTTACTTATCTGATAAAACTCAAAATAGGGCTCAGTGGATAATATTTGGAATGCTAATTTTAGGGATAGGTGGAGTACTAGCATCTGCTTCTATACCTCTAATTGAAAGTAATTTTAAATTTGGAATAATGCTTGCTTTATTTTCATATACTCTAATTGGGTTTGGGGTAGGTGCAGCAGGAACCCCTCTTCTCGCTCTTCTTGCCTCCTACAGTTCTAAATCACAGAAGGGCTTTGCCGCCTCTATCACCTTTCTTATGATGATATTAGGACTTGCAATAACTGGTATAACGGCTGGCATAATTTTAGACCCCTACTCTCATCAAAAGCTCATAAAGATCACGGCCTCTCTTGCTGTAATTACCAATATTTTATCCTATCTTAGCTTGAAAAACTTAGAAAAAACGCTGCGAAATAATGCAGATGCTCGTGCGCCAAGTGCTATTGACTTTAACGAACCATTTCTTAAAGGTATCAAAAAAGTATGGATGGAAAGAGAAGCAAGGCTTTTTACAATTTTTATTTTTATCTCTATGGGCGCTTTTTCAATGCAAGATCCAATATTGGAACCCTTCGCTGGAGAAGTCTTCGGCTTTGCGGTAGGAGAGTCTACAAAGCTTGACGGATTCCATAAGATTGGGACATTAATTGGAATTATTTTTATAATCCTTTGCCTTTCAAAGTTTAGAATTGGATTTGCTTCTTTATCGATTGTTAAAAATGAACGCCTAGGATCAGAAAAATTTTGGCTAATTACTGGATGCCTCTTTTCTGCATTTTCACTATTTATAATTTCTCTTCTTGGAGTCACATATAGAGATCCAGGTATATTAAACTCAGTTGTTTTTCTCTTCGGAATATCTAATGGTGTATTCACTGCGGGAATATTGGGAACCATGCTGCATTTAGCAAGTAGAGATACGGGTGATAACAACACGGGTACTCGTATGGGGATATGGGGGGCAGCACAAGCTTATGCCACTATGATTGCTGTTTTTTTTAGCACAGTTTTGGTCGATATACTTGGACTTATGATGAATTCCCTCCCAAGTGTATATGGAATAGTGTTTCTAACTGCTGCGAGTTTTTTTATAGCTGCAGCATTTTTGGGTTCATTAATTATTAAAAAGGATGAACTCGATCAAAATCAAAACATACTACAATCGGTGAATTAAAATGATCTATGATATAACAGTTATAGGAGGAGGACCCTCCGGCGCAACAGCTGCAGAGCAACTGGCGAAAAAAGGTTTCAAAGTCGCATTGATAGATAGAGCAGGAAGAATAAAGCCTTGTGGAGGTGCTATCCCTCCAAGATTAATCGAAGACTTTGAAATTCCTCAGTCTCAATTAGTTGCAAAAATCAAGACAGCAAGGATGATATCACCAACGAACAGGAAAGTCGACATTCCAATAGAAAATGGTTACGTAGGAATGGTAGATAGAGAATTCTTTGATGAATATCTTCGGGAAAGAGCAGCAAAATGTGGGGCAAAACGGTTTACCGGCACATTTGTAAAATTGTCTAAAAATTCGCAATATACTAAGGTTGATTTTAATAATCACTCAGCAAAAAAGATTTCTACACTCCTCACAAGATATGTAATAGGTGCAGATGGTGCTAAATCTAATGTTGCAAGAAATACAATCAAGGACGCACATAAAATCCCCTATGTTATAGCGTATCATGAGATAATAGAGGCCCCGAAAGCAACTAGTGAATATAATCCAGATAGATGCGATGTTATTTATAACGGAGATATATCGCCTGATTTTTATGGATGGGTTTTTCCTCATGGGAAATCGGCGAGTGTAGGAATGGGAACAGGGATAAATAGCGTTAACCTAAAGAAGGCTACTAGCGACCTCAGGACTCAAGCAGGACTAGACAAATGTTCAACTATAAGAAAAGAAGGAGCTCCGATCCCGCTTAAGCCATTGGAGAGGTGGGATAATGGAGATAATGTTGTACTTGCAGGTGATGCTGCTGGGGTAGTAGCACCCTCATCAGGGGAGGGCATCTATTATGCAATGATAGGAGGTAAGTATGCAGCGGATGCGGTTGAAAAATGCTTGCTTAATGGACACTCGAAATATTTAGGTTTAGCAAGAAAGAATTTTATGAAAGAACATAAAGCAGTTTTTCAAGTTCTTGGTGCTATGCAAAACGCATATTATAGATCTGATGACCGAAGAGAGCGTTTTGTAACTTTATGCAAAGACATAGATGTTCAAAGAATAACTTTTGAATCTTATATGCATAAAAAACTATCTCGTTCGAGACCAATAGCACACCTAAAAATAATGTTTAAAAATATTGCCCACCTCACCGGCATGGTTAAAGCCACATGAATATTAATTTTATTCCTGCATGGGATCAAGGGGTCCTACAACCATTAGAGAAGCTGGAAGTTCATAAAAGAGGTCTAAGGCATAAAGCGGTCTCGGTATTCTTAATTTCAGATAATAATGTACTGATTCAAAAAAGAGCATCAATGAAATACCATACGCCAGGTTTATGGGCTAATACCTGCTGCACACACCCCTTATGGTCAGAAGATCCCATGGAATGCGCTCACCGAAGATTAAAAGAAGAGTTGGGAATAAAGGTGCCAGAGTTAGTCTATAAAAACAAAATCGACTATAAAGCTGATGTTGGAAATGGCTTAATCGAAAACGAAAATGTTGATGTCTTTGTTGGCTCAATAAAAGAAAAAGATAATTTAAAAATACTGCTTAATAACGATGAAGTGGCAGATGTGAGGTGGATTTGTTTTGACAGGTTAAAAGAAGAAATAGCACTATCGCCTGATAAGTTTACACCTTGGTTGAGGATCTACGTCCAAGATCATTTTGAACAAATTATAAACTGACCAGCTTATTTTATAATCTTAATTTTATTGCTTCGTATATCGGCTATACCCAAAACATCAAGGATTGTTGTTGTAATTCCTGTGACATCGAGTCCAGCTTCCTTATACATTACGTTTGGTGAAGCTTGATCTATAAATTTATCGGGTAAAAATAAACTTCTTACCTTTAGTTTGTTATTTATCATGTTATTTTTGAGTAGCCAGTCAACCACATGAGATCCGAACCCACCAATGGATCCCTCTTCTAGGGTAATTAACATCTCATGGTTTTCTGAAAGCACTTTTATTAAATCTACATCTAATGGTTTAGCAAATCTAGCATCTGCAACAGTCACTGAAATGCCTAACTGTTCCAACTCCTCCGACGCGTCTAGTGCTTCTTTGAGATGTGCTCCAAAACTTAATATTGCGACCCTATTGCCTTCTTTACAAATTCTTCCTTTCCCCAGCTCAAGAACTTCTCCTCTTTCAGGAAGTTCTACACCTATCCCCTCACCTCTTGGATACCTAAATGATATGGGGCCATCGTTATAATCTGCTGAAGTTCTGATCATATGCATTAGCTCTAACTCGTCTGATGCTGCCATTACCACAAAACCTGGCAAATTAGAAAGGTAAGCTACGTCAAAAGAACCTGCATGCGTAGCTCCATCAGCACCAACCAACCCAGCTCTATCAATTGCAAATCTTACTGGCAATTTTTGGAGAGCCACATCATGGACAATCTGATCATATCCTCTTTGAAGAAAAGTTGAATATATTGCGCAGAAGGGTTTCAAGCCTCCAGCTGCCATACCAGCACAGAAAGTGACAGCATGTTGTTCTGCTATTCCAACATCAAAAGTTCTACCTGGGAAACTATCCTGAAAGATATTTAATCCTGTGCCTGAGGGCATTGCTGCCGTAACAGCAACAATCTTTTCGTCAAGAGTTGCCTCTTTTACAAGTGTTTGACCAAAGATTGATGTGTATGATGGAGCGTTTGATTTGCCTTTGTGCTGCTTTCCCGAAGCAACATCAAATTTCGACACACCATGATATTTATCTGCAGACGTTTCTGCTGGTGCATACCCGGCTCCTTTTTTTGTAACACAATGAATTAGAACTGGTCCCTCAGATCTGGTTTTGACTGTTCTTAAAACTGGTAATAGTTGGTCTAAATCATGTCCATCTATTGGACCGACGTATGAAAAACCCAAATCTTCGAAAAAAGTATTACCCGTTCCACCAGCTAGTCCTGTTATCAAACCTCTAGCACGTTTTGCACCTTCTCTAAGTGGCCCTGGTAGTGACTTTGCGAAATTCTCTGCTAATTCCTTAAGAGTATAAAATTGTTGGTTTGCATATAGGCTGGATAAATATTTCGACATAGCGCCAACTGGTGGTGCAATAGACATTTCATTGTCATTCAAGATTACAAAAAATCTTCTGCCTTCAGCACCCGCATTATTCAGTGCTTCGTAAGCCATTCCAGCACTTATAGATCCATCACCAATGACTGCAACGGCATCTCCCGTAGCCATTCCCATATCTCTAGCTACCGTAAACCCTAAGCCTGCAGATATCGACGTAGATGAATGAGCCGCACCGAAGGGATCATAATCACTTTCACTCCTCTTTGTGAAACCCGATAATCCTCCCTCTTGTCTGAGAGAACTCATTTTTTCTCTGCGACCAGTAATTATTTTATGTGGATAACATTGATGTCCAACATCCCATATCAACTTATCGTGCGGTGTATTAAACACTGAATGTATTGCAACGGTTAGCTCTACAACTCCTAGGCTTGATCCTAAATGCCCTCCTGTCTCGGAAACCGCTCTAATTGTTTCATTGCGCAATTCTATGGCAAGTTTTTTAAGATCTAAATCTGAAAGACGCCGAAGATCCGTAGGGTAATTTATTTTATCAAGAAGTGTAGGTTTCATAACTGAGATATGTAACTTATTTTTCACGTGGAGGAAACATTTCCCCCACGTGAATATAGAATAATCTAACTGGGCCCGTTATACAAGCCACCTTCGACAGCAAAACCGTGAAGAACAGCCCAACTAAACCAGTCGTCGACAACCGTTCCAGTTAGTAATATGCCTATTCCACCGGTGATAGGACAAAGAATTGCAAACCACCAAGCCCATCTATGGATTCCTTCCATAGAAGCATTGAAGCCCATTGTCCATCTCCAGAACAGAGCTGCACGCTCAGAAGCGGTACCACGATCATAGATTTGTTCCAGTTCTCTGTCCCCTCCCATTCTAGAGGTTGCTAATATCGTCGCTCCATGCATTGCGAAAAGAAGAGCAGAGCCATACAGGAAGACAATACTTAATGCGTGAAAGGGATTATAGAATAAGTTGCCATGATTTAAAGAGAGGTAATTCGTCCAATCTAGATGTGGGAAAATGCCATAAGGAACCATTTCCGACCATGTGCCCATGGCTACCGGTCTGAAAAGACCAATCACAAGAAATAGCCATATTGCTGCTGCAAAAGCCCAACAAACATGTTTCCCCATTCCCAATTCATTGGCCCGCAGGTATGATCTAATCCACCAACTTAGTACCGCTATTAAGAGACAGGTACTTGCAATTAAATATAATCCACCTTCCCAAATAGGTGGAAAGCCAAGGCCATATTCCTCGCCAGGAGGATCAAGAGAAATCCACCATAAATCTCTCCATAAGGCCTGCCATGACCAATCAACTGATTGGAGCATGCCTATTCCAGTAAGGAAAAACCACGCTGTGCCTAAGAAGAATGCTATCGTTCCAAACATACCGAGATGAATTGGACCCAACTGTGCATTTCCAACATAACCAAGTATAGAAGAGAACCGCGGCTCAACACCTCTCTCTTTTGCTACTAATCCTTTTTCGTCAAGACCCATTTCTGCCGGGCCACGAACCTGAACCTGTGTTAAAATATTATGGTACTCTGCCATCTTAACCTCCTATACTTGCGAATGTGAAGAAATTTGGCCACCAATCCCACCATTCAATCCAACTTTCACCATCTGGCATTAACCAAGAAGGTCCAGATATGATGATACAAATTCCAGACCACCAGCCAGCACTAAGGGCAACGAATAATCCAATTCTATGAATACCCAATGTACCAATAGAGTAGCCAATAAAATCTCTGAAGTACGTATCTTCATGGTCGGGCGTTTTTGCATCTTCTCCTTTTTCAGGGTTAGCAGCCGACAAAATTAATGAACCGTGTAATGCAAGCAACATAGTAGTTGTGAAGAAACACGCAATTGCAAGCATATGGATTGGATTGTAATGGAAATTACCATATTGATACCCGGTGTAAGACACCCAGTCCAAATGGGAAAAAATACCATATGGAAATCCATGAGCCCATGCACCCATTAATACTGGTCTTATAACAACCAAAGAAACATAGGCAAAAATTGCAAAAGAAAATGCAAATGGAATATGATAGTCCATTCCTAACTTTCTCGTGATTTCTACCTGCCTCAACATCCAACTACCGAATGCTCCAATGGCGCACAGAGTTATAACTTGCCATAAACCACCATCATTCATAGGAGCCATTTTTAACCCATATTCAAGAGGCGGGGGCTCTATGCTTATTAACCAGGGATTCCAGACTCCCTGTTGAGCAGCGCCCCAAAAAATCATAATACTACCAAGGGCAGCAAAGAAAATTGTCGAGACTCCAAAAAAGCCGACATAAAACGGCCCGACCCAAAAGTCAAATAAGTCCCGACCTATAAGAGTACCGCCTGGAACACGATACTTTTTTTCAAAACTGAGTAATGCCATCCTATGACCTCCATTCAAATTACTCTGCTGACTGACAAACGGTCAGTCAGAATGCCACGGGCGAGATCCTAAGGGGGGACTGGTTCTCGCCCACAGCGACTCGTAGGTTTTTAGCCAGCTGCTCTTGCTGCGGCCTCAAACCAATTGAAGTGATCGGTGCTGAGCAACACTAAATGAATCATTGCTGCTAGCAAGAAGAGAAAGACGCCCTGTGCGACAAACACTCGTCTAGGATCAAATATCAGCCATATTTTATAAAAGTGACTCATTTCTCTCTCCTCAACCGAAATAGAACCAAGGACGCCAAATCCATGTCGCAATGTGAGCCAATATGCACATTATTGTAAATGTCCATAGTCCACTCATATATACGCTATGTAATTCTTGCGCCTGTTCATCTGTTAGACCTGATAGAGACAGGTCATTATTTCCAGCCATTATACATCCTCCGGATTAAGTGACTGTTGCGCTGCAAGCACCTTATGCGCGAGCAACGATCCTTCCGCCAAAAGACGGTAAGAATTCTTTAAAACCCTCATGAAAAAATCATGGGCGTTATTGTTTTTGCATTTGCCCATGCCTTACTAAACATATCTTTTTCAATTTTTCCTTTTACAAGACTTTTCATACAGGTAAGTAGCGCTCCTGGTAATGAAAATATAAAAATCACCGAGAAATAAATTCTATACTCCCAAATTGGCTTTTTTCTTGTTCTTCTCATCGCAGTCCCTCCTTATGCAACCTGATTACTTTTGTTAACTTCTTCATCCTCTGGATTAAGCATTCTTAAAATCTCTTTCGCTACTTTCTTATCTCCGTTTTCAAGCGCTATTTTTTCGGCTTGATCACGAAGCGTTTTAGTGGCAGAGATTCTAGTTAGCGGTGAATGCCTGGCCACAATTTCCTCCAAAATATCTTTAGCTTCCTGATCCCACGGTAGCTCTTTTCTCAATTTGGTTAATGTCGCATCTGTTTTGTCCAAATCAGATCCAAGAGGCAATATGTGAAAAAGTGCATCAAATAATCCATTACAAATTTCTTGTAACAAATAAGTTGATCCCGAGTACCCCATCATTGGTGTGCCGACAGCACGTCTAATTGCCGCTCCTGGAAAACTCGCTGGAATGAATGATGCTTTTGGTCCAAAGCCTTGGCCTGCCTCTGCAAGATACATTTTTTCATTTATGGATCCCATCAACACTAAAGGTCTAGTTTGCTTTATGAGATTTCTAATTTTTTCATTATCAGTCTTTTTCCCAGCTACTCTTGCTACCGCAAACTTACAGGGAAGACCTAATTCATTCTCCAAAAAGTTCCTTATACCTCTTGTATATGTTTCATTAGCGACAATCCCGAAACTAGCCGTTGCGAAAAAATCCTGCGTCACAGATCGCCAAAGATCCCATACTGGTTTAATAGTTGAATGCTTCTCTTTTTCGATGAAGCCTTCAACATCAATATTCAGGATCTCACCCAATTTCCTTAGAAATTTAGTTGTACTATCGATACCAATTGGGGCCTGCAAATAAGGCTTACCCAATAACTCAGCTAAACCTCTACCGAACTCTCTATACATCACAATATTTGCATCAGCATTCACAAGCTTCGACATCTCTGCTATGTGAGCACCCATAGGCATAACCATGTTCACTTCTGCACCAATACCTTCTACAAGTCTTCGAATCTCTGCTAAATCGGAGGGCATATTGAAAGTGCCGTACATAGGACCCAAAATATTTACCCTGGGTTTAGAATTTTCATCCCTTTTTGCTTCTTTTGGCATTCTTCCCTTGGTCATTCCAAAGTTAGTGAAAAGCCATGTCATAGATCTATCTGCAGCCTGCCATTGGTCTTCATCAATAGTCCTTGGTAAGAACCTTTGTATATTAGTGCCTTGAGGTGTCACACCTCCTCCGATCATTTCTGCAATTGACCCTGTTACTACAACAGCTGGCAATACAGGATCTAAGGTATCCCAGGCACGTTTCATAGCTCCTTCTGTTCCTTCCCTTCCTAACTCCTCCTCACCTAAACCAGTAACCACAATTGGTAACTCATGTGGAGGCAAAGCATCTGTGTAGTGAAGAACTGATGTCACTGGAAGGTTTTCACACCCTACTGGACCGTCTACAACAACTTGAAGGCCTTTTACGCCACAAAAAGCATAAACTGACCCCCAATATCCTCCCGCTCTATCGTGATCCTGAATTAACACTAAATCATCTCCTCCGCCTTTGCTGCGATCTTTCTTTTCTCTATTTTTTTTGCTTGATGGGCTCGGAACTGGGGATTAAGGTTTGGCTTACCCTCCCAAACTCCTGCTGTATCACCTTCCCCGACACCCTCGAAGAAACTCTTCATTTTTTCCATTCTTGAACCATTGCTTATAGCCTGCAATATTACTTCTGCTAAGCTTCCAGCCCCAGCAACACCCATAATTGGCCGAGCTGAAATTAAATTTGTGTAATAAAGAGAGGGAATACCTAATTCTTTAGCTTTTTGCACCACCGGGGTCGTTCCAATAGCCAAATCAGGATTAACGCTCTTCACTGCTGAGATATCATCCTCCAAACTCGCCCTAAATTTTACAAAAACGCCTTTACTCTCCAACCAATCTTTGTCTTCAGTAGACCATTTAGTCTTGGGACAGGCAGTTCCTACATAAGGGACTTCAGCGCCGGCCTCTATGAGCGTTCTTGCTACTATAAGTTCCGAGCCCTCATAGCCCGATACCGTAATTTTGTTATTAATTTTTTTCTCATCAAGAGATTTTTGTATTTGCGGCAGAATCTTCTTTTTTGCGTCCCCAATGATCTTTTTGGCAATGTTAAAAGTATCACCTACACTATCAATCCAAGAATTAGTACCTTCAACACCCACTGGGGCGGATCCAATAATTGGCTTACCAGCGTCTTCAAACTCTCTTACAGCAGCGGCATAAAAGGGATGGATAGCTGCAACGGCGCCGCAATCAAGCGCTGTATACAATTCACGCCACTCTCTACAAGGTATAACTTGTCCTGCGGCCAACCCAAGTGGCTCCAAAATTGCTCCAATATTCATAGGATCTGCTGGAAACATTTCTCCCAACAAGGTGACGGTCGGTCTATCTGATTTCTTTGAAGAAGGGGCAGATACTGGGCCAGACTCAATTTCCTTTTTCGCATAATTCAGTAATGCACTAGCCAAGACGTCTTTTGCCTCCGCGTGTGTGGGAATTCCAAACCCAGGCACGTCAATACCAATTATCCTAACCCCGTTAATTTCTTTTGGGAGAAGCCTCAAAGGGACGCCAGACGCGCTAGGAACACATAGATTTGTAAAGACAACAGCATCAAACCTATCGGGATCAGCCATTTCATGTGCAGACGCTAAAATATCTTCATATAGTTTTCCAGTTACCAGCGTCTCAGAGGAAAAAGGTACATAACCTACAGATCTTCGCGCTCCATAAAAATGTGAGACAAAAGTTAACCCATAGACACAGCATGCAGAGCCTGACAGCACAGTTGCTACTCGCTTCATTCTCAAACCAACCCTTAGAGAGCCAAAAGCGGGGCACATGCTTTGTGGCTTATCATGAGGACCCAAAGGATAATCTTTTCGCATATTTTGTATAAGCTCTTTGTTGGCGCCTTTTTCTGCACTACCTTGAAGAGATGAGGACCCACAAAGGCCATCAGATGTGGTGCCTACACCCCCATGATGCCTGTCTTCTAAATCAACATTGACCTCATCATTCAACTTGACGTGATCTGCTGCATCATATTTTATTTCTCTCTTTGTGCTCATTCTTATTAATTTTTCTCTTTACACTTCGTCATATACTACTTCTAACGACTCTTTGGGTTTCGCAAATTTTCCTCTCATGTCAGCATCAGTAGCTGGTTGCAACACAAAGTCAGCTCCTGTCTCACTGGCGGCAAACAAATTTAGAAGGCCATCTTGGTCAAGCGGCTTTGGTCTAAGTGGTGGAGCCTCAGCTGTATTTGTTCCTAGTTCAGCAAACAAGTCTCCCCACTGCGACTCTTTTGTTCCAACAATGTGATAATTTGCGGACTTCTTTCTCAGATCATCATCTTGAGGTATACTTGCAAGAATAGGTATTTTTACCGTCTCAGCAAAAGCTGCCGCTTCACCCGACCCATCGTCTTTGTTAATTACTAAGCCTGCCACACCGACGTTTCCACCTAGTTTTCTGAAATACTCCACTGCTGAACAAACATTATTTGCTACATATAGAGATTGAAGATCGTTTGAGGCTACCAATATAACCTTTTGAGCCATATCCCTTGCTATTGGCAATCCGAATCCGCCGCAAACTACATCACCCAAAAAATCCAATAATACGTAATCAAAATCCCAATCGTGAAACCCTAACTTTTCCAGTAGCTCAAAGCCATGGATTATCCCACGTCCTCCACATCCTCTTCCCACTTCTGGCCCACCGAGTTCCATCGCAAATACGCCATTTCTTTTAAAACACACATCTCCAATGGTGACTTCTTCGCCAGCAAGTTTCTTATTAGTCGATGTTTCAAGTATAGTTGGGCAAGCCTTTCCCCCGAATAACAGAGAAGTTGTATCAGATTTTGGGTCACATCCTATCAGTAGAACTCTTTTGCCTTGCTCTGCCATCATATGACTAAGATTTGCAAGAGTGAAACTTTTACCGATGCCTCCTTTACCGTAGATCGCTATTATCTGGGTTTTTTTTGTTGGCTCACCAACTGGAACTTCGTCGATAGGTTGATTTGCTTCTTCTCGAAGGTCCTTGTGGTGTTTTTCTAAGTCTTTCTTATCTAAAGTATGAGTCGGGTTATCTAAGCTCATGCTACATCCCTCCAATCAATAACCATTTTCAAGCATTCTGAATCTTCAAAAGATTGTCGATAAGCGGCTTTCGAGAAATTTACATTACTCTCATGCGATATTAAACCTTCTAAAGATAGAGCACCGGTTTCTAATAGTGATCGTGTAATATTTATGTCTTCAGTATTAAATTCTGCCGAAATCCTGAACCTGGCCTCTTTTATAAAAGCAGGCGGAAAGGAAAAAGAAATAGGAGATGAATAAAATCCAGCAAAAACTATTTCGCCATTTTTTTTCAATTTTGGAATTATCTTATCCAAAACGCTAATATCCCCACTAGCTTCATAAATCGATTCGTGATCGGAAGAATTATCATTTTCCGGATTGATAACGTCGTAATCTGTTTCATTACCCACTCTAAGAGGATTACTTTCCCATACAATCGGGGCTTCACCACCAGCTGCTATTGTTAATCGAGCTAGCAACCTTCCTAAAACACCATGACCAATAATAAGTGAGGGAAGTTTGTTCCCAAGCCCTGCGATTGCGTGCCTAGCAGTTGCTGCCAGTGCAAATAGTGTCCCTTGAGCTTTCAAATCATGGTCTATTTTTATGAGCTTTTCATCGGAAGCGATTAGAAGGCTAGAAGATGCACCGAAAAGACCCTTTTCGTTTTTATAGCAATTTGCCCCTGGGACAAATACATGATCGCCAACCTTAAGTTTCCTGGATGCTCTGTTGTCGACTACCACCCCAACCGTTTCATAACCTGGGACTAGAGGATAACCCATTCCAGGAAAAAATGGCATCTCACCATTCCAAAACAAGCGTTCAGTACCTGTAGAAACCCCAGAGAACTGAGTTTCAATAATGACCTCGCCTGTATTTGGTTCCCTAAGGGCAACTTTACGCAGGTCCAATTTACCAGGGTTATCAATGACTATTGCTAATGTTTCCATACTAAATAATGACAATTATTGTGATTTTCATGAATTAACGAGACAGAAACTAAGTGGAAACCTATGGCCCCCCTTGTTAAACCGATTTTATTGTCAAGCTTTCTTACATACCCAATCAAAGAGCTGTTCCCCTTTATTTACGTAAATACTCGACAATTAAAGCTAACTCAAAAATAAATGTCAATAAATTTAGACAAAAACTGTAATAAATTTCTGACATATGGCTTTTATGCAAAAAAAAACTACTTTTTTGCACTCATAACTTGGGTAATGAACGGCGCACTTACAGTATGCTTAACAATATTTGAAAAGCCTGTCCTGAGAAGAATCGCCTTATGCTCCTCAAAAGAGCGCACTTTTCCGGTTGTCATTGCCATAGTATAAAATGAAAAATAGCAATCACTAGAACGCATCGGCTTGCTTCCACCAGACATTGGCTCTGTTATTAACAAAGAACCACCTTTCGGAAGAGCTTCGTAGATCCGTTTTAGCAACAACTCTACAGTGCTGTCTTCATGATCATACAAAACCCTTACTAAGCTCATAACATCTTGATTCGAAGGAATATCATCTTTTAAAAAATCACCAGGACAAAAATTCAAGAGCCCTACTATATTATCAATTTTTTGGTGATTGCTCTTTGCAATTTTTATTACATTAGGCAAGTCAAAAACAGTAGCTTCGATACTAGGATACTTGCTCTTAACGGCTAATAAAAATGCGCCAGTGCCACCGCCAATGTCTAGAATTCTTTTGACACCTTTGAAGCTATATGCCTGCAAGGTTTGCTCCGCAACCAACTTTTGGGAAGTTTGCATGAGCTTACTGTATTCGGAAGACACCTTATTGGAAATATTCTTTTTTTTTGCTTCTTTTCTAACATAGGGCCAAAATTGACCCAGCTCTGTTTCATTTTTCCCATACAATAACTTCACTGGATCTAAAAGATCTCGATATAAAATTTGATTATGTTGGATTATATCCATTAGACCAGGAACTCCAACTATTTGCGCCCCTACCCTGGTTAACCAATATTTATTTCTTTTGTGGCAAATCAAGTTTAAAGCACATCCACCACGCAGTAACAACAAAGACCTTTCATTCGCAATCTCCAGAAATTGGCTAACTTCATCCAGAGATCGCCCTTCTTTTTTAAGAAATTGAAAGATACCCAAATTGATCAATAAATGGAGTATTTGTGAATAGACAAAGCCTGACATAACCTCATGAATCTTATTGCCCTCATAACTGATGAGGGCCCTAAGAATTGGAACTTTAGCGATAGCTTCATGCACTTTGGTTGATGAAAAGACATTAACCTTCAATCGGTAATAGCTTATATAAAGCGAATTAATTTTTTCTTTCAAAATCATCCGATCGGAGCAGTCTTTAACACCTGTTAAACATATAAGTGGCTTACAAAGTCTTTTGAAGAGGCGCTACTGGGGTTAGACGTTCTGCCTGACTTCTGACGATTTTAATCAATTCAACTTCACCAGGGCACGAGGGAATAGAAGCTATAGCTCCCGCCAAAATATCCTGAAGCCTTTTAATCGCACCTTGCTCTCCTAGCTTTAAAACAGCGTTCGGGCGCTCATTTTCCCTATCTCTGTTATTCGATTTACCACTTTTTTGAGAGTCGGAAAAGTCCTTTAAATCATCAGCAACTTGAAATGCCTCACCTATTCTCTGCCCAAGTTCTGCCCATGGTTCTGGATCCTCTCCAGCGGAAATTGCCCCCATTTTAGTAGCCGCTACGAACAATGAAGCCGTTTTGAGTTTATGATATGAACTAAGATCAACTGTTTTTTCACTTTCCCAACCTTGACCTGAACAGATACCGTAAGGCATACCCGTTGACGTTGTTAAAACATTTATTAACTTACCAAGCCTTTCGGGAGCGCTCAAACCGTTAGCAGTTAGCACCTGAATTGCTAAGATAATTAAAGAGTCGCCGCATAAAACAGCTAAAGGCTCATCAAAGGCCTTATGAACAGTAGGCTTACCCCGCCTAACCTCCGCATTATCAAATGCTGGCAAATCATCATGCACTAAACTGGCGCAATGCATCATCTCGACTGAAACCGCAGAAGCCATTGAAAGATCAAAATTATCTAACCCACACGCATTGGAAACAGCGAGGCTAAGCTGAGGCCTTACTCTAGCACCGCCTGGAAAGATTGCATAATCCATCGCCGCAGCCAATTTTGGAGGCGCAGGCGATCTGCTCGCCTTCTTAATTGCTTTTTTCAGTGCCTCTTCTAACTTTTCTTTCATATCTGTTCCTGTGGTAAAAATTAGACATCATAGGAAATTTATGTAAATAATTTTGGACACTTTTTAAAATAAGTCAATAAAATACCTTTTATGAAAAAAGAAAACGAACATATAATCATTGTAGGCGCAGGAATTGGTGGGCTCGTTTCTGCCCTTTTGCTTTCCCAAAAGGGATTAAACGTAACTGTTGTTGATAGAAATGGATACCCTGGAGGAAAGTTAAGAGCCTTTTCAAGTCAAGAGGGTCCTATTGATGCAGGGCCTACAGTTTTGACATTAATTGACGTTTTTCAGGAAATATTCACTCAAGCAAATCTAAATATTTTTAAGGAATTAGATTTGTATAAAGAAGAGGTATTAGCCAGACATTACTGGCCCGATGGAAAATGTTTAGATCTTTTCTCAACCCATGAAAAAAATCTTTTTTCAATAGAGCAAGTATTTGGGAAAAAATCAGCAGCTGAATTTGACAAATTTCATGGAGATTGTGAGACCCTTTTTTTTGCTTTTAACAACACGTTGTTAAGAAATGACTACCCCGGGAGCTTTTTCATAAAAAAAGATTTTTTAAAAAGTATTCCTCGATTAATTAACATTTTGGGCTTCCCAACCGACTACTGGAGCAAGCTAGAAAGATATTTCAGCGAACCTAAGCTCAGACAACTTTTTGGAAGATATGCGACATATGTTGGGGGTTCGCCTTTCAATTCTCCATCCCTGCTACAACTCATATGGTATGTTGAGTTTCTGGGAGTATGGCGCGTAAAAGGAGGTCTTCATACTCTTGCAAATAAATTGAAACAATTATCTACAGCAAATGGTGTTAAGTTCATTTTCAATAAGTCTGTTACTAAAATTAATATTAAAGATAACAAGGTGTGTAGCGTAGATCTCAATGATGGACAAAGGTACCAATCCAAAACTGTATTGTTTAACGGAGATCCACGAAACTTTAGAGAAGGTAACTTGGGTAGTAACTTAAAAAATATAATGAAAAAAACAGCCACTGAACCACGATCTTTATCTGCCTATGTTTGGTCATTTGCTTCTGAAACTACGGGGGTGGAACTAGCCCACCACAATGTCTTTTTTAATGAGAACTATAAGAATGAATTTGATAGTATATCAGCCGGACAAATAGCTAAAGACCCCACTTTATATATATGCAAGCAAGAAAAGGGCTTAAAAAGTAGCTCAAAAAATCGCTTTGAGATAATCATCAACGCGCCCTCACTCACTCAAAACAAAATTACTGCTACCAAGGAGTATGATTTATGCAAAGAAAGAACATTTCAAAAACTCAGCAAAATGGGAATATACTTCAAAAACAAACCGAATTCACACAATCTGGCAACGCCGAGAGCATTCGAAAGACTAGCACCGGGCGCGGACGGATCAATCTACGGGCTGAGCCCCGAGAGACTACTTTCAACCTTCCAAAGACCCTCCACAAAAACAAAAATAAGGGGCCTTTATCTGGCAGGAGGGGGAACTCATCCAGGACCGGGTTTGCCCATGGCAGCTCTATCAGGCAAGCATGCGGCAGAAATGATAAAACGGGACCTTGTTTTGATCTGAATATCCCACCCAACGGGTACGGATGGTGGTACATGGATGGCCTTTCAGATGACGGCACAAAAGCAGTTTCAATTATTGCCTTCATAGGTTCGGTCTTCTCTCCATGGTATAGTTGGTCTGGTAGAAAAAACCCTCATGACTTTTGTTCAATAAATATTGTGACATATGGTAAAGGGGGAAGATGGACAATGACTGAGCGAAGGGAACGCCATGTTAAAATTACCAAAAATTCTTTTAAGGTAGGGCCCAGCAAATTAGAGTGGGATGGCAAGAAGCTTGTTCTAGAGTTTAGCGAAATAACAATTCCACATTTCGATAAAATTGAAGGTTGCATCACTGTTACACCAGAAAATGTAAATGATTTGGAAGTATTGTTGAAACCTGACGGGACACACATATGGAGACCATTCTCCCCAATTTCACGTATAGAGATTAAAACAAATAAGAAAGGATGGAGTTGGCAAGGGAACGCTTACCTCGATGGCAATTTTGGAACAAGGGCACTCGAACAAGATTTCAATTATTGGACCTGGAGTCGTCTACCGTTTAAAGATAAATGCCTCACATTTTACGACGCTGATCTAGTTGACGGCAGCAGTACCAACATAGCACTGCGCTTCAATAAAAATGGCTCAGTTGAAGAGGTAGAAGCACCTCCTCTTAAACCTATATCAAAAACAAAATGGCTCATTAAACGGGTTGCCAGATCGGATAGGGAATTTTCACCCTATCAAAGCCGGGCATTGCTGGATGCACCATTTTATTCCAGAAGTGAGTTAGTTACCCAAATTGATAAAGAAAAAACTACCGGCGTTCATGAAACCTTGGATATGAAAAGGTTTACAAACCCACTGATAAAACCTTTGCTATGCGCAAAGATACCTCGAATTTTTTAGGAATTCTCCTTATTCAATTGAATAATAGAAAAATTTAATGCCCCTGCGTAGGAACCCCAAACAATATAGGGAGCAAGTAGAAGACCTGCTATTAAATCAGTATAAAAAGCTAGGACAACCATGATAATAACCGAAACCCAAAGGCATAGTAGAATTATAAAACCTAACTTTATTCTGTGGAGCCCAAAGAATACAGGAGTCCATAAAGTATTGAATACAAGTTGAAGAGCCCAAAAAATCAAGAATAAGTCATTGTTAGAAGCTCCGTAAACTCTAACTAAAGAATATGACATGGCTATATATAAATATAACCATGCAATAGGAAAAACCCAATCTGGAGGTGTCCAACTAGGTTTGTTAAGGGATTTATACCAGTCTCCTGTTGGGAATAAAGAACCGGTAGACCCAGCTGCGAGACACGCCAAAAAACCTAGCAAAAAAATGAATATCGACTCGGTCATAATTCCAATTCTCTATGTTGATAGATAAATGCTTTTCTTATCATTTTTTTCAAGTTCCATTAAAACGTCCATCAATCTTTTGCCAGAAAAAAGAACCATATCATTGCCATGATTTTTCCTCTGTGCGCTATTTACAAGAAATTTCACTTCTCTTAAAGCGGGAGCATGTACAACAGCTGAAACTGGCAAAATTTTAGAACTAAGAGTTTTTAAAAAAGAAAAAGCAAGCAAAGTTATCTTTTCAGATTTTGAGGTTATTGCTCTCTGGTTAATGCTATCGTATTGAACAGACTCAATATGTGCTCCGATACCTTCATAAATGTAGCGGGCTGCATATATTCCTGGCTGACAGGAAGTTGGGAGGCCAAAAAGACCAGATTCTGAACGCTTATATAATCGTCTCGCTTCTTCTAATAAACGTTTTGCGATTGAAGCTAACTCTTTGGAAGGTTTAGGGCTTGTCAGAAAATGTTTCAAATCTATATTTTTTTCCTTCAGCCAATCAGTAGGAATGTATATACGGTTACTTCTTGCATCTTCGCCTATGTCTCTCACAATGTTAGTAAGTTGCATAGCCACACCTAGATCACAAGCACGTGCTAATATATCTTTATCTCTTACTCGCATTAGGACACACATCATTACGCCGACTGTTGATGCAACGCGTGCACAATAAGAGCGTAACTCTGAAAGAGATTTATACCTTCTCCCTTCAGCGTCCCATTGCATTCCTTCTAATAAAGCCATCGGGAGTGCTTTTGGCATTTCATAAAACCTAACAAGCTCTGAAAAACATCTATCGGAGGCATGATTTTCAGGTTTTCCCAAATAGACTTTTTCAAGTCTGACAAAAAGCTTTTTTAGAGATAGCAATTTTGCCTGACTATCATCAATTGCATCGTCGACAATTCGACAAAATGAATACAAAACAATTGCAGAGTCGCGTACTTTTTTGGGAAGAATTTGTGAAGCAGCATAAAAAGAGTGGGATCCCTTTTTAATTATTTCGTAACAGGTTTCCAGATCCTCTTTGTTATACATTTGATTAAACCTGCATTACTTTCTTATTGGTGGAATAGCTTGTTTTATTCGAAACCTTTTTCAAATCCGGAAGAATTTCATCTAATATTTCTGCAGATGCAAGAACCCCAGGTAATCCTGGCCCAGGATGAGTACCAGCGCCAACAAGAAAGAGATTATCAAGCTCTTCTGATCTATTGTGAGGTCTAAACCAGGCGCTTTGAAACATTTGAGGTTCCAAGGAAAAACCACTTCCGAAATGACTCAAATATCTTTCCTTAAAATCAAGGGGGGTCATAACATACTCGGTTTTTATTGCTCGACCTAGCCCAGGCAAAAGTCTTCTCTCTAAAACATCAAGTATTTTTTTCTTGTAGCTTTTTTCAATGTTACGCCAGTGAATATCATTATTAAAACTTAGGTTTGGAACGCAAGCCAATACATAAAAAGTATCGTCTCCTTTTGGAGCACAAGTTTTGTCAGTAACAGAAGGTCTATGTACATATAAACTCATTTCCTGAGGCAACTTCCCTTTTATAAAAATATCATTAACCTCTTTTTTATAATTGGGTCCCACCAGAATTGTATGATGCCCGACATTCTTCCACTTTGGTCTTGTTTTTGACGTGCCAAAATGCCAAACAAAGAGACTCATTGACCAATTCTTCGCGTCTAATTTATGTTTAGTCCACCTTTTCTTTCTTTGGTGCCCTAATAAACTATCATATGTATTCTGAAGATCTGCGTTTGACACTACATAATCTGCGCTAATTTTTTCTCCAGACTCCAATTGAACTCCAACTGCTTTGTTATCTTTTGTTAAAATTTTATTAACTGTTGTATCAAGTGTTACTTGACCCCCTGAGGATTTAATTTTATCTGCCATTTTATTTGCCATGGCTTGAGCTCCTCCGTGAATATAGTAAACACCAAATCTATGCTCCAAATAATTCACTAAACCCCACATGGACGTAACAGTGAAGGGATTCCCACCTACAAAAAGTGGATGAAAACTTAACGCAAACCTAAGCTTTGAGTTGGATACATAGCTCGCAGCACTTTTATAAACTGACCTATCTGCTCTTAGAAGAGCAAATATTGGAAGAACCTTTAGAGTATCCCATAGTCTATGCATGGGACTTCTTCCCATTGAGCCCTTTTTTGAAAACGCGAAATTATATTGCCTTTCTGATAAACGCATGAACTTTCGATATCCTTTGAGATCATTCGGTGCAAATTTTTTAATTTGAGCCTCAAAATTTGATTTGTTGCCAGAAACTGAAAGAACATCATTATCTTCAAATATCAAATCATAATATGGATTAAGCTTTTCTATCTTAACGTGTTTATTGAGATCATCCCCACATCTCTTCCAAAGTCCTTCAAAGTTTTTTGGTAGAGTCAAAATCGTTGGACCTAGATCAAATCGATGTCCTTTTTGAGTTTTGGATGACCCGCGACCACCAACAGTTTGCAATCTATCAAAAACATGGACATGGTACCCTTTTTCAGAGAGAAGCATTGCCGCAGACAAGCCTCCAAATCCCGCTCCAATAATGGCAACAGAAGGCTTTTCCACTTCTTTCTCACCATCATAGTACGTTTCGTCGGTCTTTTTCAACATATCTGATCTTAAACATGTCAGTTTTTTTTGACAATATTTTTAATAAAAAATATGCTTTGAATTGAATAAGCCATTTTGGAGTAGATAATTAAGACAATTACCATAAGTTTTTTTAGGTTCCAGTCCATATTTGGCAAACTTTGGGCTTTTTCCCATATGGGGTTTTCACATTTATATATGAGAAAGATGAAAGGCCTGCAATTTTATAAACTTTTTGGAAGTGGTGTGGGGGAAGGCTTTACCCCTGTATTAAACCCTAATGTTTATGCTATCATGGCAGTATGGGATAGTGTGACCGATGCGGATCAAAACATAGCCAACTCATCAATTTTCAAACAATATAAAAATAGATCAAAAGAAAACTGGACGCTATATCTAAAACCTACCAGATCTTGGGGTAGTTGGGATAAAAGAAACCCGTTTGAAATAACTGATAACCTCGATCAAACATTTCCTGTAGTAGCGCTTACAAGAGCAACAATAAAAACGAGTATCCTTTTAAAGTTTTGGAAAAGAGTGCCAGATATATCAAAAACAATTGGGCTCAATAGAAATGTTTTATTTAAAATCGGCTTAGGAGAAATTCCATGGTTTCACCAAGTCACCTTCTCAATATGGCCAAGTCAGGAAAGCATGGATCAATTTGCTAGAAATCATGGGCCTCACAAGGAGGCCATCAAAGCTGTAAGGGAAAATAATTGGTTTAAAGAGGAACTCTATGCACGATTTGCCATAGACAAACAAATCGGCCAATGGCCAGAAATAAATATAAATAGGGAATCAAGTGAATAAGTATTTTCCATTCTCAGCAATAGTTGGACAAGAACAAATGAAACTTGCTCTGATTTTGACAGCAATCGATCCATCAATTGGAGGCGTACTCGTCTTTGGAGATCGAGGCACTGGGAAATCAACCATTGTTAGATCGCTCGCGGAATTATTACCAAAGCAAAATTTTGTAATAGATTGCTCCTTTAATTGTCAGAATTCATTTAATCTGTGCGATCAGTGTAAAAAAAAGAAGTCTCTTGAGTTTGAAGAACGTTCAACTCCTGTTATAGATCTTCCATTGGGGTCAACAGAAGACAGAGTTGTTGGAGCACTAAATTTAGAAATTGCTTTAACTGAGGGCAGGAAAGTGTTTGAACCAGGCTTGTTAGCCAAAGCAAATAGTGGCTTCCTTTATATAGATGAGGTCAACTTGCTTGAGGATCATATCGTTGATCTGCTTTTAGATGTTGCTGCATCAGGAGAGAACATAGTCGAAAGGGATGGAATATCTATAAGACACTCATCAAAGTTCGTCTTAATTGGTTCTGGGAATCCTGAAGAGGGTGAACTCAGACCGCAGCTACTTGATAGATTTGGTTTCTCAGTAAATGTGGGTTCCCCCTCTGAAATATCGCAAAGGATTGAAGTGATTAAAAGAAGAGATGAGTTTGAAAGAGATCCTCAAGCTTTTTTACGGAAGTGGAGACGGAAAGATTTAACAGTGCAAAAAAAAATAATTCATGCAAAAAATGCTTTAGATAATATTGAGCTTGACGATAGTATTTTATCAAAGTGTGCTGAAATTTGTATCGCGGTGGGCTCTGATGGATTGAGGGGAGAATTAACACTTTTGAGGGCTTTAAGAGCACTCTGTGCGTTTAATGAGACAACAAAGCCAACTTTAGAGGATATTAGAGAGATAGCTGTTTACACTCTTAGCCATAGACTGAGAAGGGATCCATTGGATGATACAAGTTCAGAGGTGCGCGTGAAAAGAAAAGTCAATGAACTGATAGATGACAAAAAAAATTGACTTTCTTGAACATGAGCTCGATGTAAATGCTCTCATTCAGGGCATATTAACAGTTAGTAGCATCGACCCCTCCCTTGGTTCGTTATCTATAAAGGCCAACTATTCAACCTTAAGAACGGTGTTTCTTTCTAACCTCTTGTCCCTATTAAAACCAAAACGATTGAAAAAAATTTATCCCTTTCAAAATCCAACCGACTTTGCCAATAACATTAACATGGTCGATACATTAACCTTTGGTACGCCAAAATATAATGAAGATATATTCTCATCCGATAACATCGCTTTAATTTTAACTAACACGGAAAAAATGGAAAAAGGTCTAGCTACATTTTTGAGAAACAAAATTAAGAACAACAGCAACAAATTCTTTATTGCATTAGACGAAAGCGAAAGTAACGAAGTGCCCAGAGAAAATCTATCCGACTATCTTATTTTTTCTATAAATCTGGATGGCACAAGACATAAAGATTTGAAAAAAGTTTCTATAAATAGAAAAAAAATTTCTGAGGCTAAAGAAAAGCTGGCGGCTGTACAAGTTAATAAAAAAATATTGGATTACTTAATCGCGTCCGCCGAAATGTTTTCTATTTCCAATATGCATACAATTTTTACCACCTTAAAAGTTGCTAAGTCATTATGTGCTTATAAAGGAAAAAAGAGTGTAACGAGAGAAGACATAAACCTAGCTATTTCCCTCTCAATGATTCATAAGGCAAAACAAATTCCAGAATTTCAACAAGAGGAGAAAGTAGCTACGCCTGAACAAGAACAAACAAGAGATGATAATGAAAGTAAAGCGAACGAAACAAAACTAAATAGTGAAGACAAAAAAATGCTCATAGATGCTCTTAAAATCTCTCTCCCAAGCAGCCTCATTGAGACTCTTTTGTCAAAAAATTCTCAATCTATTAGTTATGGGGAAGCAACTGGATCTGGAGAAAGAAACATTAATTTCTCTGCAGGTCGCCCTATCCCTTCCGTTAATAGGAAATATTCTTCTGACAAAAGAATTGATTTGATGGGGACGCTTACAAAATCTATCCCTTGGCAAAAAATAAGATCTTCTTCAGTTACAAAAAATAAAAAAATAATCATTTATCCACAAGACATCATGATAAAAAGATTTGAGAAGCAGTCAGAGAGGCTTCTAATATTTTTAGTTGATGCCTCAGGCTCAAATGCTATTGGGCGGTTAAATGAAGCAAAGGGGGCTATCGAGATATTATTATCCGATGCTTATGCAAAGCGAGATAATGTTGCTCTCATTTCTTTTAGTGGATTGAAAGCTGATCCTTTACTATTACCTACAAAATCTCTTGTGACAGCCAAGAAAAAATTGAGTTCACTGCCTGGAGGTGGTGCTACACCTTTGGCAAATGGTCTACTCGAAGCATTTAATATGGCATCTGCCGCTAGATCCCGAAGTATAAAACCTATTATTATCCTCTTATCTGACGGTAGGGGAAACATGTCGCTTGATGGAGTGGGAGATCGTGTTAAAGCTATTGAGGATACAACCTACATAGCATCATTAATAAAACGAAACGCCATCAATAATATCTTTATTGATACGTCTAGAAGAAAAACACCAATGGCTAATGAGCTCGCAAGAGAGCTAAACGGTCATTATTTCCAATTGCCAATGGCTAATTCCAACAGCATTTCAAAAGCAGTTCAGCGATCGATATAGTGCATAGAGATGGTTAAAGACGCTTCAAATAATTTTTGGCCATACTCTGAACATAGTAAGTTCCTTGAGACCGATAATTTTGTCTGGCATTATCAATTAATTGGGAAACCAGGCAACCCTATTATACTCCTTATCCATGGAGCTGGAGCTTCTTCTCATTCTTGGGCCAATCTAATACCAAAACTAAATGAGTTTCAAGTTTTAGCGGTTGACCTACCTGGACACAGATTCTCAAAGATAAAAAAAGGAATACGACCTCAACACGATACTATTGTGAGGGATTTGATAATTCTTTTTGAGTCATTAAAGATTAAACCAAACATCTTTGTGGGTCACTCTATCGGTGCGGTAATCGTTTTGTCCTTATCCGTTATCTACAAGGGACCTCTGTCATCCATAGTTCTTATAAACGGTGCTCTAGAGAGATTTGAAGGTCCAGCTGGGACCATTTTTCCACTAATGGCAAAAGTGTTTTATGGGAGCCCTTTAACTAAATATTGGATAAGGCTTTTTAATAGTGCCGAAACAAGTCTTAGAAAATTTCTATCAATATCTGGGAGCAATCTTAATAGTAAAAATATTGACTACTATATGAAACTCATGACTGATGAGGACCATGTTACCGGCACTCTGGCATTCATTTCTAATTGGGATATCGGCGATATTGAAAAAAAAATAAAAAAAGTCAGTGTTCCAACTCTTTTTTTAGCAGGCATGCACGACGGGATTGTAAATTATAAAACATCTGTAAGAGCTCACAAAAAAGCATTTAACGCTAAAATAAAGCTTTTTGAAAGTGAGGGCCATTTGATCCACGAAGTTTCAAGTGCAAAAATTGCCAAAGAGATTAATTCTCTTTGATTTTGAAGTCACACTAAGTTCCTGTAAAATTTGGTTTTTCTTTTTTAAAAAAAGACTCTACAGCAGATTTAAAGTCGTTGCTCAGCATCAAATTATCTTGTTCTCTCGCTTCATGATTGAATCTATCACAATAAGCTTTAAAAGTATCTTCACGCATTACTTGCTTTGCAGCAGATGCCGCTAAAGGCGATCTTTGCGATAATTCTTCAGCCCAGCTTCTTACGTCATCAATAAAGCTACCATCTTGAAATATTTTGTTTGCCAATCCATAGTTTAGACATTCCTCCGAAGATAGATGGCTGCCCGAAACAATTACCTCTAAAGCTTTTCTATACCCAAGAGATTTTTGAAGAAGATACGTTGCTCCTCCATCAGGTACCAAGCCAATATTAGAAAATACCATTGAAATACGAGATGAAGCCGCCATAACCGTAAAATCACAATTCATAGCTAGAGCCGTTCCTATTCCAGCTGCTGATCCATGTACGGCAGCTATGAAAAGTTTTTGACTTTTTGAGATTATTTCAAATATGGGAAAATATTCATCTAAAAGTTGTTTTGAAGGAGGCATTTGCCCTCCGTCATTTAAATCGGCGCCAGCGCAAAAACCAGGGCCCTCTCCTCTCAATATCACTATTCTCGTATCTTTATTTTGATCAATTTTCCTCAAGTTTTCAACGAGACTTAACCTGAGTTCTGTATTAAAGGTGTTATAATTTTCTGGCCTATTAATTAAAACCTCGACTATGTGGTCCGTTAAATGCTCTACTATTATAATTTCCGACATTTAATTCTTTCCTATTATAGTTTCACGTATACGACTATTGTTATTCAAGAATACAAGCTTTTAACTGACAAGTTCAATGATCAATATAGATTTTTATATAAAAAATTTACGCTGGCTCTATGTAGTATTTATTCTTACTTTTTGTTCTGCTTTTGGTCAGACTTTCTTCATTTCATTATACTCAGGAGAAATTAGGGCTGCTTTTGAGTTAACTCATGGTCAATGGGGACTGATCTATTCATGCGCGACTTTATCTTCAGCAATTATAATCCTCTTTGTGGGTGGTTATGCAGATAGCATTTCAGCTAAAAGACTCAGCACTCTGATAATTTTTGGATTGATAGTTTTTGTATTTTTAATGGCGAACAATACTTCAACATGGGGGCTAGTATTTATCATTCTGGGTCTCCGTTTTTTTGGTCAAGGAATGCTTGGGCATATATCAATGGTCTTTTGTGGCAAATGGTTTTTTAAAAATAAGGGGAAGGCAGTCGCCGTTGCAAACTCTGGTTACACTCTTGCAGAAGCTATAATGCCCACAATATTTGTTGCTATAATAGGCCTTCTAAGTTGGCAGGTCAGCTGGTATGTATCGATAATAATGAGTGTACTGATATTGGCATCAGTCAGGTTTCTGGCAAGAACAGAGCGAAACAAGGGCACAATGCCACAGAAAGAAAATCAGCATGTAGGTATGTTGAAAAAATCATGGAAGCGATCCGAGATGTTAAGGAGTTGGGTTTTTTGGGCTGCAGTGCCGGGGTTAATGACTTCTCCTATGATTACAACAACCCTCTTCTTCCACCAAGTTCATTTAGTAGAAATAAAAAGTTGGGATCTTTCAACATATGTCCTATTTATTCCAGCCTATTCAGCTGCAACTCTTTTTTCTTTGTATGCAATCGGTTATTTGGTGGATAAGCTTTCCACAAAAATTATTCTACCTGTTTTTCTTTTTCCTCTCATCTCGGGGTTATTACTCTTATCGATCGCTACAAGTTACTTGGAATTACTCTTTATCTTTATCCTGTTAGGTTTAAGCGCGGGGGCATACACCGTGGTATATGGAACTTTTTTCCCGGAATTCTTTGGATCTTTATATCTGGGGTCAGTGCGTACGGTTGGATTAACCATTATGGTTTTCAGTTCTGCTATAGGACCTGTTTTAAGTGGTTATTTCATAGACTTAGGCTATCTCATTGATCATCAGTTCAAATTTTTTGCTGCATTTTCGGTGTTTGCTTCCTTATTATTTTTAACTATCAATCTTAGCGTGAAGCTCCCTGAAAAAGCTTAAAGTGAAAATTGAAAAGCGTATATGATCAGGCATACAGTTCATGATATTAAGATGGGAAAGAATGCTAAAATGAATACAATCGCAGTTACATAGGGCTATAATGCTAAAGAAGAACGAAAGAAAGCGAGTGCAGACTGTATAATTAATGACCCCAGTGAATTAAATAAATATTAAGAGGCCTTTAAATGGATAATCCTGAAATCATTTGGCAACCGAGTAGTGAAAGTAAAAAGTTAAGCAACCTATCTCGGTTTATTGAATTTGCAAATCAAAGATACTCACAATCAATAAAAACCGAATATCAAGATATTTGGGATTGGTCAGTTAATAATGTCGAAAAGTTTTGGTCTCTGATGTGGGATTTTTCTGAAATAAAAGGAAGCAAGGGCACGAAAATTTCTGAAAATATTGGGCAGATGCCTGGTGCTAGGTTTTTTCCAGATGCAAAACTAAACTATGCAGAAAACCTACTCCGAGCTGCAGATAATTCAGTTGCTATAGAGGAATTTAGAGAAGATGGGTTCTACAATGCGTTAACCAGAAAAGACCTTGAAAGTAAGGCTCTTAGAATGGCTGGTTGGATGAAAAGCAAGGGGGTCAAAAAAGGGGATCGTGTCTGCGCTTACATGCCCAACTGTTCTGAAACAGTTATATCGATGCTTGCTACTTCTGCCTTAGGAGCTATTTTTTCTTCCTGTTCGAGCGACTTCGGTATTGAGGGGGTCATAGATCGCTTTGAACAAATAGAACCCAAAGTTATGATTGCCGCGGACGGCTACCTTTATAATGGAAAGGTTATTGATAGATCAGAGGAAATTAAAAAAATATCTAAACGCCTTCCCTCTTTAGAACATATCGTTGTTGTGGAATATATAAATTCTTCCAAAGACATTGATAAGGTTCTAAATTTTAAAACTGTTTTTCAGTCAGACAGATTAGAGAACTTTGTTTTGTGTAAATTTAATGATCCTTTATATATTGTTTTTTCATCGGGTACCACTGGCAAGCCTAAATGCATAACACACAGCATAGGCGGTGTTCTAATCCAACACGCAAAAGAACACCTGCTTCATATAAATTTAGGCGAAAAGCAGAAAATGTTTTATTTTACTACATGTGGTTGGATGATGTGGAACTGGTTGGTTGGCTCCCTATTTTGTAAAAGCTCTATTGTCCTCTATGAAGGAAGTCCATTTTATCCAAATCCCGAAAACCTATGGAAAATAGCTGAAAAATCAAAGGTGAGCATTTTCGGCACATCAGCAAAGTATATCGATGCACTTTCAAAATCTAATGTAATTCCCAAGAAACACTTCAGGTTGAGCAATCTACGAACTATTTGTTCAACTGGCTCTCCACTTAGCCCCGATAGTTATGATTACATTTTGAACAATATAAAACCAGATGTGCAGATTTCATCGATTTCCGGTGGAACAGATCTTCTCAGCTGTTTTGTTTTAAGTAACCCTTTGAGTCCTGTAGTTAAAGGACAAATTCAATGCAGAGCATTAGCAATGGACGTGGATATATTTAACGAGGACGGAGAAAGTTTGGTTAACATGGAAGGTGAGCTTGTATGCAAAATTCCATTCCCATCAATGCCCATAAAGTTTTGGAATGATCAAAATGATACAAAATACAAAGAAGCATATTTTGAAAAGTTTAAAGGGATATGGCGTCACGGAGATTGGGCCAAAATAACTGAGCGCGGTACGGTTGTAATTTTCGGTAGATCAGATGCAACCCTAAATCCTGGCGGAGTAAGGATTGGCACTTCTGAAATATATAATACGGTTGAGAAACTTAATGAAATTGCTGAGTCCATCGTAATAGCACAAAATTGGAACAATGATGTTAGAATAGTTTTATTTCTAAAGTTACAAAATGACCATGAGCTAACTGAACATCTTAAGGAAAAAGTAGTTAATCAGATAAGAACAAATCTCACCCCAAGACATGTACCAGCTAAAGTAGTTGCTGTTCCAGATATTCCTCGAACACGTTCCGGGAAAATAACTGAGCTAGCAGTCAGAGACATTGTTCATGGAAAAGAAATTAAAAATAAAGAGGCTTTGGCTAACCCAGAGGCTCTAATCCATTTTGCTAATATACCTGACTTAAGTACAGATTAATAACTTATTGCTTCCAAAAGATTGGCAAAAAAAATGCCATTGCCACTAGAAGTTCTAGCCTTCCTAAAATCATTGCCAATATTAAAATATATTTTTCAACGTCATCAAGGCTTTTGAAGCTTCCCGATGGGCCAATTATTTCACCTATTCCAGGGCCAACATTCGCTAATGCGGTAGTTGCTCCAGATATAGCGGTAATAAAATCTAGCCCACAAAAAGCTAGACTTAACGTTACTAAAATGAGGCAGGCAAAAAAACAACAGATCATTGTTACCGTTGAGCGATAAATGTCTTGATCAACAAGTTTGTTTCCATATCTCAATAGGAATACTCCCTTCGAATAAATAAGTTGCCTTAAGGATGTCTTAATTACTTGCCCCAATACAATAAATCTATAGACCTTAATTCCACCAGCAGTAGAACCCGCACACCCTCCAATAAAGATTAAAAAGAAAAATAACACAGGGCCTAAGGAACCATAATTCATAAAATCTCCACTAGAATATCCCGTAGTTGTTATTATAGAAACTACATTGAAAATATATTCAGTGTTAACATATATTGATCTTGCTTCACCACCATTTTGGTAAAGTAACAATAATGTACAAGAAGAAAAAATAATTAATATGAAGGTCAGCACTTGAGGGTCTAACTTGGGAATATTTCGCGTAAAAAAAATTGCAACAAATACACTAAAAGGTAGGCCCCCAACTATCATAAACAGTATAGCAACCCACAGTACAGACGAACTATCATAATAGCCGAGAGACTCATCATGCGTTGAAAAACCACCAGTGGCCACGGTAGTCATACCATGTGTTAGAGCATCGAATGGTGTCAATCCTACAAAAAGGTAAGCAACGACACACGCTAAAGATAAAACAACGTAAATAATAATAATTGATCTTGAGATTTCCACTAATCTTGGCAAGGGCTTGTCGGATCTATCGGAGCTCTCCATTTTAAATAACTGCATTCCCCCAATTCTCAAAAAAGGAAGCAATATCAGCCCTAGTGAAAGTATACCAAGGCCTCCAACCCATTGCATCAAGGCTCTCCATAAAAGAATTGGGCGATCATAGCTTAATATGTCTGTCATTATGGTTGACCCTGTGGTCGTAAGTCCGGAAGTTGCTTCAAACAGAGCATCTACGAAACTTAAGTTTGCAGAAGAATTGGCTAATGGGATTGCGCATAAAATTGGCAACAAAAACCACAACATGTTAACCACCAATATCCCAAATCTCGGGGTAATCTTTGGTTGATCACCAAAACACGCGATTACCACTAAAACACAAACAATCGCAGCCATCAAACCTGACCAAAGAAAAGACTTGCCTCCCTCCCAACCAGTAAGAACAGACGTTATCCATGGAATTAACATTAAAAAGGAAAAAAATAATCCTACGTATGCGACAATAAGTCCAGCTGACCTAACTTCTTTTAATAGCATCGATAAAACCTATTTGAATTTTGTTCAAATTTCAATAATTGATGTAGTAGCCAAATCTTTCCGGAAATACTAATTTCTCCTTTCTGCGTCGCGTTCAGTTTTTTACTCTAAGCAAATGTGTCTTTTAGATTAACGACTAATAATATTCCCATAAGAACAACTAAAGGCGGAAGATAGATAAGTAAAAAGGTATCTGGATTGAGGACAAGAAGTGATTTAAGCGAAATAATGGCAACCTGCATCACTAAAGCCACCAGCGATAGGAAAATTACAATCGCAGTAGTTCTATATCCTTCACTGTTAAACACTATAAGAGCTAACCCTCCCAGCATACATAAAGCTATTGGAGACAATATCGATGCTAACTTCATATGGCTCTCTGCTAAATATTCAGAGGGGGAATAATCAGTTAATTCAGCAAGTTCTTTAGATCTCACAATTCCAGTAATTGGTGAAACGTCTGATGGTGAAGCCAAATAATACTGTTTTTCCGGTATAAAAGAATTTAAGTTAATTCCAAATCTCTCAAATCTTACAGACACTACACTCTTTTCATCTTTAGACAAAATTTGCAGCTCGCCATCCTGCATGATTAAATCTCTAATACCACCGTTATCTCTAATAGCAGCCTCTTTTGCAGAATATAATAATGAATAGTTATCATTACGATCATCAAACACAAAAACTCCTGTCATTTGATTTTCTTCCAATTTATCTCTCACATAAATAGTTACACCAGATATTGGATGTAAAAACTTCCTACTATCAATGAATTTTGTGGCGAAATTTTGCTCTATATCAAAAAAAATAGACTGAAGTTTAAAGGCGCTTTTTGGTAAAACAAAAAATGTAATTAAAAATAGTATTAAACTGACAGTTAACCCAAATATAAAAATAATTTTTGCGTAAGAAAGAATTGAAAAACCTGAGCTTGTTATAGCTACAATTTCAGTTTCTGACACAAGTTTATTTATGGCATAGATGGTTGAAAAAAAAGCTGCAATTGGTATTACAAAATAGGCTATCTGGGGAATAGTATTCATTGCCACAGAAATGAATATGTTTAGGGGTTGTTTATTTAAGACCAATCCTTCAAGTTTTGGCAGAATTTGGACCAACCACAATATACTGATAAACGTAAACGAGAATATCAAAAATGGTTTAAATAACTCAACATATAAATATTTGCTTATCACCCTCATTTAGAAATTATTCTTTGTACATTATACTAGGCATAATTTTTGCTACCTTTCATATGTTAATAGAACGTATTTCCTCGTACGTCAAAAGGTTAGCTCCTAAATAAGCTCGTGCAGACCACGGTTAGTCTGCGTTTTTCTTTCATTATAAAATCAATTTATATATCATAACTTAAGCATTTTTTATGAAACATAAATAGGTTAAATATATGGATACCAGTGAAAAAATCACCCTACGGGTTAGCGAGTTGATTGCTAAATATTCAACTTCCTCAAAGAGTGTTCATTATCTGCTCTGCGATCAATATCCTGCGACTAAACTTGCGTATAAAATAATAAACGAAAATATGGAAGAATATGATCTTTCATATGGAGAGCTAAAAACTCAGTCTATTTTATTAGCAAATGGATTGAAACAAAGAGGCGTCAAAAAAGGTGATAGAATTGCCACGCTCATGGGGAAAAGCAAAGAGTACATTATCACGTTATTAGCGATCTGGAGAATAGGTGCCGTTCACGTACCCTTATTCACGGCTTTCTCTACTCCAGCCATAACACTTAGAGTAAATGGAAGTAATACTAAAATAGTCTTCTGTGACCAAAAACAGCAGTCAAAACTTAAACCATCAGATGATTTTGCACCAAATGGTAAAGTCGAAGTTATTACAACTGCTAGGTTTGATCAAACACCCAATTGGGCTTTTAGATGGGAGGATTTATTAGCGACTGATAAGTCCCTTAAGGAAGAGGTAAGTTTAGATCCAGAAGCACCCATTATTCATATTTTTACATCTGGAACAACAGGTAAGCCAAAAGGTGTTAGTCTTCCTGTCAAAGCTCTTTCGTGTATAGAAGCATATGCAGAATTTGCTTATGATTTAAGACAGACCGATATCTTTTGGAATGCAGCTGATCCAGGTTGGGCTTATGGACTTTACTGTGGTATTCTTGCGACTTTAACCACGGGAACCCCAGCTATTTTGTTTGAAGGTGGTTTCAGTGCACAAGCAACTATTGACATAATAGAAAAGCAAAAAATTACAAATTTTGCCGCTGCACCTACAGTCTATCGCTCACTTCGGGCTGATGGAATAGAAATCTCAAATAGTCATAAACTCCGATGTTTATCAAGTGCAGGAGAGCCTTTAACCCCAGAAATCAATGAATGGGCAAAGTCTTTCTTTGGCCTCTTTGTACATGACCATTATGGTCAGACAGAAACTAGTATGGTTATAAATAACCATCACCACCCAGAACTCAAAACAGAATTGCGGGATGGTTCAATGGGTAAAGTAATGCCAGGTTGGTCAGCTACTGTCCTGAAAAATAATGAAGATATACCGGAAAAACCGGGTATCCCAGGGCGTGTTGCCTTTATTATTGATAAAAGTCCCTTTTCCTGGTTTACAGGTTATATTGGTAATCCTAAAAAAAGTGCTGAGAAGTTTTCAACAAATAAAAAGTATTATTTAACCGGAGATACTGGGTCAGTAGATAAAGATGGATATTTCTACTTTTCCACAAGGGATGACGATATAATTATTATGGCAGGCTATAGAATTGGGCCTTTCGAAGTTGAGTCTGCTCTGAGCACCCATAATGCAGTTGCAGAATGTGCTGTAATTGCCACCCCAGATAAGGTAAGGGGTGAAGTAATTGAGGCTTTTGTAGTTTTAATGCCTGGAACAGAGAAAAGCGATCAACTTACTGAGGACCTTCAACGGTGGGTAAAAACAAATTTTGCTGCTCATGCATATCCAAGAAATATAACTTACGTTGGCGAATTACCGAAAACGCCGAGTGGGAAAATTCAGCGCTTTGTTCTTAGAGAGCAACGAAAAAATGAAATTTTGAGGGAACAGAATAATGGATAATATTATTGACCAAAAGGGCTTAGATCATTTAATCAGGAAAATTGTTATTGAGAGATCCTCGAAAAGAAATTTTCTACCTGATCCAGTAAGTATCGAACTTGTTAAAGATATAATTCAAGATGCTTCACGGGCACCTTCTGGGACCAATACTCAACCGTGGAAAGTGACATGTGTCACAGGAGAAACAAAGAAAAAATTAACAAATGCCGTTTTAGAAGCCGCTGAGACAGGTAACGCCACTTTAGAATATGAATATATGCCATCTAAACTGAAAGAACCGTACATATCTAGAAAAAGAGCGGTTGGTTATGCACTGTATGAACTTTATGGAATAAAAAGAGATGACTACCCTTCAAGAAAAGCCGCAATGTTACGTAACTTCAAATTTTTTGGAGCTCCAGTTGGGCTTTTTTTTCGAATGGATCGAGAACTTTTATATGGATCCTGGCTAGACGTTGGCATGTTTATGCAAAATGTAATGATACTCGCTAGAGGTAAGGGTCTAGAAACATGTCCGCAACAAGCGTGGTGTGAATTCGGACCTGTTGTTCACAACGTGCTGAATATTCCTGATGACGAAATAATAATATCAGGGATGTCTATGGGTTACGCCGCAAAAGCTCCTGAAAATACACTAGTGAGTGAGCGCGTGCCATTAGACGATTTTGCAACCTTTCTTAAATAATATTTATATTTATTTAAAACTTTTCTTAAGACTCATAATCAGATCCTAATCGTGATAATCTTCGCTTCAGAGCTGCAAACTCCATCTCACCTAACTTCGATCCAAAACCTTTCATCGCCTGTTGATGTACCAAATCCTGCACTTCAGGCTTAGGTAAACTAACTTTACTTGCTGCCTGTGCGGATATCTGTATCTTACAAGCCTGCTCTAAATAATACATCATAATAAATGCTTCAGGTATCGTGCGACCACACGTGAGTAATCCATGATTTTTTAAAATAAGTAATTGTTTTTTGTCTCCAAGATCTTTTACCAACCTTTTTTGTTCGTCTAAGTTTAAAGCTAATCCTTCGTACTCATGATATCCTATCAAATCTTTATATAACAATCCGGTTTGGCTAAGAGGTAATAACCCTTCTTCTTGACAAGACACTCCAACACCAGCAGGCGTGTGTGTGTGAATTACACAATGCATATTTGGTCTTTCACGATGGATACAAGAATGTATAACAAAGCCCGCAGGATTTATTTTATCGTCTGTTTCTGAAATGATTTTTCCATCTAAGTCAACTTTCACAAGATTTGAAGCGGTAATTTCTTCATATAGTAATCCAAATGGATTAAGAAGAAAATGTTCGTCAGGACCTGGAACTCTAGCGGAAATATGGTTGTAAATTAAGTCATCCATACCAAAGTGTGCCATTAGTCTATAGCAAGCTGCGAGATCTACTCGAGTGCGCCATTCCTCTATTGTTACAGACCCATTTTTTACCAGCGTTGGTAAGTTCTCATTCATTTTATATCTCCTATTACAGATTGACGTTTTATTGTCGCATAGAACACTAAAAAGTATACAAAATTTTCTTAAATTTTCACTTTGTTGTCCTGATACTATTTAAAATTTTTTTCTAAAAAATCCCTTGAAGACCCATTTTTTTAACACCTTTTATCTCCGAAACCTTGCATGATTATGATAAAGATTATATCATCTTCTTATTGAATCTATGCTTTGAAAAATTTTCAAAAATTGTATAAAGGGGGATAATTTTGGGGTTATATGAAGCTTATTTACAAGAAATAATAGAGCGTTCAAAACTCGGGCTTGGTCCGAAGCCTATCGATCAAGGAAATCTATTAGAAGAAATTATTGATATAATTTTGGAACCTAAGTCTCCTAACAGAGATGATGCAATAAAACATTTTATTTACAATACATTACCGGGCACCACCGGTGCCGCATCAGTCAAAGCAAAGTTTTTAAAAAAACTAATTTTAAAGAACGAGCTTTTAGACGAAATTGATCAAAAATATGCCTTTGAGTTACTATCGCACATGAAAGGTGGTCCATCCGTAGAAGTACTCTTAGACCTAGCCTTTCATGAAGATGAGATGATTGCAGAACAAGCAGCAACTGTTTTAAAAACGCAGGTGTTTCTTTATGAAGCTGATACAAACAGGCTTGCAAAGGAATTTTATGCTGGCAACAAAATAGCTAAAGATATTTTAGAAAGTTATTCAAAGGCAGAATTTTTTACTAAGCTAGATACAATTCCTGAAAAAATTAAAGTTATATCCTATGTTGCCGCTGAAGGTGATATTTCCACCGACCTGCTATCACCCGGCAATCAAGCTCACTCTCGCTCAGATAGAGAGCTTCATGGACAATGTTTTATATCAAAAGAGGCTCAGAATGACATCTCAAAACTTAAGATAGCTCATCCTGATAAAAGCATTATGCTCGTTGCTGAAAAGGGCACAATGGGCGTGGGTTCTTCTAGAATGTCAGGTGTCAATAATGTTGCTCTTTGGACAGGTAAGAAAGCAAGTCCCTACATTCCTTATGTAAACGTAGCCCCAATCGTTGCCGGAACAAATGGTATATCACCTATTTTTCTCACTACCGTTGGTGTTACAGGCGGTATTGGAATAGATCTAAAAAATTGGGTTAAAAAGAAAGATTCCGATGGAAACATAATTTTAAATAATGATGGTGAGCCCATTTTAGAGCAATTATATTCTGTTGAAACGGGGACGGTATTTACCATTAATACCAAAACGAAGAAACTTCTTAATGACGAGGAAGATAAGGAACTAGTAGACATAAGCTCATCATTCACAAGCCAAAAGGTAGAGTTTATGACAGCTGGAGGATCCTACTCTGTAGTTTTTGGGAAGAAACTTCAGAATTTTGCAAGCCGTCTTTTAAACAAAGATCCTGCTAATGTCTTTGCTTTACCAAGAGAAATGCATTCGGAAGGACAAGGGCTAACAGCAGTTGAAAAAATATTTAATAAAAATGCTGTTGGTCTCACTAACGACAAAATACTCCTAGCTGGCTCAGATGTACGAGTTAAAGTAAATATCGTTGGATCACAAGACACTACTGGTCTTATGACGTCACAAGAGTTAGAAGCAATGGCTGCCACTGTTATTTCTCCATCACTTGACGGCGCATATCAGTCTGGATGTCACACCGCTTCTGTCTGGGACTTAAAGGCGCAAAATAATATTCCTAGATTAATGAAATTTATGCATGACTTTGGTCTAATAACAGCCCGAGACCCGAAGGGTATTTATCACTCTATGACAGATGTGATACATAAAGTGCTCAATGACCTTACAATCGATGACTGGGCTATAATTATTGGAGGCGACTCACATACTAGAATGTCAAAGGGTATTGCGTTCGGGGCAGACTCTGGCACGGTTGCACTCGCTCTTGCCACCGGCGAAGCCACAATGCCAATTCCTGAGTCGGTGAAGGTCACTTTTAAGGGGGATCTGCACAGCCATGTAGATTTCAGAGATGTTGTTCACTCTACTCAGGCACAAATGTTGAAGCAATTTGGAGAAAATGTTTTTCAGGGAAGAGTAATTGAAGTGCATATTGGCACTTTAATGGCGGATCAAGCATTTACCTTTACTGATTGGACTGCCGAAATGAAAGCGAAAGCCGCCGTTTGTATTTCGAATGATGATACTTTAATCGCTTCATTGCAGATATCGAAAAAACGCATAGAAAAAATGATTGAAAGAGGTATGGATAACAAAAACCAAACTTTAAAAGGATTGGCAGATAAAGCGTTTTCAAGAATAAAAGAAATAGAATCTGGAGATAGACCAGCGTTAAAGCCAGATCAAGACGCAAAGTATTTTGCAGAAGTTGTAGTAGATTTGAATGAAATTAATGAGCCAATGATTGCAGATCCAGATGTTGGCAACATAGATATTTCAAAGAGATATACCCATGACACAATCAGGCCAATATCTTACTATAGAGCAGAGAAATCTGTAGACCTTGGATTTGTTGGATCATGTATGGTTCATAAGGGGGATATGAAAATCGTAGCGCAAATGTTACGCAATCTAGAAAAAAAATCAGGAAAGGTACAATTTAAGGCTCCTTTGGTAGTAGCTGCACCTACTTACAATATTATAGATGAACTTAAGGAGGAAGGAGATTGGGAAATTCTAGAAAAATACGCTGGATTCCAATTTGATGATAATGACCCCAAGCAAGCCGCAAGAATTAAGTACAAAAATGTATTGTATCTAGAAAGGCCAGGCTGCAATCTTTGCATGGGTAATCAAGAGAAGGCAGAGAAGGGGGATACAGTTCTCGCTACATCAACGCGACTCTTTAAAGGTAGAGTTGTCGAAGACTCCGCCGAAAAGAAGGGCGAATCCCTTCTCGCTTCAACGCCAGTAGTGGTTCTTTCAGCAATACTAGGAAGGACGCCAACCTTAGAAGAGTATAAGGATGCAGTGAAAAACATTGATCTCACAAAATTTAAGCCTCCTCTGGAGAAAACTTTAAATACGTTTTCTGTGCATTTTTAAAAATGGTCAGATTGTTTTAGGTTAAGTTGCATATAGCTAAGAAATGCTACTTATAACTTTTATTTTATTTTTAAGACCAAAGATTCTTCACTCTTTTAACATGAAGATAAATTCAGTACTTTGATTGAATATTTTACTAGTATGGTTTATACTTTAATATCTCTAAATATGGTATGTGGAATCTTATAGACAATAAATGATGATTTGTTTTTAATTATTATAATCCATATCGGCGATAAGTATTTTCAAAAAATCGGTGAATCAGTTGTTACCTAGGTGGAAAATTCGAAGGGAATTAAAAAGGCTAGCCGTACAAGCTCAGTCTATACCGGCTGCTATATACGAGCCATTTTTACAAAAGAATTACGATAAAAATTTCTTGAAAAACGTCACTCTTCACAAAGGTGACTTAGAAAATGGAAAAAGGATAGCAATTTTTTTAATCTTCCAAATACGCTCAGTTGAAAAATCAATTTTAATTACCTTAGCGCACCTTACAGACTCTGGTTATAGTCCTGTCATAGTAAGCAATACTTCGTTATCTAATGTTGATAAACTAGAGTTAGCTAAACATTCAATTTTGATTATTGAAAGACCTAATTTTGGGTATGATTTTGGTGGCTATAGAGATGCGATTAAAATAATATCCGAAAATAATTTTTTGTATGATGAACTTTTATTTGTGAATGATAGCGTTTGGTTTCCATTAATAAAAGATTCTGACATGCTTGAACAAATGCACATTACATCAGCTTCATACGTAGGCACCCATGTTTTGGGAGACATCCATTTATCCGAGAAAAAAAGAGGTTTTTTCCCCTCCTATTGTTTTTTGATAAAATCACCTCTTTGTAAAAGTAAAGCTTTCATTAATTATTGGTCTGAATATCGCCTATCCTCAAATAAAGAACTAACTAAGAGGCGTGGAGAGCGACAATTATCTCACGTAATGTTAGATAATTCAGGGGCATCAACAGCACTTCTTACAAAGGAAAGATACAATAACATCGTCAATGATCTATCTAGAGAGGAGCTCCAATATGCTGTACAAGATTTTGTTCCTGAAAAGAAAAGAGATGAAGAAAAAAAAAGATCGCTTTTAACCAAAAAATTTTCTCCACATTGGGAAGAAGACGCAAAGTTTATGTTGATTCATGGTACCAATTCTTGGACATATACGTGGGCATCCCCAGTACTGAGCTTAACTAAGTTAAAATTTCCTATGATAAAGAAAAAAAAAGATAGGCTTTTTGAAGCATCACGTTCTAACATAGTCAAAGCATACGAAGAAGGAAGGCTGCCTAATCTTGACTTAACAATTTTTTCCGAGATTTCGAAGACAGTTGAAAAAAAAATTTAAGCAGCTTGAAAATTTTAGAGTCTCAAAAATAATCTATCTTAAAAATAAAATTTATAATGACAAATAGGAAAAATAGCATAGTAGGATTGAAAGTAATAGAGCCTAAACGATTTTACGACGAGCGAGGATATTTTAGTGAGCTACACAACGATAGGAACCTTATCCAACAAGGAATAGACGTAGCTTTTGTTCAGGATAACCACTCGATCTCTTTTTCAAAAAATACTGTAAGAGGTATACATTTTCAGGCCCCTCCTAATGCTCAAGATAAAATAGTACGTTGTGGAAATGGCTCAATTTTTGATGTTGCTGTAGATATTCGTACGGGAAGCAAAACATATGGGTGTTGGTTTGGAATAGAATTATCCGCTGAGAATGGAAAACAACTTTTTATTCCAAAAGGTTTTGCCCATGGCTTCATGACCCTAAGTGATCATAGTGAGATAGTGTACAAATGCTCTGATTTTTATTCGCCCGAAAATGAAGGCGCGATTTTGTGGAATGATTCAACACTTGGAATTGAGTGGGGAAATCTAGGCGAACCAATATTAAACGAAAAAGATTTAGGAGCAACGGAATTTAGGAATTTCAAAAGCCCATTTTTTTATGGAGTTAATTCATGAAAATTTTAATAACCGGGGGCGCAGGATTTATTGGGTCAGCTGTAGTGCGTTTGGCAATCTCTAGAGGACATTCAGTAATCAATGTCGATGTTCTTACTTATGCGGCCTGTTTGGGTAACTTGGAACCAGTTGCTCATAATAATAATTATTGCTTCGAAAAAGTTGATATTTGTGATCATGAGGCATTAAATACCATTTTTGCCAAACACTCTCCCGACGTTGTTATGCATTTGGCAGCAGAATCTCATGTGGATAGATCAATTGAGCGGCCTGTAGATTTTATTGAGACTAATGTAAAGGGTACTTTTAATATGCTGGAAGCGTCTCGCTCATATTGGGTTTCTCGCGGTAAGCCGAATGCATTCCGCTTTCACCATGTTAGTACAGATGAGGTTTTTGGGAGTCTACCAAATGATCCATCGATAAAGTTCACGGAGGAGACACCATATAACCCTCGCAGTCCATACTCTGCATCCAAAGCGAGCTCTGATCATCTAGTTCGTGCCTGGCATGAGACTTACCAGCTGCCGGTAGTATTGACTAACTGCTCAAATAACTATGGCCCTTATCATTTTCCTGAAAAATTAATTCCCGTAGTAATTTTGAATGCTTTGTCAGATAAGCCATTGCCTATTTATGGGGATGGAAGTAATATTCGCGATTGGTTATATGTCGAAGATCATGCAGATGCTCTTTTACTTGTCCTGGAGAAAGGAGCTTTGGGACGAAGTTACAATATTGGGGGAGAGAATGAGCGGACAAATCTAGAGTTGGTAACAACTATTTGTGGTATTTTAGATCGGCTACATCCTTATGAAAAGGGGCACTACGCAGACTTGATTACATTCGTTTTAGATCGTCCCGGCCATGACGTTCGTTATGCCATCGACCCCAGTCGCATTCGTAGTGAATTGGGTTGGAGGCCGTCGGTAACAGTCGAAGAGGGCCTTGAAAGGACTGTGAAGTGGTATTTGGCTAACGAAGACTGGTGGCGCCCTTTAGTGAGTCGTTCAGGAGTTGGCCAACGATTGGGAACGAAGATATGATTCTTGTTTTTGGAAAATCTGGGCAGGTAGCTACAGATTTACAGAGATCCAAGGATGTAATGGCCCTGAGCCGAGAAGATGTGAATTTATTGAATCCACAACATTGTATTGATGCCATACGAAACTACGCACCACAGGCAGTAATCAATGCTGCCGCCTATACGGCCGTAGACGAAGCTGAAAAAGATGAACATACGGCTACTATTATTAATGGAGATGCGCCTATGGCGATGGCGCAGGGCTGCGCCGAACTTGGTATACCATTAGTTCATATTTCTACCGATTATGTATTTGACGGAACGGGCGACACTCCATGGCATCCAAGACATCATACAGCCCCCAAAAATGCCTATGGTCGTAGCAAGTTATCTGGTGAAAGTGGTATTCGTAATAGTGGTGCAATCTACGCGATTTTGAGAACCTCATGGATAGTGTCAGCCCATGGAATGAACTTCGTTAAAAAAATGCTACAGCTTTCCAAAAACAATGTTGCATTAAATGTAGTTGCAGATCAAATCGGAGGCCCTACACCAGCCAACGACATCGCTATGGCCTGTTTAAAAATAGCAAAGCAATTAATTAAAGATCCGTCCAAAGCGGGCACCTATCATTTTAGTGGGTATCCTGACGTATCATGGGCGGAATTTGCGGTTGCAATTTTTGAAAAAGCATTGAACCCCGTTACAGTGACAGCTGTTTTAACAGAGAACTATCCTACACCTGCCGTGCGACCATATAATTCTCGGATGGATTGCAGTACAACGCAAGAGACATTTGGGTTAACGCGTCCCGACTGGCGTATTGGATTAAGAGCTATATTTAAGGATTTAAAGGAAATAAAATGACACAGAGAAAAGGCATTATCCTTGCTGGTGGATATGGAACACGACTTTATCCCCTGACGTTAGCAGTATCTAAGCAACTATTGCCGATTTATGATAAGCCTATGATATATTATCCCTTGTCAGTGTTGATGTTGGCTAAAATCCGGGAAATTCTTATTATTACTACACCCCAAGATAAGAATAAATTTAAGCTTCTACTAGGAGATGGTAGCCAATGGGGTATTAATTTACAGTATAAAAATCAACCTAGTCCAGATGGATTAGCACAGGCATTTATTTTGGCTGAGGATTTCTTGGACGGAGCGCCATCTGCCATGGTGTTAGGGGACAACATATTCTTTGGTCATGGGCTGTCGAAACTCCTTACCAATGCAGATACGCATGATTCAGGGGCAACAGTCTTTGGCTATCATGTGTCTGATCCAACCCAGTACGGCGTAATTGACTTTGATCCTGACGGCAAGGCTCAAAATATTATCGAAAAGCCAGCCGTCTCACCATCAAATTATGCAGTAACGGGATTATACTTTGTGGATGAATCAGCGCCTCAAAGAGCGAAAAACGTTATGCCATCTACTCGTGGTGAATTAGAGATTACATCCTTTTTAGAGACTTACCTGAAAGACAGTATGCTGCGAGTAGAAAAAATGGGAAGAGGATATGCATGGCTTGACACTGGAACACATTCCTCGCTTCTCGACGCCTCAAACTTTGTTCGTACGCTGACAAATCGACAAGGTCTTCAAGTTGGCTCACCAGACGAGATCGCTTATAAGATGAAATGGATTTCAAAAGAGCAGCTTCTGGAAAGAGTAAAAACCTTCGGCAAAAATAGTTATGGTCAGTATTTAAATAAGCTTGTTAGATAGTTTCTGTTTTGTGCTGATAATTGCACGTAAGGATCTACTAAGGCGTTGAAAGTGAATTTTGTAACTATCAGTGTTAATAAATAGAATACCTTTAAGATGATGTATTACTAAATCGCGTGAAGGGCTTGCGTCAAAAACTTACTTTGTTTCTTTGGGTTTATGACAAAGGGTGACATAAGGAAGTTAGGTGAGTGGCGGAGAGACCCTCCTCACCATTTCTTTTTAACCATCTGTTTTATTTACATTTTATAAGCTAGATTTTTTTCAGTCAACAAATTAGTCTACAAATCAAGTATATTGTCTAGAACTCTTACAGGTTGTGAAAACTTTGGTAAAAATAAATATGTTTATTTTCTGAACTTTAGATATACCTTAATAAAAAATTAAAGGACAATAAAATGAGAGAACTATTTAAGTTTCATGATCAAAGCTCTGCCCCAGCAGAAAGCAAACAATTGCTCGAAAAAGTTAAGGCTTCTTCTGGAATGATACCCGGGCTCTATGCGGTTCTTGCCGAGTCACCTGAAGCGCTTAAAGCATATGTGGAGTTGGGGAAAATTTTCAGTCAATCAAGTCTATCTGATGAAGAAAAGACTGTTGTATGGCAAACAATAAATGTTGAACACGAGTGTAAGTTTTGTGTTCCTGCACATACCTTGGTTGCGAAGCTTATGAAAGTTGATGAAACGATAACAAACGCTCTGCGAGATAAAACTCCCCTCCCAAATGAGAAGCTTGAAAAGCTAAGAGAATTTACTCTTATTTTGGTGCGTAATCGGGGAAAAGCTACTGAAGAAGAAGTATCGGCATTTATAGAAGCTGGTTTTACCAGAAAAAATATTCTGGAGGTAATTATTGGGATATCGCAAAAAGTTCTTAGTAACTACACCAACTATCTTGCTAACACTCCATTAAACAAAGAATTTCAA
>CACAAX010000006.1 GCA_902530595.1 uncultured Alphaproteobacteria bacterium
CAGTGAATCGTGAAGTATTGCAGGAGAAGATTGGGGATCTCTTTGATCGTGTAAAATTACCACGAAGTTTTATGCAGCGCTATCCACATCAACTTTCGGGTGGTCAGCGTCAGCGGATAGCAATTGCACGTGCGCTAGCGCTTAACCCCAAATTGATTATAGCTGACGAGGCGGTGAGTGCATTGGATGTATCGGTACAAGCGCAAGTGTTAAACTTAATGATGGAACTCCAGGTGGATTTGGGATTATCTTTTTTATTCATCAGTCATGATATGGCGGTTGTTGAGCGGGTAAGCCATGATGTTGGTGTTATGTATTTAGGACGTTTGGTAGAGATCGGTCCTCGACCATCGATCTTCCGTAACCCGCAACATCCTTATACACAGGATTTATTAAAAGCTGTACCTATTGCGGATCCAGACAAAAGGAAGTCGGAAAGAGATCTAAACTTCAAACCGCTTCCATCACCTATTCATGATTTGACGCATAATCCAGCGCCTTCGGAATATAAAGAGGTGGCAAAAAACCACTATGTTTTAACAACGGATTGTGGGTATTAAAATTTAAATTGAGGAAATAGATATAATGCAGAGTATGTTTAATGACATCAATCGGGCCCGTGAGGTATTGCAAGGAAAAATTGTAAACACACCAATGCTTAAATTGAATGAGGATGATATTCAGAAAATTCTGCCTGAGAATGCTGATGTGTTAATAAAGCTAGAGTTATTTCAGCAAACGGGCTCGTTTAAGGCAAGAGGTGTGGCTATCGGACTGGAGACTCTAGAGGAAGATAAAAAAGCACAAGGTATTGTAACCGTCACGGGAGGAAATCATGGCATTGCTACTGCTTGGGGGGCAAGTCAATACAATATTTCCGCAAAAATTATTATGCCAAAGACTGCAGATCCATTTAGAATTGACAAGTGCCGAAGCCTTGGTGCGGAAGTAATACTTGCTGAAAATGTTGATGATGCCTTTGCGAAATTAGACGAAATCGAAAAGGATGAAAACCGTTTTGTCCTTCACCCATTTAATCAAGAAAACATGATAATTGGTTCAGCTACTTGCTGTGCTGAGATTATAGACCAAATGGGCGATATTGATAAATTAATTATTCCGATCGGTGGAGGCGGTCTGATAGGTGGTATGGCACACTATCTTGAACAAACTAATTCGTCTGTTGAATTATTAGGCGTGGAACCTACCGGAGCGGATAGTTTTGCACAAAGCTTAGAAAGTGATAGTGCGGTAAGGATTAATAAAGTGAACACAATAGCTGACAGCTTAGGCGCTCCAATGGCCATGGACTTTTCTTTCAACATCGCAAAAAAGAGAGTAAATCAAGTTGAAAAAGTTACTGATGATGAAATACGCAGAGCAATGATTACCATGAGAGATAGGCTTGGATTTATTGTTGAACCTGCCTGTGCTACCTCTTTAGCTGGACTATTAGAGCGATATAAAAAGAAATGTGAGGGTAAAAGAGTTGGAATAATTGCATGTGGCTCAAATATTTCATTCGAAAGATATAATGAAATACTAAAAGACTATAAAGACTAACTCCACCACCTAAATAATCCAATTATCGCAGCACATGAGTAAAAGAATTGTAATAATAGTATTCCACGATGACGATTTAAGTAGGCCCATACTCCAATTGAAATAGCAGAAACTAATAGTAAGAAAAAACCAATAACCTCCAAACCGAGGTTCAATGCTACAAATACTGAATAGAAGATTGCTGTGATTACCCCTAGCCATTCAAAAATATAATAATCCTTTTTTTTAATCATTAGGTTTTCTCTTTTTTAAATGAGTAAAGTTAAATACTCCGGTTAAGTTTCTAGGATCAATTTCTGGTTCAAAGATCTTATGTTTAACAACTTTTTGGGTTCCAGTTACGGGAAGATCATCCATGAATAAGATATAGCCTGGGGCCTTGAAGTAAGCCATTTTTTCTAAGGCGTGATTGAAAAGAATTTCTGCTACCTCTTTAGATTCCTTCTTACCATCTTCAAGAACTACGCAGGCCATAACTTCTTCCTCTCTAATATCATCTTTCACTGCTATGCACGCAATCTTGGATACAAATTCTATCTCAAAGAGGCAGTTCTCAACTTCTGCTGCAGCAATATTTTCTCCAGCACGCCTAATGATATTTTTTGCTCTATCAACAAAGTACAACATTCCTGTTTCATCCATAGTCACCGTATCACCAGTATGAAACCAACCATTTTTCCATGCTTCTTCTGTTTCTTTTTCTTTGTTTAGATACCCACTAAAAGCTCCCGCTCTAGGTGTTTTCTCTGAATGCCTGACAACCATTTCACCTGGCATTCCTATCTCCACTTCCTGATCACTTTCATCTACTACTCTAACCTGAAGATCTTCTCGCGGTCTTCCCATTGCTCTGGTATGTATCTGCCTTGGTTCCTCGTTATTATAGAGCACTCGACACATTTCCGTCATACCCCAGCACTCGATCAGTGGAATGCCAAACCGGGTCTCAAATTCTTGATGTAAAGCTGGCTCGACTCCTGCACCGAAGCCCACCCTCAATTTACTAAGAGATGCTTTTGTTGCAGACTGATCAGACAATAAAACAGCAATAATAACACCCAAATAATGAAAAATTGTTGCTTCTGTCTCATTAATATCTTCCCACCAACTTGAAATACTGAAACGCTCTGGTTGAATGAGACTATTCCCAGTAAGCATGGCTGCAAAAAAAGTAACTATACCAGCATTTATGTGGTAGCTAGGCAAGGGGTTCAAAATCTTATCTTTTCCAAAAGACAAACTTATTGGCGCTCCAATATTTGCATAGACTTCGCCACACATTAGCTCGTATTCATGGGATAATATGCATCCCTTAGGTCTTCCTGTTGTTCCAGAAGTGTATAGTAAACTTGCTTCAGTTTTTCCATGGACCTGTGTTCCAAGATCAGATAAGGGCTTAAGTGTTTGAATGGTTTCAATTTCGTCATAGGTGACTATTGGAACGGAAAGATCTTTGTAGGCTATGGCTGTTTTGAGCTGTTTTATGTAATGCTCTGCACAAATTGCTAAGACGGAACCACTATCTGCCAGCAAATACGCTGTCTCGTCAGGAGAATAATCAGGATTTATAGGCACTACTGAAACTCCAATTTTATTAAGTGCTAGTTTGACAATATAATGTGCTGGAGTAGACCCTAGTAAAGTAGCAACTCGCAAATTGTTGCCATAGCCATTATCTAAAAAAATAGACGATATCTTATTAGCTTTATCAAACGTTTCTTGATAAGAGAAAGTCGTCATACCTTTTTGATTTCTTGAAGGAGATATCAAAAAGGGTGCGGAAGGTGTTTTTCTGCAAATATCTTCAAAGGATTTAAAAATGGTCAAATTTTGCTTATTCATTTGAAAATTTCCGAACTTTAAATGATATCTATTGTTATTCTTACCTAACGGCAATAAGATTAATTAAAAGCTTTAATGGGGGAAAGACTTAATTTCATTATATCTGATTATGACTCCACTTTCTTATAATTGAAATTAGGTTTTAAAGGGATTTATGAACAAAATTCAAAAGATCACAAAAGGTAAACGAGACTTTTTTTCTCCCAAAGGTAGGCAAGTAGATGATCTAGCTCTGGACAGGATTAAATCCATCTTAGCTGACCTGGAAATAAGAAGAGATCTTCTCATAGAGGCACTACACAAAGTTCAAGATTCTTACGGATACATTAGTGCTGGAGACATGGCGGCATTGGCAGATATTTTCAAATTATCTCAAGCTGAGGTTTTTGAGGTAGGGAGTTTTTATCATCATTTTAAAATCGTAAAAGAGGATGGAAAGAAACCCAATAAATCAAAATTAAGAATTTGTGATGGGTTATCATGTGAAATGGCTGGTGCACATGCACTTTTTGATTTAGTGAAAGATGAATTATCAGCTGAAAAAATTGAGATTGAAAAAGTCCCCTGTATCGGTCGATGTGCCTCTGCACCGGCGGCACGGTTTAACAATAAACCTATCGATAATATGAACATAAAGAAAGTTAAAGAAATACATCGCGGTGGCATGTCTTATGTCCTTAAGTTACCTCAATACGAGAATCTTAATGAGTATGTTAGTAGGGGTGGATACCGAACACTCAATAAAATCAAAAAAGGGGAACTAAAATCAGAAAACCTAATTAAATTGATTTCAGATTCTAAACTAAGAGGTTTAGGAGGTGCAGGGTTCCCCGCTGGTAAAAAATGGGAAATTGTTAGGTCTTTCGAGGGGCCGCGTTTGATGACCGTGAACGGTGACGAAGGAGAGCCGGGCACATTCAAGGATAGGTTTTGGTTAGAAAGAAGACCTCATCAGATGTTGGAGGGGGCCCTGATTGCAGCTCATATCGTTGAATGTGAAAAAATTTACATTTATATGCGTGATGAATATCCTGAGGTATTAGAAATATTAAAAAGAGAAATCAATGCAATTGAAAAAGAAAATATTGCAGATATTTCTATCGAACTGAGACGAGGCGCGGGCGCATATATTTGTGGCGAAGAAAGTGCAATGATAGAAAGCATAGAAGGTAAAAGGGGCTTGCCACGACATAGACCACCATATATTGCTGAGGTGGGGTTATTTGGAAGACCTACGCTAAATCATAATATAGAGACTTTGAACTGGCTCCCTGAAATAATTGAAAATGGGGTTGACTGGTTTAAAAGAAAAGGGTGGAACGAGGCTCATAGTGGCGTGAGATCTTTTTCAGTATCAGGTCGAGTAAAAAATCCTGGAGTAAAAATTGCTCCAGCGGGTATACCTCTTCAACAGCTAATAGTCGACTATTGTGGAGGGATGCAAGATGGACACACATTAAAGGCTTTTTTCCCTGGGGGAGCATCTGGGGGAATACTTCCGGCCAATCTGGCATCATTACCACTTGATTTCGGAATTTTTGAAGAGTACGGGGGCTTTATTGGCTCCCATGCGATAGTGATTTTATCTGATCACGATAATATCAAAGAGGCAGCTTTGAACACTATGCGTTTTTTTAAGCATGAAAGCTGTGGGCAATGCACCCCATGTAGGTCTGGTACAGACAAAATGATTAGTCTTCTAGAAGATAACAATAAAGAATTAGATCTTTATAACGCACTTATCAAGGTTATGAGTGATAGTTCAATTTGTGGGTTAGGCCAAGCGGCTAGCAATTGTGTATCTCATCTAATTAAATATTTTCCAGAGGAGTTTTGATTGTGAGCCTCGATAATCCAACGATTAATGAAAAAATATTTTTTACTTTAGATGGCAAACGTGTGGAAGCAACTAAAGGAGAAACCATTTGGCAAGTTGCTAAGAGACATGGAGTCACTATTCCACATCTTTGTTGGAAAGATGCTCCTGGGTATAGAGCGGATGGAAATTGCAGAGCATGCATGGTTGAGATAGAAGGGGAAAGAGTCTTAGCGGCTTCTTGTGTTAGAATGCCTTCAGAAGGAATGTCGGTTATATCACAGGGAGAAAGGGTCAATAGTAATAGGAAAATCGTTTTTGACCTCCTTGCTTCAGATATGCCGATTAAAGAGCAGAGTCCAGACCCAGAAGCCCATTTCTGGACTCAAGCGAAAAATGCAGATTTTGAAAGCCCATCTTTTCCAAGCAGCAAACCAGGAGCAAAAAATGAAATTCCTGTAGATAGTATATTCCGCGACGCGTCACACCCATCGATTTCAGTTAATCTTGACGCGTGCATAGCTTGTGGTCTTTGTGAAAGAGCTTGTAAGGAAGTTCAGGTTAATGATGTAATAGGTATGGCTAAAAGAGGTATTGATACAGTTCCTGTTTTCGACATAGAAGACCCTATGGGAGCTTCCTCTTGTGTAGCATGTGGAGAATGCGTTCAGGCTTGCCCCACGGGTGCCCTGATGGAAAAGTCTTTGATGAATGCAGAATCAACTAAAAGAATAGCCTATCCGGAAAAAAAGATTGAAAGCGTTTGTCCATTTTGTGGTGTTGGATGTCGTACTGAGGTAAGTGTAAAAGAAAATCGGATAATAAAAGTCGATGGCATTCAAGGTCCGGCGAATAGGGGTAAGCTGTGTGTCAAAGGAAGGTTCGGAATGGACTATGTTATGCATCCTGAGCGACTTACTAAACCTTTAATAAGAAGGGCAGGTGTCGAAAAGAAACCAGACTGCGCATACGATTTTTCAGATATAAATGAAATTTTTAGAGAAGCAACATGGGACGAAGCACTAGATTTAGCTGCTTCAAAATTTTTGAAGATACTTGAGCAAAAAGGAGGCCAAGCGCTTAGCGGGTTTGGGTCAGCTAAAGGAACAAATGAAGAGGCTTATTTATTCCAAAAATTTATAAGACAAGGCTTCGGCACTAATAATGTCGATCATTGTACAAGGCTATGCCATGCTTCAAGTGTTGCTGCTCTTATGGAAGGAATTGGGTCAGGGGCAGTATCAGCACCTTTTACTGCTGCAGATGACAGTGACTGTATTATGATAATAGGAGCAAGACCGGAACAGAACCATCCAGTTGCCGCAACTTACTTTAAACAGGCAGCCAAAAACGGGAAAAAATTAATTGTTATGGATCCGAGGAAACAGGGTTTAATGCGTTTAGCAAGCCATCCTGTTGTATTCAATGCTGGTCGCGATGTTGCAATGCTTAATGCAATGATTAATGTAATAATTGAAGAAAACTTGTATGACACACAATATATCCAAGCTAATGTGGATGGCTTTCAATCTTTGGCCGAGAACGTAAAGGATTTTACACCAGAGGCAATGGAAGAAGTCAGTGGAGTTAAGGCAGAGTATATAAGAGAAATTGCACGAACATATGCTACCTCAAACAACAGTATAATTTTTTGGGGAATGGGTATCAGTCAGCACGTTCATGGAACTGATAATGCCCGATGCCTCATAGCCTTATCGTTAATCACAGGTCAAATTGGTAGAAAAGGAACCGGACTGCATCCTTTGAGAGGTCAAAATAATGTTCAAGGCGCGTCTGACGCTGGTCTCATCCCCATAACATATCCCGACTACAAGTCAGTTGAGAATTCAGATATGCGTAAGCATTATGAAGATGCATGGGGAAGGTCTTTGGATCCTGTCAAAGGACTTACCGTGGTCGAAATAATGAATGCAATAAACGATGGTGATATATCCGGAATGTATATTATGGGAGAAAATCCAGCTATGAGTGATCCAGACCAACGGCACGCTAGACAGGCTCTTTCAAAACTAGATAACCTAGTAGTTCAGGACATATTTTTTACTGAAACAGCTTGGTTTGCTGACATTATTTTCCCAGCCTCAGCTCAAGCAGAAAAGCTAGGTACATACACGAACTCTAATAGGCAGATTCAATTAGGTCGACCTGTTTTAGAGATGCCGGGCGATGCTAGACAAGATTGGGAGTTGATAGTTGATTTAGCTAAAAGATGCGGGCTGAAATGGGAATATGACAGTGTTTCAGATGTATACGAAGAAATGGCAAGTCATATGAGAAGTTTAGATAATATAAGCTGGGATCGGTTGCAGAAAGAAGGGTCGGTTTGCTATCCAAGCTTTGGTCCTGACTTACCAGGAGAGGAGGTTATATTTTTCTCTGGATTTCCAACTGAGACAGGAAAAGCCAAAATTGTGCCAACCGACCTACTTCCTCCAGATGAATTGCCAGACGACAAATATCCATTTGTCTTAACCACGGGTAGGGTACTAGAGCATTGGCATACAGGTGCAATGACAAGAAGAGCGTCTATGCTAGAAGCACAAGAGCCTATTCCAGTCGTAAGTATGCATCCAAGAGATGCAAAAATTCAGGGTTTCAACAAAGGTGACTGGGTTTGTATAAAAACGAGAAGGGGAGAAATAGAGCTTCAACTCAAGCTCGATAGGGATGTCAGTGAAGGGATGCTATTTATGCCATTTTGTTATGTTGAAGCTCCTGCAAACTTCTTAACTAACCCACAACTTGACCCATATGGAAAAATTCCTGAGTTTAAATTCTCAGCAGCACAAATAATTAGGTCAAAAAAAACAGCAAACTAAGTTTTGATTATTCTTTATTGAATGATCATAAACCCTATAGGACTTCGATCTGATTTTATGATAGACTTATTTCTAGCGGTGACGTAGCTCAGCTGGATAGAGCACCAGATTTCGGCTCTGGGGGTCGAGGGTTCGAATCCTTCCGTCATCGCCATTATCTTTGTCCATAAATTACGTCTAAATTGATTTCAAAATCAGTTTCTATTTTTTTTAGTATATCTGTGCTCAGGTGGCTCTGAAAATTGCTAGAAAGCATTTCTTCAAGGTTTTTTCTGGCCTCGTTTAGCATTGTATTATCTTTTTCTTTCATCCATAACTCTGGCGATAACCTTTTTGCCGATTTTGGATAATCAAAATCAGTGCTCATTCTTTTCAAGGTATCGGATTCTCCCAAAAAGTGCTTATCCCTTTTAATTACCTGCCTTATAGACTCTAAATCATTGGTTAGCACTGGTACGTCTATGCTGCGCATTGAACTCAAAATTGATCCACATAGTTCATTATCAAGTACAAAAGACTCAAGAGATACTCCCATTAGACCGCTAAGCATACCGCTTGCTTGAGTAACTAAATTTGCGCCTGACTGTGCTGATGTTGCTATCGAGAGAGCTTTCTCATAACCTGCTTGGTAATCGGGAATATTGCTGTCTGAGGCACCAGCGATCGAGGAGTTTGGGATCTTGTAGTAATGCATCATTTGACTAAGCAGAGAGGTCGTTTGCGCTTGCTCTCCACTTCCTCCAGCCATTCCGCCTGTCCTTAGATCGGTTACCATAGCTCTAGGACCACAAATAACTTTTGAATCTGGATCTAAAAGCCAAGATATTAACAACCCTGATAATGCCTCGGCAACCGTTTGACAGACTGATCCAACAATGCTGACAGGGCTAGAGGCGCCTCTCTGTCCAAACACGTTTGCCATAACAGGAATTCCGTACTTGACACTTTCTCTCATAACTTCGCACGCTTCAGCATCTAGCCTAAGCGGAGGAATTATGAAATTTATATTTAAAGATAAAAATGGTGATCGCCTAAAAGTGTCTTCTCCACCAGCTATAAGATAGCAGACTTCTGCCAAGGGCTTTACAGTCTTATGGTTGGCGACGCTTGTCATGACATGTTTGTTGGTAGCAGATAAAGATATAACGGCGGTATAGATATCCATAAGGTGTGGGTCTGCGATATCTGTCAGAACTAACGGCCTAGAGAAAAAATTCAGATTATCCAGTCTATCAACAACTCGGGCAGCATTTAAGAGATCTTTTACCAAAGAGGGCCGATAAACTTTTCTTTCATAGTCCAAAATAAGTGGAGCAGCGCCCCCTGTACCAAAATAAACATTTCCTTTTGACAGATCTAAGTAGTTCTCTCGATTTTGTTGGTGCAATAAAACTTTTTTGTTGAACGATTGCAGGCACTGATCAATCAGCCCCAATCCAAAACAGAACCGATCATTTTTTTTAATAATCGTTTTATTATCAATAAAACATTCTAAAAATTTTGGAAGTTGTTCAAAGCCTATTTCAGACAGAATGTGCCGCACCCCTGCATTGATCTCGGCCTTGTCTTTTTCTGACAGAGTGTTGAGACTGCTGCCAAACACGCTTAAATTTTTAGAGTTATCAGAAACAATGCTCTCTTGAGCTCCACGGGAACGTGATCCTCTTCGTCGACTCATAAAAGCGTTTTTTTTATAGACTAAAAAGCTTAATCGACTTTTATATTGATGGCAGATTTACGGCCATCTTCGGAAGTCTCTATTTCAAAGGAAACCTCTTGGTCCTCATCAAGTCTTTTTAGACCTGCGGCCTGCACAGCAGTGATATGGACAAAAACGTCCTTATCTTCACCCTCTGGTGCTATGAAACCGTAGCCCTTTTTTTGGTTGAACCATTTTACTATACCTTTAGTCATACTATATCTCCTTTGACCGTCTATATTTCCGATCCTTTAGTCTGTATCTTAAGCAATAATCTCAATATATCAGGTTGAATAGTAATGAAATAACTATCCTCAAAAAAATCGTTGATGTTAGCGATAGACTAATTACACCGTATTTTCAATTTATTTTTTGTTATTTTAGTTTTTTTGTTAAAGTCAGTGATATCTCTGTAATACTTGAGAATTTTAAATTAAAGGAAATTACCATGGTAAATAAAGTTGCGTGGATAACTGGGGCAGGGTCAGGCATTGGTGAGGCTTCCGCTATTAAGCTTTCAGAAGAGGGTTTCATTGTTGTACTTTCTGGGAGAACTAAGGAAGCTCTTGATACTGTGGCCTCAAAATGTGAAGGGCAGGTTTCAGTAAAGCCTCTTGATGTCTCCAATTCGGAAGATGTGAAAGGTGTGTTTCAAAAGATCATCTCAGACTATGGTCGAATAGATGTTTTAGTTGCTAGCGCAGGTTTAAACACGAAAAACAGAAACTGGCATAATGTGTCAGAGGAAGATTTTGATCAAGTTATAAAAATTGATTTGAACGGTGTGTTCTATACAAATCGCTTAGTATTAGAAAAAATGAAGGAGCAAAGAGAGGGTTTAATTATAAACATCTCATCTTGGGCAGGGAAATATGTGACCACACTTACAGGACCTGCATATACAGCAGCTAAACACGGTGTAAATGCTTTAACCGAAGGCATAAATATGGAAGCAGGTCACTTTGGTGTGAGGGCTTGTGCCATTTGCCCTGGTGAGGTGGCAACACCAATTCTTGATAAGAGGCCCATACCCGTCTCCAAAGAAGATAAGGAAAAAATGGTTCAACCGGAAGACTGTGCGGAGACTGTTGCATTTCTGGCTAAGCTACCTCCAAGAGTATGTATAAATGAGATTACCATAAGCCCTACTTGGAATAGACTTTATGTAGCTGGCCTTACAGATCAAATTCCAAAAAAATAAAATCTAAATGACCCAATTCTCACATTTGGCCCAGTCTATTCTCTGGATGCTAGGGGCTATGATCTCCTTTACTCTCATGGCAGTTTCAGGAAGAGAACTATTCTCGTCTTTAGATACCTTTGAGATCATGCTTTATCGTTCATTAGTGGGAATTTTTCTAGTCCTATCTTTTGGAAAATATTTTAATACTCTTAACCAAATACGAGTAGAGAAGCTTACGCTTCATTTTATAAGAAACATAAGTCATTTTGGCGGCCAAAACTTTTGGTTCTATGCTATCGCGTTGATACCTTTCTCTCAGCTATTCGCTTTTGAGTTTTCTACCCCTCTTTTTATAGTATTTCTAGCTCCATTTTTTTTAGGCGAGCTATTAACAAAAGAAAAGCTTTTCGCAGCAGCGATTGGATTTGTAGGTATTATTTTGGTAGCAAGACCCGATCTAAATGTTGTAAGCTGGGCATTGGTTGCAGCATTTTTTCTACCTATTTGTTTTGCAGCAACAGCTATCGCAACAAAGTTACTGACCCGTACATTTAGTTTAACCTGTATACTCTTTTGGTTAGTTATTATGCAAACGGTATTTAGTCTTATATGCGCAGGGTATGATCTGACCATTAAAATACCAACAAAGTCCGATTTGCCATTCTTACTTATAGTGTCTGTTACGGGGTTGACTGCCCATCTATGCATGACAAAAGCATTCAGTTTAGCGCCAGTTTCTGTAGTAATGCCGATTGATTTCGTAAGGTTACCTCTGATTTCTGTGGTAGGGTTCCTATTTTATAATGAAGTGCTAACATGGTACATAGTTTTGGGATCGATATTAGTATTTCTTGGGAACTATATTAATATAAAAGCAGAGGAAAGGGGGCAAAGTTATGAAAGAATTTCAGGATCTGAAAGATAGTATAAGGACGATACCAGATTACCCTATCGATGGAGTTCAATTCAGAGATATTACGACCGTTCTCCAAAACGCAAGTCTTTTTAAGCGAATGATTGAGGGAATGACTAAGCAATGGGAGAAAACTCCAATTGATGCAATACTTAGTATCGAGTCCAGGGGATTTATAATGGCTGGAGCACTGGCTTTTAACCTTAATGCCGCTTTTGTTCCTTTGAGAAAACCCAAAAAGTTACCCTTTCACACATACAAAGTTTCATACGAGCTAGAATATGGTGCAACAGATATGCATATACATAAAGATGCTTTAGATGATCATAAAAATCTTTTAATAATTGATGATCTCCTTGCTACCGGTGGGACAGTAATTGCAGCACTAGATTTAATCAGAAAATTTGAAGATAAAAATGTAGTTGGAGCAGGTTTCTTAGTAAACCTTCCTTCTTTAGGTGGATTAGAGAAGTTAGAAAATTTAGGAATTAAGTCCAAATACTTGGTTGAATTTTAAAAAATCAATTCAATTTTGCAACGAATCGCTATTTAATTGTCTTAGAGCATATCGAAAACACCCGGGGGATATTGTCATGGATAATAGTGATGCAATTTTAGCAATGATGGACGCTTTTGATAATGGAGGCCAAGGGCTGGCAGTCTGGGACCCAAAAGATAATTTGACTTCCTTTAATATCAATTACAAAAAAATATTTACGGGTAATATGCATTTCAGCCCTGAGGTAGGGTTAAATTTTGGAAAAGCTTATGCAGACGCAGCTAAAAACCCAAAATTCACGCTTGATCCAGAAAATACAAAAAAAAGAATAGCCCAAAGAGAACAAGCTAGGTTAGACAAAAAGCCAATTGAAAGCGAATATGAAGTCGAGCCCGGCAAGTGGCTTCACGTCAAGGAAACAGCATCTAATGACGGACATATGATCACAGTTTTGACAGATGTAACTATAAGAAAAACTAGGGAGATCATGCAATCAAAGCTTGCCGATGCTATTGATGCAATACCGTCACATGTAATGTTCTGGGACGAAAAAGAAAAGCTGGTTAAGGCTAATAAATTGGCAGTGAAAGATAATTTAGAGTACGATGTGGAGCTACGTGAAGGTATGAGTTACGCTGAGTTTCTGTCTTCTCAGTTCGAAAAAGGGGTTTACTCTACTCCCTCAGATTTTTCGATAAAGAAATTGGTTAAAAAACGTTTAGAAGAAAGAAAAGAATTAACTTCGAAATCCAGAAAAGTACACTACAAAAATGGTAGAACATTAATTAGAACTGAAAATAAATTAGACCAGGGTGGTATTCTTACCATACTAAATGATGTCACGGAGCTTGAACAAATAGAGGCAAAAGAAAAGCTGTTATCTTCTTCACTTGAAAACATGTCTTACGCTGTTGCTTTATGGGACAAAGAAAATAAGCTTGTGAGGTTTAATGAAGCTCTGAGAAGAAATAATGAAAAGTTTGGAATGAAGACTGAAGTTGGAATTTCATTTGAAGATGCTTTGGAGCGCCAGGTAAAGGGTTCTTTTTATAACATTGCAGAAAGTGATAAAAAAGATTGGATCAATAAGGGATTAAAATACTGGAAGAATTTGAAAGGAGAACATACGGTAACCTATCAGCATCCAAATGGACAGCATTCAATGGTTACCGATAAACGCCTCGATGATGGAGGAACTTTGCAGATAATTTCAGATGTTACCTACTTAAAGAAACAAGAGAAAGAGTTGATTCGATTAAGAGAAGGTATAGATCAAATGCCAGATGGTATTTCTTTTTGGGATGATGAAGAAAGGCTCATATACGCAAACAAAGTTATGAGAGATTGGCAACAAAACGTCGGTTTCGATATGGATATTGGGGCTAAAAAAAGTGATTTGCAAAAAAACTTAGTAAATAAGGGAATTATAAAAACAGAAAAGTCTCTCGACGAGCTTAATGAAGAACTTAATTCCTACCGAACAAAAGTTGGTGAAAAGCCAAAAGCAGTTGATATAGAATTTTTCGTAGGAAATAAAATTCAAACAACGTTAGTGACAGAAATTGAGCTCGAAAATGGCGATACTGTGCAGCGTTTCACAGACGTATCCAGCGATCGCCATAGAGAGGCTGAGTTAAGAAGAGTTTATAATGCTATAGATGCTACAACGGTTGGCATAGCTCTTTGGAATAAAGATCATTCTTTAATTTTTGCTAATAAGTGGGGTCGAGAAATTCAGAAAACTTTTGGTTTTGACTTGGTGCCGGGATGCTCAAGAATTGAAATGATTGAAAACCAAATGAAAAAAGGATTTTTTAAAATTCCCGAAAAAATGACAGTTGCAGAATATATCGATGTAAGTACGCAACAAATGAAGGAAAACGCCGAAGGTTTTTCCAGAGAATTCAAAATGGGTGAGAAGGATATGCTTTCCACAAATAAATTCCTCGAAGATGGAGTATATATTCAAACCTTCACTGATATAACAGAGCTTAAGAATAAAGAAAAAGCTCTCATAAGACTTCAAAGCGCAACAGATCAAATGCCAACAGCAATGGCACTTTGGGATGCCAATGATAGACTTGTTTATGCAAATAAAATTTTACGTGACTTCCAGTCTGATTATGGTTTCGAAATGGTAGAAGGAATTAGCAGGGTTGATATGCTCAAAAATCAGATTTCAAAAGGAGCAATGAACTACGATAATAAAACTGCGGAAAGCTTTCATAAAGAGTTTCTAAAAATGATGGATGCGTCGGATGAGGGGGCAAAAGTGGAATTTGAAACAGAATTTCGTGGTAAAAAAACTTCTATGCTCGCAAATGGATTTAGGCTCGAAAGTGGTGACTGGATTCAAACTGTTGTAGACATTACTGATCAAAAAAATAGAGAAGCTGAATTAGAGAGTCTTTATAGGGCAATTGACGTAATGTCTGCTGGGGTAATTGTCTGGGATAAAGATCATAAACTAGTTTTTGCTAATAAGGGTATGCGCGAAAATCCATTTGGGTTTGAATTTAAAATGGGAGTTTCAAGGTATGATATGTTGGAACATCAACAAAAGCGTGGCTTTTCTCCAATACCTCATGGTAAATCAATATCTAGCTGGATAAACGACTCCATTAAAAATATGAAAGACAGTCCTGATGGTAGTGTGAGTGCTGAGATAACGGTAAAAGATGAGGAATTGCTCTCGGCTTCTGTACTATTAGAAGATGGGTCATATGTTCAAAGTTATACCAACATAACCGATTTAAAACAGCAACAAAAGGAGTTAAAAAGGCTGTATGATGCAGTAGATAAATTAGTAAACCCAATAAATATTTGGGACTCCAACAACGTGCTAGTTTTTTGCAATCAAGCTGCTGTAGAGAGGAATAGAAATGATTGGAATTATAATCTTAAGCCAGGAGTGCACAGGAGAGATATGCTAAATCACTTGATGAAAAAAGGTTTAAGGCTTCCAGACGGATTAAGCGTAGATGAGCATATGGGTATTCAAAAGGGGCGAATGCTTGAAAGGAGAGAAGGTATAACGAGCGAGACTAAAATGGGAGATCTGTCATTTCTATCCACGTTAAGAATTTTAGATGATGGCGGCTTTATACAAAACTTTACCGATATCTCTGAAATAAAGAAACATGAAGAGGCACTTGAAATACAAAAAGAACGATTTGACCGTGTGCTTGGAGATTTACAAGCAATTGTTTTCGAGTCTGATCTTGAAAATAATAAAGTTACTTATGAAATTCCTAGCGCGCTGAAAGAAACTTGGGGAGAGATTTCTACTTCAGGGACCCAGGAGGAAGGATATAAAAATCTCAGGGAGGATTTTTTAAAGCCTTACAAGGATGCCTTTAGAGACCATGTTACGGGAAAAACTCAGGAAGTTAGCGTCGAACATATTAATGTTCATGACGGAAAAGAAATTTGGTATCAAACTAGGGCTAAAGCTACTTTTGAAAATGGTAGAGCGACAAAAATGATTGGTATTATCGAAAATATTGATAAGCGCAAAGCCTTAGAGGTTAAAGTGGAAGAGGCTCAACGACTTGTTGCAGATGCAGTTGATAATATTGAGGCCGGTATAATTTTGTGGGATAAGCAAGATAATGCTGTTTTAATAAACAAATACATGAAGAATCTTGTTGGCAGGGACCTCAATATAAATACACCCTATCGTGAACTATCTAAAACCTTTATTGAGAGCGGCATGTTCGACACACAAGGGATAGACGTAGATGAATATATTGAAGGAAGAATAAAGGCGAGATCTGAAATAAAAGATTCTGCTATATCATTACTCCCTCCCATGGCAGACGGCAGAACTATTCAAATGACTAGCAAACGGCTTCCAGATAGTAGTTTAATTCAAGTATATTATGACATTTCAGATTTAAAACAAAGAGAAGTTGATCTTGAAACAACCGTATCACAGCTTAATGAAGCAAAAGAGCTGGCTGATGGAGCAAATAAAGCTAAGAGCCAATTCCTTGCAAACATGAGCCATGAGCTTAGAACACCTCTGAATGCAGTTATTGGTTTAACAGAAATGCTTAAAGAGGATGCAGAGGACGACGGAAATGATGATTATCTAGAGCCATTAGAACGCATTCATGGGGCGAGTAAACATTTGCTTAATTTGATCAACGATGTTTTAGATTTATCAAAAATTGAAGCAGGAAAGGTTGAGCTTTATAATGAAAACTTTTCATTACCTTCTTTACTTGAGGAAGTCGCAGATACTTCTAGAACTTTGGTAGAACAAAAAAATAATCAATTATTGTTAAATATAGAGCCAGGCATAGCTTTCATAAACGCAGATGTGACACGTACAAAGCAAATTGTTCTGAACTTGATTTCTAATGCTGCGAAATTTTGTGAGAATGGAAATATATCAATAAACGTCAAATCTAAAAAAAGCTCTAAAAAAAGACTTATAGAGATTGATGTCAAAGACACTGGGATAGGTATGACAAAAGAGCAAATTGATAAGTTGTTTCATGCTTTTACTCAAGCCGATGCCTCTACCACTAGAAAGTATGGAGGAACGGGTTTAGGTCTTACTATTGTGCAGAATCTAGCTAAGTTGATGGGTGGAGACGTTTCGGTAAATAGTGAATTAGGTAAAGGAACAACGTTTAAAGTTACCATCCAGGATATCGAAGTTGAGAAATCTTCTGGTGTTGATGCTGAGGACCTAGAGAGCCTTAACCGGGAGACTGCTTTAGTATCTAAGAAAGACGGGAAAAGGACAATTTTGGTAATTGATGATGATCCAACAATCAGAGACCTTATGACAAGACACTTGGAAAAGAATAATTTCAGTGTACTACAGGCTCTCGACGGAGCACAAGGTATTAAGATGGCAAGAGAATATAAGCCTGATGCAATTACCTTGGATATTTTGATGCCTGAAATGGATGGATGGTCCGTATTGCGTACTTTGAAAGCTGACAAACAGGTTTCTGATATTCCTGTCGTGATGGCATCCATAATTGATGAGAAGAAAAAAGGATTTTCATTGGGTGCTGCTGATTATTTATCTAAGCCGGTAGAAAGGGATAGATTGATTGGATCAATAAGCAAATTATTAGGTGGTAAAGCAGGAAAAGTTGTTTTGATCGTAGAGGACAATGATGATTTGCGATTCACGGTAAGAGAAGCACTTACAAGTGCAGAATATGTTGTGTTAGAAGCAAGTAATGGGCAAGAAGCTCTGGATGTTTTAAATAATAAGGATAACCAAACTCCAGATCTAATCTTATTAGATTTGATGATGCCAAAAATGAATGGGTTTGAGTTCTTGGAGGCTTATCGAAAAGACTTTGTAAATCAGGCTCCGGTAGTGGTAATAACAGGAGCAGATTTAGATGATGACGATAAAAAGTTTTTGTCATCTGAAACTAGCAGGGTTTTAGAAAAGTCTTCTATGAGTGATACTGGAATAGCTGATCATTTGGTTAAAACAATTGAGTCAGTGGCTGGAGTAGCCAAATGACAAAGATCTTATATGTAGAGGATAACCCTGATAATGTTTATATGCTTACTCGTCGGCTTAAGAAAAAAGGTTTCGAGCTAATTATTGCTGGCGATGGCCAGGAAGGAATTGATAAGGCGATAGAAGAGAGTCCAGACCTTATTTTAATGGACTTAAGTTTGCCAACTATGGATGGTTGGACTGCTACGGCCGAAATAAAAAAGATTGAAGAGGTCAAAGATATCCCGATAATCGCATTATCTGCTCATGCAATGCCCGAGCATCGTGATAGAGCTATTAAAGCTGGATGCAGTGACTATGATACAAAGCCGGTAGATATCAAAAGGCTTCTTAGTAAAATGGGGCAATATATAGAGTTGCCGGAATAAAATGAATTCATTAAATCAAAAAATACTTATTGTCGATGATATTGAGGACAACAGGTTCACACTTGAAAGAAGATTATCTAGAAACGGCTATACCGCTATAAGTCAAGCTGACTGTGGGAAAAAAGCTCTAGAATTAGTTAAAGAAGAAAGCTTTGACCTGATATTACTCGATTTGATGATGCCAGATATTAGTGGCCTTGATGTGTTAAAAACGCTTAAAGCTGATCCCAAAAATAGAGGTATACCTGTTGTAATGGTTACAGCGGCAGATGAGATAGAGACAACGGCAGAGTGTATTAGTAATGGTGCTGAGGATTACATAACAAAACCAATAAATGCTACTCTACTAAAAGCAAGAGTCACTGCTTGCCTGGAAAAGAAAAGATTTAGAGATAGTGAGGAGCACTATTTAAGTAAAGTTGAAGCTGATAAAAAAAGAACACAATCATTCTTGAAGCAGATATTGCCAGAAAAAATAGCTGAAGAACTTAACTCATCGGGGCTAGTAAGACCAAGAAAATACGAGGATATAGCAATACTTGTTTGTGATTTAGTTGGTTTCACCGCTTTCTGCGAGTCTAACCCTCCGGAGAATGTGGTGGAAAATCTTCAAGAAATTTTTGAAAAGTTTGAAAGTGAAATTGAGAATTTTGGACTTGAAAAAATTAAAACTGTAGGAGATGCCATATTGGCAACTGGAGGGTTAACCAGAAGTTTAGAGAACCAAGTGCTTTCAGCATCGAAGTGCGCAATAAATTTGAAAAAAATAGCGATTGAGTCGGATCCTAATTGGGCAATCCATATAGGTATTCATTCCGGACCATTAGTGGCGGGACTAATAGGAAAAAAGAGTTTTCAGTTTGATGTTTTAGGTGGTAACGTGAATACCGCATTTAATATATGTGATAGAACGGAACCTAATGAGATTTTGATCTCTAATGAGGCATGGATGTCAGTGAGAAGCGAAGTTGAGGTCCAATCAAAAGGGTTAATGAAACTTAAGAGTGATAACCAGATAGAGGTTTTAGAACTTCTCTGTATAAATAATTAAAGGAGATGAAAATGGCGGTATCAATGCAAGTGGCTTATCCGATCAATGATGATACAAACTTCGACCTCGACTACTATATAAAAGATCATTTGGCTATTATTAAAAAAAACTGGTCAGAGCATATTCAGCAAATGATTGTTACAAAAGGGACGTCAGGAGGTAAGGATGTTCCTTCCCCCTATTATGCAATTGCCACTATAATTTTTGAAAACTCGGAAGAAATGAGAGCCGCAATGAAAAAGGGAGGCCCAGTATTCAAAGATATAGGCAACTACTACAATACCAATCCAATCATGATGTTGGGTGAAGTTGTTGGATAATATCCTATTATTTTCTTAATTGGGCTCTCTAATTAATCTTAAATGTTGATCTTGTAGATACTCTTTAGAGCCCTTGCTTTTATCTCTGATCTGCTTAAACCTATATCGGCTAAGTCTCTGTTAGACATTTTTTCAAGTTCTCTAATGGTCTTTAGATACTCTCTTCGTTTTTTTACTCTGTCTAATGTTGCGAAGTAATTTCCAATCAATATTTGGCTTACTTTTTCCATAAATGTAATATTAGTTGTTGTTATTTTTGTTACCGCCATCTTGACCTCCTTAATTAGTTTAATGATGAACTATATACTTTAGTTAACCCCTATATATTTAGTTTAAGGTTAAACTACTATTGATATTTCTAGAAGGCACCTATCGAATAAATGCATAGCCAAAAGTTAAATAGTGATTTGTTTTATCAAAATGTTAATATTTTCAAAAACAATATTTGAGAAGGTAAATGACTAATATTGCAGAACTAAAAGAAAAAGCAAAGGTAGGATGGGCATCATTCATTTCTTTTGAGGCATTAACAAGTACAGCAGCACCAAAGCTTGTGCAATTCAGTGGAACAAGACAAGGAATGAGATTATTGGATGTAGCTTGTGGCACGGGAGTAGTTGCTTTGACGGCATCAAGACTAGGAGCGAAAGCTCAGGGAATCGATATCACTCCAGAGCTAATCAACAGGGCAAATGAAAATGCAAAAATAATGGAACTTAAGGCAAAATTTGTTGAAGGTGATGCAGAGTTTTTACCCTACAAAGAAAATGAGTTTGATATTGTTCTTAGCCAATATGGCCATATGTTTGCTCCAAGGCCGTCAATTGTCGTAAAGGAATTAGCAAGGGTCTTGAAACCAGGGGGTATTTTGGCATTTTCTACATGGCCAAAGGAGTTATTTATGGGTAAGTTTTTTAAGCTTATTGAGAGTTTTTCACAACCTCTTCCCCCTGAAGTTGCTTCTCCAGTTTTATGGGGAGATATGGCGGTTATAGAGGACAGGTTAAGAAATCATTTTAATCATATTGAATTTGCAAGAGATACCATGTTTGCGCCAACTATGAGTCCAGCACATATGCTCAAATTATTCGAAAAAAATGCTGGTCCATTAGCCAATCTGGTGAAAGCCTTGGCTGATGATCCAACTAAATTAAGCAATCTCCGCAATGCAGCGCTGGTATTAATTGAAAAGTTTTTTTCGAACAATTTTCTTAGGCAAGATTTTTTAATGACGAGATGTGTAAAGAAGACCTAGATGTTTCTGAAAAGAATTATCTCTTTCTCATTCTAGGGTCGAGTGCATCTCTAAGTCCATCGCCGAGATAATTGATGCTTAACACTGTCAGTGATATTGCGAGGCCTGGCCAAAAAACTCTCTCTGGAAATTGTTGCAAGTAATCAACAGCATCATTTAATAGGCGTCCCCACGTTGGAAAGTCAGGAGGAAATCCTAAGCCTAAAAAGGACAGTGCACTTTCCGTTATAATGCCATTAGCAATGCCGAGGGTAGCTGACACCATTATAGGTGATAAGACGTTTGGCATTATATGCCTTAAAATAATCAAAGTATCTGAAGTACCACTTGCTTTTGCGGCAAGGACAAATTCCCTTTCTTTAAGTGCTAGAACATCAGCACGCACAATTCTGGCGGTAGGCATCCAGCTAGTGATTCCAATAGAAACAACAATCAATACAAACATGCCCCTTTCTGGTCCATATGCCTCGCTGAGAGGTTCTCTGAATAAAAGCATCATTACCAGAAGTAATGGAAGTAGAGGTAAAGACAGAAATAAATCCGTAAATCTCATAAGAACTCCGTCTAGTCTTTTATAAAAACCAGCGGTTACCCCTATAAAACTACCAAAAAATAATGACAATGCCATTGCTGCTAATCCAACCGCAATCGATGTACGTCCTCCTGCCATCATCCTTGCCAAGGTATCTCTACCTAACTGGTCGGTTCCAAAGGGATGCAATAAACTTGGACCTTGGTTCCGAGATCGAATATCAATTTGATTTGCATCAAACGGCCATATAAATGGTCCTACCATTACTAGTAAAACAATAGAAAAGAAAATTATTGCACCCAAAAGAGCGCCTTTATGGCTCTTGAACTGATCCCAAACATCTTTAATCTTGCTACGTGGCTTTGCAGTAATATTGAGATTATCAGTCATAGCGTATCCTTGGATCAAGTATTCCATAAATTATGTCGGCTAATAAGTTAAATAGTACTATCAATACAGCAAACATAAATGTAATCGTTTGTACAGTTGGTAGGTCGTTAGCATAAATTGCTCCAATTAATTGCTGACCGATCCCATTTACCTTAAATACCTGCTCCGTAATTATTGCGCCCCCAAAGATTGCGGGAACATTTAAAGCGATCACTGTAATTACAGGGATCATTGAATTTCTCAATACATGGATCATAACAACAGTCCACTCACTTAAACCCTTTGCTCTCGCAGTTCTGACATAGTCTTGATTTAAATTATCGAGCATTGTCGCGCGCATAAATCTATTTATCATTGCCGTTGTTTGGAGTGCCAGCACCATCACAGGCATGACCATTTGTTTCAATTGGATCTTGAAGGTCTCCCAATCGACTACTGTGTGTGTGGTATCATAAATTGACGGCAACCATCCTAATTGCACTGAAAAAATTACGATCACAAATACTCCAGTGAAAAATGGTGGAACTGAGTACCCTATCATAGTGACAAAAGTACCAACCTGATCAAAAACTGAGTATTGCTTATAGGCAGAATAAATACCGATCGGAATAGCTATCAAAATACCTACTACGTAAGACATACCTACAACCCAAAGCGTTTGGGGCATTCTTTGAACAATTATATCCATTACGGGACTTCTTGTTTGCCAGCTTATCACGCGTAATTTGCCCTCAGAGAAACTTGTGTTAAACATATAATCGATAAAGACTTGTGGCTCTATCCAGAAGAGCTGTATTAACCATTTCAAAAACTGGACATATAAAGGTTGTCCTAAACCAAGGGCCTCCCTCATTTTTTGTTTGACTTCTGGAGGAACTGTCAATGGTACTTGAGCCATTGGGTCGTTTGGCGCAAGATTTAATAAAAGAAAAATGACCAAGCTAATAAAAATTAGAGTAGGTATTGAAATCAATAAGCGTCGAGCGATGTAGGTAAGCATCTAAAAGGCTATAAAAAATTAAAAGAAGGCGCAACTAGTTAAAGTTGCGCCTTTCATAGATTATTTAATACGATACCAGTCGGCAACATTCCAGAGCTCTGAGTCCCATGTGTTCAACACAACTCCACCAAGAGATTTGGCGTGAGCTGAAACTCTTCCTCTATGTACCAAAGGAACGATTGTGTAGCTATCTTTGGTAAGCATGTTGTTTAACTGAATACCAATTTCACCACGCTTTTTCAGGTCACCGGTAGCTGACAGCTTATCTAAAAGCGCGTCATAAGCTGGGTCACAATATCTATTTATATTCGCACCCTGCCACTGGCTTTCTGGCTTAGGTTCATTACCACATCTGTAAGCTGATAAATAAGCCTGTGGATCGGTACCATCGAATGTATTTGCATACATTTCTACGTCAGCATAGAACTTCTGGTATGTGTCAGGAGATCCTGGGTCTCCACCAAAGAAAACAGAAGCGTTAAGATTTCTTAATTCTGTTTCAACACCTATTTGCTGCCACCACTCTTTAATTAGAGCTTGGAAGTCTTGTCTAACAGCATTAGTAGATGTTTGATATAGAATAGATAATTTCACGCCATCTTTGGCTCTTATACCGTCAGATCCTTTTTTCCATCCTGCTTTCTCTAACAACGCATTTGCTCCAGCAATGTCTTGCTTAAGGCAATGCGTGTTTTTAGCGGCATAAAGGTCAGGTGCTGGAACTAGGTCACAAGTTACATCGCCCGCTTTCCCATAACCAATTTCTACAAGCAAAGGTCTATCTATAGCCATAGATAAAGCTTTTCTTACGTTTATATCCGTTAGGAAAGGATGAGGTGCTTTTCGGGTTGACCTTGTATCGGCGTCAAGAGAGGGTGACGGATCTGTCATATTCATTTCCAATCTTTCCACCAAAGGTCCAAAACCAGCAATAGCAACACCTTTACCGGCTTTTTCCATATTTGCAATAACTTCAGGTGCTAGTTGCAGATTCCATGCATAATCGAATTCACCTGTTTCAAGCACTGATCTACCTGCTGCTGTTGCGTCTCCGCCGCCTTTAAAAGTAACAGTTGCAAAAGCCGGTTTGCTTGGATCTCTGTAGTTATCATTAGCTTTCATTTGAATAACGTCATTAGGCTTGAATTCTGTCACAACAAAAGGTCCTGTTCCAATTGGTCCAAAGTTTTCTGCGGTACAGTTTGGAGCTTTAGCTCCCATGCAGTTTGCAAATTGCTTTTTCTGTAGAATTGGCGTTTGACCACCCACGAATGGACCGTAAGGATTTGGCTTTGATGCTGAGAAGCTAACCACAATGGTTCTATCGTCAGGCGTTGCGATATCAGTTACACCATCAAATTTCTCTAGCTGTGCACATCCACCATCTGGATCCATGCAATACTCACCAGTGAATTTTACGTCAGCTGATGTTACCGCTGATCCATCTGACCATTTAAGCCCACTTTTCAGTTTCCACGTGATTGACTTAAGATCAGCACTCACACCACCGTTCGCAACAGTAGGTATTTCTTCTGCTAAGAATGGCACAAGTGCTCCTGTTTCGTTATATCTAGCCAATGGCTCAATAATCATTGAAGATGATTCGATGTCTTTAGTACCACCTGATAGATATGGATTTAATATGGAAGGAGCTTGCCAATAGATAATGCTGACATTTCCATCAGAACCCCTTCCTGCGAAACTAGCTGTTGCTATAAGAGCCGCTGCTAACCCCACAAATAAAGATTTTATACGCATATAATTTCTCCCAAGTTAAAGGTCCAAAATCAGCTTAAAACTCAGGAAACTGATTCCAAGACCCGTTATAAGCAGTGATTGAGTATGCAATATCGTTTTGTCATTGTAAATGATGTAATTCAAGTTGTAAGATGGTTAACTAACTTTATTTTTAATTGGAGCCGACATTAATAATGCTAGATGAAAAAGAACCCCTTGCGTCCTTTGAAAATTTACGTGTCGAGTTTGATACAAAAGATGGAACAGTTGTTGCTGTCGAAGACATCTCTTTCGAGATAAAACCAAAGCAAACCGTTTGTTTAGTTGGTGAATCTGGTTCCGGAAAATCTGTTTCATCTCTTTCAATGATGAGGCTTGTAGAATTTGGTGGTGGTAGTTTGGCAGGTGGAAAGCTAATTTTCAATAGGGGCGATAAAGGGAAAATTGATGTTGCTGTCTCCAACCAATCTCAAATGAGGAAAATTAGAGGAAATGAAATTGGTATGATATTTCAAGAACCAATGACCGCATTAAATCCTGTTTTCACAGTCGAAAGACAATTAACTGAGGGCCTTATGGTTCATAAAGGCTTTTCAAAGAAGGAAGCGAAGAAAAGAGCTTTAGAACTGATGACAATGGCAAAGATTCCTGAACCTGAGAGACGGTTGAAACAATTCCCACATGAACTTTCTGGCGGCATGAGACAGAGGGTTGTAATAGCAATTGCTCTAGCGTGTCAGCCTAGGCTGTTAATCGCGGATGAGCCAACAACAGCATTAGATGTGACCATTCAGGCAGAAATACTCGCTTTAATAAATAGATTGAAAGAAGAAACTGGTACGGCGGTAATGTTTATTACGCATGATATGGCGGTTGTAGCGCAAATGGCGGATCGTGTTGTTGTAATGTATCAAGGCAAGAAAGTCGAGGAGGGAACAGTGCATGAGATTTTCAATAATCCTCAGCATGAGTACACGAAGTCCCTATTATCAGCGGTTCCAAAACTTGGAGAGATGGCAAGTAAGAAATATCCTGAACCCATGCGGTTAGTAGGAGAGAAAGAGACAAAGGCCCTAAAACCTATTGTAGGAACGAATGAGCCCCTACTTGAAGTGAATAATTTGGTAACCCGCTACCCGGTTAAAGGGGGTGTATTCAGACGAACGGTGGCATGCGTGCATGCTGTTGAAGATGTATCCTTCACCATTATGAAAGGAAAGACGCTATCGCTTGTGGGGGAGTCAGGGTGTGGTAAGTCAACGGTGGGACGTTCACTCATTCGATTGGTAGAGCCCAGATCAGGGAATGTGAATCTAGATGGTCAGAATATACTATCACTTAATCCAAGGGATATGCGGGAAGCCCGTAGCAATATCCAGATGGTTTTTCAAGATCCTTTTGCCTCATTAAACCCGCAAATGATGTTAATAGACCAAGTAGCAGAACCGTTGCGTAATTACGGAACGGTGAATCGTGAAGTATTGCAGGAGAAGATTGGGGATCTCTTTGATCGTGTAAAGTTACCCCGTAGTTTTATGCAACGCTATCCGCATGAGCTTTCGGGTGGTCAGCGTCAGCGGATAGCAATTGCACGTGCGCTAGCGCTTAACCCTAAATTGATTATAGCTGACGAGGCGGTGAGTGCATTGGATGTATCGGTACAAGCGCAAGTATTAAATTTAATGATGGAACTCCAGTTGGATTTGGGATTATCTTTTTTATTCATCAGCCACGATATGGCGGTTGTTGAGCGGGTAAGCCATGATGTTGGTGTTATGTATTTAGGACGCTTGGTAGAGATCGGTCCTAGACAAGCTATCTTCCGTAACCCGCAACATCCTTATACACAGGATTTATTAAAAGCGGTACCTATTGCGGATCCAGACAAAAGGAAGTCGGAAAGAGATCTAAACTTTAAACCGCTTCCATCACCTATTCATGATTTAAATTATAGGCCTGAACCATCCGTATATAGAAAAGTAGAAAAAAACCATTATGTCTTAACAACAGATTGTGGGTATTAACAAATGACTGAACTATCGGCTCTAGAAATTTTAGAAAAATTAGTTAGCTTTCCGACTGTGAGTGATAGAAGCAACCTAGAGCTCATAGATTGGGTAGAAAAATATCTTAATTCATTTCACATAAAGACGTACAGAAAATATAATGAAGACAAGGATAAGGCTTCACTTTTCGCGCATGTTGGTCCACAAAAAGAAGGAGGTGTAGTTTTATCTGGCCATACGGACGTAGTTCCGGTTGAAGGCCAAGATTGGATCACTGATCCTTGGGTGCTCACAGAAAATGATAATAAACTTTATGGTCGTGGTTCCTGCGACATGAAGGGATTTGACGCATTGGCTATCTGGGCAATGATTGAAGCCAACAAGAGTGAACTGAAAAGACCTCTCCAAATAGCACTCAGCTATGATGAGGAAGTTGGCTGTATTGGCGCGCCTCCGATGATAGACGAAATGATAAACAAATTGCCAAAAGCCAGTATGGTAATTGTTGGAGAACCATCCACTATGCTCGCAGTAACGGGACATAAGGGTGCTTTAGGTTTTACGACACATTTAGTTGGGAAAGAGGTTCATTCATCAATATTAGATAGAGGTGTTAGCGCAATAATGAATGGAGCAAAGTTGATAGATTGGGCTAATGAGCAGAATATAAGGAATAAAAAAACTGAGCAGACAGATACTGCAAAGTTATTTGACCCTCCCTATACCACTTTACATGTAGGTGTTATAAAAGGAGGAACAGCACATAATATAACCGCAAAAGATTGTCATTTTGAAATGGATATAAGAGTTGTCTCGGACCAAAAAGTTGATTTTTGGATTGAAAAATATAACGAAAAAGTAAAAGAGATAGAAACTGAAATGAAAGCCATCTCAGAAGATGCAAAAATAATTGTCTCAAATAGATCTGCAGTGCCAGGGTTAAGACCGGAAGCTAATGGTGAAGCTGAAACTTTTGTCAGACAAATCACTGGGGATAATGGAAACCATTTTGTTTCTTATGGCACCGAGGCTGGTCAATTTCAAGAAAGAGGGTATTCCGCTGTCATATGTGGGCCAGGTGATATTTCCGTAGCCCATCAACCTAACGAATACATTGAGAAATCTCAGTTTGAACTTGGCCTAAGCTTTATGAAAAATATGATCAAAAAGCTTTCTTGAAAATAAGAAAAATTCAGTGTTTTAATTCCAGTTTTTATTGACAGAATTGGGCTAAGTAAAATACGATTTAGTTGTAGAAATTTAGAGGAAATACAAAATGCACATAGAACCTGGAGTAGTAAACGGAGCAAAAATTGGACTTAGTTATTTAACCGGCGCAGCAGCGATAGCATTAGGATTAAAATTGCTTATTCAGCGAATGTTTAACAGCACATCTGTTTTGGTAACAGCTGTCAGATGTCTGATAACAACTATTTTTGTTTTTTCCTTTTTTGAGGTTCTCCCACAGTATCCACTCGGTGTATCAGAGGTCCATTTTATATTTGGTGCAACTTTGTTCTTATTTTTTGGTGCAGGAGCAACAGCTTTTGGTTTGATTGCAGGTTTATCTATGCAGGGAATTTTGTTAGCTCCATCAGATTTACCGCAGCTCTACATAAACATATCAACTCTACTATTTCCTTTATTTGCGGTTTCGTATATTTCAACGAAGATAATACCGGCCAACATTTCGTATACTGATTTGAAGTATAGGCAAGCTATATCATTAACAGCAATATATCAGGGTGGAATAATTCTTTGGGTAGCGTTTTGGTGTTTCTATGGCCATGGATTTAATCAAGAAACATTTTACAATGTCGGTGTATTCTCCTTAGCATACTCTACGGTCATTGGAATAGAGTGTCTACTAGATGTTGGATTGCTAGCCACATTCAAAAGTTACAAAAAAAGATCTTTGCCATCTGTATTTAATCAGAGGTTGATTTCTGTAAAAGACTGATTATTTCTGTTACTCAGATAAGAAATTTAAAGTCGAATTAATTTTCAGAACTGGGATACCTTCTGGGTCACTCATGCTAGCATTTAAAATGAAAGGTAAATCACCATGGGTTCTATAAACTTTGAGAAGTTAGACAAGCTTGCAAAACTCTCAGTTAGTACTGGGGTTGCTCTGCAAAAAGGACAAAACTTATTAATTACCGCTCCATCAGAGGCACTACCGCTAGTGAGATTAATAGCAAAGCATGCTTACAAAGCGGGAGCAGGCTTAGTAACACCTTTTTTCTCTGATAGCGAAATAACGCTCGCAAGATATAAATATGCTTCCGATGAAAGTTTCGATATAGCTGCAGATTGGCTTTACAAGGGTATGGGCGAAGCTTTTGATAATAATACGGCTAGAATGGCAATTGCCGGTGATGACCCAATGTTATTATCAGATATGGATCCGGAAAGAGTTGCGAGAGCAAATAAAGCTAACTCCAAAGCTTACAAACCAGCAAGAGAACGAATTACCCAGTTTGATATTAACTGGAACATTATAGCTTGGCCGGGCCTATCTTGGGCAAAAAGAATGTTCCCTGATCTAACTGAAGATGATGCGCAAGCTCGATTAGCTGAGGCCATTTTTATGGCTTCGCGTGTTAACGCCGAAGATCCCGTTGCATCATGGAAGACACATAATCAGACATTGAAAAAGAAAAGGGAATGGTTAAATCAAAAAGATTTCAAAGAGATACATTTCAAGGGGCCTGAAACAGATTTGAAGGTAGGTTTGGCTGATGACCACGAGTGGATGGGCGGTGCTTCAATGGCTCAAAATGGTGTGATTTGTAATCCTAACATTCCTTCTGAAGAAGTGTTCACAACCCCACATGCGCTGAGAGTTGAGGGCTATGTATCTTCTACTAAGCCGTTATCGCATCAAGGAACGTTAATTGATAATATTCGAGTTGTTTTTGAAAAAGGTAGTATAACAGATGCAAAAGCTAGCAAAGGTGAAACCGTTTTGAAGAAGGTTTTAGAGTCTGATGAAGGAGCTCGAAGATTGGGAGAAGTAGCACTGGTACCTAATAGCTCACCAATCTCCAACTCTGGACTTTTGTTTTATAATACTCTTTTTGATGAAAATGCTGCGTGTCATATAGCTCTTGGCCAGTGTTACTCTAAGTGCTTTAAAGGAGAAACAAACCTTTCGACGTCAGAAATAAGGGAGCGCGGAGGCAATTCAAGCATGATCCATATTGACTGGATGATTGGGTCAGGTGAGATTGACATTGATGGTTTTGGGAAAAATGGAGAAATAGTGCCTATATTTAGGAAAGGTGAGTGGGTTGATTAAAACAAATATACTAACATCAAAAGTGCTAGCCGAAGGCTTAAAAAAAACAGTAAAGCTTGAAGGAGTCGATGAAAAAAAAGAACCGTATGAAAAAACAAAAAAAATTACCAAAGGCGTAGTTGTAGCTTTGAGTTCAGAAGCAAAACAGAAAGTAATTAAGTCCCTCTAGGTTTTTTTTACATCAACCCATATCATAGAATTTTCTTAAAAGATCCAAAGCGGTAGATTTCAAATTATTTGGGTTTGACCAAAATTGGTCATCATTTATATCGATGAAACCTGGAATGCCTTCAAGTGCTTCAGTATTTAAGTTCTTCAAACCCATAGACCAAGTCGAAAAGTTTCTTTCTTCAAAGCTTCCATCTTCCAGAACTGTTATCGTATGATGTCTTGGGTCAGCAGAAATTCTATCCCAGGTAGATGAGATTGATTTTTTTGGCCCCTCAATGATTTGAAGGAAGTTGCCTCTTTTAAACTTTTTATTGAACCTATAAATAAGTAATCCTGTTATTTCATGAGCCTCGTTCCATTCTCTTGCCTTTTGTAATAATTCCTTAAGCTCACTGTTGCTTATTTCTGACTGAGAAAAGCTGTAATAGACAATATATTTCAACATTGTATCATTTAATTATTATAGACCTTATACCGTTATGGTAGAGTAAAACTGGGAACAAACCAAATTAAGATTACTAGGGAGAAAGCTCCGATGAGAGAGGCCGTTATAGTATCAACAGCAAGAACACCTATCGGCAAGGCATACCGTGGGTCGTTTAATAACACAAATGCACAAACCTTAGCAGGGCATGCTATTTCAGAGGCAGTAAAACGAGCAAAAGTAGACCCTAATGATATTGATGATGTGATACTAGGGGCTGCAGCTCAACAAGGTACGCAGCAAGGAAACATTGCAAGGCAATCTTTACTTAGAGCTGGGCTTCCTACAAGTGTCGCTGGAATGTCAATAGACAGACAATGTGCATCGGGGATGATGGCAATAGCTACTGCAGCCAAACAGATAATTGCTGATGGAATGAATATTACCGTGGGGGGTGGAGTTGAGTCTGTTTCGTTAGTCAGAAATGAAAATTTTAGAATGGATAATGCTAGAGATCCTTGGCTTGAGAATGAAATGCCTGAGCTTTACATGACTATGATTGAAACAGCCGAAACAGTAGCAGATCGATATGGGATCTCTCGTGAAAGACAAGATGAATACGCGTTACAGTCACAAATGCGAACAGCACGTGCCCAAAGAAATGGGTTTATGGATGATGAAATTGTGCCTCTTAAGTCGACAATGAAATATTACGATAAAGAAAATAAAACTGCGACTTATCATGAGGTGAATTTAATAAAAGATGAGGGGAACCGACCTGATACAAGTTTGGAGGGCTTAAGCGCGCTCAAACCGGTTTTTAAAGATGGCATTCACATAAGTAAGGGAAGTCACATCACTGCAGGAAATGCTTCTCAATTGTCAGACGGAGCATCTGCAAGCATTTTGATGGAGTCAAAAGAAGCTGAGCGGAGGGGGCTAAGCCCTCTGGGAGTTTATAGAGGTATGGCTGTTGCAGGTTGTGATCCTGATGAAATGGGAATAGGTCCGGTATATGCGGTACCTAAGCTTCTGAAAAATAATGGGTTAAAAATGGACGATATTCATCTCTGGGAGCTAAATGAAGCGTTCGCAAGCCAAGTGGTTTACTGCAGAGATAGGCTAGGAATTCCAAACGAAATTTTAAATGTAAATGGAGGAGGGATATCTATCGGCCATCCATTCGGAATGTCAGGTGCTAGACTGGTAGGGCACGCATTAATTGAGGGGAAACGGCGAAATGCAAAGTTTGTTGTTTGCACCATGTGTGTTGGAGGAGGTATGGGGGCTGCTGGACTCTTCGAGGTTTTGTAATTGCTTAAATTAAAGTACCCAAGAGATTTAAAGAAATTTGAGAATTATGAGTTGGGCGTTAGTGATTGGTTTTTAATTGATCAGCGACTTATCAATGCCTTTGCACAGCTTTCAGGTGATGACCAGTGGATTCATGTTGATACAGGAAGAGCATTAAATGAAATGCCAGATGGAAAAACAATTGCTCACGGGCTATTGAGCCTTTGCATTTCTCCAACTTTGGGAAAAAACAAAATTCATATTGAGAACCTAAAGCACACTCTAAACTATGGGATTGATAAAGTTAGGTTCATTTCGCCAGTAAAAGTTGGGTCATTTATAAGGCTTAAATCAAAGATATTGAAAGTTATAATACGTGACGACAATTCCGTTCTTGTCAGAGTTGAGAGATTGATGGAAATAAAGGGAATAAAAAAGTTAGCTATGTATGCGGAAACTTTGTCATTAATGTATTCCGGTGATTCAGTTAATTGAAAAGGCTCTCAACAAAGCCTACAAGAGATTTTTGCAAACCTTCATTATTTAAATGCAACCTGTCTATTTCCATTTCCCAGTCCATTTCCTTGAAATGATCTTTATTTTCAGTAAACCAAACTTCTGAAGTATATTCTATCTCTTCATCATCACAAATTTTTGCGGTCACTAGCCATGATTTAAAGTCAACCTCTTGCAGGTTTTTTATGAGCTCCGTGCACTTGTCACTGTTTCTATCCATAAAATATCCAAAAAGAACGGCTCTAGTTCTATGGTCTGTATTTGTTTTTCCCATTGGTATGGGATCCAATTCAAGAGCGCTCTCTAAAAGCTCTATTCCTTTCTCTGTCGAACCCGTTCGGGATAAAATCTCTCCATAAACTGATAATACTCTAGGATCATTTGGCACCATTTTGAATGAGGCACGCGCATGTCTTTCCCCAGCTTTGAAATCATGAGTGCTTAAGGCGACCTCTGCTAGCATTCTATGCACTTCGAAATCATTATCATTTAATTGTTGAGCCTTATCTATGCATTGCATAGAATTATTCCACCATTCTTGCATGTCTCCTTCTAAATAACCGCGTCCCATTGCTTGTCCTATTGCGCAAGCCTTCCATGCATATGCCTGACCATTATTATTATCAGCTTGGATCGCCTTATTGAAGCAATCGATAGCTTCAAGGCATGCCTCTTTTTTAAATTTGTGGTGCAATACTTTGCCTCTTAATAACAATTCATATGATGTAAGATTTTCTGTAGGTTTGCGATTGGCCCGTTCAAGGCTTGAAATCTCAATTTCACCTAAAAGTGCAATTGATATTTTTCTTACAATTTCGTCTTGTACATCAAAGATGTCTTCCAAGATACGATCATATTTATTGTTCCAAAGAGCGTTTCCATCAGTTGCGTCAGATAGCTCAACAGAAATTCTAACTCGTTTACCAGATGTACGAATACTTCCTGAAACTGCATAATCTACTCCAAATTTTTTACAAAAATCTCTTATAGTACTGGTAGCGCCACGAAATTCGAAACAAGACTGTCGAGATAGGACCTCAAGTTCTCGTATTCGTGAAAACTCTGTAATTAAATCCTCAACAACACCATCAACTAAATAACCGCTATCTTCATCATTATTCATATTATCAAAAGGTAAAACTGCTAATTTTGGCTTGTAGCTTTTAACCGCCTCTTGTGCATCCTTCTCCTTAAGTGCATCGGTCTTAGAAATTTTTTCGCCAGAGGGAGAGATTCCATATACTTGAAAGGCCTCATCAATATTTTTTAAAGATTTTGTCCCAGCATCTTCAATACTAAAATTTATTCTTTTATTAACCTGATCTTGAACTGCTGTTGAAAGTAGTATTTGTCCCGGAGAACAGGCAGTCTCAAGTCTAGCTGCAATGTTTACACCGTTACCATAGACATTATCTCCTTCTATTATGACGTCATCGAGATGTATGCCAACTCTCCAGTCCAGCTGAGATTCTTCAGAAAGCGTATTATTTCTATCATTAATAGCTTTTTGAAAACCTATTGCTGCGTTCACACATTCAACAGGACTTTCAAACTCCGCTATTACTGAGTCACCTGCTGTATAGAAAATTCTTCCTCCGAATTCTTTTATCTTTGGATCAATTATAGATCTGCAGGCTTTTAGGTTTTCAAGTGTCAGTTCTTCATTCTCATCCATTCTTTTGCTAAAGCCGACACAATCGGTAGCAAGAATTGTTGTTAATTTACGTTTAACTTTTGACATTGTGTATTAAAGAAAGCTTTGATTTTAATAGGCAACCAAATGCCCAATTCGCAACTTAGTGTAAAACAAACAAATGACCAAAAGCTATAAAAAAATTAGTTTTCCTGGTTTGTTCGTTCAAAGTCAGACATCGGCGGACACGTACAAATTAGATTTCTATCCCCATGGACATTATCAATTCTATTTACGGGCGGCCAATACTTATCCACACGAAAGGAACCGGGAGGAAAACAAGCTTGCTCCCTAGTATATGGTCTATTCCACTCTCCAACTAGATCTTCAACTGTATGAGGAGCGTTTTTCAAAGGATTATTATCCGGATCGATACGACCCTCTTCGATATCCTTTGCTTCATGGAAAATCGCTATCATAGCATCACAAAATCTATCAAGTTCTGCCTTGGTTTCACTCTCTGTTGGTTCAATCATAAGAGTTCCCGCAACTGGAAAACTCATGGTTGGTGCATGAAACCCACAATCAACTAATCGCTTTGAAATATCATCAACGGTAACACCTGTATCTTTAGTTAGGGGTCTAATGTCTACGATACATTCATGTGCAATTCTTCCCTCAGGCCCAGTGTAAAGAATGGGATAAAACTCTCCCAATTTTTTTGCAATATAATTGGCATTCAAAATGGCTACTCTTGTAGCTTGTGTGAGCCCTGTTCCGCCCATCATTAAACAGTAAGCCCATGAAATAGTCAAAATTGAACCTGATCCAGATGGAGCAGCAGAGACAGCTCCTCCATCGTTATCCTCAACTGGATTTCCTGGAAGAAATGGAGTTAAATGATCTTTTACCGCTATCGGCCCCATTCCTGGCCCACCACCACCATGGGGTATCGCGAAAGTTTTATGAAGATTTAAATGGCTTACATCAGCACCAATCTCGCCTGGTTTAACCAGTCCAACCAATGCATTCAAATTTGCACCATCTAGGTAAACCTGACCACCAAATTTATGGGTAATTGCACAAATTTTTGAAACATTAACTTCAAACACACCATGAGTTGAAGGGTAGGTAATCATGCAACATGACAGCCGATCTTTATATTCCTTAGCTTTACTTTCGAAGTCTTTTATATCGACGTCCCCATTATCTGATGTATTGACTGGAACAACCTGTAATCCAGCCATCTGTGCTGAAGCCGGATTTGTGCCATGTGCCGACATGGGAATTAAACAAATGTCTCTGTTATTATCTCCCCTTGATTTATGGTATCGCCCAATTGTAAGCAGCCCAGCATACTCTCCCTGGGCACCTGAATTAGACTGCATCGATATAGAGTCATATCCGGTCACATCACATAACATTTTAGACAAGTTGTCTATCATTAGTTTATAGCCTAAGGTTTGTTCCTTGGGAGCATATGGGTGGACTTGAGAAAACTCAGGCCAAGACAGGGGGAGCATTTCTGCAGCCGCATTGAGTTTCATAGTACATGAGCCAAGTGGTATCATAGATCTATCAAGAGCTATATCTCTGTCAACAAGACGGCGCATGTATCTTGTCATCTCACTCTCCGCTCTGTTCATGTGAAATATAGGATGAGTAAGGAATTCAGTAAGTCTGAATAATTCGTTCGGAATTCGGTAACCTGAAGTTAAGTCTTTATCTTTTCGTTTTATACCAAATGATCTCCATACTGCCTCAATTATAGCTGGCCTGGTTCTCTCATCCAATGATATTCCAATTCTAGACTTACCTATCTTTCTAAGATTAATTCCTTCACTAATTGCTGATTTGAGAATTACATTTTGCATAGGACCGACGTCTATCGTAATCGTATCAAAAAAATGTTTTTGTTCCACATTGAAACCATGTGCCTCCAATCCCTTGGCTAATCTAACGGTTTTTCTGTGGATCCTTTGCGCAATAGCTTTTAACCCATCTGGCCCATGCATCACAGCATAAAAAGATGCCATTACCGCTAGAAGAGCTTGTGCCGTACACACGTTGCTAGTAGCCTTTTCACGCCTAATATGTTGCTCTCTTGTTTGTAGAGCCAAACGATACGCTTTGTTGCCTTTACTATCTATGGAAACACCTACAATTCTACCAGGAAGAAAGCGCTTGTAAGTCTCTTTGGTAGCCATATAAGCGGCATGCGGCCCTCCAAATCCTTGCGGAACACCAAATCTTTGTGTTGATCCCACTGCGATGTCAGCCCCCATGGAAGCTGGTTCTTTTAGTAAAGTTAACGACATCGGGTCTGCTGAGATCGTAACAATAGTACCCTTTTCGTGCAGTTTATCGATCACATTTGTAAAGTCTCTAAGTGTACCAAAAGTTCCAGGATATTGGAATATTGCCCCGAAACAATCTTCATAATTTATGTCTTTATCCGGATCACCAATAATTATGTTTAATCCGAGTGGTTGTGCTCTTGTCTTCAGGACTTCTATATTTTGTGGGTGACATTCTTGGTCAACAAAGAAATTGATAGACTTGTTTTTAGTTATCCTTTTTGCCATAGTCATGGCCTCTGCACACGCAGTGGCTTCATCAAGTAAAGACGCGTTTGCTATTTCCAGTCCAGTTAGGTCACTGATCATTGTTTGAAAATTTAGAAGAGCTTCTAAACGTCCTTGGGAAATCTCTGGCTGATAAGGGGTATAGGAAGTGTACCAGGCAGGATTCTCTAAAACATTTCTTTGAATTGCAGGGGGTGTTATAGTTCCGTGATACCCTTGACCGATTAAGCTCATCATTTTTTTATTTTTTAACGCTGTTTCTCTAAGATGGAAAAGCATTTCTCGTTCAGATTTTGGCTTATCCCAATCAAGTAATTTTTTTTGTCTTATGGATGGAGGAATTGTTTGATCAATTAATTGATCAATACTATTCAGACCAAGAAGCTCAAGCATTTTTTCCATCTCCTGAGGCGATGGACCTATGTGCCTCCTATTAGCAAAATCGTAAGGTAGATACTCCGTTGGCTCAAAATTATTATTTTCAAAATTCATTTTTTCCCCCTAATAATTTAGTTATTCGATATGTTTCTTGTATTCGTCTTCACTCATTAGACCGTCAAGCTCTCCTTGATTTTTTAAGGACATTTTGAAAAACCAAGCTTCACCTGTTGGATCGTTGTTAACCATAGATGGGTCGTCCACTATTGCGTTATTGATCTCTGTAATTTCACCATCAAGAGGTGCCAGGATATCCGATGCTGCTTTTACACTTTCTATAACAACTATTTCTTGCCCTTTGGTGACTGAAGTTCCTATATCTGGTAGTTCAATGAATACAATATCTCCCAATTGTTCCGCAGCATACTCTGTGATGCCAACCTTGACTATATCTCCGTCAGACTCAAGCCATTCATGCTCTTCTGTGAATTTCATATTACTATCTCCTCTTAATTTCTTTTAAAGCTGGTTGGTACGAACGGTAATTTTGTAAGTGTTACAGAAAAGAACTTATTTCTTACTTCACCAAAAATTGGTTCATCAACATTGAATTTATTATAGTTCAAATACCCCATTGAAATCGGCCTTTCAAGAGATGGTGAGTAGCCGCCAGATGTGATCATACCAATTTCATTTTTCCCTTTATCATCGCTAAACAGTTTAGTCCCAGATCTTAATGGAGCTTTCCCGTCAGGGAAAAAAGCCTCTCTCTTGAAATAAGGTTGTTCTTCAATTTGTTTTAAAATCTTTTTTTGTCCTACAAAACCGCCTTCTCGCTCTCCTCCAGCCCTTCTAACTTTTTGAATAGCCCATTTTAAACCGGCCTCTATAGGAGTGATTGTTTCATTTAAATCTTGTCCATAAAGGCATAGCCCGCATTCCAGTCTGAGGGTATCTCTGGCTCCCAGTCCAATCGGTTCAATGCCATCTTGTTCGAGAATGTTTTTACAGAAAACTTCACATAGACTATTAGGTAGTGATATTTCAAATCCATCTTGCCCCGTATAGCCAGACCTTGAAACCCATAGTGTCTCTCCTTTATACGAAAAGTTTTTTACATCAAGATACGTTAGGGAACTCAATTCTCCGATTTGGCTGGATAATATCTTTTCTGATTGAGGGCCCTGAATAGCGATAAGTGCTCTTGTTTTAATTAAGTCAACATCGATTTCTTTAGAAATATTTTCTTTAAGATACTTGAAATCAATTTCCTTTCTGGAAGCATTTATAACAACAAAATAGTGATCGGCTCGATTTGATATCATCAGGTCGTCTATTAATCCTCCCTCCTTATTTGGTAAAAACCCATACCTCTGTCTGTCTTTGCCAAGACCTAATACATCAATAGGGAGTAGTTTTTCTAACTCGGTAGCGATGAATTGCATTGACTGTGTATTAGACGAAATGACCAACTGCCCCATATGACTTACATCAAACAGGCCTGCAGACTTTCTGCAATATAAGTGCTCTTTCATAATTCCTAAAGGGTAATTAACAGGCATTTTATATCCAGCGAAAGGTATAGCTTTAGCACCGAGAGATCGATGAAGATCGTATAAAGCTGTCTTTTTAAGCTCTGTCAAAACTTAACCTTCTTATTCCGGTCTCAAATAATTTTACCGGCATTCGTTAAAGATGTGTGTAAGTACATACACATCCAAGAATGCCCCCTCTGTTCATTTGCCTGAGATCGTTATCCCTTCGGCGGACTAGTTAAAGTCGCTCTCCAGAGTGTTCAGTCTATACCGGTCCTTTTTGCCTGAGAGTTTCCGGGGCGGTTGCTCCTTCGGCAACTATTACTAGTTTCTCCCGATATTAAAAAAAGGTATTACAAAAGCTTTAAACTTTCAAGAATTTTGGTGAAATAGATATTCAATTAACAAAAAGCCTATTCAGAACCGTTAAGTTTATCCTGTGTTTTTAATTCAAAATCCGAAGCGTCGTGTCTTTCGTGCAACTGAAACTTTGGGTTGCCTACTATACGATTGACCATTCGTGCTTTACTTGCTGTCGGTCTTCCATCTATTTTCTTAGCCCAAGCAACGACATTCTTATATGACGTTACATCCAAGAAATTACCAGCGCTATATAATCGACCAAGCACAAGTTGTCCGTACCAAGGCCAAGAAGCTATATCAGCAATAGTGAATTTATCACAAGCTAAGAATTCAGTTTGACTTAATCTTTGGTCCAATACGTCCAATTGACGTTTAGTTTCCATCGCATACCTATCTATTGGATATCGAAATTTTTCAGGCGCATAGGAATAAAAGTGACCAAAGCCACCTCCTAAATAAGGCGTGCTTCCCATTTGCCAAAACAACCAGGAAAGGCATTCAGTACGCTTGTTTAGATCAGTTGGCAAAAACTCTGAAAATTTCTCAGCTAGGTACAAGAGAATAGCACCGGACTCAAAAACTCGTTGTTCTTTTCCATTTGACTGATCTAGTAACGCTGGAATTTTTGAATTGGGGTTTATTTCCACAAAACCAGATGAAAACTGCTCACCTTTATTTATTCGGCAAAGCCACGCGTCATACTCAGCGCCTTCATGCCCTAAAGCTAGTAGCTCCTCTAACATCAATGTTATTTTTACTCCATTTGGCGTACCCTGAGAGTATAATTGCAAAGGGTGCTTCCCTCTGGGAAGTTTCTCGTCATAGGCAGATCCAGCCGTGGGTTTGTTTATGCTTTCAAACGCCCCCCCCACTAGGCCTATCCCATTCCCAAACCTCAGGTGGAATATATTTGGTTTCTTTATTCATTATGATGCCCTTTATGACCCCATGAAAAATTTAATTTTTTAACAAAAGTGATAAGCAAAAGTAATTATTTAATATGCCGTTGTGAGTAAATCGTGATAGTAAACTATCATGCTTTCACGCTTTCGAAACAAAAAAATTCCTGACATATATCTTTTTATTAGTCATTTTTTAGACCATTTCATAATTCTCGTCTTTGCCAAAGCAGCTTACGATGCAGGTCAGGACATAGGGCTCACCTATGGTGAAACCATACAACTAGCAACATTGGGGTTCATCCTGTTTGGTATTGCATCGCCAATAGCAGCCAGAGTAGCAGACATTTTTTCAAGATCTATTACAATGGTAGTATTTCATTTTGGGATAGGCATCTCGTCGATCCTGATAAGTTTTTCTTACACATCACTCCATCTGGTATTAGGCTTGTCCAGCTTGGGTTTTTTTGCTGCTATTTTTCATCCGGTCGGAATAGCAATGTTGTTAGAAACAAAAGAGCGCGTCGGTTTACGCCTCGGTGTCAATGGATTATTTGGAAATATGGGCGTAGCTAGTGCTCCATTAATTACAGGCATTATTATTTTTTATAGTGATTGGCAAATGGCTTTCTTGATATCTGGAATAATATGCATAATTTACGGAATATTTTTTGCGCGTGCTCTCAAACCTATGGAGTTGCCAAATGGAGGATCGCCTAAAATAAAGTCTGAAAAGTTTTCTCATGGCTGGAGGCAAGCTCTTTTAGCCTTAGCAATTAGTACCACCTTTGGAGGTTTCGTTTTTACAGCGGTAACTTTCCTCGTTCCTCGGTATTTGGAGCTTTATATGGAAAACCTTATGCTGTCTGTTGCGATGACTGGACTCCTTGCTTCTTTTGTCTATGCAATATCTTCTTTTTCACAGGTTGTTGTTGGATGGTTTATTGATCGTATATCACCGAAAATTGTTTTATTTATTGTCTCAATTGGTCAGATAATCTTTATATATTTGGCGTCTCAATTCGACGGTTACAAGCTATTATTCTTTATGACGTTAGCGGTCTGTTTTGTTTTTGGGCAAATTCCAATAATTGATGCTGTTATGGTACGGTATGTTCCTGATGGTTGGAGGAATCGTGTTCTTAGCATGAAGTTTGTTCTCAATCTTGGAGTTGGCGCTACTGTGCTACCGACATGTAGTTTTATGTTGGACAAGGGATATAAGTTGTCGGAGCTTTTTAGTTTTTTAAGTTTGTTTTCTGTTATTATTGTTCTGGCATCTATTTTATTACCGTCACAACGTTCTACCCGTGCTGAGACGGTGATTTTAAGGAAATAATAAAGTTGTTGGGCTATTTTCTTTTGTCCAAATGTTATAATTCGATGTAACTTTCTGTAACAAAAATAAAAAATTGTGAGACATATATGAATGACTTTAGGAACAGAGATTTTTTTCATGAGGGAATGAGAGAGTTTCAGGATCTTTTTGACGGGCGCAGAACAGCTGAAGCCATTGAAAAGAACAGAAAGCACTATGAGTTTTGGGATGATGAAAAAGAATTAATAAAAAATGCGCAATTCTTTTTTATAGCGAGCTCTTGGAAAGAATATATCGATTGTAATATAAAATCAGGAGATCCGGGATTTGTGAAGATACTTGAGGGAGGAGTAATTGAATATCCAGAATATGATGGAAATTCAATGTATCGGACAGCCGGAAATATCATGAAAAATCCAAATGTTGCGTTATTATTCGTAAATTTTGATGGAAAAAGTCGCCGTATAAGGATTAATGGACAGGCGAGTATTCATAGGGATAGAAAATCCTTGGAAAAACACCACGGTGCTAAGTTTGTTGTGCGAATAAAATGCGAAATTTATCCAAATTGCCCGCGATACGTACCAAATTTAAAAGAGAGTAAACCTTCCCCGCATATTCCTCGAAAAGGACAGGGAGTACCTCCGCCACCAGAGTGGAAACAAAGGGATTATATTCGAGATATATTACCTAGGGGCGATCCCCATAGGAAAAAGTGAATTACGGATACTCTATCAGAATAAGAAAGGAAATAGATTAACTAAAAAATCGATATGGATATTCCTACAAGTACCAAGAGTATACCAGAAATTAAATTCGTTAAACTAATTGCGTTTGGAGAAGATAATAGTGACCTAATTTTTGCAACGAAAAGTATCATTAAAATATTTCCTATCATCGGGACGGAAAAAGAGAGAACTGAAATTAGAAAAACATCAACAAGTCCTATTAATTCAAAATTGAAAAAACCTGGAAGAAGTGTCATGTAGAAAAGTGATGCCTTGGGATTTGCTGTTACAGCGATGAAGCCTGCATAAAAACCTGCAACAAATCCTGATTTAGTAAGACGGTGATCTTCACTTAACAGCTTATTCCTCGAGTATATTATATGCAATCCCATCAAGACTAAAACAAAAGAAGCAAAGTATCGAAATATCAATAAAATATCGGAATAAATTGATATAAGAAGACCCAAGCTAAAATAAACCGCAAAGGGCCAAAGCATGTCACCTAGAGAAACGCCTAGTGCAAGCGAAATTGAAGATTTAGCTCCACCAGAAACTGTCCTAGCAATCAGTGCTACCCAAACAGGACCAGGGGTAAGAAACAAAATAATTAATGCACAAAAATAAAGGATGATTTGACTGTTGTCGATTGTCATTAAAGTTCCAAAAAAACTATTTGCTTCACTTTTTTTTGCTTAAAGTGCTAAAGACTAAATGACAAGGCAAAAAAAGGATATTTTATGGAAGCTGCATATGAGGCCGTTAAAAAGAAAATTGATGAAAATGATTTGATTATACTGGATGGAGGGGTCGGAACTGAGTTGCAATTTAGGGGCATAGAGATGGATGAAACTTGGTGTGGGTCCGCCTCACTTAATACTCAAGTTTTAGAACAAATTCATTTAGATTACATAAATGCAGGTGCAGAAGTGATCACTACAAATACCTATGCATCTAGTCGTTTAATGTTAGAAGCAGCAGGTCTGGCAGATAGCTTTGAAGAAATTAATTCAAAAGCGATTTTTGCAGCGCAAGAAGCAAAAATACAAGCAAAAAGAGATGATATATTAATTGCTGGATCTTTATCTCATAGACTTCCGATACCTGACGGTGCTAAGCAATCTGATCCAAAGCATGGAGTTTCCGAAAATAGATTAAGAGAAAATTGTGAGGAAATGGCTATGTTTTTAGCTGAAAATGGTTGTGACATTATTATTTTAGAAATGATGTACCATCCTGATAGAATGCTATCAGTCTTTGAAGCTGCAGCAAAAAGTAAAAAACCTATATGGGCTGGGTTCTCAACTCGATTGAGTGATACGGGTCTTGTGTTAAGTTTTATGGACGAAGACGATATTCCTTTTGAAAGTGTTGCAAAGATAGTCAAAGATTTTAATATCGATGTTGCTGGCATTATGCACACGGATGTAAACGCCGTAAGCAAGTCTTTAAAGGTATTAAGAAACTTTTTTGATGGACCACTGATGGTTTATCCGGACTCAGGCGGGTGGGTTTCACCGAATTGGGACTTTGATAAAGTAATACAACCCAGACAACTTAAATCCTTTGCTGAAAAATGGATTAAGGAAGGGGTAAATATTATTGGCGGCTGTTGCGGGTTATCACCAAATCATATTAGAGAGATAGCCCAATTAAAATGAAAATGTCAGTTAGGGTTTTTTTCTTATTACACCCATCGGCATGGAAGAAATACGCTTCATCTCTTCCGAAGAAAATAGCTCAGGATTTTTTATAAAGTCTAACATCATATCTGACGCATCTCCTCCCCAAAAAACTTGTCCTTCGACTACAAATGTTGGTACGCCAAACACGCCATTTTCAATAGCCTTGGATGTGTTGGTACGCAATACCTTTTTAAACGCACTTTCATCCTGTGTCGAATGTGTTGATGGTACGTATCGTTTTACTACGGCTTCTAGTTTCTCTATTCCCTCTTTCTGATCCGGTTGTTGTCCTTGTTTGTAGATAATGTCGAATATTTCTTTAGTTACTTCATAGGTTGAACTTCCTGCGATACATGAAAGCAAGGCCGGCAGAGGGTTAAATGGGTGTGAAGGGGGCATAGTATATTCTATTCCTAACTTGTCTGCTTTCCATTTGAAAAAACGATACGTAAATATTCTCTTAGGGACAATTTCTGCAGGTCCAAGTTGACCCCAATGTTTCAGAAGAGCGCCAAATACGACTGGATGTATTGTGATGTTAAGCTCGTTATCAAACTTTTTAAATTGCGAAAATTGTAAATAAGCAAAGGGAGAAATAAAATCAAAATACCAATCAACTTTTTTCAAAATATTCTCCTAATTTACTCAAGCTAGCATATAGAACGAACTTGTGCTTTTTTATTTAGTATAATAGCATTTCATCCTTAGGAAACACTATGTATAAACTTTACACAGCACCCACTCCAAATGGATGGAAAGTAGCTATGGCCCTTGAAGAGTTAAGAGCTCAATACGAGGTGCAGCTTATAGATTTACAATCAGGCGAGCAACATTCAAACTGGTTCTTACAAATAAATCCCAATGGACGAATTCCAGTGTTAAAAACAATGGGAAAAGACGGCACCATCATTTTTGACTCAAACGCCATCCTTATTTATTTAGCAGAAAAGTTTGGCCGGTTATTACCAATTAATGAACCTGATAGAACATTAGTCTTACAATGGTTAATGTTCCAAGCAAGCGGGATAGGGCCAATGCAAGGGCAGGCAGTGGTTTTTGAACGGTACTTCCCAAACGATGTTCCTGCCGCGCGCAAACGATATCATAATGAAACAAGAAGATTATATGAAGTCTTAGATGTACGGCTAAGTCAATCTGAATGGCTAGCTCGGGACTTTTCTATCGCGGATATTGCCAATTGGTCTTGGATAAGGAGTCATAAATGGGCACGAGTGTCGACTGAGGGTCTGGAAAGTTTGGAAAGATGGATGGAACAAATGCGTATACGTCCAGCTTGTGAAAGAGGTCTTAACATTCCTCCATCGCCAGGAAAAGCAGATAAGGTAAAGTCTTTTGGAAGTGCGATGACTACGACATGAGTGAAATTGAGATTAATGGTATGGCTCATGTAATATTAACGGTTTCACGTTTTAGTGAAGCAAGACAATTTTACAAAAGCCTCTTGCCAAAATTTGGAATGATCTGTGTTATGGATGGACAGGATTTTTGCTATCATGTTGGAGGTAGAACGGCTATAGGTATAAGAAGATGTGATCCTGAATTTTCAGCCGAAACCTTCCAACAATATAGGGTTGGTCTTCATCATCTATGTTTAAGGGCTAAAAGTCGTGATGATGTCGATAGAACTTATGAGCTTTTGACACAGATCAATGCAAAAGTGGTACGTGGCCCCGAAGAACGAGATTGGGCTCCAGGTTATTATTATGTATTATTTGAAGACCCAGATGGAATTCGGATAGAGGTAAATTTCATTCCTGGTGCTGGTCTATTAAAGGAGGGGGAAGAGTTTAAATCAAAAGATGATTACATTCGAAAGGATGGTAAGGATATAAAATGATTAATATTAGGTTAAATCAAAATAGGGTAAAAAATGCAACAAAATTTGCTAGAAGAGTATACGGATTTCGTAGATAAAGTTACAAGTGAAGCTTCAAAATCATCTGATAAAATGAGGGAACGTATAAATTATCTCAATTCCAAAAATATCGAGATGTCACGATTGCTAACAGCTGGAATTGGTTTATCTGGAGAGGTTGGAGAGTTTAATGAAATAATTAAGAAAATAATGTTTCAGGAAAAGACTTTTGATGTTGTCGCGCATGAACACATGAGAAGAGAATTGGGAGATATAATGTGGTATGTGACTCAAGCTTGTCTAGCGCTGAAAGTTGACTTAGTGGATATTATAAATGATAATAAAGAAAAATTGTCAAAGCGATTTCCACAAAAACAATTTAATCAAAAGTCTAATGCTAACAGAAGCAAAGGGGACGTTTAAGGTCCCCTAAACGTGTTAAGCACGGTTTCCACGTAGAGCGAAAAATAAACCGCCGACCCACATAAACACGTGAAGATTGTCATAAAGAATTACGTCTAGAAAACTTTCGGGTTCGCCAATCCATATCACGCCAGTTGTTATACAACCTATAGTAAACCCACTGAAGCGCGTTAGGGTGTCTCCCAACCAACTTGGTATTTTTTTTGTGTTAAACAATCCGCCTGCTATTAAACCGAGTCCACTACCTAACTCACCAAGAGCTACCACCCACCAAACAAGAACAGAGAGACCATAGGATTCTGCTTCAGCAGGGTCTATGGGCAACTTCATCAATCCCATTTGTATGAACAATAACGCTAATGGTATTCTTAATAACCAATGAGACGTACAAAATTCTGGTATAGCGCTGTTAAACCGTTCTAATCTTTTCACAATTGCATTCATGTGCTTACTCCTTATTACGCGCAGTCGCAAACAACTGTTTTCAAATCATTGCATCCGCACACACTCACAGAAGTGTTTGCAGACGCAACATATTTCTCGGGACTAAAGGAGGTGTTTTTATGGCTTCCATCGCACAATGGATATTTTGCACTCTGACCACATTGGCAAATGAAATACGACTTACCGCTTACGACGTCAATCTTAGTATAATTCTTCTCGTCGTTACTCATATTATACTCCACGATCCCAACTTTTATTATAATCTTAGTTGACAGCGACTAAATCGAGCGCCTTGTTGCATGAACTTATCGCACTCACAGACATTCCCATGTCATGCTGTCTTTTGCATTCAGACTGCAAACTTCTAATATCAGCTAAGGTCTTTTCGTTAAAAGACGCTGTTTTTAATGCTTTCTTTATTTTTGTATTGAATGCCGCCATTTCGCTACAGCCACTTGCATATACGCTTGAGCCGAAGAGTGTGATGACGAATACAGACATAATAAATTTCTTCATTTTTTATTCTCCGTTTTGATTGTACGCGATTAAATAGGTCTATTTTTTTTAAAACCAAGCTAAAAAAAATTTTTTTCCAAATCTGAGGCAAAATGACACACCCAGTTGTCATCTTTTCGATTGAGAACATATCTGTTGAACAAAACAAGGAGAATTAATTATGGGAACCAGGCGAACGTCAACCGCAGCTATGAAAACAAAAGGTCAATATCCAAGTGACAGAGAAACACTTCAAGACTCTGTTGAACTAATTTTTGGTTCAGATCCCGAAAAAATGAAAGAAATGGCTGCAAAAATGAGAATTAGGTTTGCTCAAGCAGCAATAGCAGGCGCTATTGGCTCTATAATTTTTTATTATTTACTGTTAAATCATCACATTTGATGCAAAACGGTGAAAGAAACTTATCTCAAGCGCGTTTGTCCGAATTAATTGAGCTAGCACTCAGTGATAAAGTAAGTTTTAAGGCTATAAAAAGTGAATTCGGGCTAAAGGAGACCGAAGTAAAAAATTTAATGCGAAAAAATCTTAGATCAGGAAGCTACACTGCGTGGCGTAAAAGAATTTTTCGTAAAGGAAAGTAGGACGCCAGTTGAATATCGTGTGGTTCAAAAGAGATCTAAGGATGCTCGATCATGGTCCTCTCTCAGATGCTTGCGCAAACGGAGAAATATTACCTCTTTACATTTTAGAGCCAAACCTCTGGAGACAGCCCGATGTTTCGTACCGGCATTTTCTACATCTTCAGTACTACCTCAGCCAACTCGACGATAAGTTTATTAAAAGAGGCGCTAAGCTTGTAATCAAAGTTGGAGAGGCGCTCCCTGTATTAAAGTCTTTGGCAACCCGACATAACGTCAAAGCAATTTTTTCTCACTATGAAACATGGAATAAATTTTCAAAAGATCGCGATTCAGCAATCCGAAAGTGGACCGATGAAAACTCTGTAGACTGGAAAGAATATCAACAAAATGGAGTGATGAGGAATTTAAATTCTCGTGACGGATGGTCGACCCTTTGGCACGGTCACATGCGTCAAAAGATTTATGAAATACCTGAAAAAATATTTTGTATATCTGAAGACTCTGATAATTTACCATCGTATCAAGACATGCGGCTGGAATTTGATGGTTTTCAACCAAACACTAACTTCGGCAAAATTGAGCCAGATATAGTTCTAAAAAGTTTTTTAACTGAGCGGGGTGAAAACTATCAGAGAGAAATGTCTGGACCCTTATTATCTGCAGATTCTTGTTCTAGACTATCTACGCATATTGCTTTCGGGACTATTTCTATCAGAACTATTTTCCAGAGGACTCAAGAACAAACCCAAAAAAAGCTAGACCTAGTTGGGGATAAATTAAAAAACTGGCGAGCCTCTTACAATTCATTCCAGAAAAGACTCCGATGGCATTGTCATTTTATCCAAAAATTGGAAGATTTAAGGAGCATAGAGTGGAAAAATATTCATCCCATTTATGATAAATTGGAAAGAGAAACCGCTTATTCTGAGAATTTTGAAAGATGGAAGCGTGGAGAAACAGGTTTCCCCTTTGTTGATGCCTGTATGCGATCATTGATATCAACTGGATGGATAAACTTCCGTATGCGAGCAATGCTTGTTAGTTTCGCTAGTTACAATTTATGGATAGATTGGAGGCAAACATCTCTTTATCTGGCGCGTCTATTCTCAGACTATGAACCTGGAATTCATTATTCTCAAGTGCAGATGCAGTCAGGTACGACCGGTATTAATACAATAAGAATTTATAACCCAATCAAGCAAGGATTGGAACATGATCCTCAAGGAAAATTTATAAAAAAGTGGGTTCCAGAGTTAAGGCATATGCCCCAGGCAAACATCCATACTCCCTGGGAGACTCCAGAGTTGTTAGGTAAATATTATAGCCCCATTGTTGATGAGAAACTATCAAGGGAAAGCGCTTCGACAAGAATTCATCAACTCAAAAACTTAAAAATAGCAAGATCCCAATCGAAAGTTATTTGGAGGAAGTTAGGTAGCAGAAAAATTTCTGAGAACGATTATCTTAAATCGAGAAAAAAGAAGTCAAAATTACAAAAAGAATTTGAGTTTTAATGTTTCCATTTTCTTAAGACAAACTATATTTTTCTCATGGATAAATCAGGTAACAAACCAATAGCTTTATTTTATGGTTTATTGTGCCATGGCATTTTTCTTGTGGCTGGCGCAGTAATGTTTATGACGATTTTGACCGGTTTTCAATTTTCAGTTGGACCCTTCGAAGGCTTTGGTGCAGTGGTAATAAATCTTTTGTTGTTAATTCAGTTTCCTATAGGCCACTCATTCTTTTTATCTAACCGTGGTATGAAGATATTAGAGATTTTTGCGCCTAAAAGTTATGCCAAAACTCTTAGAACAACGGTCTACGCTACTATAGCTTCCATACAACTTATACTCTTATTCTCGCTCTGGAATTTTTCCGGAGTTTTTATTTGGCAAATTGAAACACCAACAAGCTTATACATGATCATACTTAACTCCCTTAGTTGGGCTTTATTATCTATTTCATCTATACAGGCAGGATATAAAGTGCAAACTGGTTCTTTAGGCTGGACATCTGTATATCAGGGGAAAACCCCCATTTTTCCTGATATGCCTACTCGTGGTCTTTTTTCGATAATAAGGCAACCCATTTATTTATCTTTCAGTCTAGTTCTTTGGACAAGTCCATCCATGAGTTTGGACTTATTTATCGTTGCGTTGTCATACAGTCTTTATTGCTATTTTGGTCCTATGTTGAAAGAAAAAAGATTTCAAAAAATTTATGGTAAAAGGTTTTCCGACTACCAACAAAAAGTGCCTTATTATATGCCATCTATTTTTCGACGCATGTGATCGTTCGAGATGGTAATAGGTATAATGAAAGAGTTGAAAAACTAGTAAGAAACATAATATTATATCGAAATAGAGGGTTTATAAACTAAACTTTTAGAAGGAGGATTTTTTGGTAGATTATAGTGATTTTTCACCGGCTCCCATACCCAGCAACGAAACCCGAAGACTTGAGGCAGTTCGAAAGACGGGGGTAATGGATGTCGCCAATAAAGAGCTGTTTTTAATCTATACAGAGCTAGCAAAAGAAATATCGAATATGCCTGTTAGCTATACTGGCCTAATTGACGAAAAAAGACAGTACATGTTATGTCACATTGGATTGCCGGAGGACCGTCCTGAAAGTCCTAGAGAGAAAACATTCTGTCAATTCGCTCTAAACAGTACTGATCCGATAATAGTAGAAGATTGTAGTAAAGACGAGAGGTTCAAAAACCATCCTGTTGTTACTGGAGATCCATATGTCAAATTTTATGGGGGGTTCCCTTTAGTTACTCAGGGTGGTTTAATATTAGGGACGCTTTGTGTTGTCGATACGGAATTGGGTAAAAAACTCGATAATAATCAAATTACACTAATACAAAAGCTTGCGGCAAGACTGGCACATCAACTTGAAACCCAGGGTGATCAGAGAGAAATTACTGCATCTCGAGCAATTGATATGCTTAATGTGGTTGTTAAACAAAATCCAAATATGACTATTAGAGACACAATTAATTTCTTAACAGTTATTGAAGGAAGACCAATAGATGAATCAGGAAAACAAAATCTTATAAAATTTGACTTGCTTGACGCATCTGGAGTTATGACTAAAAAAGCTAGAGAGTTCCAAAGTGAATTAGATCTTGATCAGGGAATATTCAAGAGAATATCAATTACTAAAGAACAAGCTCAAGTCAATCTCGATAATATGCTCTCTGAACTGGGAGATATTTAGATGTTTGCAGTGATTTATCAATTTAAGTTTCCTGGTGTTAGTGAGGCAAAAGTAGCGGCTGGATTTTGTTCAGAGTCCTTGGGAGGAAAAATAGCAGAATATGATTTTCTAGGACTAAATATACTAATAAGTAAAGATGGTGATTTAAATATTCATGTGAAATTTGAGGATGCTAAAGCCTTGAAAAAGTTCGAAGATGATTCAGAAAAACTACTAGGTGATTTGAGGAATAGCTTCGTTTTTAAGGAAAATAAGGTTTCTGGCGTTTTTGCCTTTACCTACGAAAAAGAAGCAGTTGCAACAGATATTAAAATTGAAGGCGCCTCTGTTGTAAGGAACTAATAGCCGAAATTTTATCTGAACTGGTGTTAGATTTAGATGAGAATCCCATTAAATTGAAAAAATTTGAAAATGTGATATCGTCAAACGAGTAAACAGTTCACCAACTTATTTTTTGTGTCTTTATTATGTTCTAAGCATATGAGGGAAGTAACTGAGATTAGTAGCACAAATAATGATCTTTCTACTTGGGGTCTGGGCGCTCTTTGCAGGTATAATTGCACTGTTGGGCTATTCTTTTTCTTTCCCTTTTGAATTTAATCAATCAATAGAGGATATTCCCATTCATCGATGGCAAATCGTAAGGGTGAGTGTTTTTCTTACCTTTGGTTATCTCGCTATACGACACTTTTTGTTTGGTAAGGAAAGAATGTTCCCGATCCAATTTCTTGATATATATTTAAAGTCCATAGGAGGGTCAGGCCTTATTATTTATTATCAGAATGGAATAACTGATTATCGTGAGTATGCGACGCTCGGGTTCTTTCTATTAGCAGCGTTACTCTCTCATTTTTTAGCAAGACCAGAATATAAAAAGATTTTTTTCAAAAGATAAAAATTCCATTGAAGATTGGTTGAAAAATAATACTATTAGATTCTGAACGATTACCTAGAAATGTTATTTGCGGGAAAAATGGATCTAACAGCAGTAGCCCTAATGCATCAGGCTGGTCGTTTCTATAAGTTCAAAAAGAAAAAACGAAGGGTTATAAATGGCTAGTGTAAACAGAAGACTAACATCTATTTTGGCAACTGATTGTGTGGGATTTAGCAGTCTAATGGAAAAAGATGAAGAGAAAACACTAGATAATTTAAAGGCCTGTCGTTCTATTATAGATCCTTATATTGAAGAATTTGGTGGAAAAATTTTCTATACAGCAGGAGATTCTGTTATTGCTGAATTTGCAAGTCCCGTCTCCTGTGTCAACGCTGCGATAAACTTTCAAAAAGCTATTGATGAAAGGAATAAAGTAACCGAAGAAAGCTCAATCATGACATGGCGAGTGGGAGTGCATATGGATGATGTGATTGTTGAAAAGGATAACATTTATGGTAGTGGCGTTAACATAGCTGCACGGTTGGAGGCTGCATGTACTCCTGGCCAAATACTTATTTCATCAACAGTGAAGGATCAAGTTGATAACAAAATAGAATTCAAAGTTGAAGATGCGGGGACTAAGGCATTAAAAAATATTTCTGATAGTTATCAGACGTTCGGCATTTCTCCAACAGGTGGGAAAGTAGAGAAGACTGATGGTAAGAGCTACGCTAAAAAGGAGTCTGAGAAAAACTATAAGCCAAAGCTGGCTGTCATGCCGTTCTCGAATGCTAGCAATGACGAAGATAGTGGGTATTTAGTGGATGGGATTGTAGAAGACTTAATAACCGAGTTTTCAATGATAAGAGAATTAGAACTAGTCTCCAGACAATCATGTTTCGATTTTAGAGACAACGAGATGGATCTTAAAGCATTCTGTGAAAAGTTTGGCGTTGATTATGTTGTTGTTGGAAGTATTCGTTCATCGGGTAAAAGGGTAAGAATCTCTGTCGAATTGTCTGATGCGAAAGACGATAGTCAAATATGGAGCCAAAAGTTTGATAAAATCATCGAAGATATCTTTGATGTCCAAGATGAAATAGTTAGACAAATTTCAGGAAAACTTCTGGGAGAGATTGAATTATCTAGCTTGGAAAGAGCTCAACGAAAACCCACCGAAAACCTGTCCTCTTACGAATTACTTTTAAAAGGGAAGGTTTTACACCACAAAATACAAAAGGATGCGTTGCAAAACGCCTTAACCACTTTCGATGAAGCTATAAAAGCTGACGAGACTAACGGCCAAGCGTATGCTTGGAAAGCCTGTGCACTTGGTCAAGGTTTGAGTAGAGGTTTTATTGAGGGTGATATGGCTGAAATATGGAGTGAAGCAGAAGGATGCCTGAAAAAAGCACATGAACTTAATGATAACGATTTTGAAGTTCACCGTTTGATGGCTGAAGTAAATTTATCTGGCAGAAATTTTAGAGTGGCAGAAAGGCATGCTGCCAAGGCATATAAGATGGTTCCGAATGACCCACGTGTCTTATCAGTTTATGGAGAAGTGTCGCTACGGCTAGGTAAAATCGATCAGGGTTTAGATGCCTTGAAATTAGCATTAGAGATCGACCCAATTGCACAAGGTAAAACAAATTCTGACTCCAGAACATCTCCAGTATTGTTCGGTGAATATTTGGCCAGAAATAAAGATAATTGTCTCGAGTTAGTGGAAAAATTAGAGGATATAGACCCTAAATCATGGCTTTTAACAGCAAAGCTCTGTAGTGATGAAGAACACGATATAACAGAAGAAGGATGGTATAAACGTGGAAAAGAGGAGTTTAAGGATAAAGATTGGGCAGCTGAAGTTGATAGCTTTCGGCTGAATAATGATGGTGCAAAAGAGTCGCTAATAGAGTTTGCTGCAAGCCTTTTCTAAAGATTGCAACAAACTGAAGAAAAAGATTTTATAGGTTTAAAATCTGTTCACCTAATTTGATGCCGCTTGAAGCTGCATCCAGAATTGTACTACCTGAACACCAATCCCCACAAATACCAACCTTTTCCCTTTTATAATATAGATAAGGGTTTCCCAAAGGCCGCTCAGTGAACCCATAAAGCCAACGGTGGCCAGCTTCGTAAGTTGGTTTAGGTAAAGAAAAGGGAACGATATCTATTATCTCTTTAAGCAACAGCTCTTTAATTGTATTTTTGTCGTTTTTAACGACTTTCTTGGCAAAAGGTTCTTTAGTGTGAACGGTTAAGCAGAATAACTGCTGCTCACATTTGAATCGATTATTTTCTACCTGAATAAGAACTTTTTCGTTCGAGAAATGTTTTTCTTTTACATGTTCTGGATTTATGTCAAAGGAAAAGAGAGCTGCTGCAGAGCTCCTCATTTGGACTTTCTCTATTAGACTGTCAAACTTATTAATTTGTTTATTAATTAGAGTTTTAGCTTGATTTGGGGGTATTGAAAGGACCAAGAGATCATAAGTTGTTTTTTCATGAACCCCACCCCTACATTTCACAACAATCGTCTTATTGTATAAATTTAACGAGATAGCCTCACAGCTCTTCCGTATATTTAAATTCGTCCCGCAATAATTTACAAAGTCGGCAACTGAATTTATGGGCTGAAATAGATTTCCTTTACGCTGGATTATTCTTTCTTTCTCTGCTCTTTTGAATATTTCTAACCCAAATTCTGGCAATTCTTTATGGTTGTAAAAGTCAGGTATAGAACTCGCACCATGATGAAATACAGCTCCATCAGTTCGTCGTGTGCTGAGCCTTCCACCTATATTCCTTCCTTTATCAAGTATAAGAACTGAATGACCAGCTTCGACTAATCTTTTGCCACATAATAATCCAGAGATGCCAGCACCAATTATTACAGTTTTCTTCTCAGTCATAGATAGATCACAATTACGTTAGAGATTTTTTTTGTTAGATTTATCCAAAATAAGAGATAAATTATTTAGTTTTGATAAATAAGTAATGAGAGGGTGACCTTTTTTTTCAGAACATTCTTTATGTATAAAAAAGCAATTTATACATAGGGTTAAGTTTCTTTTTTTTCCAATATCTATTCTGGTTATTGGAATTGTTTCATCATAATCAGGATGTGGATTTTCTGTTGCCTTACAAAAATCACACTTTGCTTCAGGTTGGTTATAAATAAAGTTTTGCATTTTTAGCTCTTTTCTAAGCATCTGAAGTCAGCTGGAGGCCTATTTCCTTCAAAATCAATATGACAGATATTTTTCTCATGACGTTGGCACCAAACTTGAATGCCAATTTGAGTAAACCCGACATCTACCTTTATATAATCTCTCAGAGCTATGTCTGGGTTATCTAAGCTTTTATATTCTCTGAGGCAGGCTTCGCAGACGATGGGCTCATTTACATTATATAACAGATTTTCGTGGTTATCGTTCAAAACATCTCCTTAACATTCAAAATAAGTTTTAATAAAAAAATTCAAATCAATACATAATCTTAGTTTTAAAAACTTAAAAATTAATATTGGAAAATTATAATTCTTCGAGTGCCCTTTCTCTAAGAGGAGCCTTGGTAATTTTACCATTTACATTCCGTGGAAGTGGTTCTCTGGTGATTGTAATTTTATCGGGAACTTTGTAGTCGGCAACTTTTTCCGACAGTTGGAGCCGAATTTCATTAGGCTCGAGCGAGGCTGATGAAGGAAAAACAAAAGCGTGTGATCTTTCTCCAAGTATGGGGCAAGGGTAGGGCACCAGAGCGACCTCTTGGACTTCATCCATTAACATCATTAGGTTTTCTATTTCAGCGCTAAAAATTTTATAGCCTCCACGATTTATCATGTCTTTTTTTCTATCATGAATTCGTATAAAACCATTTTCATCTTGGCTGGCGATATCACCAGACTTCCAGTAACCATTTTCGAAGGAGTTTTGAGTAGCCTTTTCGTTTTTCCAATATCCTGGTACAACCATAGGACCTTTAATCCATAGTTCTCCAGGCTCACCTTGATTTATCTCTTCATTATTTTCGTTAACAATCTTAATTTTTCCGCAAGGTACTACAAGACCCACGCTATCACCCGGGTCATTGCAATTAATTGGAATGATAGTGGTAGGGGAAGTGGTTTCAGTTGCACCGTATGCATTATTTAAACTTAGGAATGGCAACTTTGAAGCTAATTTCTTCCTAACAGCATCAGGCATTGGAGCTCCCCCAAAAGCACCTATTCTCCACGATTGTAAATCTTCAGCAATTAACGCATTGCGATGAAGTAGTAATGCGTACATTGCTGGAACAAGTATTGAATATGTCAATCCATGCTTCTTTGCAAGAATTGCAAACTCTTGTACTTCAAAATGCTCCATTATGACAATTTTGCCCGCACATCCAATTAAGGTCAGAATTTGAGCTACTAGTCCGGTAACATGGCTTGCAGGTACAGCAAGAATAGTGCATTCACCGTTTTTAAGTCCGAGCTCCATTTGGAAATGAAGAAAAGAATGGACTAGCCCAAGATGGGTCAATATAGCTCCTTTTGGGCGACCGGTAGTACCAGAGGTATATAATAGTATGGCTGGGTCTTCCTCATCGATCTTTTTTAAAGTGATGTTTTCCTCAACGCCTTTTTCAAGTAATTCATTAAATTTTAGACATCCAGTTTGAGTCTCAGCTTGCGTAGTTATAAAAAGAATAGAGTTACCATCTTCGCTAAAAGGTTGTTCTTTCTCGGTTTCTTTATCAAATAAAACTGCATGTACCCCTGCATCATCATAAAGAGAAATAAGCTCCTCTTTTTTATGTCTATGGCCAACAGGCATAGCAATTAGCCCGGTTTTGAATGAAGCAAATAGAGCGACTACAAATTCAATGCTATTTGCGAGGTTGATAACAAGGATATTTTTCTCTTTTAGTCCACTTTTCAACAACCCTCCAGCAAAGCTATCGGACAACTCATCGAGTTTTTTATAACTTACAGTTTTATCTTTGAAAACTAGAGCTGTTCGGTTTGGATATTTGTCAACGACGTTTTTATAAATTTCAAGAAAGTCATTTGGTCTATTCTCAAAACATAAAAGGTCTCGATCATCATAATGAGTTTCGAATTTTTTTTTTAATCCTTTTGAACTATTCTTTGGCATTAGCACCTTTCAGAGAAAGCTTTCTTTCATAAAACTTATTTTTAGATTATTTTAAAGTTTTATCTAAAAATTATCCTGCCCGCAATGATTACGATATTATCAATAACATGGCTAATTGAGTGCTTTAATACGATTTCCACCACCAAGAAAAAGCTAATTATGTATTTCTTTGAACTTTATTTTAAATTTAAATCCTTTGAATTGGTAAATAGAAATCTCGAAAACAGTGTTAGGTATCTACTTGCTAGTGACTGACTTAAATTTAAGAAAAAGCGTTGAATAATAGCGCATCGAGATTTGCTTTAAAAGGGTTTACTTTTTATCCATTCGACAGTTTCATGCATGATCGTGGGGAAATCTCTTATCTGAATTCCAAGACTGTCCCTTCGTTGAAAATCAAATTGTGTTGGTGCTACGGGGTCTTCTGACATCGGTTCAGGCATTTGCATGTCTGGTATTAACTTTTGACACTCTTTGTAAATATCATTCCAATGAAAACTTTCCAAGACGCCAAAGTAACGACCAGAAGCAGAAGGGATTTCGTATGCTGTCAAAAATAGCTTTGCTAAGTCTTGGAGGTGTATTAACGAAGCAGAGTCATTTGGCACTCTTTTATGCCTTGGGGGTCCCCCTTCGAGGACACTTTTAATCCATAAAAATGGATTGTGTCTTAGATGTTCTGGTAAAACAGCAGGCCCATACAATCCAGTAGGCAAAAAAACGGACAGGCGTAAATTATTTTCATTACAAAAATTAAATGCGGCTTTCTCCATATATGTTTTAGCAGCTGATGTGTACTTTTTTGAATTGCATTGCTCTTTTTCATCAGACCAATGATCTAGCTCGTTCTTTATTGAAACTGGGGGAATGGGGTTTGTACTAGAAGTGGAGGAACAAATCAGAATATTCTTAACATTATTTCTTTTTGCTGCCCTAAGGATATTAAGGCAGCCATCCACAGTGGGTTTGATAATTTCATTATAGCCTCTTTCGTTATCAAGCTCTTTAGCGGGTGTTCCGTCAAAGCCTTTATATGTAGGTATAAGGCAACAGATAAAAACTGCATCAGCATTTATGAGAGGATTATCTAACGACGAAGTATCTGCCATATTTGCCGAAAAAAACTTGGCGTTCTTTCCAGAGGGAAGGCTTTTTAATCTGGTAATTCTATCTTGATTATCGACATCTCTGAGTGTGCCATTAACAAGATAACCTCTATCCAGTGCTTCTCTTAAAACGCTAGAGCCAACTAAACCGCTTGCCCCAAAAATAGTTAATAACTTTTTTCCCATCAATTCACCTATTAAAATTAAATATCGTAATTCCTTAGTCTGTTAAATCAATTTAGTCTTTTAGAAAAATTTCAGTAACGCCAATACCTGTTGCTTGATAAGCGTCATATATTTCATCAGCTCCTGAAATTTTAAGCGTCTCGGGATTGCCTTGAGATCGCGTGGGCACAATTATTTTTCCCTTGAAGCCGTAACGCCTTGCTTGCTGTGTAGACCAATTTTGAGCATGAAATTCTGGTAAAGCTAAGATAATGGCTTTTAATTTTCCAAATCTTAGCTTCGACCAAAACCCTGGATCCTCTGCATCAGCAAACGTAACCCTTTTCCCAGATTTTAACTGTTCCTTAACAAGATTAGTATCAGCATCAAAACCTACGACTTTTACATTGTTAGCTGACAAATTATCAAAAATCGCACTACCTACTCTCCCCATGCCTAGCACCATAACATCGGCTCCGCCACATGTGTGAGGTTGCTCGTCTGGATGGTGTTGACGTCTTTCGAAGTTAACTAAATACTTTTCAATTACTACAAAAATCTCATGTACCGAGTTATTCAAGATAGCACCTAAAGCAAAGCTAAAGCATATAGTGCATGTTAGAATGGAGAACGTCTCTGAATTTAACAGCCCACTTTGTTCCCACGACGATATAAGTATTAATGAAAACTCTGAGTAAGTTGCTAATGAAATGACTATTAAAAAAGCGGTGTAGGCTCTTAGCTTAAACACCAATAGAAGGCCAAATAAAATAATTGATTTAATAAAAATAAGGCTCGTTATCAAAAATGCGCTTTGAATAATTTGTAAATTTAGATCTAAGCTCATCCCGAGAGAGAAGAAAAATGCCACTAATAAGATCTCTCTAATTGTCCATATTCTTTCCCCGAGCTGTTTTGCAGACTTATAATTAGCCATTAACATACCTAGAGTGAGGGCACCTATTTCTCCTGATAATCCAGCGTATTTAAAAAGAGCAGAGCCTAATAATAAAGCCAATAAGATTGTAGCAATAAGCTCTAGTTCTTCACTTGGGTTAAATTTCTCTAATAATATTTTTAGTACTGGAATTAATAGAGGTAAAGCAAGAAGGTAAAGGGTTGAAGGTGTCCATGATGAGTCATTTGTAAGTAACAGTACTATAAGAGCTAAGATATCTTGAAAAATTAACAATGATATAGCTAGTCTGCCGTGAAAGGTTGTTAGTTCATTTCGATTTTCGAGAGCCTTTGAAGCTATGATGGTGCTGGAGAAGGTAAAAGCTAAACAAATGAGCACTTTAATTTCTACGCTTACACCAAGATTAAGAAGTAGAAGAAAAACAAAAAAAACGGCCGTAGAGTGCATCAAGAATACTAAAAATAGTGAGGTATTTAGCAGTGATGAGGGTTTGATTTTCAAACCAATTGAAAATAAAAGGAGTTCCACGCCAATCTCTGATGGTATGTCTAATAAAGATTGTCCGCTTCCATCATAAAGTGAGAACAAGTAACCTGATAGAATAAAGCCTACTATTGTTGGGATAAATATTAACCTGCACAAATAGCCAGCAAAAAGTGCACCCGCCATCCATAACAGTATTGTTTCCAAGTTTTATCCCTTATTTAATTTATTTAAGATTAGTTTTAAAAGACACTCCGTCAAATTAGTTTCCTTGATATTGGTTTAAAAGCTTTCTTCCTACTGTAGTTTTTCATCTTTATGGCTTTTATGCTTTAGAATGCCCGAAGCCAAGAATACACCAATGGCAACCAAAAAAATTCCAATCATCTTGATTGCAGGTACAGTCTCTTCTAAAAACATAATTCCCCCCAGCATTGCAAGTATTGGTGTTAATGCACCGAACGCGCCCATCTCCGATGCTCCAATTAATCGAACCCCATAGTTGAAAAGAATGGTAGCTAAAATACCGATTATTAAACTTTGAATAACTATAGTTATGCCTATATCAAATGCAGATACATCATTGAAGTTTACTCTTCCTGTGAGGAGTAATATAGGGGTAATAAATAGAGTGCCCCAAAACAAACCTATTACAAGACCGTGAAGGGGAGTAAGCCCACTTTGCCGAAAAATAACTGAATAGACAGCAAATAATCCCGACCCAACAAGAAAAAGAATATGGCCCCTCCAAACTCCTTCGTCAGAATGAAATAAAATTTGCCATAAGCCAACTAATAGTGCCCCAACCAGTATAACAAACAATCCAGTTCGACGTATTTGGTCAAACTTTTCGCCTAAAATCAAAAAAGCAGCCAACGCGGTCCAAAAAGGTAGCATACCAGGAGCAAGCACCCCACCATCGGACGCTGGTGCAAAAGATAGTCCACTTGAAACAATGTATGGGAAAATAGCGCTAGCACCAATCATCAACATTCCAGCTTTAAACCAAGACAGACCTCTGGGGATCAAATCATATTTGATCATAAAAGGTGCCATGATCAAGGTGCTCGGTACTAATCTCAAAAATAAAACCTCCTCGACTGTAAAGCTAGTGCTTACAGAAAATCTGGTAGCAACTATAAAAACAGCCCAGATAGAAACTGTCATTAAAGCAACAATAATTCCTAAATATCGATGATCTAAATTAAGCATGAGTTATTTCTATATGTATTCAGCGATCTTTCTAGGTTTATTTTTAAAATTAGTTATACTTGTGTGTTTAAAGGCTCCATACTCTGAAGAATTTGAGGATTAGAAAGGTGCTAAATGAATATAGATGGGACATGTCTATGTGGGCAAATTAAGTTTGAAGCGAATGTTGACCCAGAGACAACAACAATTTGTCACTGTACGGATTGCCAAATAAATTCTGGTACTGCATTTGGTTATGTCGTTGGTGCTATTAATGATAGCTTCAATCTTTTAAAAGGAGAATTGAGCTTTTATATCAAATTAGCAGATAGTGGTGCAAAACGTGAATTGGCATTTTGTGGAAAGTGTGGAACAAGAATTTATGCTAAACCTGAAAATGGAAAATCTGGTTTTTTTGGGTTGAGAGTCGGGACAATTAGACAAAGAAAGGGTCTCCATCCCAAGAGACAAGCATGGAAAAAATCTTGTTTGGATTGGGTGGACTGTATCGAAACAGATCAGACATTTGATACGCAGCCAAAAATAAAGTAAAAGAAATATGAGAATACTGAGGTTGAACTATGAAAAAAGGCTATCTTATTGGACAGATAACAATTACGGATCCAAAAAAATATCAACAATACGCCTCCGAAACAGAAAACATAATAAAAAGTTTTGGGGGTAGGTACCTAATAAGAGGTGGCGATCAAATTATTGCCGAAGGAACTCCTCAGGGTAATCGTGATGTAGTAGTTGAATTTGATACTTTAGAAAAAGCAAAGCAATTCTATGAGTCAGAAGAGTACGCAAAAATAATTGATATTCGCAAAGAAAACTCAACAGGATATATTCTCATGGTCGAGGGGTATTAATTTTAAATATATTGCTAAATTTTTTTAAATAGTCCATTAGTTGGACTGTTTTCAATTTATAGCATCAATTATGACTACTTCATCAAAAAAAGGAATAATCACTCTGATTATAGCAACATTCTTTCTTGCATTGATGGATGGTATGTCGCGGTATATGGCCGAACTTTATGATGTATTAAACATAAATATGTTCCGATTTTGGATAATTGGAAGCTTTGTGATTTTAGTCAGCTTTAGAGGCCGAGGTGTTTTACGGTCAATTTTAAAGACAAAGCAGCCAGTTGCCCAGGTTTCTAGAGGCCTTTTATTCATTTCGTCTTTATTAATGGCTATCTACTCATATACCCAAGTTGGATTAATAGTAACACACGCGCTAATGGCGGTTTTTCCTCTCCTGACAGTGCTGTTGTCTGGGCTATTTTTAGAAGAGAAAATAACAAGAATAAAAATAGTAGCGGTCGGGGTAGGATTTATAGGAGTAACTATCATTATTAATCCAATAAATCTTGAATTCTCTTTTGTATCTGTCTTGCCTTTGATCTCTGCAGTTACCTTTGCAATTTATGCAGTGCTTACAAGAAAGGTAGCTTCTACTGATAATACTGAAACCAGTTTTTTCTGGGTATCTCTAGTCTCCGCAATTGCGATCACAATTCCCAGCCCTTTATTTTATAAGCCGATACAATTCTCTGATTTATACTTTCTAATTTTGTTATGTACGTTTAGCTTAGTAGGCCACTTTTTGCTTACCAACGCTTATCGCCATGCAGAAGCTAGTGTGTTGCAACCATTTTCATATTTTCATCTTTTCTTTGCATCTATAGTAGGAATTATATTTTTCCAGGACCCTCTAACGATCTCAACCGTTGCTGGGGGTGGTTTAATTGTTTTTGGTGGGATTTTGATTTCTAGAAAAAGTAAATTGTGAATCAGGAAATATGTTTAAGGGATTTCAGTTTGTTTTACATTCATGTATCTTGGGGAAATGGAATTTAATTTAAACCTGAAAAAAAATGAAAATATAAAAAATGGTTATGTGGGATTATAAAGATACAGAACTACCCTTCAATACAACTGATCGTTCATCTCATATGAAAGATATGGGTGGTGAGGGCTGGGAGTTAGTTTCTGTTTCTCCAAATCCCGAAAGCAGATGTCACGTATTCTTTTGGAAACGTCCTCAAAATCTTGATATTGAAAATGGAAAAGATTTGTTGCAACCTAAAGTAAAGAAATCTGAGGATCAAAATGTCCCATTAGAGGCAGAAAAGGTTTCTACCAACGGCCTTATTTCTTCCCCTATTTATAAATCTAATCGAGAAATATCTATTCATGAATATGAAGAATTTCCTGATCCACAAGTGGTTATGATTGTTAAGTATCGACCAAAGGATGGATGTTTTGATCAGTTCAGAACTGAACTTTATTCTAGAGAATACCCAAATGTTATTACACGTCACATGGGCTTCAATAAAAAAAACGAATTTGTTTGTGTAAGTTTTATGGAGAGTATTGATGCTGCTCTCGATTTAGAAGGAGTCGGTACCAGCTGGTTGGACTCTGTAGATCACCTTTTAATTAAATATCCTAATGGAAGTCGTACCGAGTCTTTTTCTGGACCTGTTTGGGGGTGGTTCCCAAACTATCAAAACTTGAGTAGGTTTAGTGCCGAGGCGAAAGCGTTCACTGTATTAGTGATAAAGATGAAAGATAGTTTTGTTCAAGAAGTAAAAGATATTGCTCTTCAACCGTCAATGTTACCAAGCAACCTTTTTTCTTGTGTTGCTCAGTATAAAGATACTGATAACACATATATCTACATAGGGATGGATACGGTAGAAAATAAACAAGACGCCAACACATACTATTCTAGTGGTTGTAGTAAACCCATTACTTCTTTAATTGTCCCTGAAAAGTCTTTGGAATTTTTTAATGACGCTGAGGATTTTGTTTGGGTAAATTCTAAGTATTTTTAACTCAAGAAACGTTTTCATTTTAATTTTAACTTATGAAGATCATTTACATTATCCGTTAAAAATTTTTTGAAAGATTAAGAGTTAAAAAAATAATTTACGCGGAAGAATTTTTTTATTTCTTTTTTTTAAAAATTTTGTATACATGCGCTTGCGCACGTGTCTCTAACCCCTGAAAGTTTCAGATAATGGTTATGCAACGGCGTGAATGTTTTTAATTCGGGGCGGGCTTTGTTCGATGCTTGCTGCATAAAGTCCCATCCGCCTAGTTTTGAGAGGGTTTGCGTTATTAAATAACGTTGTATGCCATAACCGGTGACATTAACATTGGAGCATTTGACGTTTAAGCCTTTTATCGCGAGCTTTTTCTTTATCGTACGTTGGCCTATGCCAATCATTAAGGGAGAAAGAAATGACGACACAAAATGAAACTAATTTGGCGCGAGCACCATGGGGTCAGCATTTAGTATTAGACTTTAATGGTTGTCCCAAAGAGTTACTAGAAGATAAAGAAAATATACTGAATTGGAGTAAAGAGCTAGTACATGCTATTGACATGGTAGCTTACGGTGACCCAGTAATTGAGCATTTCGCCACGCATTCCCATGAGGCCGCAGGCTATACTTTACTTCAGATGATTGAAACTTCCAATATTGCTGCACATTTCGCTGAAAATATCGGACAGGTATATATCGATGTTTTTTCTTGTAAAGCATTTGACGTCGAAGCTGCACTTGGAATTTGTAAAAAATATTTCAAACCTACTCAAGCCAATATACATAATATCGACAGGGGATTCCATCAGGCAAATCAGGCTCGTGTAAAAAATTTTACCAAGGAGGGACGAAATGCGTGCGCGGCGTAATTTCATAGAAGATGTTGAAAGCATTTATACCCTTAAAGGAAGCAAGGCATTTCAGGGTTTTGAAATCAATAGAACCTTATTTGAGGGAAAGAGCGAATATCAAGATATTGCAATTTACGAGAACGATACACTTGGTCGTGTGCTAGCCATTGATGGTATAATTCAGATCACAGAATGTGATGAATTCGTTTATCAAGAGATGATGACGCATGTACCCCTTTTTTCACATGAAAAACCAGAGCATATTCTAATTATTGGCGGTGGTGATGGTGGGATTTTACGCGAGGTTCTTCGTCATAAAGGCATAAAAAGAGTTGTCATGGCAGAAATTGATCAGATGGTAATTGATGCCTGTGTGGAATATATACCTAGCGTTAATAATGGAGGTGAAGTTTACCAAGATACTAGAGTGCAACTAATAGTTGGCGATGCTTTTGCGTATGTGAAAGAAACAGATTTAAAGTTCGATGTGGTTATAATTGACTCAACTGATCCTGTAGGCCCTGGGGAGAAATTATTTAGCCATGAATTTTATAAAAACTTAGTTGAAATTCTTAAGGAAAATGCTGTGGTTTCTACCCAAGGAGGTGTGCCGCAATTCCAATCAGGTGAGGTTGGAAGTACTCTATCTTGCCTTGAGAAGGCAGGATTGAGCGCTAGTTGTTATATCGCTGCGATCCCAACGTATTATGGCGGATACATGACGCTGGGATTTGGAGTTCTCAACTCCACTTGGTCACTACCCCTTTTAGAAACACTTAACAAACGTTTTAAAAGAGCATGTTTTAAAACTAGACATTACAGTCCAGAAATGCATTTGGCATCTTTTGTTCTTCCTCCCTGGATCCAAGATGACATTAATAAAAGATCCAAGAAAGAAGAGGAGGCAGGATAAAATGAACCATCTCGATAGCGATTATTTCGTAACATGTTCAAAAACAGGCGATCAATTTGCAGGAAGGCATATACTTGCTGATTTTTGGGACGTGGAACGAATGGGTGACTTAGATTTTATAAAAGAAGCAATAGAAGAAAGTGCTCGCAAGGCTGGTGCGACCATTCTGCATTCCTACTATCATCCTTTTGGTGAAGAAATGGGCGTAAGCGGTGTAACAGTTTTATCTGAAAGTCACATAAGTATACATACTTGGCCAGAACGTAATTTTGCTTCACTTGATATTTTCATGTGTGGGAATTGTGATCCACAGGATGCATTGGATTATTTAAAAAAGATATTGAGCCCATCGTCAGTTAATCAAAGCCTGAACCGTCGAGGAGTGATCCCTGCGATTGCGCAAATGTATAAGTAAAATTTCAGGTTTGCACCTCATAATAGGTAAACAATCATTGATAAGATATACATGGGATAGACACTGTAAGATTGGCACATAATAATTGAAATAAATATAAACTTTTTATTAGTATTCAAATAAATGCCATGCTTCTTATTGTGCATAATTTTCAGGGAAATCACAAAAACTGTTGTCAAAAGTGTTGTCAAAAAATATCTTTTTAAAATACGACGAAGAATAAAAAATTACTTTTAATGGAGAATGAATTTGGCTGATCTACCTAATGTCAATATCGAAGAAATAGAAAAATTTAAAGAGATTGCTGGAACTTCAAAAGATTGTTCAATTATCATGTTGAATCTTAATGAGTACACCGCAGAAGCTGAGTTTCCAAATGGCAAACTTTATAAAGACTACATGGAAATATTGAATATTCTTCTAGCTGAGGTTGGAGGCAAAGTTTTGTGGCAAACAGAGGCATCAGCTACACTTATCGGCAATCAGAAAATTCATGAAGCTTTAGGGATCTGGTATCCCAGTCATCAGTCTTTTCTGGATTTGATGACCGCACCATCATCTGAGAAAAACATGAAATTAAGAAGTCTAGCTGTGAAAAAGGCTGACTTACACAAATGTAGCGATTATACAGCTAAGTTATAAAGATTATTACGAAAACTGTTGTCAAAAGTGTTGTCAAAAATGGTCTTTATAAGATAAGGAGCACTCCAAAAAACACTATTCAAATTGATTAAATTATTTACAATGTTACGAGAAACTAAATCAAATAAGGAGAGGGAGTTTATGAAAACTGTAGATGTGTATTGGTCTTTCAGAAGCCCCTACTCTTACCTAGCAACACCAGATATGCTCTCAATTCAAGAAAAATACGAAGTTAGTGTCAACTTACGTGTTGTTATGCCTATAGCTATCAGAGATCCAGATATTTTGTTCACTGAGGCTGGTAAATTACGAGTCAAATACATTCAACTTGATTGGGCGCGTCGAGCAGAATTTCTCGGATTGCCAAATAAATGGCCATCTCCCGATCCAATTGTACAAGATATGGAAACACTAAAGATTTCAGATGAACAACCATATATTTTTCGCCTTAGTTATCTTGGTGTTGAAGCCCAAAGGCAGGGAAAAGGTATTGAGTTTGCAAAGGAGGTAGCTTCTGTGATCTTTAGTGGGACGGAGAACTGGCATGAGGGAGATCACATAAAAGATGCAACAAGAAGAGCTGGTTTAGATCTTGAGCATATGGAAGAGAAAATAGGTAGTGGTGCAGATCATGCTAAAGAGATAGAAGCTAATCAACAGTCACTTGAAAGTGTTGGTCAGTGGGGAGTGCCAACATTTGTCTTTCAAGGAGAGCCCTTTTTTGGTCAGGACCGTGCTGATACTTTAAGATGGAGATTGGACAACGAAGGACTCAGGAATTAAAGAACTTCTATCAACTTATGCTAATGTTAGGAGTGGCTGGGGTGGTAGGATTCGAACCTACGGTACACGGGATCAAAACCCGTGGATATTGTTATCAGGAGTTATCAGGATTCTCATAACCCTTTAAAATAGTTCATATCCTTCTCATGCTTCTGATTGATTATCAGGAAAATCATGAAAACTGTTGTCAAAAGTGTTGTCAAATATATTGATTTTAAGTTTGTGCATATAGAGCCACTAGCATTGCATAGTCGTAAAACTATCATCCATCAATGCCCTTTAATGACTTTATTAATTCTTCTCTTACCCAATACTCTCTTCTAGCCATAGGGCTTGTCTCAATTTTTCGAAGAAGATCTTCTAGTGAAATCTTATTTTTTTCTAAAAATTCTTTATACATTTGGCTACTTGATATCTTTTCCCCATTGATGGCCTCAATATATATCAGACACAACTGTCCCCAAAATTCTAGGAACTTATCAGACGATATCATTTCTTTGGCAAGCTCTCTAGCATCTTTAATTCGATTAGCTTCCAAGTACGACGCGAAGAGAGCTAATTTCAAGACTGAAGGACCGTAGGGTGCAACTTCAAGGGCTTGCTTATAATAAGTTATCGCCTCTTCTGGTTTTGCTTGCAGCCTGTAGACATCTGCAACAGTCTCTAAAACGAGATAATTATCCTCACCATATCTCAAAGCTGTTCTAAGCAAGGTTTCATCAAATTTTAATTGAAATCTTTTTTTCAAAGTGGCTTTGAAGGCATAAGCTGGAGCATTTCCTGGGTCTAACTCAAGAGCTCTAGAATTCGCTTTAAAAATATCTTTTATTTCGACATTACTATTTTCTCTATATGCTCCAAGTTGTCTGATCAAGCTTCTCGCATATAAATAGTTAGCACCTGAGCTGTCTGGATTTTTTTCCAAGATCATCCGAAATGGTTCAGAGTGGTTTCTTTCTATTGATGTTCCTTCTTTAAGTAGAGCAACTCTTAATCTGAGGATTTCTAAAAAATCTTCAGAATTAACGAAATGTTTTTCTAAGTATTGAGTAGCTTCTTCTCCCATCGTCAGTTTAGAAAGTATCATCCGTCGAACAGAAAATTCTATTTCATCTAATGTGGAGAATAGATCACTTTTAGAAAATTCATAATTTGCTGACCATAAGATTTTTTCTTTTCTTACATCCAGTAATTCCAAACTTATTCTAAAGTTTTCTTCCGAACCGAGTGCACTGCCACTCAAAATAAAACTAGCTCCGGTCTCTCGATACAAATCTTCCACAGTTTGAAATTTTTCTTTTAATACATAGCTTTTCTGTCTCGGAACAATGTTAAGCATAACTGTAGATGAAATAGACGAGATAAGGTGATCTACAATGCTCTTTTTCATAGACTCCGTATCTGAATTATCTGACATATTATCAAAAGGAAGAATTAATAAGGTTTTACCTAAAATATTTTCTTTTGGTGTATCTATCTGTATAGCCAATTTTTGTGGATTAGTTTGGAAACTGAAGAAGTAAATTAATCCACCGATAGTTATAACCAACAAAGTTGTGACAGCAGTAAAGATACGAACTGAGGAATTTTCATTGCTTTTTATCGTTCTTTTTTGAGAAGGGTCAAGTAACAAGTCAAAAGCATGGAATTGGTTTTCTTTTACTTTCTGCTCTCCTAAGTCACTAAAAAAGAACTTTGTTTTTTTGTTAACCAAGTCATAAACACTCTTTGAAAGGCATATACCATTTGGTTGAGCAAGTGCTTCTAAACGCGCCGCAATATTTACACCATCTCCATAAAGATTACTATCCTCTTTAACGACATCACCCATATTTATGCCTATACGAAATTGGAGATTTATAGGACTTTGCCTGTTATCATTTCTTTCTTTAATTAATTCCTGAAATTCAGAGGCACAAACCACAGCAGACACCGCGCTGGGAAACTCTGCTAATACGGAATCTCCAGCTGTATTAAAAATTGTTCCTCCGTGTTCTTCAAATAGTTTCTCAAGAATTTTTTTACAGGCTCTGAAGCTTTTTAGTGTCTCATCCTCATCTTGCTCCATATGTTTGGAATACCCAACGACATCTGTTGCAAAGATCACGGCTATCTTTCGTTCTATCTTGTCGTCTGTCATGAAAATATATTTTTAAAAAACAACATACCTCTAACTTATAGATTAGCTGTCTGCTCTTCAATAAGCATGAGAGTTTTTTTGTCTTTATCGGAATAAAGGGAGTGGCTGGGGTGGTAGGATTCGAACCTACGGTTCTTATTTAATTTTTTGATCAAAAGAAAGATTGCCGCCTGCCCAAATTGGTAAATTCTCTTTATCATTGAGCCATTTTTCTTCTTCAGGAGTATTGGCTCTTCCAAACTCTAAATTTCTTTGTGGGTAACGCCCAAATTTTTCTAGAACTTGCCTATGTTGATCTACCGCTTTTTTATTTCTTCCTTCAAATAGACTGAAATCAGGATAAGCACCAATTGCCATGTCAATTATTTCGCATGCGCGAACAAGGTCGATTATTTCTTCTGAATGGGCCAAAGCCCAGGGGAGTAAATATAGTAGTGCCGGAGGCAATTTTAAAGTTTGATCAACTTTCTTTTTACTAACTAGGTCTCGAACGAGCTCACGTCCTATATAGTCAAACGAAAAAGCTTCAGCTGTACCTCGAAAACACGAGCGAGATAGTTGGTCTGCTAGCAATACTCTAGCAACCTGGCCTTCAAGGGTGAACCATTCATCTTCAATTAGGGTTTGTGGATCAGCTTTCAATTCGCGAATAACAGGTGAAAATGGCTTGCAAATATCGTCCAAAGCGGTTCCACTCCTAAACCATATGCCTAATAGTGGTTCCACTGTTTCATCGTAAAAAAGGCTTTTTCTATCGTTAGCATTATTTATATCGCAGCCACACATATAATTTAAAACACTGCTCGGAGAACGAGGATTATTAAGAGCTTTGAGGACTGCGGGTTTTTTACTAAATTGCTCAGGGGTAAGATCTTCTGGTAACATCATTTAAAATTCTTTTTTAATAGTGTAACATAAACCAATCAACTTTCTATCGTAATCAAAGGAGTAGAGATGCGTGCGATTGGCTTAATGAAGCATGGCGGACCTGAAGTGCTAGAGCTTATTGAAGTGCCTGAGGTTAAACCTGAAGCGGATGAAATACTAGTGCAGGTGTTTTGCGCAGCTATAAATCCAACAGATATTTTAGCTCGTAATGGAGGTATAGCAGATCGACAAAAACCTTATAATCCTCCGTATGTTCCAGGAATGGATATTTCTGGGAAAGTAGTGGCGATTGGAGAAAACGTCAAAACACATCTCAAAAAAGGCGACGCGGTCATGGCAATGGTCATACCAAATGGTCAACATGGGGCATACCGCGAACAAATTGCACTAAAATCAGGAGCAGTGGTGCCAATTCCCAAGGGGGTGAGTTTTGAAGAAGCATGTACTTTACCGATGAATGGATTAACGGCTAAGCTTTCTCTAGAACTTTTAAACTTAAAGTCAGGTGATAAGCTAGCAGTTACTGGCTCTGCAGGGGCCTACGGAGGTTACATGATCCAAATTGCAAAAACTTTAGGTTTATATGTGATCGCAGATACGTCAGAAAAAGATCAAAATTTAATTAAATTACTTGGTGCAGATCTATCGCTCCCAAGAGGAGAAGAATTCATTGAACATATATTGGAACGGTTTCCCGAGGGCATAGATGGCTTAGCAGACGGCGCTTTATTAAATGAAAAAGCAGTTGCTGCGGTCAAAAATGGAGGCTCTTTTACCGCAGTAAGAGGTTATCAGGGGACAGGTGAGCGCGATATAAATTTTACGCAAACATGGGTAAGAACTCAAGATTGCATGTACGAAAAATTAGATGATTTAAGGAAGCTTGTAGAGGCAAAAAAAATTTCATTGAGGTTAGCAGATACATATAGTCCGTCTCAAGTGTCGGAAGCACATAAACGATTTGAAGGTGGCGGGGTCAGAGGCCGACTTGTAATTAAATTTACTTGATTTTAAAGAGACAGCAAAGTTATCTTTTAGGAGTTGGCTGGGGTGGTAGGATTCGAACCTACGGTACACGGGATCAAAATCCGTGGATATTGTTATCAGGAGTTATCAGGATTCTCATAACCCCTTAAAATAGTTCTTATGCTTCTCATGCTTCTTATAAGTTATCAGGAAAATCACGAAAACTGTTGTCAAAAGTGTTGTCAAAAATAGGTAGGCTAACAAAATTAATTCTAGGTAGTTTTCTATATTGATGGCTTCCAAAAAAAAAAAATTTTATTTAAGTCCGAGATTAGTCAGATATGAGATTTAATAAATGAAACTTGTTTCTCTATTGCCTCGAAAAATATGGAGGAACCGGGATAAAGTGCACCGAAATGACCTCCATCTATTTCATAAAGTTCCTTTATCGATTTAATTTTTTCATAAACAGCCAATTGCGCATCTTTACCAATCTGGGGCATTTCATCATCCTTACCTATCATCATAAGAGTTGGCACTTGGATAAAGGGAGCAGTTAAAAATGGGGTGAAGGGTGCTGCAGTTTTTGGGATTACACGCGTCACCTTATTTTCCCATCCACTATTCCATTTGCCACCCTGGTCAATGAACCACTTAAAGGCTTGTATTCCTATTAACATTGAAGGGTTTGATGTTTGGTCAACAGAAACAACGGGCATAGGACCCTCTCGTGAAAGATCTTCCAATTGGCTGAAGTCACCCTTATCGATGATTTCTTTTAACTTCAAGAATTTTTCATTTTCTTCCTCAATTTCTAATCTCTTTAAACCACAAGCAGCAGTAAATGATACAATGCCAGAAATTTCTTTTAACAAAGCTCCAGCTACTAAGACCAGCATACCGGCAAAACTATCTCCCCAAAGAATGATCTTTCCATTAAACAAACTAGACTCTGTTTTCACGAAAGAAGCAGCGTCATTGATACCCTTTACCTGAACTAAAGGATTAATAGTTTGGGGGTTCGCTCCTTCACTTCTTCCAAAGCCAGCATGATCAAACAAAAACACATTTAACCCTCTATTCTGAAACTCCAATGCATAATCTGACAAACCCATGCTTATTGTAGCGGATGTCCCATGACACATTATGATGCAAGGAGCATTTTGGTTTTGATCGGTCTTATACCAGCGTCCCCTTAGGGTGGCTCCCTCTGAAATGAATTCTTTCTCAGTAAACATTTTTTCTCCTAGTTAACTTAATTTATGAAAATTTAGGTGCTCTAACTTTGATCATAATAAAGCATAGTAAGTTCTGTATGCAAACTGCAGATAATATTTTAT
>CACAAX010000007.1 GCA_902530595.1 uncultured Alphaproteobacteria bacterium
GGTCAATACAATTATCACCCAAGAAAAGGAGGTAGCATAGGCGGTAGGATAATGATTGCCGATCATTATAAAGATTACAGGAAGGGTCAAATAGTTGTTGTGAAGAGATCTTTGTTTTGCACGGATACCAAATTTAGGGCTGGGTGTCTTCTTGGCGATTAATTGTGCTACAACTTTTTTCTGACCTGGAATAATTACCATCAGAACATTTGCTACCATTATCGTACCAAGAGTTACTCCCATCTGCATAAAAGCCCCTCTCGAACTAAGTAATGAATAGGATGCCCAAGACAAAAATGCAAAAAATATTAATAGTACAATTGACAATACTAAATTAGATTTGCCAACCAGCAATCTGCATATTAGATCGTATATCACCCATCCAAATATAACACCTGCTATTGATATTAAAACAGCAGCAGTTTTGGATAATTCAATTTTTTCATAATCAATTAGATATAGTTCAGCACCAAGATAGTAGACGAGTATGAATAGCGCTGCACCGGTAATCCATGTAGCATAAGCCTCCCACTTAAACCAAGTTAAGTGATCGGGTAGATGATTTGGAGCCACGAGATATTTTACCAAATTATAAAAACCACCTCCATGAACTTGCCAAGCCTCTCCGTGTGCCTCTTTAGGCAATGAGGATGATTTTCTTAGACTTAGGTCGAGCGCAATAAAATAAAAGCTAGATCCTATCCATGCAATTCCAGCAATTACATGAAACCATCGAACCATAAATTCTACCCACTCAAGATAATCAAAATCCATGCTTAACTGCCTCGATAGGTACTGTAGCCGAACTTAGATAGTAACAGAGGGACATGATAGTGTTGCTTTAGGTCATTAATTTGAAAGCAGATAGAAATATTATCAAAAAATAAATCCGTTTCTTTCATTTTATGTTTTGCCACCAAATATTTTCCAGCATGAAATACCATTTCATACCATCCTTCTCGAATATTTGACTGATCAAATATTGGCTTATTTAATCTTCCATCAGAATTGGTTACAAAATGATCAATCAATTCTTTCCTGTCTGACTGCGTAGTATAAAAACTAATTTCAAGTGCATCCGCCGGTTTCCCTTGCGTCAAATCTAAAACATGTGTGGTAAGACCTGTCATTTATTAAAAGCTTTTTTTTTTGTTATTACATGGTAACTATAACGAGACAAAAAACAACCAAAGAAAAGGCAACCTTTGGAGCAAGAAAAATTCATTAGGCATTATGGCAGCTTGTATGAAAATTCACCTCATATAGCTCTTGCAATATATGATCACCAGCGTTTGGATACGTTGTCACCCTTGGAAATACTGAAATTAATGAAGGATTACGTAACCAAGATGGATCATCAATCCAAAATGAACCTAATTTTAGAACATCCAGAATTAGGTATTAAGAAGGGACAACAGAACAACCTTACAGCCCATTCAAAGAAAGAACAAACCCGAGCTGGTCTAGATAATCTTTCTGGAACTGAATATAATCTATTGAGCAGGTTAAACAAAGACTACATGAATAAATTCAAATTTCCTTTTATTATCGCTGTATCAGGCTTAAACAAAGAAGAAGTATTTAGAAATATTCAGGTGAGGCTACAAAATACCGTTGAAACAGAATTTGATACAGCTATAGAGGAGATACACAAAATCGCAGAAATAAGGCTGAAAAATCAGCAGTAAGGTTATTTAATTTTTTTACCGGCAATAAATACCGAGTCTATCGCTCGATCATCTCCTAAGGTCTGAAGGATGAATAGTTCTTCTCCAATCGTTTTACATTTTTCCATTCTATGTCTCATTAAAGGAGTACTTTTACTATTTAAAACTATCAAGTCAGCATAGTTTCCGGTCTTGATTGTTCCGATTTGATCCTGAAGTCCTAGACACTCTGCATTACCCATAGTTGACCAAAAGTATGAAGCTAGGGGATTAAGGCTATAGTTTCCTAATTGCTGAATTTTGTACGCTTCGTCCAGAGTTCTTAACATTGAGAAGGATGTACCGCCTCCTACATCTGTTGCTATTGCGGTTCTTACTCCTTTCTCTTCTAACTCTTTAAATTTAAATAGCCCACTTCCTAGAAATAGATTTGATGTTGGGCAATGGACAGCAATGGACTTGGTTTCTTTCATTCTCTCGATCTCGTTCATTTCCAAGTGTATAGAATGAGCTAATAATGTTTTGTTCGAGAGCAACTTATATTTGTCATAAATAGATAGGTAATCTTTTTGATCTGGAAATAGTTCCAGTGTTGTTTTAATTTCGTCTATATTTTCAGATAGATGCGTTTGCACATAACACGATTTATTTTCAGCGCATAAGGTTTGAGAAACTTCCATCAACTCAGGAGTGGACGTTATTGCAAATCTAGGTGTTATTGCATATTTGCAACGGCTGACATTATGCCACTTACCAATTATCTTTTTGCTACTTAAATAGCTTTTATCTGCTCTCTTTAGAACTGTATCTGGCGCATTCCTATCCATCAATACGTTACCAGCAATAATACACATGTTTCTTCTAATCGCTTCCTGAAATAGATATTCTACTGAATTAGGATGCACTGATCCAAATGAAACGGAAGTTGTAATACCATTATGATTTAATAAATCTAAAAATATTTTTGACTCTCTATCACAATGCTCATCATCAACAAATAAGCTTTCATTTGGAAAAGTATATTTATTTAGCCATTCAAGTAATTTTGTTCCATATGATGCAATTACCTGTGTTTGGGGGAAATGATTGTGTAGATCTATAAACCCAGGAAAGATTATTTTCGATCCAAAATCTATTGTTTCAGTATTCTCGTATTTCTTACTAAGTTTGTAATAATCGTCAACTTCAATGATAATTCCTTTATCATCAAATGCTACACCTCCTTTTTCTAAATGGGTGAAGCTACCAGTGTCATTAATATCTGCTGGTTTCCTCAAAAACGAAAAAATTCTTCCTTTCAATATTTTCATTTTTTACAAGTCTCCAAAAAAAAGGCCCTTTCTAGGGCCTTTTTTATTTTCTGTAGGTTAAATTATTTTGGAATATCGCCTTCAATTCCCTCAACGTAGAAATTCATTCCAAGGAGTGTTCCGACATCAGCTGTCTCACCAGCCTTAAGCCAAGGCGAACCGTCTTGCTTATTGATTGGACCTGTGAATGAATGAAGGGTTCCATCAGCAATTCCATCTCTAATTGCCATTGCCTCCTTCTTAACACTCGCAGGAATCTTATCATTTAAGTCTCCAATAATAACCATACCGGCTCCAATTCCATCAAAAGTTTGTTCTCCGCCTTTCCAAGTGCCAGCCATACCCTGTTTTACCTTTTCCACATAGTAAGGCGCCCAACCATTGATAATTGCTGTCAAGTGGGCGTTAGGACCAAAGGCACTCATATCGGAAGCTTGACCAAAAGCATAAACTCCTGCCTCTTCGGCAACGGTCATTATGGCAGAACTGTCAACATGCTGTAGTATCACATCAGCTCCTTGAGAAATCAAAGTTTTGGCAGCATCGGCTTCTTTAGCTGGATCATACCAAGTAAAAATCCAAATAACTTTGAATTCAACATTAGGATTAGCTTTCTTTGCAGCCAAGTATGCTGAGTTAATACCTCGAACCACTTCAGGAATTGGAAATGATGCAACATAACCAATTGTATTTGATTTAGTCATTTTTCCGGCAATATGGCCCACCACAGATCTACCTTCATAAAACCTCGCGCTGTATGTAGAAACATTATCTGCTGTCTTATACCCAGTAGCGTGCTCAAATTTCACTTTTGGAAATTTCTTGGCAACGTTAATTACTGGATCCATGTATCCAAATGAAGTAGCAAAAATCATGTCCGCACCCGCTAGTGCCATTTGGGTCATAACCCTTTCAGCATCAGCACTCTCTGGAACATTCTCTTGAAAAACTGTTTCGACTTTTCCACCGAAAGCCTCATCAACAGCTTTTCTTCCTACGTCATGCTGATAGTTCCATCCATGATCACCTGGAGGGCCGATATATATAAAGCCAACTTTATAATCTGCTGAAATAGCTAGGTTTGCGTTCAAAACCATTACTGCAAATATTAAAGAGGCCGATAAAAATTTACTAACTCTTTTCATTTTATCTCCATTTCTGTGTTAGATTTAAATTGTTTTCACAAACGATCTACCTAGACATCCGGGAGCTCCCCTATTCCCTCGGAATCGACTCATCGATATTACCATTAAAGCCAATATCGTTGCAAGATATGGTGCCATTGATAGTACAGCAATGTTTATATTTACACCAATTGCTTGCAAGTTTAGCTGAAGAATTGTGATACCACCAAAAATATAGGCACCTATAAGTAATCTAAAAGGTCTCCATCCTGAAAAGACAACGAGAGCAAGGGCAATCCATCCTGCTCCAGCTGTCATTCCTTCTGTCCATTGAGGAACTCTAAAAAGTGATAAATAGCCTCCCCCTACTCCAGCCATAGCTCCACCAAAAAGAATAGCTAAAAACCTTATAGTTATTACTCTGTAACCCAATGAATGAGCTACGTCATGATCCTCTCCTACTGATCTAAGGATAAGTCCCGCTCTCATACGCGTTAAAAAATACCAGATCGTTAACACAGAGATTAGCGACAGATAAACAATCAAATCATGTTGGAAAAACATTGTTCCGAGTATCGGAATTTCACTTAGAATAGGAATTGAAATCGTTGAAATTTGTGGTGATTTTATACCAGTGTATGGGTGACCCATCAAAGCTGCTATTCCCAGACCAAAAATAGTTAAGGCTAGGCCCGAGGCCACCTGATTGGCTTGCATGATTAAAATAATAAAAGCAAAGAGAAGAGAAAGTAGTGCCCCTGCCACTGCTGCCGCAATCATCCCAATATAGGCAGACCCAGTTTCTACTCCAACAATAAAACCGGCAACAGCACCTATTATCATCATGCCCTCTACACCGAGGTTCAAGACACCAGCTTTTTCAACAATCAACTCCCCAAGAGCCGCTAGAACAAGCGGTGTTGATGCCACAATTAAGCTAGCAACTAAGACAGCAAAATTAATTTCCGAAAGATCCATTCACTTCTTTCCTTTGAGTTTTATTTTGTAATGCACAAAAAGATCAAATGAAAGTAAGAAAAATAAAAGCATTCCTTGGAAAACCTGGATTGCGGCAGCTGGTAAATTAAGCATAAATTGCGTAAGCTCTCCCCCAACATAAGTTAGTGCCATAACTATACCCGCGAAAAAAATGCCAATAGGATTTAGCCTTCCAAGAAATGCTACTATGATAGCCGTAAAACCATAGCCGACATTAAAGTCAATGTTAATCTGCCCTGCAGGTCCAGCTACTTCCATTATTCCAGCCAAACCAGCTAAACTTCCAGACAAAGTTAAACAAAGAAAGATGAGCTTGTTTGGGTTATCGCCAGAAAAACCTGACGCTTTCGGAGAGTTTCCAAGTAGCTTTATTTTGAAGCCCAGGCTGTGCCGAAATAATAGCACGTAGAAAAAAACGACCATCAATAAGGAAAGCAAAACTCCCAAGTGTATTCCTGTTCCCATAATTAGCTCAGAGTTGGAGGCAGAAGAGTATTGACTCAAATTACGCGAACCAGGAAACCCAGCACCATCGGGATTTCTTAAAAACCCCAACGATGCAAGAGCAAGTAGCTGCTCTGCTACATATACTAACATAAGAGAAACCAGTATCTCATTGACATTGAACTTAACTTTCAAAAGAGCTGGGATCATCGACCACAAACTTCCTCCGAAGATACCCATTAGGACCATTGTAGGAAAAATAAAAATACTTTCTAAAGGATAAAGAGAAAGTGCAAATGATGCACCAAATATGGCTCCCATGATGTACTGACCTTCCGCTCCTATATTCCAGACATTTGCTTTAAAGCCAACAGAAAGGCCGAGCGCAATCAAAATTAAAGGAGCTCCTTTTATAAAAATTTGAGGAATAGAGTATGTTGAGAATGTTTCACTCATTAAAGGATCCCAAAATATCATTTTTATTGCTGCAAACGGATCTACCCCTAAAAAATAGAACAGTATTCCACCGACTAACATTGTAAATCCAATCGAAAATAATGGGCCTAGCAAAGAAAGGACCGGAGAAACATTTTCTCTCGGAATTAACTTAAACATAAAGCATACCTCTAATCACCTATACCACCCATTATTGCACCAATTTCGTCTGTTTTTATATCCATAGCGTTGGTTGGTATTGAAAGATTCCCATTAGTCAAAAAAGCAACCTTATTTGATATTTCTAGGATCTCATCCAGGTCTTGGCTTATTAAAATTATTGCAGCTCCGTTATTCGCTATTGCAACTATTGCCTGCCTTATATTTGCTGCTGAGAGAGCATCCACACCCCATGTAGGTTGGTTTACAATGAATAAGGAAGGTTTTTGCCCAATCTCTCTTCCAACAACAAACTTCTGGAGATTACCACCAGACAGTGATGAAGCAAGTGCACTTACACCAGTGGTCTTTACGTTGAATTTCTCAATTATTTCATTCGTATATTCATTTAATTCACTAAAATCGATAAAACCCATTTTCTTTTGAAAGCGTTTTTTAGGGTCTGTTATAAGACTATTCTCCAATAAATTGAGATTTCCAACGGCCGCATGCCCAAGTCTTTCTTCAGGAGCAAAAGCCAACCCGATTTCTCTCCTTACTCGAGGATTGAGCATTTCAATATCATTATCCATATATTTGATAGAAACATTCCGATCTTTTTTCTCTCCCGTGAGAATTTGCATTAGCTCTTCTTGTCCATTACCCGCAACTCCCCCAATGCCTAGAATTTCGGACTGATAAACCGCAAGATCAATATTTTTTAATGTCACTCCAAACTGTGTATCAGGTTTAACTTCGTTTATTTTTACAGAAAGAACTTTGTTACTTTTATTTGCTGCCACTGGTCGTTTAGGTTCGAATAATGATTGGCCAACCATTATCTCTCCGAGCTCTCTTGGTGTCATTTTTTTTGGATCATACTCGCCAACTATTGCGCCTTTTCTAAGAACAGATGCCGTGTCACATAAATCGGCAATTTCCTTTAACTTGTGTGATATGTAAAGAATAGAAGTTCCTTCGCTAGCCAATTTTTTCAAAGTCTTAAATAAGCTCTCACATTCAAATGGTGTGAGAACAGATGTTGGTTCATCCATAATCAAAAGCTTTGGTTTTTGTATCAAAGCACGAATAATTTCAACTCTCTGGCGTTCTCCAGCTGATAGATCTCCTATGTAAGAAGATAAATTGACTTCCAAGCCATAACTTTCAGATAACTTTATTACACTTTTATGGAGTTCTTTTTCTCCAATTTCCTTATCTAATCCTAATAGAATGTTTTCGAATGCCGTCAAAGGTTCAAATAGGGAAAAGTGTTGGAATACCATACCGACGCCTAAGGCTCTTGCATCCTTTGGACTCTTTGGGGAATATTCCTTATTTAAAAACGTCATACTACCGCTGTCTGGCTGAAGTAACCCATAGATGATTTTTACAAGCGTAGATTTTCCAGCTCCATTTTCACCTAATAGCGCGTGAATTTGGGAGTTTCCTATATTTATGGAAATATCGTCATTCGCTTTAACATTTCCAAATTCCTTATTTATTGCTCTGCACTGGAATAAAGTATTTTCAATTTTATTATTCAACTTTTGTGTCTTTTTAATTAGTTGGATTTAAGTAGTGTAGGAACTTTGTCACAGTTTAACCACTGAAAAACTACCGAGGCGTTAATATATTGCCATGGATACTTAATTAGCATATCTTGTGTCTAGTACTCTATCAACAACAATATAAGGAGAAATTGATGAGTAATTCAAATATAAATAGTCAATACGCAGATCCAAACATGACACCACCATTAGGAGAAGCTAGCGCTTTGGGACTTCAACATGTCCTTGCTATGTTTGCTTCTAATGTTACTCCATCGGTAATAGTGGCTGGTGCTGCAGGATTGGCATTTGGAGGAGCAGAGCAGATCTATTTAATTCAAATGGCTATGCTTTTTGCCGGTATAGCAACACTATTTCAAACTGTCGGTTTTGGACCAGTGGGTGCAAGGCTACCTATCATGCAAGGAACTAGTTTTGCTTTTGTGGGCGTATTAGCAGGTATTGCCGCAACCCAAGGTCTATCCGTTGCGTTAACATCCTGTATAATAGGAGGTGTAATTCACTTTCTACTTGGTGCTATAATTAAAGACATCAGGTGGCTATTTCCACCACTAGTTACAGGGCTAGTTATCCTAGCAATTGGCCTTTATTTAATTCCAGTTGCAATCAAGTATGCCGCTGGAGGCGCTGCAAAATTCCAAATGGAAGCGGAAAGCTTTGGCTCTCTAATGCATTGGAGTGTTGCAGGTGCTGTTGTAATTGTTGCTTTGATATGTAAGTTTTTTGGGAAAGGCTTGATATCGAATGCGGCTGTATTAATAGGTATAATAGCTGGGTATATCGTTGCGTTCGCGCAAGGAATGGTCAACTTTGCACCCGTAGCGAAAGCAAGTTGGTTTTCCGGCCTCACACCATTACCTTATGGCTTTGAATTCAGTCTCGGTGCTGTAATCGCAGTTACATTAGTTTGTATCGTTTCTGCGATAGAGACAGTCGGAGACACATCAGCAACTACAAAGGCTGGGGCAGGTAGAGAAGCAACCGATGAAGAAATTTCAGGTGCAACATATGCCGATGGACTGGGTAGCGCTGTAGCAGGAGTTTTTGGAGGGTTGCCAAATACCTCATTTAGCCAAAACGTCGGTATAGTAGGTATGACAGGGGTTATGTCTCGTCATGTAGTGACAATTGGAGCAATAGTGTTGGTTGTCTGTGGCCTGATTCCAAAAATAGGTGCAATTATAGCCTCTATGCCACTTCCAGTATTAGGCGGCGGTGTTATAGTTATGTTCGGAATGGTGGCAGCCGCCGGCCTAAATGTATTAAGTGAAGTTAAACTTAATAGAAGAAATATGGTTATTATCGCCGTTTCATTAGCTGTAGGGTTAGGCTTGAATTTAGTACCTTCCGCAGTTCAATATCTTCCAGGTGTAGTAAAAGTGTTAGCTACTTCAGCTGTCGCACCAACAGCTATAGTCGCAGTCATACTTAATTTAGTTTTACCAGAGGGAGACTAAAATCGAAAAAATAAGGGCAGTAGTAAATACTGCCCTTATTACTTAAAAAAATACGTTAGATACTAGCTGATCATTGCTTCCATCGAGCACTTTCATATCCTTTACCACTGTCAGCTTTAATAGAATTTTCATGGGCCTCCAGTAAAAAATCTAAGTTTAAATCGCAGTTTTTGTAGCCTTCGCTAATCACATTGAAATACTTTCTAGATGGTGGAGCAATACCATATTTTTCAACCATAATATAGGTCATTGCTGTCACCTGAGTGCCATCTAATATGACATCTAATTCCTTCTTATCGTATAACCGTGGGTAGTCTTCATAAATATCCAGAGCTTTTTCACACTCATCAGTAATTTGAAAAACTCCTACAGGTACATGTTTACCTAAATCTTTTTCAATAGTAGCAACTGACTTAAATACTAGTCTCCAGTCTTTTAGCATTGTATTTCCCAGATATCTCGCATCGGGGCACCTGTCCGCCATTTGTCGATGGTTTAAATTCGACCCATATGCCAAATATATTTTTGTCAACTATTTCTCCTAATGAAGACATTTATTGGTCTATCATGAATAGGAAATTACGAGTAGTATTATTACTAACCAATAGTAATTTATTGTTGTAAAGGGAGTTCTCTTATGGTTGACCAGATGTGGGGTTTATTCCTATATTCTGTAGTAAGCGGCATTGGGTTCGATGTATCGCATTCTATTAGTGATCTCAATCGATCCTATCTAACAAAAAATGCATGTGTTGAAGCTGCAAAATCACTGAATAAAAAACCGAATCGTGATAAACAAATCGGGCTTGATAACGGCGTTAGCATCCGTTACGTCTGTCTACTAAAGCCTAGCAATGATCCTACTACTTAGAAAATTTACTGTAAGAAAAAAAGCAATTTTTCAGATTTTTCAATAAGATAGTGCCTGTGGATAAAATTGTTGATAAAAAAGCTATTGACTTGCCCAGTTAAATTTAAGCCTTTTTTAGAATTTTACTGAGAATCGGTAATAAATTTTTAAGTTATTGATTTAAAAAACTTTTTTTATCTTTTTTGTCTTTTTGTTAAGATTATTTTTTAAAAATATCTTTTTGAGCATGATTCTAAACCGTCGTGGACAAAACGAATCAAGTATAAAAGTTATCTTTTGTAGTTATAGTTGATAATTCGGTGTTGACAGCGATATTTTTTTCTCGTCATCAGTCATCTCTTCAGGAATTTCTTCAAAAAGGGGTGAAGACAGATACCTTTCTCCAGTATCAGGCAACATACACAAAATATTTGAGTCAGGTGGAGCATCTTTTGCAACTTCCATAGCAATTGCAAATGTTGAACCTCCCGATATGCCTGTAATAATTCCTTCCGCTCGCGCTAATCTTTTTGCCCATGTAATTCCTTGCTCACCGGAAACGGGAAGCAACTTGTCAAAATAGTTATTATCTATCGCCTCCTGTAGAACAAATGGTATAAAATCTGGTGTCCACCCCTGGATCAAATGGGGATTCCAAGAAGAGTGACTTGTAGCTGGTGTATTATCGGAATGTCTATCTTGCTTCAATTCACTCCCAATCAAAGCTGCATTTTCCGGCTCGGTTAAAATTATTTTGGTTCCAGGACTTTTTTCTCTTAATACCCGTCCAACTCCAGAAACAGTTCCTCCAGTACCATACCCACTAACCCAATAATCCAATCCAACATCCGAGAAGTCACTCAAAATCTCTTGTGCTGTGGTATTTTGATGTATTTCTGCATTTGCTTCTGTTTCAAATTGTTGTGCAAAAAACCATCCATTTTTTTCGGCCAACTCTTTTGCCTTATTATACATTCCAAAACCCTTTTCGGCTCTAGGCGTTAAAACAACTTTAGCACCTAAATATCTCATAATTTTCCTCCGCTCTATCGAAAAACTGTCTGCCATAGTCACGACAAGCGGATATCCTCTAGCCGCACATACCATTGCCAATCCGATACCCGTATTGCCACTTGTTGCTTCGACTACTGTCTGGCCTGGCTTGAGCAAGCCTTTTTGCTCGGCATTTTCTATAATACTTATTGCTAGACGGTCCTTGACTGAACTGGCGGGATTAAAAAATTCAGCTTTGACATACATATTTACATGCTTGGGTGCTAGAGTATTTATTCTAATGCAAGGCGTATCGCCTATAGTTTCTGTTACGCTCTCATAAAGCTTGCTTTTTCCTTTAGTTGTTCGCTTTTCCAATTTTTTCTCCATTTGATATTATCTTTCGTCAATTACTCTTACAGCCTTTCCTTCCGACCTTGGCACCGAGCCTTTTTTTCCAACATCTACCTCAATGCTTAACCCCATAATGTCCTTTACACGTTTTTTCAGGTTAGCAGACAAATTTTCCACATAGGATTGTTCCACATCTTCTGAATTGTAGTGCTCAGTATACACTATCATCTTGTCCATCCTTCCATCCTTAATCAGTCTAATTTGAAAATGAGGGGATAAACTATCTATTTTTAATAATTGTTCCTCAATTTGCGTGGGAAAGATATTTACCCCTCTAATTATCATCATATCATCACTGCGGCCGGTTATTTTTTCCATCCTGCGCATAGAGCGCGCAGTACCCTTCATCAACTTTGTTAAATCCTTGGTCCTATATCTAATTATAGGAAAGGCCTCTTTGCATAAAGATGAAAAAACCAACTCACCTTTCTCCCCATCCTCTAAAACATTTCCAGTTTCCACATTGATTATCTCTGGATAAAAATAATCTTCCCAAACGTGCAAACCGTCTTTTGACTCAACACACTCATTAGCCACTCCCGGTCCAAGTACCTCTGATAGTCCATAAATATCGACTGCATGCATATCAAATTGCGACTCAATCTCGCTACGCATAGAATTTGTCCAAGGCTCAGCTCCAAAAATACCAACTTCCAATGAAGATTTCTTAGGATCTAAACCCTGTGCTTTGAATTCATCTAAAATAGACAGAATGTAAGAGGGTGTAACGGTTATGCCTTTAGGCTTAAAATCGTTGATCAGCTGTACTTGTCTTGCTGTCATACCACCAGAAACCGGGATAACCGTTAATCCCATTTTTTCAGCCCCTCCATGCAAGCCCAGGCCACCAGTAAACAGCCCATAACCATATGCATTATGAAGCATATCTCCCTTTTTCATGCCCGAGGCACGTAGACATCGCTCAATTAAGTGCTCCCACATTTCCAAATCATTTTTTGTGTAAGCAACAACTGTCGGTTTTCCTGTAGTGCCGGATGAAGCATGTATTCTGGCAATATCCTTTAATTTGTGTGCAAACATATTAAATGGATAATTCTTTCTAAGATCTTCTTTTGTTGTAAATGGGAATAGCTTTATATCCTCCAAATATTTCAAATCACTAGGATGGATACCGATTTCATCATACTTTTTTTTGTAAAATGCAACGTTTTTATAGGCATGATCGATAGACCACTTTAATCTAACAAGTTGTAGGGCTTTTATTTCGTCAATAGATGCAATCTCGATTGGTTCCAATTCGTGTTTTTTTGGAGTTAAATCCCTCATTCATTTATTCCTTAAAGTTTTGCCCACCGATCGTTCTTGAAAGTCCTCTGAACTCAGCTATTTTCTGTTTCTTGTCATTAAAAACGGAAACATCATAAATCCCTGATCGACCTGATTGACTAACCTGTCTAGCCTTTGCTATCAGCTTTTCACCTTTTTGAGCGGGTGCTATGAAGGTAATCATATTATTTTGGGCAACTGCCGCTTGATTATAGCTGTTACAGGCAAAAGCAAAAGCACTGTCTGCAAGGGTAAAAATAAATCCGCCGTGGCAAATGTCGTGCCCATTGAGGTGTTTCTGCTTTACTATTAAACTTAAATCAGCTTTTCCGGGGGCTACGCTTTCTATTTTTATTCCAATTCCCTTAGAAGCTTTATCTCTCTTCCACATTGTCTCTGCAGATTTTTTTGCTCGTTCTAAAGGCGTCATATCACCATTCCATTGTATCGAAAATTGGACTTGCGTTAGATTAACATTAGATAAAATGCTAACACAATTTTTTTTGGTATTATTTTTCGGTTGGTATTGAAGAGCACCTCTTTTTAACATATAAAATATTTATAATTAATTAGATGTAAATGATAGGCAGATGTTATGGCTAAAGAACATAAAGAAAAAATAGCTTCTTTGGAAGCATTTCAGGAAAAAATCGATCGAGATGAAAAAATAGAGCCAAAAGATTCTATGCCTGAAACCTACAGAAAAACATTGATCAGACAAATAGGACAACACGCTCATTCAGAGGTTGTGGGTATGCTTCCAGAGGGAAACTGGATCACTCGAGCCCCTACACTTAGAAGAAAGTTATCGCTTTTAGCGAAAGTGCAAGACGAGGCAGGTCATGGGCTTTATCTTTATTGCGCTGCCGAGACTCTTGGAAAATCAAGAATGGAAATGACCCAAGAACTTTTATCTGGAAAAGCAAAATACTCATCGATCTTTAATTACCCTACTCCTACATGGGCTGATATTGGTGCCATTGGGTGGCTTGTTGACGGCGCAGCAATAATGAACCAAATTCCCCTTTGCCGATGTTCATATGGTCCGTACGCGCGAGCAATGATAAGAATATGCAAGGAAGAAAGTTTCCACCAACGCCAAGGATATGAAATTATGCTTACTCTTGCCAAAGGAACTGCAGAGCAGAAAGAAATGGCCCAGAGAGCCTTGAACAGATGGTGGTGGCCAAGTGTTATGATGTTTGGGCCCAATGATGCTAATAGCCCTAACACTGAAAAATCTGTAAAATGGAAAATAAAAAGATATACAAACGATGAGCTGCGACAGAAATTCGTAGATGCTATCGTCCCGCAGGCAGAAAAAATCGGCCTTGTTGTTCCCGATAAAGATTTGAAATGGGATAAAAAAAGAAATAATGGCCAAGGTGGCTATGCGTATGGTGAAATAGACTGGGACGAATTTTGGCGAGTGGTAAGGGGGGATGGACCAATGAACAATGAAAGGATATCCGCCAAACAAAAAGCATGGAACGAAGGTAGTTGGGTCAGAGCTGCAGCACATGCACATGCCTTAAAGAAACAAACTGCATTACAGGCTGCTGAATAAATTGGTTGGTGAGGAAAAAGAAACTATCCTCTGGGAAGTTTTTATTCAGCCAAAAAATGGTCTGTCACATCGTCACTGTGGATCAATTCATGCTCCAGACCGCGAAATGGCAATGTTATCTGCAAGAAACGTATACAGTCGTAGGGGAGAAGGACAATCAATTTGGGTAGTAAGATCTATCGACATAGTATCTTCTGATCCTGATGAGAAAGAGGAAACTTTTAGTTCTGACGATAAAATTTATCGCCATCCCACTTTTTATGATGTTCCAGATGATGTAGGGCACATGTAATGAAAAATAATTCGGCCGATATGGTTTTTGAAGGTCTACTGAGAATAGCTGATGACAATCTAATATTAGGCCATAGAACATCAGAATGGTGTGGACATGCCCCCACGCTCGAAGAAGATCTTGCACTTCCAAATATCGCTCTGGACTTAATTGGACACGCACAAACATTGTACTGCTTGGCGTGTGAAATAGACTCTAGATATAAAAACGAGGATCAATTAGCGTTCCTGCGACTCGAACATGAATATAAAAATTTATTGCTTGTTGAGCAGGAAAACGGTGATTTTGGAAATACTGTCTTACGACTTTTCTATTTTTCAACCTTCATGAAATATTTTTGGGAGAGAGTAAAAATTAAATGCTGCTTTAAAAAGCTAAAGGAATTCTCGGAGAAGGCATTTTTGGAAACTTCCTATCATTCGAAATATGCGTCTCAATGGGTTGTGACTTTGGGCGATGGCACAGATGAAAGCAATTTAAAAATGTCTAATGCCATTGCAAACTTAGAACCTTTCTTGGGAGAACTTTTTAATAATGACGATTTTACTGAAATGTGCTCACAAAATGATTTCCTTCCAGAACCAAGATCGATATTTGACAGTTGGAAAAATGAAGTTGAGGCTATTCTACAAAAAGGGAATTTAGATTTTCCAGCCATTATTTTAAAGAAAAGAGGTGGACGGAAAGGTGAACACAGTGAGGCATTCGGCTACTTACTTTCAGACCTACAATATATGCAAAGAGCGTATCCAAACTCAAGTTGGTAAACATGGAAAAAGGCACTGAAAAATTATGGGATGTCTTAAAAGACTTGACCGATCCTGAATTACCCTTCCTAACATTAGATGATTTGGGAGTAATCAGAGAAATTAAGCGCAACGATAAAAACCATGTGGTTACTATTGCTCCAACCTACATTGGATGCCCGGCTATTTCAGTGATTGAGGAAAAAATTGCAAGTGAATTAAAAAAGATAGGTATATCGCCCATAATTGAAAAGTCATTTTCGCCACCATGGAGCTCAGATTGGATTTCTGAAAATGGAAGGAAAAAAATGGAGGACTTTGGAATCTCACCCCCACATCCTAGGAATACAGAGACTATTGGTGATTCCTTATTAAAGGAAGTCAAGTGTCCACAATGTACATCTTATAGAACCGAAAAGGTATCTGAATTTGGCTCAACAGCATGCAAGTCACTATATAGATGTTTAGATTGCAAAGAACCCTTTGATCATTTTAAGTGTGTTTAAATGGTCAAACAAACATTTTACGATCTTAAAATAAACTCAATCAAGAGAGAGACAGCGGGCAGCAGTAGAATAAAATTCAGTCTACCCAACTCTCTGCACGAGAAATTTAATCATAAACCTGGCCAATATATCAGCATCAGATTCAATATGAAAGAAGACGACCACACTAGAACCTATTCCATCAGTTCTGAACCCAATAAAAACTTTATTGAGATAGGGGTCAAACATATAAAAAATGGTATGTTTTCAGAATTTCTTAAAACAAAAAAAATAGAGGATGTAGTGCAAATATCTAACCCAGATGGTAGTTTTGTTGTTAATAGCGAAAACGCAAATCATCTCCTACTTATAGCGGCGGGGTCAGGGATTACTCCAATTATGTCTATCTTAAAGTCTACACTAAGAAGAAATAACAAATCGAGAATAACACTTTTATTCTCAAATAAAACGTACGCCGATATGATGTACAAAACAGAAATACAGGATTTAAAAGATAAGTATCTTGATAGGTTATTAGTTTTTAACTTTTTTTCAAGAGAGATCCAGAGCACAGAATTTCTGAATGGACGAATAACGCGAGATAAAATAGCGTATTTAAGCGACGCAAATCTTATTGATCTGGAAGATTTAGACCAATGTTTTATTTGTGGACCATTAGATATGACTAAATCCTTGCAATCATATTTAAAAGACAAAGGAGTGGCAGAAAAAAAAATTATGACTGAATTATTTTTTGTGGCTACGGATAAAAATATAGAAGATATTTCCCAAAGTTTAGATACTGGGGAGAGTAAAATAGAGCTTCTAATAGACGGAAGTAAAAAATCTTTTCTTATGAGTAAGAATGACGATTTTATAGATAAAGCTAACCAAAATGGAATTAATGTGCCTTATTCTTGTAAAAACGGCATGTGCGCAACTTGTAGATGCAAAGTGAGTTCTGGTGAAGCAAGAATGAAAAAGAACTACTCTTTGGAAGAATGGGAAATAAAAAAAGGATTTGTGTTGTCGTGCCAATTAGAACCAATAGACAAAGAAATATCTCTTGATTTTGACATCATATAAATGACAAATTAATTCCCTAATCATTACTTAAATTTATTTGCTCAATCACTTGCTTTTTATAAGATATCCTTGTTAATATTTTATTTACTAGGGGGATATGATGAGCGAATTACCTTCACAAGCAAGAGTGGTTATAATAGGTGGTGGCGTTGTAGGGGTATCTTGTGCCTATCATTTAGCAAAAGCTGGTTGGACCGATTGTGTTTTGCTTGAGAAAAATGAGCTTACAGCTGGCTCAACATGGCATGCAGCCGGCAATGTTCCCACATTTTCCACAAGCTGGTCCATTATGAATATGCAACGATATTCTACAGAATTATACAGTAACCTTGGTGACGAAGTTGATTATCCCATGAATTATAATGTAACAGGGTCGATAAGGTTAGGGCATAGCAAAGAGAGGATGCAGGAATTTCAAAGAGCCAAAGGAATGGGGCTTTATCAAGGAATGAACATAGAAATTTTGGATAATAACGAAATCAAGAAGTTGTATCCTTTTATAGAAACACATGAAATACAAGGCGCTCTATATGATCCTGCAGATGGCGATATTGATCCTGCCCAGTTGACGCAAGCCTTAGCAAAAGGAGCAAGACAGCTTGGTGTTAAAATTGTTAGGTTTTGCTCAGCTGAGGGTATTAAAAAAGAAAATGATATGTGGGAAATAATCACTGAGAAAGGCCCCATCTCAGCAGAAATAATAGTTAACGCTGCCGGATATTATGCCCAGAGAGTTAGTGAATGGTTCATCCCTTTCGGTGGCCGAAGAATTCCCATGGTTTCGATGAGTCACCAATATGTAATTTCTGAACAAGTAGAAGAACTCGAGAAATGGACGGCAAATACTGGTCACAAACTGCCTTTATTACGAGACGTAGATTCCTCTTACTATTTAAGACAAGAAAAAAATGGTTTTAATCTTGGACCTTACGAAAGAAATTGTCGAGCTCACTGGTGTACAAAAGATGATCCCCTTCCCGACGACTTCAGCTTTCAGCTATACCCAGATGACCTTGAGAGATTGGAATGGTATGTGGAAGACGCGATGAAAAGAGTCCCTCTTCTTGCTAAAGCGGGGGTATCGAAAGTAATAAACGGACCAATTCCGTATACTCCGGATGGGAACCCACTTATAGGCCCTATGCCAGGCGTGAGAAATGCATTCGAAGCCTGTGTGTTTACTTTTGGCATTGCCCAAGGTGGAGGAGCAGGCAAGGTCTTAGCAGAATGGATTACAGAGGGAACAACTGAATGGGATATGTGGTCCTGTGACCCCAGACGTTTTACCGATTTTACTGACCAAGAATATTGTATTGAAAAAGGCAAGGAAATTTATGGTCATGAGTATGGGATGCATTTTCCTCATATGCGATGGCCTGCAGCTCCCGATAGACGTTTGTCTCCAATTCATGCAAAAATTCTGGCGTTAGGCGGTCAGATGGGTTGCTATAATGGATGGGAAAGAGCCAATTGGTTTGCAAAAGAAGGTGATGATACTTCTATAGCATCGGCTCAAACATGGGAAAGAAATGGCCCATGGGAAAAAAGGGTAAAAGAAGAATGCGAAGCGGTAAGAGATGGCGTAGGGGTTTTAGATCTACCTGGGTTTTCTCGCTTTGAGTTAAAAGGAAAAGATTGTCAAGATTTACTAAGTAGGCTGATTGTAGGCAATCTACCATCCACAGGCAGGATAAGCCTTTCCTACTTTAGTGATCATAGAGGAAGAATACTCACGGAAATGTCTATCATGAAACATTCTAATGAGCATTTTACTTTAATAACTGCTGCAGCTGCGCAATGGCATGACTATGAATTATTATTGAGGTCGATAGAACCAAATAGTGACATTACCCTTGAAGATAAAAGCCAGGCAGTTGGAACTCTAATTGTGACAGGACCCAAAAGTCGAGATTTATTTAATAAGATTGTAGATGCTGATCTTCATCTTCCTTGGTTGTCACACCAAAAAGCTCTTATAAATAAAATGCCAGTAGTTATGGCTAGGGTATCATTCGCTGGGGAACTAGGGTGGGAAGTTCACGTTCAGAACAAGTATCTAAATTCTATTTATGATCAAATACTGTCTCTGGGCGCTAAGCCTTTTGGGATGTTTGCATTGAATTCACTTAGAATAGAAAAGGGGTATAGAGCTTGGAAGGGAGACCTATCCAGTGATTACTCAATCCTTGAAGGAGGTCTAGAAAGATTTGTAAAGTTTGACAAAGATATTGATTTTATTGGCAAGCCAGCACTGCTTAAGGAAAAGCAAGAAGGTAGCAAAAAAAGCTTTGTAACTTTAAAGGTAAAAGCGAACGGTTTTGATGCTCCTTACATGTCCACCCTTTGGCATGACGACAAAATTGTTGGAGAAACCACTTCCGGCGCGTGGGGATACAGAGTAAAACATTCTGTAGCCTTAGGTATGCTTCGCACAGATCTTTGTGATCCAGGAACTCAGATTGAAGTGGAGATCTATGGGGAAAGATTTGATGCAACCGTTCAGGACAACAAACCTCTCTGGGATCCTGATAATAAAAGACTTAGACAATGAGCATACCGGCAGAGGCAAGAATTGTCATTATTGGTGGTGGTATATCAGGGTGCTCACTTGCCTATCACCTTGCAAAAATAGGTTGGAAAGACATCATTCTTTTGGAACGAAAAAAACTGACCTCTGGAACTACATGGCATGCAGCAGGGCTTATAGGCCAACTAAGACCAAACTTAAATATGACACGTTTGGCAAAATATTCCGCAGATCTTTATGTGAACCTAGAAAAAGAAACAGGCATTTCTACCGGCGTAAAACAAAATGGATCTTTAACGGTGGCGCTTACAGAGCACCGTCACGAAGAAATTCTCAGACAAGCCTCAATGGCCAAGGCGTTTGATGTAGAAGTCAATGAGATTTCCATCTCTGAGTTGAAATCGTTTCATCCATTTTTAAATGTTGATGGTGTCAAGGGCGCCGTTCATCTTCCACTGGATGGTCAAGGTGATCCTGCAAATATCGCCATGGCATTAGCGAAAGGGGCGCGCGATTTAGGAGTAAAAATCTTTGAGGATACAAAAGTAACTGGATTAAACACTTATAATAATTCTGTTAGTGGTGTTCACTGGGAGAATGAAAATGGTAAAGGGCTTATCAAAACAGAAAACGCTGCAAATTGTGCGGGCATGTGGGCAAGAGATTTTGCTGAAAGTCATGGCGTTACGGTTCCGCTTCATGCCTGTGAACATTTTTACATTGTTACAGAGCCAGTAAAAAATCTAAGTACGTTACCCGTTTTAAGAATGCCTGATGAACAAACCTATTATAAGGAGGATGCGGGTAAATTTTTGGTTGGCGCCTTCGAACTGCAAGCAAAACCATGGGGAATGAATGGAATTGATGAGAATTTCTGCTTCGACCAACTTCCAGAAGATTTAGACCATTTTGAACCTATATTGGAAAAGGCAATAAAACGAATACCAATATTAGAAAAATACGGCATTCAAACATTTTTCAACGGGCCAGAGAGTTTTACACCAGATGACAAGTATTATTTAGGGGAAGCTCCTGAACTTAAAGGATTTTGGGTTGCGGCAGGATATAATTCAATTGGCATAGTCTCTTCGGGTGGTGCAGGGATGGCCTTAGCGCAGTGGATTGACCAAGGCTCCCCACCGTTTGACCTGTGGGACGTGGATATAAGAAGGGCCCAGCCCTTTCAGAGAAATCGCCTTTATTTGAAAGATCGGGTAAAGGAGTCATTAGGATTATTATACGCAGATCATTTTCCTTATAGACAGGTTGAAACATCTCGAGGGGTCAGAAGATCGCCATTACATGAACATCTAAAAAAGGAAAATGCCATATTCGGCGAACTTGCAGGATGGGAAAGAGCCAACTGGTTTGCAATTGGAAAACAGGAAAAAAAATATATCTATGATTGGAAGAAACAGAACTGGTTTGAAAACCATAGGTTAGAGCATTTAGCGATTAGAAATAATGTTGGGCTGATTGATATGAGTAGTTTTGGAAAAATAAGGATTGAAGGGGCGGATGCCCTGTTGTTTTGCCAAAAGATTTGCGGAAATAACGTCGACGTGGATATTGGGAAAATAGTATATACCCAAATGCTAAACTCAAGTGGTGGTATTGAAAGTGACCTTACTGTAACTCGTTTAAAGCATAATTGTTTTTTGTTTGTTGTGCCTGCTGCTACTCTCGTTCGAGATTTAAGTTGGCTAAACCGCCATAGAGAAAACTTTAATGTCGTAGTGACTGATGTTACTTCATCAGAAGCTGTTTTGGTATTGATGGGACCAAATTCAAGAAAGCTATTATCAGAGATATCACCGAATAAATTTGATAACAATAATCATTCATTTGGCTCAGCTAAAGAGATCGAAATAGGGTATGGATTGGCTAGAGCGCATCGAATTAGCTACGTTGGAGAATTGGGTTGGGAATTGTATGTAAGCTCAGATCAGGCTTGTCACGTTTTCGAAGTGATCCGAGAGGTAGGAAAAAAATATGACCTTAGGCTATGTGGCCTCCATAGTTTAGATAGCTGCAGAATTGAGAAGGCTTACCGCCATTTCGGCCATGATATTACCGATGAAGATCATGTATTGGAAGCTGGGCTTGGTTTCGCAGTACAAACTAACAAGGACGATTTTATTGGTAAAGAAGCAGTTATAAGAAAAAACAACCAGGGTCTCGAAAAATATCTCTACCAATTTCAACTTGAAGATCCAGAGTTGCTACTGTTCCATAATGAGCCGATTTACCGGGATGGTGAGCTTGTTTCATACCTAACTTCAGGTAACTACGGTCATTTCTTAGGATCAGCTATCGGCATGGGCTATATTCCGCTAAAGGAAGAGTCCATAAAATCAGTCGAGACCTCAGACTTTCATATTGAAATAGCAGGGACGATGGCCAAAGCAAAAATATCATCTAAACCATTGTATGACCCGATCTCTGAGAAGATTAGAATGTAACTTTTTTGGCATTTTTATGGAAGGCAGAAATGAAGAGACCTGAACGAAGAGGTAGAGACTCAAAAATAGCGCTAAGAGTGGCTCCCATATCTGAAGAAATAAATCCAATAAAGCCAGGACTGATTGGTGGCAATTACAAGCCTTTAAGTGACTCAGATATAAAGAAATTATACAACTTAGCTCTTGATGCATTATCCGAAATCGGAATTGGCCTGGCCCCAAAGAGCGGAATAAATTATATGACAAAAGCCGGTGCAGTACTGGGATACGATGGAAGACTTAGGTTTTCTAAATCTCTTGTTGAAGACATGATTGCTTTGTCCTCTAAAGACTTGACGTTATTTGGACGTGAGGAAAAATTCGATATGCACTTGTCTGGGAAAAGAGTTTTTTTTGGAACTGCAGGAGCAGCCGTTCATGTGGTCGATGTGGAAAAGAAAGAATATAGAGACTCAACAGTTCAAGACTTATATCACGCCGCTCAGATAACTCAGGAATTAGATAACATACATTTTTTCCAACGGGTGATGGTAGCAAGAGATATAACCAACAACTATGAAATGGATCTCAACACGCTTTACGCTTGTTGCGGAGGCACTACAAAGCATATTGGAACTAGTTTTTCTGAACCTCACCATGTTAAGGGCTGTATGGATTTGCTACATATGATAGCTGGTGGAGAAAAGCAATGGCGGGCAAGGCCTTTTGTTTCAAATTCAAACTGCTTTGTGGTTCCCCCAATGAAATTTGCAACGGAGAGTTGTGAGACAATGGAAAAATGTATTGAAGGCGGGATGCCTATTCTTTTACTTTCCGCTGGCCAAGCTGGGGCAACGGCACCAGCGCCTATTGCTCTAGCAATTGTTCAAGCAGTTGCAGAATGTTTAGCTGGAATTGTTTACGTAAATTCTGTAAAGCCTGGACACCCCTGCATTTTCGGGACTTGGCCCTTTGTTTCCGATTTGCGAACAGGTGCAATGTCAGGAGGGTCGGGTGAGCAAGCCCTTTTAACAGCTGGCTGTGCTCAAATGCATCATTTTCTTGGCTTGCCTGGAGGTGCCGCCTCTGGAATAGCAGACTCCAAGTTGCCAGATATGCAGGCTGGTTGGGAGCAAGGTATTTCTAACACTCTTGCTGGTCTTGCAGGCTTAAATCTCTGCTATGAGTCTGTAGGAATGCATGCTTCCCTTTTAGGGTTTTCATTAGAGTCATTGATACTAGGCAACGATATACTTGGACAGGTACAACGATGCATCAAGGGAATCGATGTTAACGATGATATAGTAAATATTGATGTTATAAGGTCCGTTTGTATTGATGGACCAGAGCATTATTTGGGGCATCAACAAACATTAGACTTAATGCAAAAAGAATATATTTATCCTGATCTTGCAGATAGAACGAGTCCTAAGGAATGGCAAGAAAACAATAAACCGGATATAATGAAAAAAACTATAGAACGAAAAAAAGAAATTCTCACGAGAAGAAATAATATACCTCTTTTTGATAAAGAAATTGAGAGGGGAATAAGAGAAAAATTTAAAATTTATGTATAAAAACCTCTTTATTACCTTTCTTCTTACTTTTCTAATTTCTTGTTCTTCAAATCTTAACCGTGAGATCATAAGACTTGACCCAACTAACGAAAATTATCATACGCCAGGATGTAGAGAAATTAGGAAAAAAATACTGGATCAAAAAAGTGATCCCAGTGAAAGTGTTGCACGTGGCGCTTTGTCGACCTATTTTTTAGGGCCAATAAGTCTACCTGCTTTGGGTTTTTTGGAAATAAACTCAGAGGAATATAAGAAGAGTTTGATAGCTGAACTTAAAAGAAACTGTTATTAATAGAGTGTTAATTTTAAAAAGGGAATAAGGTTTGATTGATACAAAACAAATCCGGGAATCTGTAGCAACAATTTGCCAGAAATATGGAGAAGAATATTGGCGTGGTTTAGATAAGAAAAAAGAATACCCTACAGACTTTGTTAAGGAAATGACGACAAGCGGTTTCTTAAATATACTTATTCCACAAGAATATGGTGGCGCTGGACTGGGATTAAAAGAAGCATGTGTTGTTTTGGAAGAACTTAGTCTTCAAGGTGCACATGCTGGTGCGTGTCATGCTCAGATGTACGTTATGGGTACCCTTCTAAGACATGGGTCGGATAAACAAAAAAAAGAATATCTTCCAAAAATATCGTCTGGTGAGCTAAGGCTTCAGAGCTTTGCCGTAACAGAGCCAAACTCAGGAACAGACACAACTAGTATCAAAACCATGGCAAAAAAAACTAATGATGGCTGGATTATCAATGGGCAAAAAGTCTGGATTAGCCGAGTGGAACACTCTGACCTAATGATCCTTCTTGCACGAACTAAACCACAGGGAGCTCTCCCCAAAAGGACTGACGGATTTTCCGTTTTCCTTATTGATATTGAACAAGCTAAGGAAAGTGGCCTTAAAATAGTGAAGATTGACTCTATGATTAACCATCACTCCTGCGAATTATTTTTTGATGATGTTTTCATTCCAGATGAAAGCATAATTGGTGAAGAAGACAAGGGCTTCCGAGCAATTATGGATGGTATGAATGCCGAAAGAATCCTTATAGCATCAGAGTGTATCGGAGATGGTAAATATTTTATAGAAAAGTCTGTTAACTACGCCAAAACTAGAAAAATTTTTAATAGAGAAATTGGCATGAACCAAGGAATTCAATTTCCAATCGCGGAGTGCTACTCACAAATCGAAGCCGCATCACTAATGGTCGATAAAGCTGCAACGCTTTTCGACGGGGGTAAAAAATGTGGTGCAGAGGCTAATATGGCAAAAATGTTGGCGGCTGATGCTAGTTGGAAAGCAGGCACTACGGCTATGGAGACATTTGGTGGCTTTGGCTTTAGTAAAGAATACGACATTGAAAGAAAGTTCAGAGAAACGCGTCTTTATCAAACGGCTCCCGTATCGAGGAACTTAATACTTAGCTATATTGCTGAGCATGTTTTAAATCTTCCAAGAAGCTTTTAATATGAGTTTACCACTTGATGGAATATTAGTGGTATCAATGGAACAAGCTGTGGCTGGACCTTTTTGTTCTAATAGACTTAAGTTAGCGGGCGCCCGAGTGATTAAGATTGAGAGAAAGAATGGTGGGGATTTTGCTCGGGGTTATGACACAGCTGCTGACGGAGAAAGCTCATATTTCATATGGCTCAATCAAGGTAAAGAAAGCATCGCGCTGGACCTAAAGACAAAGAGTGATAGACACATATTCTTAAATATGGTTGCTGAAGCAGATATTTTTATTCAGAATTTCTCTCCGACAACTGTAACTAAATTGAGTATAGATAGCCCCAGTTTAAAATCAATTAACCCAAGACTTATCTGTTGCGATATATCTGGATATGGAGAGGCTCCAGAAATGATGAAAAAAAAATCTTATGATTTACTAATTCAAGCGGAAAGTGGCCTTATAGATGTTTCTGGATCACCGGAAGGACTTGGTAGGATAGGGGTCTCAATTTGCGATATTGGCGCAGGAATGGCGGCACATGCAGGCATTGTAGAATCTCTATTATTAAGAGAACGTTCTAATAATGTTAAGGATGTTAAGATTTCTCTTTTTGATGTTGCTGCTGACTGGATGACTGTTCCATATATTCATAGCAAATATGGAGGGGCTGCTCCCAAAAGGGTTGGTCTAAAGCATCCTTCTATCGCACCTTATGGTGCTTTCCTGTGCTCGGAAAACACTAGCTTTATCATTTCAATTCAGAACGAATTGGAGTGGAAAAGATTTTGTGTAGAGGTTCTTAAAACACCTTCCCTGGCAAAAGAAAATAAGTTTTCTAGTAATACACTCAGAGTAAAAAACAGGGATCTATTAGATGAAACAATTCAGTCTATATTATCTTCGCTTACCGATGAAACTCTTAGAAATAGGCTTGAAGACGCGTCAATTGCGTATGGAAGATTAAATACTGTTAAGGATCTGGAGAGGCATTTGGCGTTGAAAAAAATAAGCGTAAGAAATTCACTAGATGACAGTTTAACTATTCCCTCTCCGCCCCTAATTTGGGAGAATTCAGAAAAAAAAGCTCCTAAATTTAATCAACACAATGAACAATTGAGAAAAGAATTCAGTGACACAAAAAAATAAACATATTTTTGTTTTTGGAATTTTTGCGGTGGATTTATCTTTCTATGTTGATAAGAAAGTAAAATCTGGAGAAACCATTATTGCAAAAAGTTCGAACATAGGCCCTGGCGGCAAAGCCTCAAATCAAGCAATATCAGCAAGGAAACTTGGAGCACCCACCACATTAATTACTCGATTAGGGAATGATAATTTTAATAGATATGCAAATGATATTTGGAGAAAAGAGAAGCTATTTGCGAGTACAAAAATTGACAAAAATTCGCCCACCGGTATGGCAGGAATATTTATTGATAATAAAACTGGTGAAAATAGTGTAATTGTTGATCCCGGAGCATCAGCCCAACTGAGTATTGATGACTTTTATTTGCAAAAATCTAAAATGAAAAAAGGAGACATCTTTTTAACGCAATTTGAACAGTCATCTGATACTACATTTGCAGTTTTAAAAGAAGCCAGAGAATTGGGCATGATTACAATCTTTAACCCCGCCCCATTTGGAAAAATTAGTAGGAAAGCTTACCAGTTTTGTGAAATTATTACTCCTAATGAAACAGAAGCTGAGCAAATAACAAATATCTCTTTAAAAGGCAAAAGAGACGTTGAAAGAGCTGTAAATAAAATTCGAGACCTGGGAGTTGAAAAAGTGATTATCACACTTGGGAAAAAAGGCGCTGCATTTTTTGATGGAGAGAAAATTTCGTTTTGTCCTAGTAAAAAGTTCGGAAAAGTAATTGATACGACAGGTGCTGGTGATTGTTTCAATGGTGCTCTAGCAAGCGCTTTGTCTTTTGGAAAAGATTTGAGACAATCAGTAGAATTTTCTTGTGCAGCAGCAGGTCTCAGTGTTTTAAAGAAAGGAACAGCTCAGTCAAGTCCGACTAGAGTTGAACTAAATAAGGCTCTGAAAGCTACTTAAGATTATACCTATGGGATAATTGATTTATGGAAATTGGTACTTCAATAACATTTACTTTTTTTGACTTAAGCGCCTTGGCAAAGATTTGAGAAAAATCTTCTACCCCCTTTACTCTGTAGGCATCAGCACCCATAGCTTTACATAGCTTAACAAAGTCGGGGTTTTTCAAATCTGTAGCAATTTTTCGCCCCGGATAATCTCTCTCCTGATGCATTCTTATTGTTGCATAACTACTGTTATTAATAAGTAAAATTATAATTTTTGCACCATAATGAACAGCAGTAGAGATTTCCTGGCTAGACATCATAAAGCCCCCATCACCAACACAACATAGAACAGCTTTTTCTGGATTTGACAGTGCTGAAGAGACCGCTGCTGGAATAGCATATCCCATAGAACCACAGGTAGAGGCTATCTGCCTTCGGTTTTCTCCGAAGCTTAAAAACCTTTGTGGCCAAGCAGCGTTGTTTCCAGCATCAAGGGTTATAATAGAATTTGTGGGGAATTTCTTTTCAACTATTTCAAAAATTTCACTTAGATTATTAAGATTTCTATTTTTTTGTGGTCTAGAATCCTCCAAGTAGTTTTTGTTTAACTCATTTCTCCATTGTTTCCATCGATTGGAATTATCCAGAATGAGTTCTTCTAGCTTATCGCAGCACTCATTTACTCCAACGTTTATGCATACAGTAGCGTTAAAGACTTTATTCAACTCATTTGGGTCTACATGGATATGTATTATATTTTTTGAAATATCTCGAGGATTTATAATGCTATATCCTTGAGTTGTCATTTCACCTAGCCTAGCTCCTAACACAATAATTAGGTCACTGTTTTTTGTACTGTCTATAAGCTTTGGAGATACCGATGTACCAAAGCTTCCTACAAAATTCTCATTTTTATGGTCAAATAAATCCTGTCTGCGAAAAGATGTTGCTACTGGAATATTATTTCCATTTATAAAATGGTGAAATTTAGAACACGACTTTTTTGTCCAACCCGAGCCACCAATTATAAAAAGAGGTTTTTTTGATTTCTTAAATTTTTCAATTAACGCACTAAATCCCTTTGAAGGCATTTCACTTTTAATAACTGGACTTAAAATAGGAATTTTAACTTTTGAGATTTGAGAAAGCATATCTTCTGGGGTAACTAATACCACTGGTCCGGGCCTTCCGGAATTGGCCAGACTAAAAGCCCTATTCATGTACTCCGGAACCCTATCTGGATCATTAATTTCTCCTACCCACTTAGATATTGGGCCAAAAAAGTTCTTGAAATCCACTTCTTGAAATGCCTCTCTATCTCTCACATTTCTCGCGACATCCCCTACTATTAATATCATTGGTGTACTGTCCTGATGAGCAATATGTACTCCTACAGAGGCATGACAGGCTCCAGGCCCTCTTGTGACCAAGGCAACACCTGGTTCTCCAGTAAGTTTACCGTAGCTCTCGGCCATATTAGATGCCCCAGCTTCGTGGCGTGCATTAATAACTTTTATACTTTTCTTTTTATCAAAAAGAGCGTCCAAAGCTCCCAAATAGCTTTCGCCTGGAACACAAAACACTTTCCTAACTTGATTTCTATCAAGGCACTCTGCGATTAATTGGCCGCCTGTTTTTGGCATTTTTACCACAAATAATTAAAGCCCAGTACTAAACTATTCTCTTGGTTCAGGCAACGGTTTTAATTTGTTAAGTTCAGGCAATAGAAGTCGTTCCTCCTCATTTTTTGGCTCGAAATAGCTGCCTAAAATAGTTTTTCTTTTCTTGAGAGCATGTAGCTTCACTAGCTTAACATATTTGTCGTATACAGCATCTACCTTGTTCCTCGAGTTGTTCATAGTAACGCCATCTATAAATTCATTTTCCAGTGCTGCTTTTAGTCTCTGCGAAGTGTTTCCTCTAATCTTAGTCAAACTGCTTATTGCAGATCGGCTCATACCAGCTACTTGGTCTTCCATAGCTGTTAGATCGTCTAGAGTTGGCTTTGGCACAGTAACTGTAACTAGTTGTTGTTGCGCGTCTGATTTTACATTTTTAAATCCATGCTCTTTAATCTCAGCAACAATCAACGGAATATGTTCTCTACTAAATACAAGGAGTTCCAATGTTCTGGGCGCTTTTCCAGCGTAAATTTTGCTTAAATCAGCTACACGTCTAGGTTTTTTCTCAATCATTACTTTCAAACCAAAGAGCGCATTTTTAAACCCTTCGCTAGAACCAACATCTTTAATTAAAGTACCAAAACTAATAATGTAATTCTCCATATTCGCTAGTGCTTCCGCGGAATAGGAGTCTTCAAATACTTCAGCCATTTCTTCCCCCATTTTTGAATAATTCTTTTATAATCCAAAAAAATTAAGCTCTTCCAAATTTTATGATACACTATTAGCACATAAAATTCAAAAATTCTAAACTAATAGATATAAGTGTCGATTTTATAATCAACCAATATTTTAAAGAGAGTAACAAAAAATAATGAAAAAATTGATGCTTTTATTCGCCCTTTTTGTGTTTCCTTCTATCTCCCTAGCCGAGGGTCGCATGTATGAAAATAAGAAAGAACCACACTGTACGCTGTGGGACACGATGAGGCTTAAGTGGCCACAAACAATAATGGGAAGAGAAAAGATTAAGTGCCGTAGAAGAGCCGCACTGTCAAACACCGCTCCGGTCACGTGCAGGTATAAAAGCTGGAAATGGAATGATGATGATCCAACTCAGAGAATGTGTACTTATGTGAAAGCAGGGTCCAGAATGGACCCACCCGAGGTAACTATTGTCATTGAAAATAAAGGCGCTTGTCCTAGGGAATATAAATGTGCTCGTAACAAATAATCGTTTTTTATAATCCTTTCGCAAAAATATTGGTTTTTTAACTACTTTTTAGATTATTATCAGCAACATGAAGAATACAAATTCAACATACCCAAATGAAGTGATTTTTGTAAGACAACAGAATTCATTTAATCTGCCAAAAGAAGAAACTGAGTACTTAGTAGAGAAACGAAATGATTTTGATGAAATAGAGAAGCTTGTAAGATTTTTTCCTGTTAAAGATGGCACTATTGAGCTTAAAATTGTATCGCCCGAATACTCTAAGTCATATAAACACGGTGATATCTATAGCATAAGCAAAAAAAAATCTGCAGGATTTAGCGAAGTCGAGCAAATTGTTGGCACAGGCATAATTCTCAATAATATTTACAAAAAAAATAAAGATTCCTTTTCAATACTCGGTTCAAGAGAATATTCGGATAAGATAAATGTCGCCATCCATTGTTTAAAAACAGATAGCAAACAAATATCTAGCAGAGAAAAATCAGTTCTCGGAAGTTATACTCAGGGAGATTTAAACTTTGATGATTTGAGAGGTAGCGGTTTTTTTTCTCTGTCTTGTGGCAAAGCGAGCGACAATATGGATTATAACTTTGGGGAAGGGTTCTATTTAGAGGTATATCTAGACGATGACACGTTTAGAGATCTACTTAGCAAGATTTATCATACTGAGTTTGAGGCTATTATTGTAAGATGTAACCTAGGTAATTTAAAAGGTGTATATGCAGAAAAACCTACCGGGATATATACCGAAAATGGGTTTATAACCGACGGGCAGGCCTACAAACTCCTATATGAAAAAGCGGACGTCTCCAATTATACAGAGATGCCTGATTACTTTGGATCTGTGGGCTCCATCTCAAAAGGCAACCCATTTATAGTCGATGTATACTATGCAAGCAAAGATTTAAAAAAACCCAAACCGAATAAAACTAGGCAGACTCTCAAAGAACATAAACAAACTTTGGAAACGCTAAAGTTTATTGGCTCTAATAATAAAGTGAATATCATAGTATTATATATTCTGATGTTCTCGACGCTCTTATATCTTGCTGTTCAGTTTTTTGAGTGAAAGAAACTATTTAACTGATTTTGTAGTAACAAAATCGGGATAAGTCCGATAATTATAATGAAGAATGCTGGAAATGATGCCTCGATCATTAATTCGTCATGTGCGAACTGGTATGTATAAGTTGCTAGTGTTTCAAAGTTAAAAGGTCTTAGTATCAATGTCATTGGCAACTCTTTAACTATATCTACAAAAGTCAAAATCGCGGCAGCGATAATCGATGTCCTTATAAGGGGAAGAGTAATCTTATATGATGTAGATATTGTGGAATAACCCAAACTTTTTGATGCATCAAATAAATTTGAGGGAATTCTAGAGTATCCTGAAATCACTCCTCCATAGGGAACAGCATAAAACCTCACTGTTAATGCGAATATAACTCCATATATCGTTCCTCCTAAAAAGACTATATTTCCTGTAAATTTATCTAAAAACCCAAAAAAAATAACTACACCTATAGCGAGCATAGTTCCAGGGAGAGCATATCCTGTAGCAGCAATATTGTAGATAATAACTAAAGCACGATTTTTAGAAAAATACGCGCTAGATGCTGAGAAAAAAGCAAGTAATATAATAATTAATGTGGCGGTTAAACCTATAAAAATAGTATTTAACAGTACAGGGAAAATCGCAAAAAAACTATCAGGTTTTAGCCCTATAAAAACGTTATTTATCAATATAATTATTGGAACTATAAAACCAACTGAAATTGGCACTAAACAAAAGCAAATTGCAAATAGCGCTTTTTTCAAACTCAACTCTTTTGGTGAAATATTATTAAGTCTCTTAGAGGTATCATTGTATTTTTGGCTAGATCTTGCCTTTCTTTCTAGAACAAGCAAGATGATAATAAAAACAAAGGTCACTATCGCTATTTGCGATGCTGCAGATATACTATTCATCCCAATCCAAACATTAAACATTCCCAGAGTAAGCGTTTGAACAGAGAAATATTCAACTGTTCCAAAATCTGACAGTACTTCCATCGCAACAAGGGCAAGACCTGCCACAATATATGGTCTGCACAAGGGCAAGCCAACTGCAAAAAATTTATTTCGGCCATAAAGCGCCGCAGTCTCATACAAGCTTCTAGGAGAGTTATTAAAACCTGTTCGTGCCAAAATATATATATATGGGTAAAGCACAAAACCCATTACAAAAATAGCACCCATCACTGATCTTATTTCAGGAAAATAATAGTCAGCTGCCGAGTTAAAACCAAATATGTTTCTTATAAGTCCTTGTACCGGTCCTGCGTACTCTAAAAAATCGGTATAGACATAAGCAATAATATAAGCCGGACAAGCTAGAGGTAGTATTAAAGCCCACTCTATTACTTTTTTGCCAAAAAAAGAGTAATAAGTAACAATCCATGCAGTTGAAATACCTAAACCACCTGCTAGGGTTAATACTCCTAAGAATAGGAATAAAGTATTCACTACGTATATAGGCAATACAGTGTTTACAAGGTGGACCCACAGATCTTGGTTACTTTCGAAAGCTGTCAGAAGTAAACTGAATATAGGACCAATTAAAAGGATAGATAGAAAAACAGCGGGAGAGTTTCTCAGTATACCATTATTTTTTGCCCAATGGTTAGTATGAAATATTGCAGAATTACTTAAAATTTTACCAACCTGCTTTATCTATAATTTTTTGAGCTTCATAAGCTTTCAGGGCAATTGAGATGATAGGTAAACTGTCAGACTTGAAACTTCCCCAACTTTTTAGTTCTTCGGTAGTTTCAACATTTGAGTTCACCGGGTATTCAAAATTAATCTCTCCATACATTTTCTGAGAGGCCGCCTTTGATAAGAACTCTAATAAAGCCACCGCTTCTTTTTTATTTTTTGAATGTTTAGCAACGCCTCCACCCGATATATTTACATGTGCTCCCCTATCCTCTGCACCTTGATTCGGAAAAATTAAGCGAACACTTTTTGCCCATTCCCTTTGGCTTGGATCGTCAGAATATTTTAATTTACCAAAATAGTAGTTATTTATGATAGATATGTCACACTGGCCTTCAAAGATTGCCTTTACTTGCGCTCTATCATTTCCTTGGGGCCTTCTAGCTAGATTACCCACGAATTTTTTTGCCCATTCCTCTGCTGCTTTCTCTCCAAGAGATAAAATAAGCGAAGCCATTAGGGCTCTATTATATACATGGCTTCCTGGTCGGGAACACACCCTGCCTTTCCATTGTTCGTCGGCTAAGTCCTCGATTTTTGTAATTTGTCCCTCTTTTACTCTGTCCTTGGACGTAACTATAATTCGTGATCGTTTTGATAAGGCAAACCACTTGTTTTCGGGACTTTTTAAATTCTGGGGAATGTTCCTATCCAGAGTATCCGATTTTACTGATGCGAGGAGATCGAGATCATCATATATATATAAGCGCCCAATATCTACCGTCAAAATGACATCAGCCGGACTATTCTTACCCTCTGCTTTCAGTCGTTGAGCTAAACCTTTCGTCGCATATACTACGTTAGTCTCTATTCCCGTTTCTTCAGTGAATTTTTCCAAAAAGGGGTTAATTAGAAAAGGCTGGCGGTGAGAGTAAATATTAACTTCAGCACCAATAACTGTATTAAACGAAAGGAAAAAAAACGTAATAATTGATATAGGGTAGAAGTTCATTAGGATTGCTCCTTTTATATTTTAAAAATTTTATTCAGCGATTTGAAACTGGATAGACTTTCTGCGACAATATCTGAAATTTCTTTCAATGGTTTCAAATATAATTCCGTTACCGATGTAGGATTGAAGTCATTATCTTCAACCCCTAATATAAGATTATCAATATCCTCAGAGTGATGAAGCGATCCAAATATCCAATCCCAGATCGCCAAAGCGGCTCCAAAGTTTTTATCGTAATGTCTTTCATCCAAAGAATGATGAAGCTGATGTTGAGCTGGTGAAATGAGAATTTTTTCTAACCAAACCCAATATTTGATGTCTATATGGGAGTGTCTTAAATTTGATCCAGCAACATGGAAAGAAAATACTAAAAAGTTGACTCCTAAAATAGTTACTAAATCTACCTTATCACCAAAAATGAAAAAGAACGTGGAAATCACTGTGCCTTGGGAAAATGCTCCTCTTAATGAAAATAGAATTCCCTCAAGAGGGTGTGTTCTATAAACAGTGATTGGATTTAAGGTCTCAGCCGAATGATGAACTTTATGAAGAGCCCACAAAACAGGCCACTTATGCATCCATCTATGTACCCAGTATTTTGTAAAGTCGTCAAAAGTGAAAAAAACAAAAGTAAATAGTACTGCTACTACAAAAGTCGGGGTATCACTTAAGAAAGAAATAAGCCCACTTAACGGTATTGATAAAAGAGAATAGTAAAAAAATGTTGCAACGGCTAACTGAGTCAAAAGATACGGAGATAGTACCAACATTAAAACTCGATTAATTAAAAACATTTTGTAATCCGAGATTGCAGAACCTGATAAGAGAATTTTCTTATCAAACACTTTAAAAATTGCTGATTTCAACCCCTTTTTCCTTAAAAATACAAGCCATAAAAGTGCTATTAAGATGGATAACGCAATGTACCCAAGGAAAACTCTTTTCTTTGGATCAACAAAGTGATGGAAAATATCGCCAATATATTCTAACATTTTATTCCTAACTTATATAAGGCCCTTTTAAGGTATTTAGGAGCCTTCCCCCGTGACTGGGAAATCCGGGGGAAAGCTGGAGAAGGAAAGCTCTTTTAGTCGTTTTCCGCGCTATCGGAGCTTCCTACCTTTGACGCCAAAGAGGACATATCTGCTAACATGTCGTTTCCTTTTGCTTTGACACCAAACTTTTCGACCATCAGCTTTTGGATTTTAAGCATGTGTAGCTTAAACTCACCCCAAGACTGAGCTTCTTCCTTGATGTAATTTCCCGCAGAATCTACACCTGTTACTTGAGAAGCATTCATTAGAACTGGCCCCATACCTGTAAGCCTGTTTAGTTTCACGGCTGTTTCACCCAAGTTTGATTTGCCCGTCTGAAGAGCTAGTGCAAAACCTTTCAATTCTCCCCAATGCTTCGCATAAGTGGAGAAGGCTTTATCTGAGTAATTTTCTTCAAGCTTTACGATATCCTTATAAACGGAACCCGCATACTTAAAAACAGACTCGGCAATAACCTTTTCCCAATTTGCATTGATTACGGCGATGTGACCTTGCAATGCAGCTTTTTCAGATGATGAAAGCTTTTCACCTTTTGCTCCTGCAATTATCTTTCTACCGTCTAAAAAAGCCTGAGTAACTTTATTATAATAATTTGTCTTACCACCTTTATCAAAGCTTGATGCATAGTATGCGTGCGCAAAATTGTACTCGCTCTTGAGATCTACTACACCGTCTTTGTTTTGGTCTGCGGCAGCCATATCCTTCATTTTAGTAATATCGTAGTTTTGCTTTGCACTTAGACCGAGCCCATGGGAGACTGCACCCCAATACCCAAATGCTTCATCCCAAGCATGCTCTTTATAGGTATGATAAGCTCCGTCCTTATATGGCTTATCATTTGTCTTTGAGCCAGGAGCCATCTTTTCATCTAAATAATTATCAACTGCTTGGTTATAAAACACAGCACCCATTGCAAATTTTGAAATCAATTGAGGATAGTTATAACCAGTAGCGGGGTCAAAACCTCCTTTTGTCTGAGCCGCTTTTTTAATCGTAAACTTAATAACTTCTGGTCCAGTCATTTGACCAGGCCATCCATTTATAACGCCCTTATAAGTTTTACCAGACAGATTTTTACCTTTGCTGATTTGGTTTAACGTCGTTTGCTTTATTTTAAAATCACCTTTTGTTTTGGGTGCAATAATATCAAGGTCCTCTTTACTTCCCTTGAAATACTTCATCATCTGAGCTTCGATTTCAGCAGCGTTAGACCCTCCATCACCTTTCCCAGCTAGTTTTTTTAAAGAATCATGTAAAACATGTCTTGCTATCTGCCCTGGGTAAGAGACTGAGTTGGTCTTGTCTCCAGTATAACCTTTCAGTGTAATTGGAAACTTTGAATAAAAATGATGTGCTGCTACCTCTGTCACTAAAAATAACGCAACAATCATAACGATAAGTTTTTTCATTATATAATCCTTCAATTTTAATTCCGACGATCCCAATCAGGATTAAAGATGACTAATTTACTCGCCTTTGTCAATAACTATTCTGACTAAAAAAGTAATGATTGAAAAAAATTGGAATTATCTAGTTTAAGAACTATTTTTTTCTTGCAAATGATAATCATTATCAAGTAGAGATTTTAGAGAAAGTTTTAAGTTGATTTATTCTATCAGAAAAAAGTATTTCATTGCCCTTTTACTGCTTGCTCTAACAGCACTGCCGGGGGAGTTGGGCGACCTTACAAGAGCCTTGGTTACTGACGCATATGTTCAGGTAAGTGCTTTCGTAGCCATTACTCTATCTATCTTCTATTTATCAGAGCATAGGTTTAATTTTAATGTAGGGAATATTCTTCGAGACTCTTCAGAGCTTCAAATACCAATAGCTGCTATTCTCGGTGCAACGCCAGGGTGCGGCGGCGCCGTTGTCGTGGTAGCGGCCTATACTTCTGGCAACGTGTCGTTTGGAGCGGTTATAGCAACCCTAACCGCTACAATGGGAGACGCCGCATTTTTATTAATTGCGGTCAGACCGGACATTGCAATATTAGTTCTTCCTCTTACGCTACTAGCCGGAATTATCACAGGATATATTGCTGATAATTTTCTTACTTTTTCACATCAGGAGAAGGCCATTGATCTAAAGAGTGATGTTCCCATAATTGGCAAAAATAGGAAGCGTGACATAATATTTACTTGTCTAATAGTACCGGGTTTTGGTCTGGGGATTCTCCAAATACTTCAGTACGATCTTGAAGAGCTCTTTGGTATTTTCCCACAGATTATTGCAATAGTTGGAATGGTGACAAGCATTTTTATATGGTCTAACTCACAAATCAAAACCATGACTAACCCGAAAGACAAACCACTCGTTCGCGTAGCTGAAGAAACAAGTTTTATTGCCATCTGGGTTTTAGCTGCTTATTTAGCATACGATTATCTAGTTTATCTAACTCCGTTGGACTTAAACTTGATGTTTAAGACGATAGGAATGCTGATTCCTTTACTTGCCATAATTATAGGGTTTATCCCTGGATGCGGACCCCAAATATTGGTCACCACTCTTTTTTTAAATGGAATGATACCTTTCAGTGCTCTTTTAGGGAATGCTATATCAAACGATGGTGATGCTTTGTTTCCTGCAATAGCGATTGCACCTAGAGCCGCTGTGCTCGCAACGATTTATTCGGCTATACCAGCTTTCATAATGGCTTATACCTTATACTTTTTTTTCCCTTTGTTTGGACAATAAAATCAGTCTTCCGAAAGTGTCTTATTCACTTTCTTCCTCATTTGCTCGACTAATTTTGTGATATCTTCGGATATGGTCTCAGTTTTTTTTACCATTGCCATCAATTTCTCCAAATCCTTTGATAGTTCTTCGCTTTGCGCATTTGAATCAATGAGTCTCAAATGTGTTTTTCTTATCAACGCAGAAATAACCTTATTCTTTTGTAAAAAACTGTCTATCGATCTTGCCGGAAGGAATAAGGCATGAACTTCATGCTCACCGGCAATTGCCGTTACCGAACGTGGCTTTTTTAAAACGAGCGAGGCATCACCAAAAATTTCATTCACACCCAGCCTATTAAGTTTTAGTCCACCTGATGTGTAAATGTAAACGTATCCAGACTTAATCAGATACGCACCTTCTGGGTTATCCCCTGCCTTATAAATCTCTTCATTTGGCTGCCATATCACATGCTTTTCAGTTTTTTCCATTTGTTCCTACTCCACATATTCTTTTAGTTTTTTTTCGTCAACAACTATAGGTTGGATGATGCCTCCAGCCCTTTCAAAAATACCAAGTACGTTTGGCAAAGCCAGCATATTTTCCCACACCTTATGTAGATTTGGAAAATCTTGTTCCAAAGGAATATCTGATGCAAGTGCATTTCTTATTTGAGGAATTAAAAAACAATCTGCATAAGAGACATTATCTCCAACACAATATTTTCCTGAAACATTTTTCAAAATTTCTTCTATGGCAGAAAACTCGCGATTGATAAAATGCTTCCTCAGAGGATGCTTAATCGGCTGTGCTTTTTTCATTCCCCACTCACCCATCGCTTGGATGATAAAAGGAATGTTTTGATAGGGTTGGGTGTCAGCGGCTACAATCCACTGAATTCTTCTCATCTCGGCTTTTAAATAGGGGTCCTCTGGAATTAATGGAGAGGGTTCACCCAAAAGATCGTCTATCAAATCTATGATAGCTCCTGTCTGAGTCATTTTTTTACCATCCTCAAGCAAAAGTAGAGGCACTCTTCCTTCAGGGTTTAGAGCTTTATAATCATTGGTTTTTAACTTATTGTATTGTTCGTCATCACTGGGGATCGTCCAAACAGGTATTCCACGAGTATCAAAATCTATTCCAGTCTCAATTAGTTTAACTTTATTTTCAGGAACACCCCTGCAACTTAAAAAAATAAGAACGCGTAAAGAAGCACTACTAGATGAATGATAATATAATTTCATTTTTAAAACCTCTTACAATATCAGTTTAGCCAAGGCCTTAGCCATTTCCGACGGTATGGGAATCGACTTCCTGGCCTTGAGATCCATAGTAACGGCAACAGCACTTGCAATAGCGACTGGCTTTCCAGTCTCAACATTAAATATCCAGTGCTTCCATACAAAAGTCTTATTAGACATAGATTGAACCCCTGACTTCGTTTTTAAGTGCGTACCTAAGGGAACATATTCAAAAAAATCAAACTTATATTCTAAAGCAGCGCTTCCGACATTGGTCATACCATTTTCATCTATTGTGCCAGTATACGCTAACAAGTGAGGCGTTGAGTCTGATACCACACCCATATAAGCGGAGGGCTTAATCTTATCCATATTATCGCATTGCCTTAGCAAAATTACTGACTCAAATGAATCAATCATGTCTTTCTGAGAGGCTTGTGAGAGAGACATTACATTTTCCTTTTGTAAAGATAATCCTCTTGGTTGACCATAGCTCGGAATATCTACCCTCAATTCCTCATACACTTTAGAAAAATTATTTTTTACTTCCTCTGGGGGTTTACTAGTCCACACAAATTGGAAGTTAAAGGCAGCACAGGGTTGCTGTGAAATCGTTTCTAACATTTCTAAATATAGTTTTGCTTCAGTATCTCCAAGTTGAACTATTCCCAGTTTAAAAAAAAATGGAGCTCCTGGTTTTTGTTCCTTAAGAAAACGAATGTGGGCGCGGGCAAGAGAAAGATATGTATTTCCCAACTCGACTGGTTTCTCGTTAATCCCTAACTTGTTCCAAAGTACAGCACATCCTTGAAGTGCTTTTTCAAAATAGAATTGAACATTCATATGGCCCATTTGATCTATTTCCCAAGATTGGACTGAGTTTCTGTAAACCGTTATCATTTTATGTAAATAATTCCCTCTCTTGAGTTCAGTGATTACATTTTATCTCTTGTTGTACCAGACATTGTCCTGTAATTAGATCATAGAGTTTATTTATCATCAAAGGAATTAAATTGGAAGATTCTCAACCCACATTAGCCAACTGGAGGCTACCCCCATTTAATAGAGAAGCATTTTCTAAAGTAAGGGAAATAATCCCTACGGCTTCGATAAATTGGACCAAAGGACCAGATAAAAAAGTCAGTGAGTTTAAAAATAAAGAGTTTACCGTAAAAATAAGAGAAAACGAGGAAACATTGTTGGACGATTTTTTAAGTCAAACAACCGTAGACGCTTTTCACATATCTCATAAAGGTAAAACCATATATACGTGGCATTCTGATTATTGTTCCTCCACAACTCCACATATTATCTTTTCTGTGTCAAAGTCACTAACTGCGTTGCTCATCGGCTGCGTAATAGATGAAGGGTTATTAAATGAAGAGACTTTGGTCTCCCAGATTATTCCCGAGACAAAGGGCAGTGCTTTCGAAGATGCCTCAGTGCGCAATTTATTGGACATGAGCGTTTCTTCTAATTTCATAGAAGACTATGAAGCAACATCCGGTATTTTTCTCGATTATCGGCAATCAACTGGTTGGAACCCACAAGACATAGATGATACATCACACTTAAAATCATTTCTTTTTAGCTTGAACAAAAATACGCACAAACACGGTGAAAAATTTGAATATCATTCAACAAACACCGATATGCTGGGAATTATAATAGAAAAATGCACTGGTAAAAAATATGCACAGTACTTTTTTGAAAAACTTATGAGGCCTCTAGGTGCGCAAGACGATGCTTACGTGACACTGGACAGAATGGGTACGTCAAGATCCGCTGGAGGGGTATGCCTATCGGCAAGCGATATAATGAGTATATGTGAAATGGTTCGATGCTATGGAAAAAATAATCAGGGCGAGCAAGTATTTCCTGAAAACTGGATCAAAGATATACTAAATTCAGATTCTAATAAAAAATTCAGTCTTGATGGACATTATGATATTTTTCCTGAAGGGCTTTATAGATCAAAATGGTATAGGCCCTACACTTCAAGAAACGTTCTTTTTGGCCTCGGAATTCATGGCCAGTGGATTTGGATCGATTTTGATAAAGAGCTTTCTTTTGTGTGCATGAGTTCAGAGCCTAAACCTATTATGAAGAACAATATTGAGCAGATGTCTGATATTTTCAGTCAAATTACCAATCAATTGGTTTAACCCAAAGAAGGAATATCATTGAAATTAAATCTTGGAGGTATACCTCTTTTTTTGTGTGCCATATTATCATTTGTGTGCATGAATGCCCTTGCCAAGGGAATGGCTCTTCAATATCCCATAATTGAGGTGGTTTGGGCGCGGTACCTTAGCCAAACAGTGCTAACAATATTGGTATTCAATAAAAATTTGAAAACAATTGTGAAAACACAGAGGTTAAAAATTCACCTTTTCAGATCGGCTCTACTTTTTGGAGCGACCATTTTTATTTTTGCCGGTTTTGCCAACTTATCTTTGGCTGCAACTATGGCGATTTTTCAAACCGCACCGTTATTGGTTGTTATTCTATCGGTAATTTTTCTAGGTGAAATAGTTGGATTTAAGAGATGGCTAGGAGTTTTTGTTGGTTTTGTCGGAGCGTTAATTATTATACAACCTGGGACAGATACCTTTTTAATCGCTAGCATTTTTCCACTTCTGTCCGCTTTATGCTACGCAGGTTATGCAGTCTCCACACGTCACCTCGGTACAGATGAGGATCCTAGGACAAACTTTTTTTATACTGGTTTGGTAGGAACTATTGTTTCTACACTAATTTTATTTCCATATTTTCAAAAAATAGAGCTGTTCGATATTATTTATTTCACCCTATTAGGTACTCTTGGTGGCTTCGGTCATTACTGTCTAATTTTAGCACTCAGAAAATCGGAAGCATCCCTACTTGCCCCCTTTTCGTATTTTGATTTAGTCTTCTCCGCTTGCCTTGGCATTATATTCTTTACAGAGTATCCAAGTCAAAGTTTGATACTTGGGGCTGTTTTCATTGTTGGTGCTGGAATTTACACTTGGTACAGAGAACGCGTTCAGTCAGATAATCAAAGCGTCTGAGAGCGTGACCAATCCCAATATAATTCTCTTGCCAGCTTTGCTATTGAACCAACTTGGTAGTTTTTATCTTCAAAAGCAGTTACGGGCATTATCTTGGTCATATTTCCGGTCATAAATACTTCGTCGGCTTCTTCAAAATCTCTAAAAGTCAGTACTGTCTCGGAAACCTTTTTTCCATATTCTCTTAAATTTTGAATATGTCTTGCTCTAGTTATCCCGGCTAAAAAGGTGCCATTTGGGATCGGGGTAAATACTTCTCCGTCTTTTACCATAAAGATATTTGCTGTTGCTGTTTCGGCAACATTACCAGCTGCATCAGCAACTAAGGCATTAGTAAATCCTTTTGATCGTGCCTCTGCTAACATTCTTGCATTATTGGGATACAAACATCCCGCTTTTGCATTTACAACATTATCCTCTAGAACGGGTCTTCTAAATTTAGTTCTGCTGAGCGTTGCAGAAGCAGTTGCTGCGGCCATTGGAATTTGTTCAAGACAGATTGAAAAAGCCGTACTATTTTCTTTTGGCAGCACTAACGACTCACTCCCATCAAGCGCCCAATACATTGGCCTTATGTAAACCGATGAAGATTTATTAAAAGAGCCAAGTCCCTCTTTAATTATTCCCACCATTTCTTCAGGTGAAACAACGGGATCTAGCATCATCGCCCTTGCTGAATTATTTACTCTCTCGCAATGTAAAAGCAGATCAGGCGTAACTCCTTCAAAGAAACGAGCTCCATCAAAGACACTTGATCCTAACCATGCACCATGGTCAGCGGCTCGAAGAATAAACTTATCTCCATCATGCCATGAGCCATTGAAATAGGTTTTTATATTTTCTCCAGAAGCCATTTTAACCTTAATCTTTTTTTCTACTTCAAAGGTAGCTCTATGGAAGTTGTTAGTAAACTAGATATTATCAAAATTATAAATAATATGCCGATCTCTAAATTAATTGATTTTCTCAATTTAATTGCGTGCGATAAATTGTTGTTTTTAAGTTGTGGTACTAACCGGAACTTATTTAAGGCACCAATCCCTAGCAAAGTTGCTGCAAAAAACAATTTAAATAAAAAGGCTATTCCATAATCAGAAGTCACCAGCTGCTCTATACCACCAACTAAAATTGTCCCCAGCATTAATCCAGTTATTAGCAAGACCCCTATGTAGTAGACAGCATAAACGCCAAATTGATGTGCTATTTGAAATAGGTTTTCCTCTTCGATTTTTCCCTGAGTAGAGTAGCGGAGCGGTAAAAACGAGCCTACCCAAAAAGAAATAGCACCCAAGTGTAAGACGATCAGGAGCTGAGAGCTAAATCCGTTTATTGTGGAGTGCCCATATAATGAGAATGATGAAAGTATGAGAGCAAAGCCTAATATCCCTGAGATAGGTCTTTGATTTTGGAAAAGAGATATCCATAATAATACGAATAAGAACCCAAAAAATAGTACTAAAACGGACTGACCGGCCTTCGACGACAAAACTATATTAATCATCAAAGGATCAAACGCGCTTTGTAAATCTCCACCTATATTTCCCGCTGTCATTAACAACAGTAGTGGTGCTATGATAGACCCAGTAAGCGATGATTTACGAACTAACTTGCAACAGTAAGCAAGTGTCGGTTGTGAAAGAAAAGATCTAAAGTGGAGAATGAATAGGCCTGTTCCTACCGCAAGAAAAGAAAGAACATAGAGTAAAACTTTAACAAGAGGCGCAAGTATAGCCCAAATTTCCATTTTTTTATTTACCTTTAACTTCGAAAGTGAGGATGCCTTTTAAAACGTGGCCGTCCTCCCCCATAGCTCGCCAACGAACTTCGTAAGAGCCAAAATTAATTTTAGGTAACTTTATTAAATGACTTTCGGACAAAACCAACGAAGGTTTATAATTTATTTCTATCAACTTCCCATCTGATTTTTTAAAAAGACCTTTTAATGATGATGACTTTTTATTGTTATTTTGTACTTTTTGGAAAATCTCAAACTTTATTAGTTTAGCAGGAGATTTAAATAGCATCTTATATTCGGTGGGAGCCTCTGTTAATAAAGCCCCATCCATTGGATTTGCTAGCTTTAGAGGCGAATGTGGAAACACCGTTGTTGGCAAGCTGAATAGTATAAAAACTAATATGATTTTTTTTAACATACCTACCTCTGTTCTTTACTCATTATATTGATTTTATCGTGTTGTAGCCTTACCTCTATACTCCATGTACTTTTGATATATGATAAAGCTGCAACAATTTCTTGGTCGGACAAAAGGTTATTATATGCGGGCATATTATTTGGATATTCTTGCCCGATAATTTCTTCCAACCCATATTTGGTCATTAAGAAAAGATAATCATCTGGGTGATGCCATGTGTGACCACTTTCATCATGCGGAGGTGCCGGCATGTATCCGTCGGCGTCTGGTTGTCTCCATTGCTCTTGACCCTCAAGATTAACGCCATGGCATGACGCACAATTATTTTTATAAACCAACTTGCCCAGATCTACCAAATCCTGATCATCTGGCTTCAGAGAAATGTCAGCCCTGAGAGCCTCATCAAAAAATAGGCTTGGTACAAAATAAAAAACACTCCCTAAAACAAAAAATACAAATAGGATCGACACAGCAAATTTTTTCATTCTAATGACATGCTTTTCCCAAAGCTTTAAGTCGCCAGTAGTTATAGGGAAGAGGCGTTATAAAACCAACTATAAGCATTAATGGTATCACCCACCACGTCAATTTTGCGCCTCCAGTGGCAATAAAATCAGTCAAGTTCATGGCAGCCTCCATCGATATCATCGAAATTAAGGACATACCTATAGCTGTTTGAAAAGCCGCCTTTAAAGGCATTTGTCGAAACAGAATAAACGTTTCAAGTAAAATGGATGTGATTAAGCCGTTAATGATAGCTAGCGTCATAATTGCTAAAACCGGCCAAGCAATACCCATAAATTGAAAATATGCTATTGTCCCAAAATCCCCAATAGAACAGCCTAAAAGGCACCACATTGTATTGTAAGACGCCCTTCTCCACGTATGTTTACAATACCAATTTAAATCGATTTTTTGGGCTAGCTCTGACATCTTGACCTCTTTCTATTTTTAATATAAAGTCTCCTGTTACTGGAATGTAAAGAGTTTATTTATGAATATTAGTCAGGCGGCAAAATTATCGGGACTATCTGTTAAAACAGTCAGGTATTACGCAGATATAAAGATAGTTGAACCCGCTAGAGACATTCAATCAGGTTATAGAAGCTACTCCAACGATGATGTGGCAAAATTAAACTTCATTGGAAAAGCGCGACGCTTTAATTTTAGCATTGAAGAATGTAGAGAGCTTCTTTCTTTATATCAGGATAAAAATAGATCTAGCAAAGAAGTAAAAAAACTGACCCTAGCCAAAATTGCTTCTATCGATGAAAAGCTCAAGGAGTTCCATTCTCTCAGAGACGAATTAAGTTACTTAGTTAATTGTTGTAATGGAGATGACAGACCATCGTGCCCCATTCTGGACGAGCTTTCAAAATAAATTTTTTGGTTAAAATTGGAAGATACTAATCTTTAGAAATATAGCAAAGACCTAGCAACAGCTACAAGACCCAGCCTGCTTTTTTGCTACCGCTTTCGTCTTTACTGCTTTTTTTACTTTAGTTTTACGAGCCTGATTCGCTTCTAATGCCGTAGCTTCTTTTGAAATTTTGTCTTCAAAATACTCATAAAGTGACGCAAACCCTAGCTTTGCCGCTTTCTTTTCTTCATAGGGCTTTCGCCCTCGAAGGTTTTCAATCCGGTTTAGTATTAGTTCAATTTGCATCCCCATCCGTAATAAGGATCACTGCTTTTAGTCAATCAACTTTTTGGACCGAGTTATGGAGTGTAGATTACGTAGAACGATTAAACCGCATCAAATTCAAATTCGCCATACGGTAACACCGCCTTGTCTATCTAGTGCTGCAACTGCCCTGTCATCGGGCCGCCAGTACAATTCAGCAACAGTGTCTGCAACTTGACCAACTCCTAATTTAGCTTGAGTATTATTGGAGTTAATTTCCCATAAAACAACAGTTCCATTTCTACATCCTGATAAAAGTCTGTTACTATGATTAGAGAACAAAAGAGATGTAATAGCGTCCGCGTGGTAATCTAACTCCAAAGGACTTGTGCCCTCAGGGCCATCTCCCTCAAAATTCCAAACTGTGGCTGCCTCGCTGCCGCCTGTCGCTAATAAAGTTCCTTTTTTATTGAATGATAAAGCAGACGGCTTAAAAGGATAACCCGACATTTTTGAGTCTTTGCCTGAAGATCGGCGCCAAAAGTGAACAGAATTATCTTGGCTACCACAGGCTACGACATCGCTATCATTGCTTAAAGCTATTGAGACGAGGGATCCTTTCCATTCTAACTTCTGAATCAAATTACCGCTGACACCATCAAGGAATTGTACCTGTCCATAGCAGGCTGTGGCTAATTCCCCTTTATTCGTCCAAGCAATAGTACTCACAGTACTTTGGTGATCACTTGTTCGCCAAACTTCTTCACCGCTTGCAGAATATACATAAACGGTTTTCGAAAGCGAAGTCGCAATGAGACTGCCATCTGGTGACCAACTCACGTTCTCAGCCCATCCCGTCCCAATATCTATTATTTTCTCTGTGTCAGGTTCCAATAAGTTCCAAATTATAAGCCGTCCATCTTGACCAGTGGTTGCAAATTTACTTTTGCTAGGGTGAACAGATGTAGCAAGAGCTCCACCATCATGTACATTTTTTTTTCCCCAAATAAGATCACCACGTTTACCATCGAACACCGACACTCCTCCAGCCGCATCTGCAACTGCAAACTCGTTTCCCTCTGGAGTCCAACCTCCGGATAAAGCGCAGTCATCCAAGGTAGCGGACCATCCCGTTCGTAATGAACCTAAAGACTGGGCACTCACACTAGACACTCCTCGAAACCTTTACGCATTTCGTCTTCATCAAGATTTCTGCCAATAAATACAAGTTGATTTCTTCGTGGCAGATCATCCCATGACCTATCTGGTTTTGCATCAAAAAGCATATGCACTCCTTGGAAGACAAAACGACGGGAGTCACCAGATATACTCAAAAAACCCTTCATTCTGAAAATATCAATACCTTTCTCTCCCAATACTTTAGAAAGCCATTTGTTTAACTTCTCTTGGTCCACATCACCATCTTTTTCTATCGCGATAGAACCGACTTCATCATCATGTTCATGCTGCGCAACCCAGGTTCTTTCAACGATTGCTGGAACAACTGCATTACTGCTCTCTTTGATTAATTGTATATTGAATTCTTCTGCCGTATGTTGTGCGTAGAGACCAATATGCATGGGTTTATCAATAATGATATTGAAAGATTTACTGCCACCTGATGCGAGATTTAATTCGACATGTGTGTTCATTGGTATAATTCCGTCTGGTTGTATACTTTTTGCGTCTTCAGCGTAGTATCGAACACATTTTTCGGCGTTGTCTCTTAAATCAGAGTCATCTATTCCCTGATCTGTTGTAATAACCAAGGACATTGAAGGGTCGGGACCTTCGTCAAATTGTATTTTATAGTTTCCTGGTTCAACTGAATATACTCCTGTCCATTCAAATGGATACTCTGGCTCAAGAAAAGTTGGACGACGTTCTAATGCTTGGTCCAAATTAAAAGCGCTTAAATTTAGCACCGTATCAACAGGTACGTCTGCATTTTCGGCTCTGACAATTTTTGTCATTCTATTCATTTCACGTATGCGCATTTCAATTTCATCAAGGCCCTCGCTACTTGCTAAGTCAGTTTTATTTAACACAACCACATCAGCAAAAGCTATTTGTTCGGTACTTTCATCACTGCGACCCAATTGCTGATCTATATGGAACGCATCAACTAAGGTGACTATGCCATCGAGCGCATACTCAGAGCTGATATCCTCATCCATAAAAAATGTTTGTGCTACCGGTCCTGGATCTGCTAGTCCTGTTGTTTCGACCAAAACATAGTCGAACTTGTCCCGCCGCTTCATCAAATTACTTAAAACTCGTATTAAGTCACCTCTTACGGTGCAGCAAATACATCCATTCGACATCTCAAAGATTTCTTCTTCGGCATCTATCACTAAAGCCTGATCAATCCCGACTTCACCATACTCATTTTCAATAACAGCAATTCTTTTTCCATGTTCCTCACTTAATATCCGATTCAGAAGTGTTGTCTTCCCTGATCCTAGAAACCCTGTTAGAATTGTTACGGGGACTTTTTGTGGTGTATTCATTTATTTCTCCTTATCAAATTGTTCAAACAAATCCGGTTTGACGGGGTATCCCCATCGAATTGCAATTTCAGTCAAGTCAGCAGCTTTAAATTCAGCTGCTGATTTATGGATTTTGTGCTGTAATGGATCAGACCCAGCTTTTAATAAAGCCACTACAGTTTCAACCGGAGGACATCCTTCTTCTAAACAATTTAATTCTGTTACCGTTATGGTTACATTATTTTGTATTGAAAGGTTCTCACCTAGAGCCTCTTTAATTTTCCGAACTTTTTTCAGGTCCGTTTTCGGTTTTGAACTTCCAATAAACATCAGGCAATCCCTTTATTACTATAGGTTGAAAAGTTCCCCAATATTTCAATCATCGTATTTTCAATTTTGAAATCCAAAACAACAGTCAGTGCTATTGGAAAGTTCACCAACCCAATAAAAAATGGGTTGGTAATTTTTTCGTTAAAAGCACTTAGCCAAGTTTATTGCTAGGTTTCGAATAAGGTTTTCGTAGAGACTTGGGCCAGTTTCTAATTTAACGCCGAGTGGATCAATAACAGCTGTATTTGCGTTGGTCCCCTCAACAACCGCCTTAACAAGGCCCTGTTTGTATTGGGGCTCCGCGAGCACACACTCTACAGCTTCATCCACCACTCTTTTGCGTATCTCGGCAAGACGAGCGGGGCTTGGATCAGAAGCATCCCCTAATGAGATAGCTCCGGACGCACTAATACCAAAATCCTTCTCAAAATACTGATAAGCATCATGAAAAACGACAAATTTCTTCTCTCTTATTGGATCAAGTATGGAATTTACTTCAGACATTAATGCGTCAATATTATCTCTAGCCGATTTCGCATTTGAAAAATAAGTTGCAGCATTATCAGGGTCAACCTCCGACAATTTTGCCGCAATAGAATTCAACCATACCTTCGCAATTTTTGGTGATAACCAGGCATGAGGATCGTGCTCTCCGTGAGCATGACCTTCGTGATCATCATGGTCGTCGTGATCATCATGGTCGTCGTGATCATCATGGTCGTCGTGCTTTTTCTTACCATGGTCGTGATCGTCGTGATCATCATGGTCATCATGATCATCATGGTCTCCGTGATCGTGTGCTTCAAATAACGCTCCCTCGCGAAAACTGAGAAGTTCGATGCCATCAACACCTAGAAGAGAAGTTTTAGAAGCGTTTTTCGCTAAACTTTCGAGACCATTTTCCAGCCATGGTGTAAGATCCTCCCCTATCCAAAAAACAACATCAGCATCTTCCAATGACTTTGCGTTCGACGGTTTAAGTTGATATTCGTGCGGCGATGCTCCTGCTGGCATAATCAAGTCTGGTTTACCAACACCTTCCATTACTCTCGATACTAGTGAATGAACGGGCGCGATGTCTACTGTAACCTTCGGCACATCTGCAACTAGCATACTGGTGCTCAATAGAAACGCTGACGTTGTTGAAAGGAATTTATTAGACATTTGGCTCTCCATAAGGTATTAACGTTGGTATGTTATGTTATAACATGTAATGATATAACTTAACATATGAACAAAGTAAAGATTAATTCTACAGAGCGCGCATTCGGATGAAAAAAAAGAAAAAAAACGAAAATTCTTCAAAGATATTTGAATATCATGACCATGGAGCTTGCTTTGGCGATGCAATAACACAGATCGAGGATTATTTCATCCAGAAAAAATTACAACTAACTCCTTTACGACGAAAAGTTTTTGAAATTTTAATCGAGGACCACAAGCCTCTAGGCGCTTACGATATTCTTGACAAGTTAGGGGAGGCAGGGTTTTCATCATCTCCACCTATAGCCTATCGAGTTCTTGGCTTTTTAATTGAACATGGATTTGTTCATAAAGTACAGGGTTTAAATGCTTTTATCGCCTGTTCGAACCCAAAACACTCGCATTTTCCTACTTTTGTTATCTGTCGAAAATGTGAGAAAGTAGCGGAAGTCAGTGAAGAGAAAAGCGGGCTTAACCTTCCGAGCCCCAGAATAACAAATTTCAAAATTGAAAAAACCACTATTGAATTGACTGGAATTTGTAGCACTTGCGAAAATGCAGAGATTAGATAATGCTCATTGAGGTTCAGAGTCTAAATATACAATATGGAAATAAAAAAGTACTAGAAAACATAAACCTAACTGTTAGCAGTGGTGAGATTGTTACCATAGTTGGTCCAAATGGATCAGGAAAAACAACTCTTTTCAAGGCAATTATTGGTTCTGCGCCTATTGCCTCTGGTAAAATAATTATGAGCCCAAGCCTTAAAGTAGGCTATGTACCACAAGTTTTAAATGTTGACCTATCACTCCCTTTGACAGCGGAGCGATTTCTAAATCTTGTTACTAATCGTAATGACCGAGGAGCCTTGAGAGCCAAACAGATTTTGGGCTCAGAAGATTATTTATCCACACAAATAAGCAACCTTTCAGGTGGTCAATTGCAACGAGTACTTTTAGCACGTGCTTTATTAAATGACCCAGACATTTTATTGCTCGACGAGGCTACACGCGGATTAGATCAACCGGGATCAGCGGCATTTTACAAAAAAATAGAAGAACTTCGAGAGTCCTCTGGCTGCGCAGTGCTAATGATAAGTCATGACTTACATGTAGTTATGAGTGCATCAAATAGAGTAATTTGTCTTAATGGCCATATATGCTGCCAGGGTGAACCGCAATCAGTTGCTTCTTCACCAGAATATAGAGATCTGTTTGGTTCAAATATAGATGGTACATTTGCTCTTTACCAACATAACCAAAAAGAAAACAAAAGCAGGATAAATAACAGTAATGCTTGATGACTTCATGGTTAGAGCCACTCTTGCTGGTATTGGTGTTGCAATAGCAGCCGCTCCATTAGGTTGTTTTGTTGTATGGCGTAGAATGGCTTACTTTGGTGAAGCAACAGCCCATGCCGCTCTTTTAGGTATATCATTGTCTCTAATGTTTGAATTTTCAGTGTTTGCTGGAGCGTTGTTTGTCTCTCTGATTATGGCTACTTTGGTTACATTTGGCCAAGGCCGGTCGCTTTTTTTAGACACTCTATTGGGGGTTGCGGGCCACACCTCGATGGCGGCAGGGTTAATAATAGTTTCTTACATTTCTGGAGTACGTATAGAACTTATGGCCTACCTAATTGGTGATATTCTTGCAGTGTCAAAAACAGATGTTTTATTGATTTGGTTAGGATTAGGAGCCGTATTGCTTTTGTTGTTTTGGCGATGGTCTGCGCTTTTATTATGCACACTAAATGAAGATTTAGCAGCTGCAAGCGGCTTAAATCCGAAGAGAGAAAACTTTATACTTACAATAGCACTAGCAGTAGTTGTAGCCGTTGGCATAAAGGTTGTTGGCGTTCTGCTGATTATCGCTTTATTGATAATACCCGCTGCATCTTCGCGTTTTCTTGGATCGACACCAGAGAAAATGGCCGTTTTTGCCTCATTGATAGGCGTAGCTTCGGCGATTTTAGGCTTCAACGCTTCTTATGTTTTTGATACGCCAACAGGTCCATCAATTGTCTGTGTAGCATCGTTAATTTTTCTTTTAACTCTGACCTTTTCTTCGCTTACACAGCAATTTCAACGCAAAAATTAAAGAATTTAATTAAGATAGAAAAAATGAATAAGTTTGCACCTAAACCAGTAACAGTAATCACAGGTTTTCTCGGAAGCGGCAAAACAACTTTGCTATCTGCTTTGCTTAAAAAAGAAGAAATGAAAAATGTCGCAGTAATAATTAATGAATTTGGTGAGGTTGGACTAGACCATGCTTTGGTAGAACGAAGCGATGAGAATATTGTCGAGCTACAAAATGGTTGTATTTGCTGTACTATTCAAGGCGATCTCCAGAAAACAATGCTCGATTTAATCGATAAAATGTCGAAAGGAGACATCTCTTATTTTGATAAAGTCATAATAGAAACGACGGGACTAGCTGACCCAGTTCCCATTATTCACACTTTGATTAGTTCTATAGATTTACAAAGAATTTATACTCTTGATGGTGTAATCACAGTAGTCGATGCCACAAATGGAGAAAAAACATTAGACTTGCAGCCAGAAGCAGTCAAACAAGCGGCCCTGGCCGAACGCATTATAATCAGTAAAATTGATCTAATAGAAAAAGATAAAGAAATATCTTTGGAAAATCGTTTAAGAGCAATAAATCCTTCGACAAAAATTATCAAATGTAGCTTTGGCAAAGTTTCAATTTCAGACCTAATTAATTTGGACGCATACGATCCTTTTAGCAAGTCTAGAGATGTAAAGGAATGGCTTGCTGCAGAGAGTATGGACTCCCATCACCAGCACGATCATGACCATCATGTTAATGTAAATCGGCACGATGAAAATATTGAAGCATTTTCTATGACTAGTGATCAACCCGTCAACATGATGGCATTTGGTTTGTTTAAGGACTTATTAATGGCACAAATGGGACCAGACTTACTCAGGTTAAAGGGAATAATAAATATCGAGGATAAAGATCGACCAGCAGTTATTCACGGCGTCCAACATATTTTTCATCCTGTTCATTGGTTGGAAAAATGGCCTGACGGCGATAAACAAACAAAGCTCGTTTTTATCACAAGAAATGTAAAGAAAGAACAAATAGAGGGTTTGTTTAATGCGTTAATGGGGCTTGTTGGGGATAAAGGCATGCCTGAGGAAATTGCTGATTTGCTGTGATTTTTATAAATTAGCTCAGGGTTTTTGAGTTATAAAAGCCAAGTTATTCGCCGGCATTTTATTAGTACTTAAATGAACCAATCCTGCTTCACAAAATAAACCCAACATATCTACGTCATTTTTGTATCCCAAGTCGGGGTCAGTAGTAATTAAACTATGGTGAAACTCCATATCATTTTTACTAATTAGCTTTCCCTTACGCATAAAAGGTCCATAGATAATTGAAACCCCCTTAGGGGCTAGCGCCTTAGATACTTCCTTAACCAATATTTTTGTCTCCTCGAAGCTAATCAAATGCAACAAGTTTACTAGGAGAATGAGATCTTGGCCGTAATGATCAGCAGCCCAACCTTCCTCCGTTGCATCTAAGAGGCATGGAGGCTTCAGGTTTGTTAAATGATGGTCATTACTCCAGCATCGAATACTTTTAATACGAGTTTCGTCTACGTCAGAGGGTTGCCAATCTAGAAGTGGCAAGGCGGCGGCGAGTTTTACAACATGCTGGCCAGTACCACTTGCTATCTCCAGTGCGTTTCCTGATTTGATCGCAGTATTTCTTACTAATTCTACAATATGTTCGGCGTTTCTAACGGCAGACGGTGCATTGAGGCGACCGTCTCCTTCAATATTTGTGACACAGGCAGACGTCGGAAGATTTTTTCGATGGTTCATCGGGGGATAATGTTACAAAAGTAAAAAAAATCAACAGCTAAAAGAAAACCAGATACTTTAGAGACTCAATCCAAGCAAGTATACAGTGAAGAAAGTACTTTAAAAAAATAATGACCTCGTTGTAACTAAGGTCTTGTTTATTATGGTGAGCCCGACAGGGTTCGAACCTGTGACCCACTGATTAAAAGTCAGTTGCTCTACCAACTGAGCTACGGGCCCACACTTGAGTTTTATTATTTACTTACTATTTGGTCAAGTCTTCAATTATATTAAATGACGTTAAAGCAAAATTAGGTTACTTATAGGTTAGAACATTACGGGGAAGTGATTGAAACTAAAATTCACCAAAATGCACGGTTGTGGAAATGATTTTGTAATTATTGATAATCGCGATCAAAAATTGGAACTAAATAATGATGAAATTAAACTGCTCTGTGACCGACATTATGGTATTGGATGTGATCAGCTTGTTGTTATAGATAATAACAATAAAAATAATGTCTCCGCTTATGCTCTTTTTTGGAATTCAGATGGCTCTGTTTCTGCTACTTGTGGAAATGCTACAAGATGTATAGCTACCATTCTATTTGCGGAGACCAGAACAGAAACACTTTATATTGAAACTCAAAATGGAATTATAGAGTGTCATAAAAAAAATAATGAATTGATATCGGTTAATATTGGTCAACCAAAGATAGCTTGGGATGAAATACCGTTGTCTAAGGAAGTCTCGACTTTAAATCTTCCAATCGAAGGAGAGCCAACTGGAACAAACTTTGGCAACCCTCATTGCACTTTTTTTGTTGATGACTTGAATAAAATAGATGTTCAAAGTATAGGTCCGAATGTTGAGAATAATGCTTTGTTTCCTGAAAAAACAAACGTGCAATTTGTAAAAATCTTAGATAGAACTCATATAAAATTAAAGGTGTGGGAGCGTGGGTCAGGTATCACATTAGCATCTGGATCTTCCTCTTGTGCAGCAGTTGATGCAGGCATCAGAAGAGACCTACTTGACAATAGAGTTAAGGTAGAACTTGATGGAGGAATCGTCGAGGTGGAGAAAAAAGTAACGGGTGTGTGGTTGACTGGACCGACCAAGCATGTATTTTCTGGCATCTACAATTTGATTCGGAACTGAGTAGCAATGAAATTTAAAACTCTTGGATGCCGCCTAAATACTTTTGAGACTGAAACAATAAAGTCAATAACAGAAAAGTTAGATTTTAAAAATCTTACTTTCGTTAATACCTGTTCAGTAACAAAGGAAGCCTCCAAGAATAGTAAGAAATATGTTCGCCAGCTTAAAAAATCCTCCCCGCACAATACCGTTATTGTTTCAGGATGTGATGCGCATATTGAAAAAGAAACCTACATGAAAATGCCTGAAGTTGATGTAGTTATTGGAAATAATGTTAAACTCGATGAGGCAATTTGGGGTGAAATTAAAAAAAGTGGGAGATCAGGTTTTTTGGGAGAATCGGTCAGGAGACTTAAAAAAGAGAAGACAAACACTCTTCCCAATTTCACAAAGAGATCTAGAGCCTATTTGGAAATTCAAAATGGATGCAACCACTCTTGTACTTTTTGTATTATTCCTCAAGGCAGAGGTCTTTCAAAATCTGTTCCCATGGACACGATTTTAGAAAAAATACGTAATCTCGTTAATAAAGGATTTAACGAAATCGTTTTAACAGGTGTTGACATTACGTGTTGGGGTTCGGATATCGCTGGAAATGATAAGCTTGGCGATTTAGTAAATAATATCTTAAATGAAACACCTAACTTACCTCGCCTGAGGCTTTCATCTTTAGATGTTAGTGAAATGGATGACAATCTCCTACATGTTTTTAAAACCAATAAACGGATGATGCCACATCTCCACCTTTCTCTGCAATCAGGTAACAACCTAATACTAAAACGAATGAAAAGAAGGCATTCTAGAGAGCAGGCAATTGATTTATGCAGAAACCTAAAGGCCGCTAGACCTGAGCTGACATTCGGTGCGGACCTAATTGCAGGCTTTCCTACAGAAAGCGATGCAATGTTTTTAGATACTATTAAACTTGTAGATGAGTGCGATATAAGCTGGCTTCACATCTTTCCGTACTCTGGACGTCCAAACACCCCTGCGAGTCGGATGCCACAAGTCAATAATCATGAAATATCTAAGCGCTCAAAGGCCCTAAGAGATCTAGCTCAGAGAAAAAAAGTACAGCATTTTGCAAAACTGAAAGAAAAGAAGCTATCAGTTCTGATGGAGTCTGAATTCAAAGGACGGGCTGAAGATTTTACTGAAATTACTACGAGCACCCCTCTCACAACAGGCGAAATATATACACTAAAAGTACATGACTACAGTGCTGACAGCCTTATTGCAAGAAACTAGAGCGATAGACAGAGATATTTCATCTCCAGATACTCCTCAATCCCATGGTGCGATCCCTCGCGACCAAGTCCAGACTGCTTTACTCCTCCAAAGGGTGCCACTTCTGTAGAAATTAATCCCGTATTTATACCTACCATACCGTATTCTAAAGCTTCTGCTACTTTCCAAACACGCTTGAGATCTGAGGCATAAAAATACGAGGCCAGACCGAATATAGTATTATTAGCTTGTTCTATAACATCGTCTTCATCATTAAATCGAAATAAAGGTGCAACAGGCCCAAAAGTTTCTTCTTCCGCAATTAACATCGACTTATCAACATTAGTTAATATCGTTGGTTCAAAGAACGTGCCGCCAATGCTATGTCTCTTTCCACCGCATTGAGCTGTGGCACCTTTATCTAAGGCATCCTTAATGTGCTCCTCAACCTTTTTGAGGGCTTCGTTCGTGATCAAAGGACCAAGGGTGCTCGATGTAGCAAAACCGTCCCCTACCACCATCTTTGAAACGGCCTCTTCGAGCTTCTTGGCAAACATATCATACACTCCATCCTGCACGTAGATTCGATTTGCGCACACGCAAGTTTGACCATTATTTCTAAATTTAGAAATAATTGCCCCTTCAACCGCTTTATCAATATCTGCATCATCAAATACAATAAATGGTGCGTTACCACCTAACTCCATAGACATCTTTAAAACTTGGTCTGCTCCTTGTTTTAACAGTTTTTTCCCAACCTCTGTTGATCCAGTAAAAGTTAGTTTTCGAATTTTATCATTTGAGCACAGTTCTTTGCCTATTTCGACTGGATCAGAAGTAGTTAGAACAGAGAATACTCCTTTTGGAATTCCTGCTTCTTCTGCAAGATCGCAAAGGGCCAAAGCGGATAATGGAGTGTCTTCTGGAGCTTTTGCTACAAAACAGCAACCTGCAGCCAGTGCTGGGCCCAATTTTCTAGTAATCATCGCATTAGGAAAATTCCAAGGCGTTATAGCAGCGACGACCCCCACCGGCTGCTTCAGTACTATTATTCTTTTGTCTTCTTGGTGTCCAGGAATGGTTTCTCCGTATATTCTTTTTCCTTCTTCGGCAAACCACTCAATAAAACTTGCACCATAAGTAATTTCTCCCTTAGCTTCTGCCAATGGTTTTCCCATTTCAGCGGTGAGGATTGCAGCTAGATCATTGGCATTTTCTAACATTAGTTTGCAGAATTTATTTAGAATTATACTTCTCTCTTTCGCAGTCTTTTTACTCCAACTGGGGAAAGCTTCGTACGCAGCATCAATTGCAATTCGAGCATCGTTAACATCTAAATCGGGAACAGTTACTATTGAATTTCCATTAGAGGGGTTAACCACTTCAAAAGTTTTTCCACTTTTTGCATCTACCCAAGCACCGTTAATGTATGCTTTGTTTTTGAGAAGGTTTTTGTTTTTTAGCATAACACTAAGATTTGTTTGATCTAACATATTTACGATTCCACTTTCAATTTGTTCTTACTGTCATATAACCACTAAGTTATACAACATTACAAGTCCCTAGTTTGTCTTAGAGCTTCTGATAAAACCATCACACAACTGACCACAACATTTAAAGACCGTCCTTTGCCTGGCATCTCTATGGTAACAGCGTCATCCACCGATTCGTGAACATATTCAGGAACGCCGGCGCTTTCTCTACCTATCATTAGTCTGTCATTTTTCTGAAATCTAAAATCTAAATAATTTTTTTTACTTTTCGTTGTCAGAAGAATCACTCTTGAACTCGGGTTTTCCTCTTGTTGCTGTTTCTTAAATGCTTGATAATCAATAAAAGTCCTAAAGTCTGCATGGTTAATATAGTCCATCGCGGTCCTCTTCAATTTCTTTTCAGAAAAAGCAAATCCACATGGCTCAATTATGTCCAATGGCACATCAAGACAAGCAGAAACCCTAAGAAGTGCGCCTAAATTTTGAGGTATATCTGGTTGAAAAATAGAAATTCTCATATATACACTGTACATAAATTTTTAAAATATAGTGCGTCTTAAAGTCCAATAGACAATCTATTGAAAAATATTAAATTACCATATATAAGCTCAAGGGAATACTGGGAAATTGAACGGAAATTACATGGAAGACAACAAAGAGAATAAAAAGAGCGATAGGCGTGATTTTCTTTATATTTCAACCGCTGCTGTTGGGGCAATAACGGTTGGAGCAGCAACATGGCCTCTAATCAACCAAATGAATCCTTCAGCTGATGTAGCGGCCCTGTCATCTATAGAAGTAGATGTAAATGATTTAGAGCCAGGATCACAGTTGACAGTAAAATGGTTGGGAAAACCCGTTTTTATCAGAAGGCGTACAGAAGAAGAAATTTCTGCTGCAAGAGAGGTGAACTTGGAAGATTTGCCTGATAAAAGCGCACAAAACGCTAATCTAAAAGACGGTGATGCATCGGATAAGTTCAGGACACTTGATGAAAACGGCGAGTGGCTAGTGATGATGGGAGTATGTACACATCTGGGTTGCGTCCCGCTTGGTGATGCCGGCGATTTTGGGGGATGGTTTTGCCCCTGTCATGGATCTCATTACGACACAGCTGGTAGAATTAGAAGAGGACCGGCTCCCACAAATTTACCCATTCCTGTTGCATCGTTGTCCGATGACGGAATATTAAAACTAGGTTAAGAAGACAAAGGAAAGAAAAATGGGCGGCATACCACACGATAAATATGAACCAAAAAAAGGATTTGAAACTTGGTTGGATAAGAGACTTCCTGTGGGGAGACTTGTTTATGACACCTTAATGATTCCAACTCCGAAGAATTTGAACTGGATGTGGATATGGGGGATAGTTCTAACTTTTTGTCTTGTCCTTCAAATAATCACCGGTATTATTTTAGTGATGCACTACACGCCCCATGTGGATCACGCCTTTGACAGTGTTGAGCATATAATGCGTGATGTGAATGGTGGATGGGCCATTAGGTACATTCACGCTAATGGTGCTTCTCTGTTTTTTATAGCTGTCTACATGCATATCTTCAGGGGTTTATATTATGGTTCTTACAAAGAGCCGAGGGAAGTAACTTGGATAATAGGTATGTTGATTTATTTGGCGATGATGGCAACAGCCTTTATGGGCTATGTGCTTCCTTGGGGTCAAATGTCTTTCTGGGGGGCTACAGTTATTACCGGTTTGTTTGGAGCTATCCCGTTTGTAGGAGAATCACTTCAGACGTGGCTATTAGGAGGCCCAGCAGTAGATAATGCAACGTTAACTCGATTTTTCAGCTTACATTACTTGCTACCATTTGTTATTCTTGGATTAGTTGCTACACACATATGGGCTTTTCATACTACTGGAAATAATAACCCAACCGGCGTAGAGGTTAGGCGGGGATCCAAAGAAGAGGCAGAGAAAGACACTCTTCCATTTTTTCCTTATTTCGTGATGAAAGACCTTGTTGCACTTGCGATTATTTTGGCGATCTTTGCTGCTATAGTGGGATTTATTCCAAATTATCTTGGGCACCCTGATAACTATATTGAAGCTGATCCTCTTGTAACACCAGCCCACATTGTTCCGGAATGGTACTTTTTGCCATTCTATGCGATTCTTCGTGCTTTCACTGCTGATGTGTGGATCGTACAATTCACTTCATTCATATCAGGGGGCATAATCGACGCAAAATTTTTTGGAGTTCTCGCTATGTTTGGCGCAATTGCAGTAATGGCGCTTGCTCCATGGCTAGACACGTCTTCTGTTCGCTCCGGAAGATATCGACCTCAATTCAAGTGGTGGTTTGCGTTATTAGTTTTAGATTTTTTTGTTCTGACCTGGGTAGGCGCTAAACCCGCAGAACAACCCTACTCCACAATATCCCTTATAGGATCCAGTTATTGGTTTGCTTACTTTTTAATTATACTTCCCTTGCTAGGGATCACTGAAACCCCAGATGAGCAACCCAAAACAATAGAGGAAGATTGGAACAAGAAATTGGAGAAAAGTGAAACAAAGGAAAGTTCACCCAATGGAGGTGTGTATGAACCTGCAGAATAAGACTTTCATAAAGGGCGTCATTTGTAACTTTGTCCTGGTAACTCAACTAATCTTTGTAAGTCAGGCCTATTCCGCTGGAACAGTTGGAAAAATAGATAACGTCGATTTTTCATTTGAAGGAGTCTTTGGGACATATGATAAAAAGCAATTACAGCGTGGACTTCAAGTCTTCACTGAGGTATGCGCAGGGTGTCATGGGCTGACACATGTGGCTTATCGTAATCTTGGTGACAAGGGTGGACCTGAACTACCTCCTGAGCAAGTCAAAGCGTATGCTGCTCAGTTTGATATTTATGACCCTGACATTGACGATGATAGAAGCGCAGTACCCTCTGATTACTTTAGCGGATCAATGGTGGAAAACGCTCCAAATTTAAGCCTAATGGCTAAAGCGCGCGTGGGAGGAGCGGAATATATCGTATCACTTTTGAAAAGTTATACCGAAGAAGAGAAAGAGCAAGCAGGCTCTGTTTTATATGGAAACAAATTGTATCCTGGTGGATGGATTGCTATGTCTCAGCCTCTTTGGGGTGACGACGTAGAATATATGGATGGGACTGAAGCTACTCTCCAGCAAGAAGCTGAAGATGTAGCGGCATTTTTAATGTGGGCTGCAGAGCCGAAGTTGAACGTGAGAAAGGAAACGGGCTTTAGGGCGGTACTACTCCTATTGCTTCTTTCTGTATTATTATATTTTACGAATAAAAAGCTTTGGGCACCACACAAGTACAAAAAAGTTTAATTTAGTAGGCAGCAAGCTTTTTTCATCTATTATTGATTTATTTACTGACAAAAATCTAAATAGAAAGATTGTTGGAAATGTCGATTAATTCATTTGGCCACTTGTTTAAAGTAACTACTTGGGGGGAAAGCCATGGGAGTGCAATTGGAGCAACAATTGATGGGTGCCCGCCCGGCGTAGAACTTAGTGAAGCCGATATACAACCTTGGTTAGACAGAAGAAGGCCGGGCCAAAGCAAATATACGACCCAAAGAAAAGAATTAGATAAGGTTAAGATACTCTCAGGAACATTTGAAGGCGTAACCACAGGCACTCCTATTCAACTATTCATTGAAAATCAAGATCAAAGATCAAAGGACTATAGTGAAATTGCCAATACATTTAGACCAGGTCACGCAGACCTTACATATCACCTCAAATATGGAATAAGAGACTATAGAGGAGGTGGAAGATCTTCAGCAAGAGAAACAGCATCCAGAGTAGCGGCTGGAGGAATAGCTAGAAAGATACTAGCAGATATCGCTCCAGACATAGAGATAACAGGCTATCTGATCCGAATTGGAAAATTGGAAATTGATAGAGAAAATTTTTCTGAAACTACAATTCAAGAAAATGACTTTTGGTGTCCTGACAAAACTATGGTTCCAAATTGGGAGAAATATATAAAAGAACTTCGTAAAAGTGGTAATTCTGTTGGTGCAATGATTGAAATCATTGCTAAGGGCGTACCCGCAGGGCTAGGAGCGCCCTTATACGCAAAGATGGATTCAGATCTAGCAAGTGGTCTGATGTCCATAAATGCTGTGAAAGGTGTTGAAATAGGCATTGGTATGCAAGCTGCTGAGATCGAAGGAATAGAGAATGCTGATGAAATCTTTTTGGAGGACGATAAAATCTCTTTTACATCCAATAATGCGGGAGGTATTTTGGGTGGTATAACTTCGGGTCAGGATATTGTTACAAGATTTGCTGTCAAGCCGACTTCATCAATTTTAAGCGAGAGAAAGTCTATTACTAAAGCTGGATCTTCAACCACGGTTTCGACAAGAGGAAGACATGACCCGTGTGTAGGAATAAGAGCAGTGCCAGTAGGAGAAGCTATGGTAGCTTGTATTATTTTGGATCATTTTTTACTACATAGGGGCCAAATTGGGCCCAATTCTGGCACCATATTATAGCAATCAGCACTTTTTTAAATGTACGAAAATTTCCTGATTGCCTTTTTTTCCAGTGATATACGCTTTTCTGCACTTTACAAAATATAAACTACTCTTTTCCAAGGATTTAAGGAAATGACCGAGTATTTTCTGAGTATCTGTCTCCTTTTTCACTACGCCAATTTTTGAAATATTCTGTTTTCCAACTTCGAATTGAGGTTTATATAATAAAATAATATCCCCCTCTTTTCTTGCAACAGATTCTATATCTTTAATAATTTTTGATAATGAAATAAAGGCAACATCTACAACAACTAGGTCAAAGGAATCTTTTAGTCTTGATGAAATGTCTCTTATATCCGTTTGCTCTAATAAAGAAATCCGTGCATCACTTCTTAGACTTGAATGAAGCTGATCTGTTCCAACGTCAACTGATGTAATTTTTTCTGCTCCCTCATAAAGCAGAACTTGTGTAAAGCCTCCCGTGGACGAGCCTACATCCAAGGCCGTTTTCCCATCAACCTTCACCTCAAAACTTTTTAGAGCTTCAAACAATTTTTTTCCTGCTCGACTTACCCACTGCTGTTGTTCAACTATAGAAACACTTGATCCTGTTGTTATTTCTTTTGCAGGTTTGTTACATATTTTTCCATTTAGTAAAACAAATCCTTCCTTTATCAGCTCCTGGGCCCTATTTCTTGACCCTGCCAGACCCAATTCCATAATATGTTGATCTAATCTTATTTTCATTTATCTAAAAGTACTTCGTATGCTATCTTATTAATAGCATTGTCTTTTAAAGATTAAAAAATTTGGGAATATGATGATAGGTCAGCAACAAAAAGATCAGGCAGAAAATTGGTTCAAAAATTTAAGAGATAAAATTTGCAAAGAGTTTGAAATATTAGAAGAAGATCACTTAAAATTGTCTCCCAAGAGTGATGTGGCAGCAAAAAAATTTGAGAGAAAGAGTACAATAAGAGAAACAGACGACAAAGAAGATGGCGGTGGGGGCGTCATGGCAACGCTTAAGGGTGGTAGAATATTTGAGAAAGTAGGCGTAAATGTTTCTGCAGTATATGGAAACCTTGCACCAGAAGCACAAAAGAGTATAACAGCTAGAAAAGCTATCCCCGAGCTCAAAGATGACCCCAGATTTTGGGCCTCAGGAATCAGCCTCGTAGCGCATATGCGAAATCCTCATACACCTGCCATACACCTTAATACAAGAATGTTTTGGACACCTCATGCGTGGTGGTTTGGAGGAGGTACCGACTTGAATCCTTCAATCGAAAATGACGATGACACAAATTTCTTTCATCAAACTCTGAAAAAGAAATGTGATAAGTATAATCAAAGTTACTACAAAAAATTTAAGGAATGGGCTGATGAATATTTTTTCATACCACATAGAAAAGTTGCAAGAGGAGTAGGCGGAATATTTTTTGATGATCTCTGCACTGGTGACTGGGAAAAGGATTTTTCTTTCACTAGAGATGTTGGAGAAGCATTTCTTGAAGCTTATATACCAATAGTAAAAAAACACTATTTGAAAGACTGGACACCACAGGATAAGAAAATTCAAGAACAAAAGAGGGGCCTTTACGCTGAATTTAACTTAGTTTACGACAGAGGCACAAAGTTTGGCTTACAGACAGGACACAATATAGATGCGGTATTAATGAGCTTACCTCCGACAGCAGAGTGGGTTTAGCTCAGCAAACTTAGTAACTTTTCCTTGGATGCTTTGAACCCAGAACCTATCCAAAATGTTTCCATTAGATCTACTTTTTCTTTAGTTGTATTTAAGTTTTTCGTCAAAGGATGAACATCTGAAAATTTTATCGGAAAAATTTTTCTAGATGCTTTTTTTATTTTCTCTATATCTTTGGTCGTTATGATAAATCCTTCTTTAACTTCTCTTATTATGAGAAAATCTCTGCTGGCTTTTTCACCCAATTTGTACCCCAAATAATCAAGATTATGGTCCAGACCCAATAGATTATTTAATTGATTGAAATATTTTTTTTCTTTTTTTATCATAAGAGGGATAAAGGTTTTCATCTCGAGAGCTAATAATCTCCTTACCAAAGATGGTGTCAAATTAAACCTTTTCTCCAATTTTTCTAATTTAAGGAGTGCGGATTGAGAGTAATTTCCAAACAATTTTTTATAAAGGTCCACTTTATTCATGAGCTTCAAAGAAAAAAATGGAGACCTAGCAAGAAGTATTTTTCTAATCTCTGAAGCCACCCTTTCATAACTCAGGTCACTTATTCCATTTATATGCTTCTTGATAATCGGTAAATTGTTTGAAACAACATTTTCACCTTTTAAGTCTAAGACTGCAACAAACCGAAAGAATCTTAATATCCTTAAATAATCTTCTTTTATTCTAAACTCAGGATCACCTATAAAGTCTAACTTTATTTTATTTAAATCTTCTAAATTTCCTAATGGATCGATTATTTGCCCACTATAGGAACAATAAATAGCGTTAATAGTAAAGTCACGTCGTTTTGCATCCTCTTCAATATTTTCAACAAACTCAATATCAGCCGCCCTACCGAAAGTTCGGATGTCTTTCCTAAAAGATGTTATTTGGAAGTTTCTTTTTTTATTTCTAACTGTCAAGCAACCGTACTTTAGTGCTCTGTCATCAAACCTTATTTGGTTTTGATCAAAAATTTGTTTTAGTTGCTCAACGCTCAAAGAAGTAGTTAGGTCTATATCTTTAAATTTTCTATGCCCAAGTAATAAATCCCTAACTGCTCCTCCAACAATATAGCATTCCTTTCCTGATGAACTCAGTAGATGCATAAGTTCCTTTAGCTCTGAACCGAAAACCTTTTCTACATTCACTCTTTTCATATTATATCTCTAACTTGAGAAAATTTTTGAGAAATTATAAAGAATTCTTGCTGTCGCACCCCAAATATAATACGGCCCATAAGGAACCGCCAAAAATGATCTTGAATCTCCATTCCAAGTAAAAGAATGCTCCGAATACCTTTTACTATCCAATAAAAACTCAAGTGGTACTTTAAATACTTCGGAGACCTCCTCTGAGCTATTTATTTGAATTTCATATCCACTTACAATTCCAATAAACGGAAATATCCTGAAACCAGTAACTGTTTCATGTGATGGTAAAGAACCTATTAGAGATACATTTGGCGAGCTTAAACCGATTTCTTCAAAAGCTTCTCTTATCGCTGTAACGTCAAGACTTTTATCTTTATCATCAAACTTGCCTCCCGGAAGAGAAATTTGTCCCGAATGCTTTTTCATATTCGTTGAACGGCGAGTGAGAATAACTTGCCACATAGAATTTTCAAATTGTAAAGGAAGAAGGACTGAAGCGGGGTGTAAATTTATATTTGTCCTGTTTTGCTTAAGATGTACATCAAAAGTGGTATCCGCTTTTCTCGTAAAATCATTATGATAGTCAGTAGGATTGATAACACCTCTTATTTTTTCTATTAATTCTTCTTTTTTTGAAAAATCAACTTTCATAATAATCAGAAATTTGTTTTAGTGAAAACTGGAATTTTCGTCCACAGAATTGACAGTTAGCAGAAATTTTTTCCTTCTTATCACACATATCTTCTAACTGCGCTTTTGGATATTTAGATAAAGTATGGAGTAGTGTTTTTCGTTTGCAAGAGCATCCAAATTTTACTTTTGTCTCTTTAAATACTGTTAACGCACTGTTTTGAAAAATATTATCCAAAAATCGGTATTGATCGAACTCTTCACTCATTGAGTCTTTTGTTTGTTCAGTTATTCTTTCCTTTAAAATATTCCAGCTTTTGTCATCAATATATTTTTTATCATGCTCGTCTGGCAATGCTTGCAACATAAACCCTGAGGCAATCCAATTTCTTCCACTTTTTTCACTGTGCTTCTTAGTTATATTTAAGTCGAAAAAAGTTTTAATTTGTTCTGACTGAAAAAAATAATTTTCGGCTGATTTTCTAAGGCTGCCCTCAATAATTGGGGTTATGCCCTGATATGGCTCCATGTTTTTCCCTTGATCAATAGTAATTGCGAATAATCCTGTATCGAGATTTAAATGCGTAGCTTCCTTATCATAATCTGCATATGCTCTTATATTTGCAGGCTTTCCCTGATCCTTTGGGGCATAGTAATCTGTTGCCAACAACTTGATACTCTCATTACCTCTTATCTGTAATGAAAGTCTCCATCTTATTTTAATCATCTCTCCTATTAAAATAGTAAGTAGTAGTGCTTCAAATAGAAGTTTGCAAACTTTATCAGGGAAGCGATGATGTTTTATTATATCAGAAGCTAACCTCTCTATGCGTGCAAAGCGACCTCTTAGATTTTTATCATCAATCTGAAAGGGTAAAATTGAGTCTAAAAAATTATTTTTCATATACTTCGTTTTTATTTGGCGTTTATTGATGTTTATTTAATATTAAATGCGAAAACAACAACAATTCGGTAGTAAGCATTGAAGCTGTTTGGTGAAAGAGTTAATTACAAAATTAAATACCAGAGAAGAGTTGGTGCCTATGGTATTATTTTGCGAAAGAATGACTTAATTTTAACAGAGCAAATAACTAAAGAGAATGATATAGAGCTTCAATTACCTGGAGGGGGCTCGAATGAGAATGAGTCCCTCATTCGTGCTCTTTATCGAGAGGTAATAGAGGAAACCGGTTGGGGCATTAAAGTTCTCAAAAAAGAAGGGATATTCCAACGTTTTACGTACATGCCGGAATATAAAATTTGGGCCCATAAAATATGCCATATTTACCGATGTGCCGCAACGATGAAAAAAACAGAACACCTTGAGAAAAATCATCGCTCTGTAATTATGAACAAAAAAAATGCTTTGGAAAAAGTTGTGGATACTGGGTTCAAATATTTTATTCAAAACATTTAGCTAATTTATTAGAAGCTTTCTTAGGAGCTCTTTTGTTGGCCAACTGTCTGCAGAAAGTCCAAATTCTAATTGAACCGACCTAACAGCCTGTCTAGTCTTTGCACCTAATATTCCGTCTACTTTTCCGACATCATACCCTTTAGATCTTAGAACATTTTGTAATTTTATCATTGCTTCAATCTCTAAAATATCAGATGGGTTGTTATGCTTATATTTTTTTGCTCCACCAAGTCTTTTAGCTAAGTGAGCAGCTGTAACGGTATAGATGAAGCTATCGTTCCATTTCAAATAAACTTCAAAATTTTTAAATGCCAGAAATGCTGGACCATTCTTTCCTTGGGGCAATAAGAGCGTTGAATAAAGGTTTTTATCTATTTTCAATTTTTCTCCTCTTAATTTTAGGCCTAAGTTTTCCCAATCTTTAAGAGCTCTTCCCCTTCCAAATCCCGCTAATTCCCAATAAAAGTCTTTCGGTAATATCACTTCTTCTAACCAAGCCTCCCCCTTTTCCCAACCCATATGGTTTATCAAGTTGGCTGCTGTTAAAATGGCATCTTCAGGCGTTTCCTTTAAAGAAATCTGGCCGTCCTTGTTACCGTCAATACCAAATTCCAAGATATCCTGCGGTAACATCTGAACTTGCCCTATTTCTCCTGCCCAAGCTCCTGTTGTATCGTAATCAATATCGCCACGCTCAATCAATTGCATTGCTGCAATGAATTCAGGCTGAAAGAGCTCGGGTCGTCTACAATCAAATGCCAGGGAAGCTAAGGAATTAAGAGTATTAAAATTTCCTTGAACGGCTCCAAAATCAGTCTCCATAGCCCAAAAAGCCGTAATCACTTCTCTTGGCACTCCATATATAGCTAAGGCTTTATTAAAAACAGTTTGATATTTTTTGAATTGTTTTTTCCCGTTTACCAATCTGTAATCATTTATTGCTCTTTTGGAGAAATCAAGGAAGCTCAATTTGAAACTTCTTTGTTTTCTATCAAGTTTAATAATGGCCGGGTTAAATTCTGCTCGTCTAATGGTTTTTTTTACTACTTCAGTACTTATACCGATACCAGTTGCATACCTTTCTGTTTCTTTTAAAAAAACACTAAAATCCCCTCCACAATTAGTAAACGTGTTGCCCAATACAACTGACGGCAAGCTAAATATCAGAAAAAAAACTAAAGTTTTAAGATTGGGTTTCATGTATTTAACTACCTCAAATTTAAAACATTTAACATGTCATAGAGACCCGGGGCCTTTTCTTTAGACCACAAGGCTGCTTTTATTGCTCCGTTTACAAATATATCTCTGGAGAATGCTTCATGTTTAATAGATATTCGTTCCGAGTCAGATGTAAAAGAAACTTCGTGTTCACCAACTACGCCACCACCCCTAAGGGAAGCAAAACCTATTGAGCCTTTTTCTCTACCATCTGATATTCCATCACGCAACCCTACTCTCAATTCTGGCAGGCCTTTTCCTTTGCCTCTAGCTGCCGCTTCACCTAGCATTAAAGCAGTTCCAGAAGGTGCATCAACCTTATCTCGATGATGCATTTCCAAAATTTCTATATCAAAGTCTAGGTCTAGAGACGATGAAATCTTCTCGACTAAACTGGTTAATACATTTATTCCTAAGCTCATATTTCCTGCCTTAACAATCACTACTCTCTCTGCATACTCACTGAGTTGATTTTCTTGTCCTAGGTCAAAGCCAGTTGTACCAATTACATGAGCAGTATCGGTCTGTGCGCAAAGCTTGACACACTCCAATGAGGTATCTGGCGTGCTAAAATCGATAACAGCTTCCGCACCCTCTAAAGCCAATTTTAAATCATCCGTTATCAAAATATTATTAGGTTTACCTAGAAGTTTTTCTCCACAATCTTGTCCTATCCAACCATGCCCTTTATGCTCCACACCAAAGTGTAGGTCTATGGTGGAAGATTCAGTAATTTTTTTTATTATTTTAGATCCCATTCGACCTGAAGCTCCTAAAACACTTACCTTGAAACGATTTTTCATATTTTTCCTCAACAAATAATTGAATAATCTTCAATTTAATTTTAGTAGTTAGTATAGACCAATCGTTATACTGGATGAAGCTAATATGCAAAAAAGAAAAAATAAAGGTAGGTTTGGAGATGAGGCTTCACAAAGACAACTGAGGGTTTCCGAATTAATTAAAAGAAACATTGCAAAAATATTAATTGACTCTAACTTTTACGATCAAGATAGGAAGATTTATTCAGCATCGGTTACTGAGGTACGTTGCTCAGCAGACCTCAAAATAGCAACAGTATACGTTCTTCCCTTGGATGATATAAACGCTCATGACCTAACTGCTTTTCTTGGCAAAAATAAAAATGCCATCAGGCACGCTCTTGGGAAAGAGGTATCTTTGAAATATTTACCAGATTTAAGGTTTAAAGAAGACACACTTTTTGAACAAATAGAAAAAACTAACAAAATTTTTAGAGCTCTTGAAAAAGATTAGGTAGGCAGTGAACAAGAATATATTCAACGGATGGCTCTTAGTGAATAAACCGGCTGGCATTACATCTGCCGACGTCGTTAGAGTTTTAAAAAGAAAAATGAACCCAACAAAGATTGGTCATGCTGGAACTCTGGATCCCGACGCTACGGGATTGATACCATTAGCATTAGGTGAAGCCACTAAGGCCATTCCATATCTTCTTAAATCAAAAAAAAAGTATGAAGCTACTTTTTTGTATGGTGTTAAAACTGACACAGATGACGCTTCAGGAAACGCTCTCAAAGCCTCATTCTACGTTCCAAGAAAAAATGAAATATTGGATGCACTTAACTATTATTCAAAGGTCATCTTTCAAATCCCCCCTAAAGTCTCAGCCGTAAAAGTTGAGGGAAAAAGAGCTTACAAACGTTTTAAAGCCAACGAGAATTTCCAGCTTTCTGCAAGAAGTATAAAGGTATATGAGCTTTCATTACAATCTTACGATGAAAGTGGTAAAGCCATTGTTCACTTTGAATGTAGCAAGGGTGGGTATGTAAGATCCATTGCAAGAGATATAGGTGATTTCATTGGGTGTTTCGGATACGTAAGCAACTTGAGTCGCCTAGAGTATGGTCCTTTTAAAGTTACAGAGGCATGTCATCTGTCCAAATTATTAGATTTTTCTATAGAGAGTTTAGAGTCAAATTTAAAGGCCATCGAGATAGGCATCCCAAACCTAAAAATTTTTGAATGTCCTATGGATGATTTAAAACAGCTGGAAAATGGTCATCCAATAGAATGTCCAACGACCGTCAGTCTAATCGAAGGAGAAGAGCTCATCGCAAAATATAAAGGAAGGGTTGCAGCCATTCTTTTCAAGGATGGATCATTTTTGAAAGTAAGAAGAAAACTTAACACTTAATCATTACAAAAAAAATTTTCACAGGTAATTCAGTATTATTTATTTTTTTCTTTATTTTTTTGTAAAATCACACTAATAACTATCCAAACAACTAAACCTAACTGGACGACATCCTGGTAGGATAGACAAATGGAGAATAACGATGTCGATTACGCAAGAAGATAAAAAAACTTTAATTAAAGACTACGCAACAAAAGAGGGAGATACTGGCTCACCTGAAGTTCAGGTAGCTATATTGACCAAGAGAATTGTCAATTTAACAGAGCATTTTAAAACTCATAAAAAAGATAATCATTCTAGAAGAGGCCTTTTGAAAATGGTTTCTTTAAGACGCAAACTTTTGGACTATGTGCGAGAGAAAGACGAGAATCGCTACAAGGAACTAATTAAAAGACTAGAAATTAGAAGATAAAACATCCCGTTTTTTGTCCGTAAAATTTACCAAAACAAAGGCAAGATATGTTTAATGAAATAAAAAAAACTATTGAGTGGGGACACGATAAGTTAACACTAGAAACTGGCAAGATCGCTAGACAAGCAGACTCGACCGTAATAGCAACATATGGTGAAACAGTAGTTATGGCTGCCGTTGTATACTCAAAGGAGTCAAAGGCTGACCAAGATTTCTTTCCCTTAACCGTTAATTATCAAGAAAAGTATTATGCTGCGGGGAAAATTCCTGGAGGGTTTTTCAAAAGAGAAGCTAGACCGACAGAAAAAGAAACTTTGACCAGTCGTTTGATCGATAGGCCGATACGACCGTTATTTGTCGAGGGGTTTAAAAACGAAGTACAAGTGACATGTACCGTTCTCAGTCATGACCTGGAGAACGACCCCGATATAGTCGCAATGATAGCAGCCTCTGCTGCCTTAACACTTTCAGGAGCTCCTTTTCTTGGTCCAATTGGAGCTGCTAGAGTAGGTTTTGTTAATGACTCTTATGTTCT
>CACAAX010000008.1 GCA_902530595.1 uncultured Alphaproteobacteria bacterium
TGCCTCTCCTATAAGGTATATCCTTGAAATATTTTTCATGCTATCTTGCAGTTGAAAAAAATTATCTTCTTTAGCACGCCCTCCTAAAATCAAATGGACATTCTTAAAAGTTTTTAGCGCATGTATAGTTGCATCAACATTTGTCGCTTTACTATCGTTAATAAATGCTACGCCTTTAATTTCGTCTACCCATTGACTCCTATGCGCAAGCGGTACAAATCCACTGCACTTGGTTAGTATGCTTTTAGGGGCCATACCGAATGATCTTGCTACTGCATAAACAGTTAAAACGCTTTCCCACAATCTTAAAAAGCTACCCCCTAAATTTCTCAAATCAAAGGAGTAGACCTGCCGACCCTTTTTCCATTCCGTAATAAAAGATCCTTTTAGACCTACAGCCCATAAATAATTTTTTACATTAAGTTTACTGCTGATCGCTATCATTTTATTCTCTACTGTGTTAAGCCTCTGAAACAAAAACAAACCCTCTGCAGTATCAATATTAATGACCGACACATCTGTTAAGTTTTCTAGAAATAGTCGTGCTTTAGCATAAAAATAGCCACCAAGCCCTCCATGTCTTTGAAGATGATCTGAGGAGAAATTAATGAACGCAGCGAAATTTGGTGCCAAACATTTTGCTAATTCAATTTGATAAGAAGAGAGTTCAAGGATCCTGATAGAGCCTTCTTTAAGTGGGCTTAGTTCTAAAACAGGTTTACCTATATTACCACCCATTTCTACATCACTAAAAAATTTTGAAAGTACGTGATTAGTCAACGCTGTTGCCGTAGATTTACCATTTGACCCAGTTATAGCAATAATCTTTGGAGGATCACCGAAAGCTTCATATTCTTCCTGAACATGGTTTGAAAAAAATAGTCCAATATCATTATCTACTCTTATATTTAATTCATACGCCATCGTAACTATTGGATGTGCCTCTGGGTATAGGTGAGGAACACCCGGGCTCACAACAAGTAAATCCAACTCCCTAATTATGTTTTTGTCGTTAAGATCTCTAACAGTGATTCCATCAACCGTTAGGTTATCTCGCTTGTGTTTATCATCATCCCAACAAATTAATAATCCACCTGCTTTCTGAACTGCCTTGATAACAGACAGGCCAGTCTTTTCAAGGCCTAGAACTCCCACTTTTTTACTTCTTAGGTTTTTTAAATTTATCATTTTATCTAAGCTTAAGCGTTGCCATTCCAAGAGCAGCTAGAATGACTGCTATAATCCAGAACCTTATAACTATTTGGGACTCCGACCAACCTAGCTTTTCAAAGTGATGATGTATCGGTGCCATAAGAAAAACTCTTTTTCCGGTGATCTTAAAAAATAATACTTGAATAATCACAGAAAGTGTCTCAATCACGAATAACCCTCCAACAATCAATAATACAAGCTCATGTTTAATTGATACCGCTATACAACCAAGTGCTGAACCGAGAGATAATGATCCAGTGTCTCCCATGAAAACTGCAGCAGGAGGGGCGTTGTACCACAAAAAACCCAAACCACTACCTATTAGGGCCGCAGAAAATATAAGGATTTCACCGCTACCTTTAATATAATGAACATCAAGGTATGAAGAATAATCTGCTCTGCCAACAATATAAGCTATAATACCTAACGATGCTCCCGCGATTATAACTGGCATTATGGCCAATCCATCCAATCCATCTGTTAAATTAACAGCATTAGCAGAACCAACAATTACAAGCATAGCAAAAGGGAAAAAAAACACTCCCAAAGATACTAAATAGTCTTTGAAAATTGGTAAAGCAAGAGACCTACTCAAATCATCAAAGTGTTGAATTTGAATGAAGTAAACAGCAATGAAGGCTATCAGAAATCCAAATAGTAATCTCAGGCGGCCTGAAAGACCCCCATAACTTCGTTTAACAACCTTGATATAATCATCAATTAATCCAATAAAGCCGAAAGAAAAAGTCACAAAAAGGATAATCCAAACATAATGATTATCTAAGCGGGCCCACAAAAGAGTAGAGACTGTCACCGCTAGTAGTATAATCACTCCTCCCATTGTGGGAGTACCGGCTTTTTTGATAATATGTTCCTTAGGACCATCCTCTCTTATTGGCTGTCCCTCCTTTTGCAATTTTTTTAAAAAATTTATACTGTATTTACCAAACGTAAAAAATATTATGAGTGCAGTAAAAAACGCACCCCCAGCACGAAAAGTTATATAGCGGAATAGATTAAAGACATCACCACCATCTGATAAAAAACTTAAAAAGTATAACATCCCTGAAACTCTAAACTGTTATATGTTTTTCAATTTGTTAACTATAGTTTTCATTCCCATTGAGAAAGAGCCTTTAATCATTATTATATCGCCGTTTTTAAGTTTATTAACTAAAACATGCTGCATTTCTTCTGCAGTCTCAGTCCAAAATCCTCGCTTCGAGTATGGCAACACATCGAAAAGTTTTTTCATTCTAGAGCCTACACAATAAACTTTATCGATTTTATCCAATCTTGCAAATTTGGATATGTTTACATGTTCTTGTATCTCAGAAAATCCAAGTTCTAGCATGTCTCCTAATACAGCTATCCTCCTGTAGTACTCACCTTTGCCCTTTTTGTTTGTGAAAATAGAGGCTAGTGTTTCTAGAGAGGATTTTACTGAACTAGGATTTGCATTATAGCTCTCATCTATAAGGTGTATAGCCTCGTTAAAATTACTTGCTTTAAGTTTAACTTCTAAAACTTGGCCTCGCCCCGCCAAAGGAGACCAACTTTGCAAGGCTAAAATCGCTTTAGATAAATCTAAGTTAAGTGAGGATACAAGTGTCAATAACGCAGCTGCATTTTTCATATAATGCTTTCCAGCAGTTTTAAGCTTTACATTCCATAAATTCTGTTTTTGATCTATAACTGTCGAGGCTATGGCGTTCCCTAACACTTCTATAGTGCTGATCCTCACATCACTGCTTTCGTCATCCCCGAATGAAATTACATTGGGACCAAAATCTCTAACTTTTGCTTTAAGCTGGCTGAATTTTTCAATGCCGCTTGGTATAATTGCCAAACCCCTTTGTGGCTGTCCAGAACAAATGGACGCTTTCTCCTCAACTATATTATCTAAAGACTTTAGACCTTCAATATGCCCAATTGATACATCAGTTATTATAACGTGATCAGGCTGGACTATATGGGACAATTCGGCAATCTCACCTAGACTATTGGTACCGATTTCCACTAAAACGTATTCAGTGTCTATTGGTATAGTGGCTAATGTTAATGAACAACCTAGAATATTATTATAACTTTTCTCTGAAAAATGTGTCTTTCCAAACCTGTTAAAAACCATGCCTCCCATATCCTTTGTAGAAGTTTTGCCAGATGTTCCAGTAATACCAATGAAAATGGCCTTAGATTGATTTCTAGCACTCTTTGCCATTCTGACTAACGCCTTCATAACATCATCAACAACGAGTAACTTATCATTATCATTCAAACCTTTTGGTATTTTACTGACCATGGCAGCTGCTGCACCATTATCAAACGCTGCTTTAACAAAATCATGACCATCTCTTTTCCCTGGCAACGCTATAAATAGATCTCCTTTATTAATTTTTCTGGTATCAAACGATATACCCTTAGCTTCCCAGAATGATTCACATTTACCTAAGGTAGCAGCCTCTGCTGTAAATTTATTCCATAAAAACTCAGTCAATTGAAATCTACTCCATTAATTCTATTGCTACACTGGCTTGCTCAAAATCACTAAACGGAAAATAATTATCTCTTACTATTTGTACCTGCTCATGACCTTTACCTGCAATTATGACTACATCATCCAGTCGCGCCAATTGAATTGCTGTTGTTATTGCTTCTGCTCGATCTTCAATTTCAATGGCAATTGGGCAGCTCTCAATAATTTGCTTTCTTATAGATTTAGCATCTTCATAACGAGGATTATCATCTGTCACATAAATTAAATCACAATATTTATATGCAATAGCACCCATGGGCTTTCTTTTATCTTTATCTCTTTCTCCACCTGCACCAAATACCAGCACCAACTCACCCTTTGTTAACTCTCTAAGTGTTTCCAAAAGATGCTTCAAAGCATCAGGAGTATGGGCAAAATCTACATAAACTAGAGCTCCTTTTTTTGTTTTCCCAACAAATTCTAATCTACCCGGAACGGGTTTCAGGGAGTTACAAGAATTCACCATATCTTCAAGCTCAAACCCAAATTTTTCACAAGTAAGCAACGCCATTCCAATATTTATTGCCTGAAATGCACCGATTAAATGTGTTTGAAATACATAAATCACTTTACCTCTGATAATTTCTATAAATTGGATATCTGGTGTACCTCGGGTGACCCTTAGCTTGACGTCCGCTGTATCACTAAAGCCAATTGTTTCAGTTTTAAAACCCTTATCTTTTGCTTTAGCTAAAAATAATTTTCCATATTCATCGTCAATATTTACAATTATGTTTGTATCCAACCTCAACATATCAAGAATGCTTAACTTTGCATGAAAATATGTTTCCATATCTATATGATAATCCAAGTGATCTTGAGATAAATTAGTAAAGCAGAAAACATTAAACTCTAAATTTTTTATACGTTGTTGCACTATGGAATGTGATGACACCTCTAAAAGAGCATAATCGGCGCCCTTTAACTTAGCCATTTGCAAAATTCTAGCGATAAAAGATTGATCGGGTGTAGTATTACCCGTTCTAAAATTTAAAACCCCGCCAACTCCCAAAGTGCCTACAGTAACACATGAGTTGTTTTTTTTTTCAATAAGCTGTTGGCTAAAATGCACTACTGATGTTTTTCCATTTGTTCCTGTAACCCCCATAACAAATTTTGGTTTATTCGGATAAAATATTTGACAAAGGTAATCAAAAGTAGCTTCGAGGTTTCGGACCAATAGAACGGGTATAGTTAGTTTTAAGTCTTTATCTAATGCAAATTTTAATCCTTCAGGGTCGGTAATAACAAGGCTGGCACCTCTCTCAATAGCATGATCGCAAAAAAGCACTCCGTGGCTATTTTTTGTGTCACCTGCCTTTGCAAAGAAAATATTTCCTTTTTCAACCCTAGTTGAATTTGTTTCAATACCCGTGATTTCAGGATCCTTCTCGTTCCATTGCCCATTTCGCTCAATCTCATTGATGTTGAGTTCTGAGAGTTTAGTCATAATTCGATACTTCTAAACATCACAAACCTCTCTAAAACATCAATGCTTGGTTATCAGGGGTCACATTCATTAAGGGGCCAGTTCTCTCAATTAATTTTTTAACCATAGGTACGACAGTGCAACTTGCATATCTACATGGCTCTTGTAGAAGATTATTCTCTGGTTCATCTAAAAAAGCTGCAATAACAAACCTTGGCTCTTGGAGCGGAAATAGGCCAACAAAATTTGCAACTACCTTGTCTTTTTGATAGCCTTTTTTTTCTAAAGAAATTTTTTCTGCTGTGCCTGTTTTTCCACCAATTCGATAATATTTGCTTCTCAAAATCCTTGCAGTTCCTCTTTGGTCGGTAACTACTGCTTCTAATAATTTTAGCATTTCATCAGAAGTCGTTTTCTTTAAAACTCTAGATCCAGATTGGCTATTATGGTTTTTTTTCAGAATAGTAGGCTCTATATTGAAACCTCCATTCCCCAAGATTGCATAGGCTTTGGCTAAATGTAGTAAGGAAACCGACATACCGTATCCATAGGATACAGTTGCCAAGGTTATGTCATGCCAATTTTTTGGCAAAATAGGCCGTGTTGTATTTGCTTCTCTTAATTCCAGGCGCACAGGCTCCAAAAGCCCTAGTTTAGAGAAAATTTCTTTCAATCCTTTTTCTCCAACCATTAAAGCGAGCCTCGCAGATCCTACATTTGATGATCTCACAATTATCTCATAGATAGAACTCTCACTATTAAATTTATACTTATCTTCAATTTTTCTAGAGTTTATTTTAAATGCTCTCGTATCAATTAGGGAATCTAGAGTGAATAGATCTTTTTCCAAACCCTGAGCAACTGAGAATATTTTAAAAGTTGATCCCATCTCATAGACCCCTTGAACAACTCTATTAAAATAAATACTAGAATCCCTATCTTTTCCAATAACTCCTCTTTCTTTATTAGCATTGAAGTCTGGTGAGGAAGCTAAAGCGACAATTTCACCATTATGTATATTCATCATAACAACGCCTCCGGCTTTGGCTCCCATTCTTTTTTGCCATTCTTTCAAAACATTTTCAACTTCTGCTTGGACTGGAAGATCTATAGATAAATGAATGGAATGATTCTTTACTTTAGATGAGTTTTTTATCGCTAATTTATTTTCAAAAGCTCTCTCAACACCAGAAATTCCTGAGATTTCAGCATAGTTGACATCAAACTCATTTACTTTGGTGTAGCCAATTACGTGAGACGCTAACGCTCCATAGGGATAGAAACGATACTCTCTTTTACCAAAATAAATCCCTGGTTGACCGAGATCAAAAAGCGCTTTTTCTTGCCTTGGTGAAACTATACTTTTCAACCAAAAAAACTTTCGACCATCATTTAATTTATTTAATAATTCAGCTTCATTCAAATCAGGAAATATACCTTTTAATCGTTGAGTAACAAGTGACTTTTTCTGGATTTCATCTGGGCGGATATAGACAGAAGCTCCCTCAAGGCTGGTTGCTAAAATATTTCCATTCCTGTCTGAAATATTTAATCTGGAATATATTTCTTCCCTCTCTGTATAACTGATATTTTTTTTATTTTCCTTCGACGCCAGAAATGCTATCTTCCCGCTGATCAAAGAAAAACCTGCTAATACCATCAAACTAAATAGTATTAGCCTTGATCGAGTTCTGGGATGCTCTGTAAAAAGTTTTACTTTGTTACTACTCTTCATGCGTAATTCCAGTAAGCCTTTTATCTACTAATGCCGTTGATTCATTTTCACTGGATTGACCCCGATATATATCAGAAAACGAAATGAAATCATCTGGGTTGATTGGAGTTAATCTTAACTCAGAGAAATAATACTCAGTCAGTTTTCTTAAACGATCGGGACGATTTAAATGAGCCCATTCTGCATTCAAGATTTTGAAATGTTTATTTGCCGAGAGGATAGACTTTTCAAGCTCTTTTACTCTCTGATAAGCAGCTCGACTGTCATAGTTTATTTTATACGCCCACAGACCCAGGGCAAAAGTACTTCCTATGAGAGTTCCAATGAGAAGAAACCTCAACATTTCATATACCCAACTCGATCTGTGGAAATTCCATTGTTGCAAAAAATCTTGATGGGCTATCTGATACTTTTTTATAAACTCTAAGTTTTGCAGATCTTGCTCTTTTATTTCTATCGAGTTCTTCAATAGTAGCAACCACCGGCTTTTTATTTACAGGTAAAAGGGATGGAGAAGTTTTAGAGGTTGGTGGACTATACCTGTTTGTCGAAGAATCTTTTCCTGACATTATTTTGCCAAAATCTTTTACGATCTTATCCTCAAGGCTATGAAAAGTCACCACAGCTATAATTCCTCCCTTTCTTAATATTTTTTCGGCGAAGACCAAAGCTTTTGATAAATCCTTTAATTCATTGTTCACAGCAATTCTAATTGCTTGGAAAGTTTTTGTGGCAGGATCCTTTTTAAAGTTTTTTGGGACTATAGCTCTTATAATCTCTGCTAATTCAAGTGTAGTATTTATTTTCCTTTTACTTCTTTCTTTAACAATTTTATTTGCAATTTTTCTTGCTTTTCTTTCTTGCCCATAAAAAAAAATCAAATCAGCTAAAGTAGACTCTGAACAAAGATTTATTATGTCGGAGGCAGTTGGACCAGGTTGATTGCCCATTCTCATATCAAGAGGGCCACTTTCCTTGAATGAAAATCCCCTTAGAGGATTATCTAAATGCATTGATGAAACACCAAGATCTAAAACAACTCCACAGATATCATCTCTACAAGTAATATCATTATTTTTCTGCATATCTGCAAAGTTTTGATTGTAAAAATTTATCATATCTCCATATTCATTTTGTATATTCTTGAGGAACACTTTTGTCGAAGAATCCTTATCGATTGCTAAAACTTTGCCAGCACCATTTTGAAGCAAAGCTCTAGTATAACCCCCAGCTCCAAATGTGCCATCAATCCAACAACCATTAATTGGTGCGACTAAACTTATAAAATCGTTAAGTAAAACCGGTTCATGTTTTTGCAATATCTTCCCAATCTCCCAAAACTATTAATCTTGCAATTGATCTAATTTCAAAAAAGGGTTTTCATCTTCTGATAAGTTCTTAAATGATGAGTCCAAGGCGTTAAGTTCATTTTGATAGTTTTTTGGTTCCCATATTTGAAACTTTTCACCCATACCTGCAAATATTGCTTCATCCCCAATACCAATTTTCTCTTTAAGTCTGTGAGATAGCACAATTCTTCCTGTCTCATCTAGCTGCATATATGTAGATTGGGTATTTATAAATCGCTCAAGCATTTCTCTGTCTTTTGAAAACCTCGGTAGTTTACTAATAAGTTTGTCAACTTTGCTAATCGAGTTAATAGTATAACCCTCCAAACAACTACCCCTCACTCCTCCATATACAATTACGAAGTTTGGGGAAGATCCTCTACTGAAGTCCGGATCACCCTCTTCAAGAACACGGCGAAAGGCGGCAGGGACTGAGACACGACCTTTAGCATCTACCTTATGTAATGACTCACCTCTAAATCGCCTTATCAATTAAAATCTCCCCAGAGGCCTGATTCACTATCTGTCGTAGTATTCTTATTATCAAGCTGTTGTTGGTTTGGTGCAGACGCGATGCCTGTATAAACCTGCTTATTTTCCTTGGAAATTATCCTCATTTTTTTAATCGCGTCTGCCATCTTATGGGATATCATGGAATTTTATGGAAATCAATGGAAAACTTTTTATTTGTGCGGATGATTTGTAAGCCGGATCCTGTAAACACTTTGTGTTTGGTGACCATTCATCTCGACCTATTGTTACCAATAAGTTCTAGCGACCAACCCGGACTCTGTCTGGAACAACCAAGCTATGCTCACGAGTCCCTATTAGGTCTTGCTCCTGGTGGGGCTTGCCATGCCTTCTTTGTTACCAAAAAAGCGGTGAGCTCTTACCTCACCTTTTCACCCTTACCTAATTAATTAGGCGGTATATTTTCTGTGGCGCTTTCCCTCAAGTTACCTTGGCCAGCTGTTAGCTGGCACCATCTTCCATGGAGTCCGGACTTTCCTCAGCTTTTAGGCTGCAGCCACCCAACCATCCGCATTGAAAGCCCTACAGCAAAAAAAAACCAATTTCAATCAATTTCGGTCCAGAAATTTTTTAAAACAGTGAAATCCTCTAGCTTCAATTTTTTTGACTCTCCGGCTCGTAAATTATCTAATTTAAATGGTCCAAAAGTATTCCTTATCAGTCTCACTACAGTTAGGTTGAAACTGGCTAATATTTTTCTAATTTCTCTATTTTTACCCTCGGTTAAGACCATTTCAATCCATGAATATGATTTTTTACTTTCTAAAACTCTTGCAACTATGGGTTTGTAGTTTAACCCCTCCAATGACACACCTCTACCTATCTCGATTAAATTTGAATTCGTTAAGTGACCCCTTATTTTTACTTTATAAACCCTTTCAAACTTGTTTTTTGGTAATTCAAGATATCTTTTTAATTCTCCATTATTAGTTAAAATCATCAAGCCTTCAGAGTTATAATCCAAGCGACCTATAATCATTAGGTGTTGTAATCTACCATCAATTAGCTCAAATATGGTCTTTCTACCCAGTGCATCTTTTGAAGTACTTAAGTAGCCTCTTGGTTTATTAAGCACATGTAAGCTTGTAGAGATTGACTGACTTACAATTATACCGTCTAATTTTAAAACGTCTTTTTCAGTACAGTTTCTCCAAGGCTCGACTACAGTCTTTCCATTTAAAGTTACCCTTCCGTCTAGGATTAATTTTTCAGCCTCTCTTCTTGATGCCAAGCCAGCCTTGGCCAAACGTTTAGATATCCTTATCTCACTTTTAATTGACATAATTACAAATTAAACATACATCGATATAAAAAATTCTCATCTTTATACATGTTATGATAAAAGACGAAAATATGGAATTAGCAATCAAAGAAGCAAAAAACGCTGCTCAAAGGAATGAAATACCTGTAGGAGCAATAATCAAAGAGGCGTCAGGAGAAATAATTGCAATAGAAAGCAATAAAACAATAGAATTATGCGACCCCACAGCTCACGCAGAAATAAATGCAATAAGAACAGCCTGCCTGTCACGTAAAGACCTCTATTTATCTGGTTGTACTATGTATGTAACTCTCGAACCATGTTCGATGTGTTTAGCCGCTATAGTTAATTCAAGGCTTGAAAAGTTAATATATGGGCTACCGTCTCCTAAATATGGTGCTTTCAGTTCAAATCATTCAACTTGTCAAAACATAGAAAGAGCTGTTAAAAATACTGAAGTTTATGGCGGTTTTTACCAACGGGAGATCTCACAAATAATGAAAGAATTTTTTGAAGCTAGAAGGGTAAGGTTCGATGGATATAGATACTGAAACCGTATTAAAAATCGCAAGACTCTCTAGAATAAAGATCAATGAAGGCGAGTCAGCTGATATTCAAAAGGACCTTAACAGAATTGTTGAATTTGTAAAAAAACTAGGTGAGATTGATATTGACGGAATCGATGAATTCAACTTTGGCAAAACAAACATAGAGGACATGAGAAAAGATAGCGTTACAATTTATGACAATACCGATGACATACTTAAAAATACGAAAAATAAAAATCAAGATTTCTTCACCGTTCCGAAAATAGTGGAATGAACGAAGTGAAACTCACACAACTTGGCATAAAGGATTCAAGAGACTTACTGAATAAAAAAGAAATAAGTGCTACGGAGCTAACTAACGCATATATTCAAAACATAGAAGAGAGCTCTAAACTGAATGCATTTATTGAAAAAACTTTTGACAAAGCTTTAATTCAAGCCTCAAAGGCTGACAAAATCATAGGCACTGACTCCCAAAAATCTCTATGTGGAATACCTCTTGGCATAAAAGATTTGTTTTGCTGTAAAAATGTTAAGACACAGGCCGCATCAGATATTTTGGAAAACTTCATACCACCTTATGAAAGTACAGTTACACAGAAACTTTGGAACGAACAGGCTATAATGTTAGGCAAACTTAACATGGATGAATTTGCCATGGGTTCATCAAATGAAACTTCAACCTATGGGCCAGTGATTAACCCTTGGAAATCGACTGACTCACATGATTCTCTAACACCAGGGGGTTCTTCAGGAGGTTCTTCAGCTGCTGTAGCTGCCAACCTGTGTACTGGAGCGACAGGCACTGATACTGGAGGATCTATTCGTCAACCTGCATCCTTTACTGGGACAGTTGGACTAAAACCTACCTATGGTAGATGTTCAAGATGGGGAATCATAGCCTTTGCGTCTTCTTTTGATCAAGCCGGACCTATTACTAAGAACGTGACGGATAGTGCAATAATGTTAAAAGCTATGTCAGGTTTTGATCCTCTAGACAGCACTTCGGCAAAGATTGATGTCCCGGATTATGAGCAGGAGTTAGGGAAGGATATAAAGGGATTACGTGTAGGACTTGCTAAAGAGTATAGTCTCCGAAATGGTGACTCAGAAGCAATTAGGAAATTGGAAGAAGCTATTAAAATTTTAAAGAATATGGGAGCGGAAATAGTTGAGGTGTCATTGCCACATACCGAATTTGCTTTGCCGACATACTACGTTTTAGCGCCCGCTGAAGCATCATCAAACCTTGCGAGATATGATGGCGTGAGATATGGGTACCGAGCCAAACTTGATACAAATGACTCAATTTTGGAGCTTTATGAGAAAACCAGATCAGAGGGCTTTGGGACGGAAGTTAAAAGACGAATTTTGATAGGAACATATGTGCTCTCTTCTGGTTATTATGATGCTTACTATAAAAGAGCACAAAAAGTCAGAAGTTTAATCAAGAATGATTTTGACGAAGTTTTTAAAAAAGTTGATATAATATTAACACCAACAACGCCTACTTCCGCGTTTCCTTTAGGCTCAAAAGGTACACAAGACCCCGTCGAAATGTATATGAACGATATATTTACTGTACCTGCCAATCTTGCTGGACTCCCAGCCCTCAGCTTGCCAGTAGGATTAGACGAACTTGGGCTCCCACTAGGAGTGCAACTAATTGGCAATAATTGGCAAGAACCGTTGCTTTTAAATACTGCATTCAATCTTGAAAATACATTAGCGTTTGAAAATAATCCAAAAAATTGGTGGGCATAATGGCCAGGGTTATCTACTTTTTGTGCATTTTGTTACTTTTTGGCTGTCAAACAGACATTTCCAGTAAAGATCAAGTAGTGAAAGGAAACTCTGATTTAAAAACTAGCGACGGGGTCTTAGATCTCTCTCAATTTTCTCAAGAACAGCAAAAAGTTGAGAGAGAGCAAGCAGCTAAGCGTCGGGAGGAGCTAAAAGCAGGGAGAGTGGTTTTAGAAGCAAACCATAAAGAAAAAATAAAGCGCCAGTCGGTAAATTTAGCAGTTTTTGCCCGAAGCGTGTCTAACAAATTAGGCGAAAAAATTTATTACAGAAATTTTATAAGTAGTGGTGCTGGCTCAGGCTGCAAAAAATTCTCTAATAAAAACGCTGCACAAATTTTCTTCCTCGAAAATGGTGGGCCAAAAAACGACTTTCATAATATGGATGTTGATGGCGATGGGTTTGCCTGCAAATGGGATCCAGCAATTTATAGAAAGATTGAGCGTATAAATAAAGATAACGAGCCAGAAAATTAAAACATCATACTAGAATGCTAAATATTTTACATCATTACTTTGGCACAAAACTTTTAAATAAAATTGACCCAGAAATTTCCCACGCATTAGCCTTGTGTTACCTTCGGCTTTTAAACCAGTTTGTTAAGAAAAAAGAAATTGGGGCTTCTATCTTAAAAACTCAAATAGCTGGGATGGAAGTGCCTTCTCCCATAGGATTAGCTGCAGGTTTTGATAAAAATGCCGAGGTATTTAATGCTACTCTCTCCTTGGGTTTTGGGTTTGTGGAAGTTGGTACAATTACTCCAGATCCACAATTCGGAAATCCTAAACCACGTTTATTTAGACTTTTAGAAGAAGACGCTTTGGTTAATAAAATGGGTTTCAATAATAAAGGCATGTTATACGTATCAAAAATTGCTAGAAAGCCTAGGCTTGGAATTGTGGGCGTCAACTTAGGGGCTAATGCAAAAAGCATAGACAAGATTTTAGATTATACTAAGGTTTTTGAGTTTCTGGCGCATCTATTCGACTATGTAACAATAAATGTATCCTCACCAAACACAAAAAATCTTAGAGACTTACAGAAACCGGAAACGCTAGAAAAGATCTTGCAGAACGTCAACACCATCAATGTTTCGTTGACAAGACAAGTACCCATTTTTATTAAAATTGCACCTGATCTTAACAAAAATAATGTGATCGAAATACTAAATGTTTGTGAGGAAAATAATGTGTCCGGTCTAATTGCAACTAACACTACAACAAACCCAAACAATTTAAAAAAACCCACACGTTTTGAAGGAGGTTTATCTGGCAAACCGCTTTTGAAACCATCAAACAAAATATTAAAAATACTCGCGAAAAGAAAGATCGCGTCAACAGCACTTATAGGAGTAGGTGGCATATTGTCAGCAAAAGACATATATGAAAAAATAAAGATTGGAGCATCAGCTGTTCAAATATATACAGGGTTTGTTTATCATGGCCCTAGGCATATTAAAAAGATGGAAATAGAACTCAAAAATCTTCTATTACATGACGGATATCGCTCAATCAATCATGCAGTAGGGGCTTTAACTAGATGAGAAAGAACTTTGGATTCTCACTATTTTTGTCCATAAAGTAATAGCTCTGGTCGCATTAAAAATTACAATGGAAGTCCACAGTCCTGTATTTCCCATCAATGGAACAAAGAGAGTTACGCAAATAAAGAAAATTGCAAATGATTGAATCATCGCAATTCTTATTTCTTTTCCCCTAGCTGCACCAAGGAAAATACCATCATAAACATAAGAAAAGACACTGACTATTGGCATTATTGAAATCCAGATTAAAAAATCATAACAAATTAACCTAACTGAATTTATTGAAGTCATCAAATCGACGACCAAAAACCCCACGAAATAGAAACAAACACCAATGATAGTTGAAAGTATGAAGCCAAGCTTGAGAGCAGACTTAACTACTTTTTTAAATAGTTCTTGTCTCCGTTGACCGATCGCTTCTCCCACTAAAATCTCAGAGGAAAACGCGATACCATCAAGGGCGTAAGCTGATAGAAAAATAATTTGTAACAAAATGTGGTTAGCTGCCAAAATTTCAGAGCCAAAAAGTGTCCCAAAGATAAGGTAAGATAAAAAAACAGACTGTAGAAGTATTGAACGTATAACAATGTTTATGTTCAATAGAATAAAAAGTTTCCATTTATTTGATAAAAAAATTCCTCTTACTCTAATACTTTCTTTATTCAGCAGAAATTCTCTACTCAGATAGGCACCTAAACAAAAGCCACATAATTCAGATACGATCGTGGCATAGGCGACGCCAGCTATTCCTAAGTGAAGAAACTTTACAAAGATAATGTCCAATAGAATGTTTAAAACGTTCACTACAGCCAATAAGCATAGAGAATGAAAGGTTTTTCCCATACCAAATAGCCAGCCAACAAAAACAAATATAGAAATAGCAAAAGGTGCCGTAAGAACTCTTATGGACATATACTCCATGGCCAATTTTTCTGCGCCTATGTCACCTGCTAAAAAATAAAAAATAGAAGAAAATAAAAACGAGTGAACCACTATCAAAGCAATTCCGCCAATTACAGCGATAAATAGACCCCTAATTAATATACTAGATATTTCAACCTTTTCCTTTGCGCCCCTTGCTTGTGCAACTAGTCCTGTTATGCCCATTCTTAAAAACCCAAAAAACCAATAGATAGAGCCCATCAAAACCGCACCCATAGAGATACCGGCGAGAATATCGAGAGCACCCAAATGACCAATTACAGCGGTGTCCGTTAGACCCAGTAACGGTATAGATATGTTTGCCAAGATTATTGGGTAAGCCAGACGCAATATTTTTTTATCGATTTTATTTAAAAGCTGGCTGGACAATTTTGTTTCACCAAAAAATAAAGCGATAAAAATTTATTTGACCATCTCGACATTTTAATAATATGTTAAAGCGTTATCCTTGACGTCAACGTCAAAAGAATTATCAGCTGGAGGTAGGACAATGAACATAATTTCCACAAAAAGCAATGAAGATAAAGTTAACACTATCACTGAAATGTGCAAACTATTCAAGGTAAGTGCTCGAACGCTTAGATTTTACGAATCAAAAGAGCTTTTGTTTCCAATCAGAAGAGGTCAAAATCGTTTATTTACTAAGAGCGATAGAGGAAGAATGAAATTAATAATGCAAGGCAAAAGATTTGGCTTTAGCTTGGAGGAAATAAGACAGTTACTCAATTTGTATAATTTTGGAGATCATCGTACAAGACAAATCAAGCAAACCTACCAACTTGGCTTGAAAAGACTATCTTCAATGGAACAACAGAAAAAGGAGTTAGGAGTTGCTATAAAAGACTTAAAAGCTCAACTTCAGCTTTGTAAAGACTTGCTTCTTAAAAGAGGCGCGGACTCACGAGATCTATAATTTAATTTTTGGAAGACAAACTATGCATTTATACCAACCACCATTAGAAGATTACAATTTTATACTTCACCATTTTCTTAAAATAGAAAAAGAGGATATTAAGGGCTATAAAGACTTATCACCTGAATTTACCAAACCTATTTTTGAAGAAGCTGGTAAATTAGCTAGTGAGGTGATTTCTCCATCAAACAAAGATGGGGATGAGCAAGGGTGTAAATTAGAAAATGGAATAGTGCGCACACCAGACAGCTTCAAACTTGCTTTTGATAAGTTACGGGCAGGAGGCTGGCTGTCTCTCGATATTGAAGAGGAGTTTGGTGGGCAAAACTTACCATTGATACTTTCCACAGTAACAAACGAAATGTTTACAAGTGCTAATATGTCTCTAACAATGTATAGCGGCCTTTCCAGGGGAGCATATTCTGCTATTTTTCTTCATGGATCTGAGGATCAAAAGCAAATGTATTTGCCTAAATTAGCCAATTGTGAGTGGACTGGAACAATGAATTTAACCGAACCTCATTGTGGTACAGACTTAGGTTTGATAAGGACTAAAGCAATTCTTACTGAGAATGGCTCATATCAAGTTTCGGGCCAGAAAATTTTTATTTCCTCTGGCGATCATGACTTATCAGAAAATATTATACATTTAGTCCTAGCTAAAACTCCAGATGCACCAGCGGGCGTAAAAGGTATATCATTATTTGTAGTACCAAAGTTTCTAGTCAATGATGACGGCTCATTAGGGGAAAGAAATAAATTGTCAGTTGGAAAAATAGAAAAAAAAATGGGTATTAAAGGTAACGCCACCTGTGTTATGAATTATGATGGTGCAACAGGCTATCTCGTTGGCGAAGAAAACAAAGGCCTTAAAGCAATGTTCACAATGATGAATGAAGCTAGGCTAGGGGTAGGAATGCAGGGTTTAGCTCAAGCTGAAATAGCTTATCAAGCGGCACTAACTTATGCAAAAGACAGAATACAGGGACGAGCAATTCAAGGGAAAGCCAATCCAGACCAGAGCGCGGACCCAATTATTGTTCATCCAGATGTTAGAAGAAATCTTATGGAGCAAAAGTCATTTATAGAAGGGGCAAGAGGCTTTATCGCATGGGCTGCAGTTCTTCTAGATAGAGCAAAGAGAGATGGGGATAAAAGTGCTGAGGGGATTGCAAGTCTGTTAATTCCGGTAATCAAAGGTTATGTTACAGATAAGGGTTTTGAGTATACTATAAACGCCCAGCAAGTTTTTGGTGGACATGGCTATATTGAGGAATGGGGTATGAGCCAATACGCTAGAGATTGTCGGATTGCGATGATTTATGAGGGCACGAATGGCATTCAAGCTCTTGATTTAGTTGGAAGAAAACTAGCTATGGATGGTGGAAAACATATGCGAGAGTATCTTAAACTAGTCGAGAATTTTATTAAAGAAGAGCATTCTAAAGATTTTAAAAATGATTTTATTGCCCCATTGAAAAAATCTATCGAACATTTGCAGGCAGCGCTGTTGTTTTTCATGGAGAATGGGTTAAAGAACCCACTCAGTGCCGTATCTGGTGCAACCGATTTTCTCCACCTGGTAGGACTAGTTTCTCTAGGGTTTATTTGGTCCAAAAAAGCTCAGTCCGCTGTAGAGCAACTCAAAAATCCTTTAAGTGATAAAAACTTTCTTGAAGCAAAGGTTTTAACAGGCTCCTATTTTATGAACCGACAACTACCCGAAACCAAGCTTAGATTAGACAAGATTTTAACTGGAGAAAAGCAAGTAATGAGCTTGGCGGCAAATCAATTTTAAATGGAAAGGGATTAACGGATGGTAGAGGCATATATTTACGATACAGTCAGGAGCCCTAGAGGAAAAGGAAAAAAGGGGTCGCTGAATGAGCTTTCGGCGGTAACATTATCTGCAAAGATTTTAAAGGAATTGCGTGAAAGAAATGGTCTTAATACCGAAGAGATAGAAGACGTGATTTGGGGCAATGTCACACAAGTTGGAGAACAAGGGGGCTGTTTGGCAAGATCCGCTGTTATCGCGGCTAATTATAGTGAGTCCACTCCTGGACTATCTATAAACCGATTTTGTGCGAGCGGGTTAGAAGCTGTAAACCTGGCTACAAACCAAGTAAAGGGGTCCGCTGGCAATGCCTACGTTGCTGGAGGAGTGGAAATGATGAGCCGTGTGCCCATGGGATCAGATGGTGCAGCGATTGCAGTTGATCCGACTTTGGCAATGAATTCATACTTTGTTCCACAGGGTATTTCAGCCGATATTTTAGCAACTAAATATGGTTTTTCCAGAGATGATGTTGATGCGTTTGCGGTAGAAAGCCAAAAAAGAGCCACAGCCGCAAGAAAATCAGGCTATTTCAGAAAGTCAATTGCGCCGATTAAAGATCAAAACAACTTAACCATTTTGGATGAGGATGAGTACATAAGGCCAGAGACTACAATGCAATCTTTGGGTGGACTGGAACCAAGTTTTAAAAATATGGGAGAAGTAATGCCGGGTTTCGACGCTGTGGCGTTACTTAAATATCCAGAGTTTGAGAAAATAAATCATGTACATCATGCGGGTAACTCAAGTGGAATCGTTGATGGAGCTGCGGCTGTGCTGATAGGAAATAAAGAATTTGGATTGAAAAACGAGCTTGAGCCCCGTGCACGAATTGTCGCAACTTCAAAAATTGGAACAGACCCTACAATTATGCTTACAGGACCCCTTCCCGCAACTGAAAAGGTTCTTAAGCTAAGCGGAATGAGGATAAAAGACATAGACTTATTTGAAGTAAATGAGGCCTTCGCCTCTGTACCACTATCATTTATGGAACATTTTGATGTGGAACATGAAAGACTAAATGTAAACGGAGGAGCAATTGCTATGGGCCATCCTTTAGGAGCCACAGGAGCAATGCTTGTGGGGACGGCATTAGATGAACTGGAAAGAACTGGCAAGTCAACAGCACTTACTACCCTGTGCGTCGCATCAGGAATGGGCGCTTCAACAATAATAGAGAAGGTTTAGTGAGGAAACATTATGTGTACTGATTTTACCAAAGAGGTAGATAAAGATAACATCGCGGTAATCACATGGAATTGTCTCGATAAGTCCATGAACACAATGACTGAGGATGGTTTAAGAAGTTTTCAAAAATTAGTAACGGAAGCATTATCCGAAGAAAAAATAAAAGGGATTATAATTACCTCAGGTAAAGTTGATTTTTCCGGGGGAATGGATCTTTCAACATTAGAGGCATTAAAACGAAATTCCGGGTCTGACCCTGCGTCTAAGATCTTTCAGTACATAATGGAAGCACACGGTTTACTTAGAAAGATAGAACTGGGGAAAATTGATGATAATTCTAAAAGTAAACCTGTCGCGTTTGCCGCAAGCGGCATATGCGCTGGGATAGGCACGGAAATAGGGTTAGCTTGTCACAGGCGCTTCTTCTCATCATCGAAAAACTCAAAAATAGGATTGCCAGAGATACTCGTTGGCCTTTTCCCAGGTTTGGGAGGCACGACAAGAATACCAAGGATGATGGGACTTATGGGAGCATCGTCAATTTTATTAGAAGGAAAACTATTTGCAGGCAATAAAGCTAAAAGCATTGGACTAGTTGACGAAATTGTTTCTGAAGACGAGTTAATTCAAAAAGCAAAGAACTGGGTCTTATCCGCATCTCCCCAGGACCTTGTGAAACCATGGGATCAAAAAGGCTTTAAATTTCCTGGCGGCGCGCCTTATCATCCTAGCGGGTTCATTTCATTTGTTGGGGCCTCTGCTTTAGTAAACGGGAAGACGAAAGGTTTATATTTCTCGGCAAAAGCACTCCTTTCATCAGTTTATGAGGGTGCGCTAGTTGACTTCGATACCGCTCTTAGAATTGAGGCTCGTTGGTTTACGAAGGTGTTGATGACGGATACATGCACAAATATGGCCAGAACTCTTTTCTTAAATAAGAGTGCACTAGAAAAAGGCTATCAACGACCTGTCGGCGCAGAAAAAACAAATTTAAAGCAAGTCAGCGTTATTGGAAGCGGTATGATGGGATCAGGTATCGCTTACGCGTCTATATTGCAGGGACTAGAAGTCTTACTTATAGATCAAAATATCAAGGCTGCAGAAGCTGGAAAAGCAAAAATTGAGATGCTATTAAGTGAGAGTGTAAAACGAAAAAAATTATCGGAAGAGGAAAAAATTCGCCTCCTCAAAAAGGTAAAAACTGATGCATCACTCGAAAACATTTCCAGCAGCGATTTAGTTATAGAGGCTGTTTTCGAGGATTTAAACCTTAAACATAATTTGTACAAGAAAATCGAGCCTCATCTAAAAGAGGGTGCTATTTTGGCATCTAACACGTCTACACTGCCGATAACGAAGCTATCTGAGGTGTTAGCGGACAGCACGCGTTTTTTAGGAATACATTTTTTTAGTCCAGTTGACAAAATGAATTTAGTCGAGCTAATCAAAAGCGAGAGAACAAATGACAATGCCTTGGCCGTTGCTTTAGATTATACCAGTTTGATAAAAAAGACACCGATAGTTGTGAATGATTCTAGAGGATTTTATGCAAATCGATGTATAATCCCTTATATAAATGAGGGATTAAGGATGCTTAATGAGGGGATTGAACCGGCTCTTATTGAGAACTCGGCTAAGCAAATAGGAATGCCCGTTGGGCCTTTGCAATTGCTTGATGAACTGTCTGTTTCGTTAGCTTTAAATGTTGCAAAAGAGACAAAGGAAGCTCTCGGAACCAAATATGAGGAAACTGGAACTGAAAGTATTTTGTTAGAAATGTCCCAAAAAAATAGACTTGGAAGGAAAGAATTAGCTGGTTTTTATGAATATGATGAAAAAGGACGACGTTTAAAACTGTGGGAAGGTCTAAGAAATCTAAACATAGAAAAAAATTCTGCTAATATTTCTACAGTAACTGTAAAGAACCGTCTTGCATATGTTCAAGCGCTTGAGGCGGCAAGAGCTTTAGAAGAAAATATTCTGCTTAGTGTCGAAGAGGGAGATGTTGGTGGAATTTTAGGCTGGGGCTGTCTAATATGGGCAGGTGGCCCCTTCAGTTGGCTTGACTATATCGGCCATGAAAATGTGGTTGTTGAATGTCAAGACTTATCTGATCAATACGGATCCAGGTTTACCCCACCAAAAATAATTAAAGAACTAGCAAATAGTGGCAGCAAGTTTTATAATTAAAAGGGATTTAGGGAGTGGAATATGGATAATTTAATGCAAGATTTTCCTTTGCGCGTAACCAAGATTATTGACCATGCTGCAAAGTATCATCCTGAAAGGAAAATTATATCAAAAGACACTAAAGGAAGTGTTACAGATACAAACTATAAGAATATTCAGAAAAATTCAAAAAAGGTCGCTGACGCCTTACAAAAGCTCGGGGTTAAAAAAGGAGACGTGATTGGTGTTATGGCGTGGAATAATCATTGCCACCTCGAGGTTTGGTATGGCATTCCCGGTGTTGGAGCAGTTAATCATAACTTAAATCCAAGATTATTTTCTGAACAACTTATCTATATAATAAATCATGCCAACGATAAAATCTTAATCATAGATCTAGACCTTGTACCTATAATCGAGAAAATAATTCTCGATTGTCCCAGCGTCGAGAAGCTAGTAGTACTCTGTTCCAAAGCCGATCTCCCTTCCACAAAATTTTCAGAAGTTATTTCTTATGAAGAACTATTGTCGATGGGAAGTGAAAATTTTGAGTGGATAAAAGGGGAAGAAACAGACGCGTGTGGAATATGCTACACCTCTGGAACTACTGGCAACCCCAAAGGAGTTGTCTATACCCATCGATCTAATACATTACACGCGTTAACCCAGGCCGCTCCCGATATGCTAAATTTATCCAGCACTGATACAATAATGCCAGTTGTCCCTCTTTTCCATGCTAATGGCTGGTCGATAGCTTATACTGCACCATTAGTGGGATCTTCTATCGTTTTCCCAGGCGGTGATTTAAGTCCTTCTTCCCTCTACGATATGCTAGAGAGAGGAGTGACTATTACTGCAGCAGTACCAACAGTCTGGTTACTCCTATTGAACTTTCTTGAAAGCGAGAAAAAAGAACTCAGTTCACTTAAACGTGTGGTAATAGGAGGTTCATCTTGTCCAAGAAGCGTAATTGAAGATTTCCAAAATAAATATGGGGTAAGAGTGCTACATGCTTGGGGAATGACTGAACTGTCTCCACTCGGTACTATCTGTTCATTCAAGCCAGAAATCGAAGGTTTAAACGAAAGTGATAAGCTCGACGTACAAGAAACAACTGGGCACCCTCCTTTCGGTGTGGATCTGAAAATTGTTGATGATGATGGTAAAGAAATAGAATGGGATGGAAGCACTCAAGGTGATCTTTATTGTAAGGGAGCTGCGGTTGTTAAACGGTATCTAAAAATGGACAACTTAGCTGTTGACAAGGATAATTGGTTCAATACAGGAGATGTTGCGACGATTGATAAAAATGGGTATATGCGAATTACAGATAGATCTAAAGATGTAATAAAATCAGGTGGGGAATGGATTTCATCAATTGACTTGGAAAATGCGGCAGTTGGTCATTCTAATGTTGCTGAAGCGGCGGCAATTGGAGTTCCTCATCCAAAATGGGATGAACGCCCTGTCTTAGTAATAGTTACAAGTGACGGGAAAGAGGTCGATAAGGATAGTATAATTACCCATGTATCGGAACGGGTAGCTAAGTGGCAAAAACCAGACGATGTGATTTTTGTAGACAAAATTCCACATACAGCAACTGGTAAAATTTCAAAACTGGAGCTTAGAAAATTAGTAGCAAATTTGGATTATAAACATCCAGATTTAAGATAGCTTGGCCGGTTACTCCAAACTCGAAGTTAAGGGAGAGTGGAAATCTAATTCTGATCAACCCACAGAGGTGCTAGTTGCATTTGGCTCGATTTCTCTAAATATCTTAAATACAAACGGAGAGCCTGTAAGGCAGTGGGCATATTCCTCCATATTTTTAAAAAATAAAGAATCGTCCAAATCTATGTTTTGTCCAGATTTAGAAGAAACTGAAAGCCTTTATATTTTTGACCAAGATGCAGTAAACCACTTGATTTTTTTATGTAATAAAACCAATCGAAAAAAATTTGCTAACCTGTTGCCATGGTTTTTTATCATTATTTTATTGATTGGTTTCTCTACCTTTTTTTCAAGTTACTTTAGAATAGTTACTGAAAAGATTGCGCTCTCTATAACCTCTGCTGAACAAGAAAGTAATCTTGGCAATATAATGTTAAAGAAAATGTCAGGGGTCTCATATTGCGATATAAACAAGACTAATGAATTTATTCGTAGCTTAGAAAAGAACTACCTCCCTATAACGAGTGATTCTATTGACCTGATTTTTATGAATTTTAAAACCAAGGATAGCATACTGCTTCCTGGAAGAAAGTTACTTGTGCCCTACAGTATTTTAGAGAGTGAAGATGGAGCATTTGTTTTAGCTGAAACAATCAAATTGGGCATAGCGGCTACAAAAAACAAAGAGGCGATAGAAAAATTTTTTTCTAGTCAACGAAATAAAGCTCTATTAATTTATGTTTTTGGGTTTTTAACTGACTTAAATTTTAATAAGGATAGCGGTTTGTTAATCAGTTTGCATGGTAAATCTAAAGTCCTTGATAAAGTCTTTACTGACAATGAATGGCTTACATTAAAAAAACTCTGCAAGCTTTAATTATACAATATCTTTCCATCTGCTATTTTTGCATTTTTGTCGACTAATTTTGAAATCATTGGGTTATGGGAAGCAATAATTGCTGAAATATTATGCTCTTTTATTAATTCGATTAGAAAACTCATAACTCTTGAAGTAGTTGACTGATCAAGATTTCCTGTTGGTTCATCGGCTAATAGTAAGGTTGGTTCATTAATAATTGCTCTACATATTGCGACTCTTTGCTGTTCACCACCAGATAATTCAGCCGGTCTGTTGTCCATCCGTTTACCTAACCCTACCTTTTCTAGTAGATGTTTGCCTTTTTTAACTGCAATTTTTTTTGGCATACCATCAAAAAGCAAAGGGAAAATAATGTTCTCTAATGCCGAAAATTCTTGAATGAGATGATGAAACTGAAAAACGAATCCAATATTTTTTCGTCTCACTCTTGACGTTTGAAAGTCATTTTTTGCATCTACTATTGAGCCATTAATATAAATATCACCAGAAAACTTACTATCCAATAAGCCTGCAATTTGAAGAAAAGTAGTTTTTCCTGAACCTGAAGGAGAAAAAAGACCAACTACTTCATTTGTCTTAACACTAAAGTCCATCCCATTAAATATTTCAACCAATGGTACATCACCCTTTCCACCAAAGATCTTTGTAACTTTCTGCAACTTCAAAACGGTATTACTCATACTTCAACGCCTCTGCAGGATCCAAATTTGCTGCTTTTCTTGCTGGAAAAATAGTTATTACAAAAGAGATTGATAATGATACCACTAATGCAAAAACTACATCTTCTATTCTTAGCTTTGCTGGCACTTGAGTTAGAAACCTAATCTCTTCATTCCAAACTGAGGATCCAAATATGTATTCAACAAGCCATTGAATCTCATTGATATAAGTGACAAATAACATCCCAATAGTAACACCTAGGACAGTTCCAACCACTCCAATTAAACTTCCACAAATAAAAAATACTCTTAAAATCGAAGATCTTGTTAACCCGAGAGAACGAAATATTCCGATATCTTTTCCTTTGTTCTTAACTAGCATTACTAGCCCAGAAATAATATTCATCGCAGCAATTAATACTATAAGTGAAAGAATTATAAACATTACTCGTCGTTCTAAATCCAAAGCATCTAAGAAAGCTGCAGTCCTCTCCTTCCAAGACCACAGCAAATATCTTTCTGCTAATTCATCTTCTACAGTGTTTTTGAATTCATCAACATCAAATGGGTTGTTCAAAAGTACTTCGATCAAGTCAGCCTGATTAGCCCTATTAAAAAAAACTTGGGCATCTTTTATCGGCATGTAAATCCTCGTACTGTCTATATCATAACGACCAACCGAGAATATATATTTTACCTTATATACATTTACCCTTGGAATAGTTCCAAAGACTGATTTTGCCCCATTAGGACTGATGAGTTTAATTGTGTCATTAATAGATATATTCAGTTTTCTAGCTATGTGGGCTCCTATAGCTACACCATCGTTAAAATTTTCAATACTTCCGTCAGAGCTGGCGGGCTTATTTACTAACTCTATATTCACTAAATCGCCTTTACGGATACCATAAACTTCTACCCCAGTACTGTTATTACTTTTACTGGCTAGAACTTGGCCTTTGACCAAAGGGTATGCCGCTTTAAAATTTTTTTTATTCCTTAAGTCTTGCATAATGTTTTGAACCTCTTCAACATAAAATCCCTTGTCAAAGTCGCTAGATAGTGTCTTCTTGTAAATTGCAAGATGGGAATTAGCCCCAACAATTTTTTCCACAAATTCTATTCTAAAGCCAATCATCACCGCCTGGACTATAACTAACGTTGCTACTCCCAGAACTACACCTATGAGTGAATACCACGCTATTATAGATATACCTCCTTCCCTTCGTTTAGACATTAGATAACGCCAAGCAATTATGAACTCATATTTCTTAAAAAAAGCCATTCAGATATTAGACTTCTACCTGGGATTTTTGCGTCTTAGAAAGTTTTTCTAATACTTCCGCCAAAGCTAACAGATTTGCTTCTCCGGTTCTTCTATAAACAAGCTCCACTTTCCCTTCAGCAAGACCCTTTGGACCAACTACTATTTGCCACGGCAACCCTATTAGGTCCATTTTTGCAAATTTAGCCCCTGGCCTTTCGTCTGTATCATCATATAAAACCTCTATTCCCTTGGTGCCTAGTTTTTCATAAACCTCATCGCAGACCTCTACACATTGCTCATCTTTATGATTTAAATTTATTAGACCTGCAAAGAATGGAGCAACTGGTTCTGGCCAAATAATACCTTTTTCATCATGGCTAGATTCAATAATTGCGCCTACTAATCGAGAAACTCCTATACCGTGACTTCCCATATGAACAGGCACTCTCTTTCCATCAGGGCTTACAACAAAAGCTTTCATTGGCACTGAATATTTTGTACCAAAATAGAATATTTGACCAACTTCTATCGCTTTACTTTCTATCCGACAATCTTCAGAAACATCTAGGAAAAGCTTTGCGTCATGAGTATCCTCAGTTCTAGCGTAAGGCGTGGTATATCTTTCCACAATTTTTTCAATATTCATATTATTATAGTAGTCCAGTTTTTCTTGACCTATATTCATGTCAAGCAAGGTTTTATCAAAAAAAACTGTGCTTTCTCCAGTATTGGCCAAAACCAAAAACTCATGACTATAGTTACCCCCAATGGGCCCCGTCTCGGCCCTCATAGGTATCGCTTTTAATCCCATCCTATTAAATGTTCTTAAATAGCTTACAAAATGTCTATTGTAGGCATTTATAGCTTCCTTTTCATTCAAATCAAAATTATAGCCATCTTTCATATAAAATTCTCTTCCCCTCATCACGCCAAATCTAGGTCTTAGTTCGTCTCGGAATTTCCACTGAATGTGGTATAGTGTGAGAGGAAGATCTTTATAGGATGATATGTTAGACCTAAATATGTCCGTGATTAATTCTTCATTGGTTGGACCATATATGTAATTACGATCCTGTCGATCGTTAATCCTCAGCATTTCCTTTCCATAGTCATCATATCTTCCACTCTCCTGCCACAATTCGGCTGGTTGGATTGTTGGCATTAGCATAGGTATATGCCCAGCTTTAATCTGCTCATAATGGACTATTTCTTCTATTTTTTTAAGAACTTTAAAGCCCAATGGTAGCCACGAATATATGCCAGCCGTTGTCTGTTTAATCATTCCACAGCGCAACATCAGTTGATGGCTTATTATATTTGCTTCCGCTGGCACTTCTTTTAAAACCGGTAAAAAATATTGGCTGAGTTTCATATTATTCTCCTCAACTATTTAAATAATCTCTTTTTTGTATCTACAGTGACACATAACTTCAACGCTTTATTCAATTCTTGAATGCGTCTCTCTACAACTTCACCATTAATAAAGTCTATTTTTGATTGAAAGCATAATTCTACCTCATTTGCTTTAAGCCTGAAGTCTATTTTATCAAAAAGACTTTTTTCACCAAAGAAAGTCGAAGCTAACCTTAGTCCCTTACCTATTACAAGAGCGATTTTTCTCTTCTTCTTAGAAACAATTTTAAATAATTTACTATTAAAAACTTTTTCTGGTTTTGCCTTATGTCTGAACAAAAGTATCATGGCCAAGAATACTCTTTCTTTGTGACTCAGACCACTAATATTTGAACGAGTGACTAGCTCTAAGCACATTTCTGTCTTATAATCGGGGTGGGCGATCCAGGCAATATCATGTAATTTAGTCGCAGCTAAAATAACTCTTTTCGTCTTACGCGGAAGATTTTCATATAATGGTGAAATCCATTTGAAGGTATGCTTCGACATATTAGGAAACCTTGTTTCTTTTTTCTCAAAAAATTTAGCAGCCTCAAGTAGTGGATCCTTTTTTTTCTCTGCCTCACTGAGATTATGGTATATGAAACCCTCTCTCACACCAAAAGATGAAAACGTGAGGGTTTTTATCTGAAGCTCATCAATAATAATTTCTAACAATCGAGCTGACTGGGGTAATAAGTCCAATCTTTCTACAGGAATATTAATTTGGTCATATTTTGTTATAAATGAACTATCTTGAATGAACTTCAATGTCTTTTTTATATTTTTACAATTGACTTTATATCCTTGAATTATCTTCAGCGGATATTTTGTCCTTTGCATATGTATTTTGGCTATAGCTCGCCATGACCCTCCGATTAAAAAAAATGGTTTATCCTTTGTCGTATTGGCATTAACTGCACCCAACAGCTGTTTTCGCATATACCCATCTATATTCTCAATCTTGTTTTCCAACTTGTTTAATGCAAGTGGGCCCAGCAAAGTGGAATTACATGCGGTAACCACCCTTTTACAAATATTTGCAAACTCTACTGAATTACCACCTAAGTCACAAATTATCCCGTTTGCATTTGGAAAACCTAATAAAATTCCCTGAGCTGCGTAAAAAGCCTCTTTCTCCCCAGATATTACATCAACACCGATGTTTGTCTTTTTTCGAATAACTTCAACTAGAACATTTGAATTGCTGGCCTCTCTTAATGCAGACGTGCCAAACATTATAATTTTATTAATTTCCATATTTCGACAAATAGTGACATATCGTTTAATTATGCGCGATACGGCCTTAGTTGTAGCAGTGTCAAAAGCATTCTTTCCAAAAGATTGCATTCCCAGCCTAAAAAAAACCTTTTCATTGTATAAATACAATGGTGAACGCTTTGGGCCATCAAATACCACTAGTCTAATGGAGTTAGAACCAATATCAATAATCCCTATTCTTTTCAAAATTTTCAAAATGATTTTTTTCTTTTATTCCCAACATTCAATAAACTTGGAGGGGCATTTAGTGCAGCTCTGCCTCTTCCTGACAAAGAAGGATTTTCAATAAAATATTCGTGACAACTAAAGCTCGGTTCGTCTTTTTTAAACTGGTGTCTTTTATATCGGCCGTCAGGTTGAAGTACCCATGATTGCTCTTTGTCAGCTAAATTAGCCACCATAATCTGGTTAACAATTTGTGACTTCACGGTCAAATTTTTAATCTCTACAAAAGATTCTACTCGACGGTTCAAGTTTCTTCCCATCCAATCTGCTGACGAAATAAAAACCTTAGCTTTCAAGGAAGGTAACTTAAACCCATTACCAAAAACACACACTCTACTGTGTTCCAAGAATCGTCCTATTACAGATTTTACACGAATGTTTTCAGAAAGACCTTTGATACCAGGTCTTAATCCACAAATACCTCTGATAATCATATTGATTTTAACACCAGATTGGCTTGCCTCATATAAAACCTCAATAACTTCTGGGTCGATAAGAGCATTGAGTTTAACCCATATTTCTGCCGGCTTACCCTTTTTTGCTAGAACCATCTCATTTTTTATCATTTTAATTAAGCTACTCTTTAACTCTAAAGGCGCTATGATCATACTTTCTAAATCTGTTGGTTTTATATATCCTGATAGATAATTAAAAACTTTGGTAACATCTCGACCTAAAGTAGCGTCTGAAGTGAAAAGACTCAAATCAGTATAAATCTTTGCAGTGTCCGGATGATAGTTTCCTGTGCCAACATGCGTATAAGTTCTTAACACCTTGCCTTCTTGTCTTACTATAGTGGATAGCTTTGCATGTGTTTTCCAATCCATAAAACCATAAACTACTTGAGCTCCAGCCTTCTCTAGTTCTCTTGACACATTTATATTATTTGCCTCATCAAATCTGGCCTTTAGTTCAACTAAGGCAGTCACTGTTTTTCCATTTTCTGCAGCCGCACATAATGCTCTTACTATGGGACTATCTGGGGTTGTTCTGTATAAAGTTTGTTTGATAGCAATAACGTTAGGGTCGCGAGCTGCTTGTTCCAAAAAATTAACGACGGTATCAAAAGTTTCATATGGATGTTGTAAAAGGAGATCTTTCTGCTTTATTGCAGAAAAAATGTCCCCGTTGAAGTCCTCTATTCTCTCTGGGCTTCTGGGTACAAACGTTCTCCACTTCAGGCTCCTCTTCGCCGAAATGATTAACTCCTCTAAATCGGACAATCCAATCATTTCATTAACCTGCAACACTTGAGCTCTGTCAAACCCAATTTCCTTCGATATTAGCTTCAACAAAGGTTCAGCATTGCTTTTTGTAACTTTCATTCGTATTACTTCGCCACGCTTTCGGCGTTTTAATGCAATTTCAAACTCGCGAACAAGATCTTCCGCCTCTTCCTCGACTTCTAAGTCACTGTCTCTAAGAATTCGAAAGGAGAAATACTCATCGAGGAGATAATTTGGAAATAATCTATAAATAAATATTACAATAAAATCTTCGAGTGATAAAAATCTTTTTTCACCTTTCACTCCATCCCTAAGTCTTTGAAATCTGTCAAGCATGCCTGGAATAGGAACCAAGGCATTCAAGAATTTTTTTCCATCTCTTGTTCTTAATTTTAATGCTAGGGCAGAGCCCTCAGTTGGGATGAAGGGAAATGGATGAGCGGGATCTAGAGCCAACGGGGTAAGCGCTGGAAAGACCTTTGACATAAATTGTTTCTCTAAATTCTTTTTTTCGGATACCAATATTCCCTTCGGTTTTACAAGTATCACCCCTTTTTGCTTCAAATTAGATAATATAGAAGGCAATAGCTCTTGTTGTTTCTCTATTAGAGCTTTAGCTTCTCGTTCGATTTGTATTAGCTGCTCCTCAGGCGTGAGACCATCAGCACTTATTACTTCGATCTTATTTTTTACCATTTGTCTAAACCCGGCAACTCGAACCGTGTAAAACTCATCAAGATTTCGAGCAGATATTGCAAGGAATCTAAGTCTTTCAAATAGTGGCACCTTTTTATTATTAGCTTCTTGCAAAACTCGCCAATTAAACGAAATCCAAGAAAGCTCTCTATTTATGAGTGGATTGATAGATCCTAGGTCCTTGGAATATTTCAATTCAAGGTCAGAATCTTGATTTAAGAAATCTGCGTTTACGTTACTCATGTTTATTAATATTTCTTTTCCATTTGCCTCAAAGCAGCGTCAATGAAAGGTCTAGTTATTTTTCTATTTAGAACAAGAGATTTATGATCCAAGTAGTTTACAAATTCGTATATTGAACCGTAGGTTCTATTAATTCTGGCAGCGATATAGTCTAGGTTTGAGTGCTTTACAAAAATTTGCCGGTCATTAAAGTATTTCAGTAGAAGTGCCATTACCAACGTATCATCGGGTTCTTTTATAGTAGTGTTGCTAAAACTTTGTAACCTTGACTCTAAATCTTTAATGCCTATTGACAGCGCATTAGGCATTATTCTCGAGGATATTAGCAGGTTGCCTCCTCTACTTCCAACACTGTTAATAAGGTGAAAGATACCCTCTTCTATTTTTAACTTTTTTTGTCTCTCAGCTTTTTCGATTAAATCTATATCCTCAACACAAACAAACTCATGATCTAGGCCATTTTCCATTTCCCGTAAAACTGCCTCAAGCTTTACATGCTTAGCTTTATTCTCTTTCGACCACACAGTGGATAAATGCGTCTTACCACTACCCTTTGGGCCAACAAGCAACAAAACCCCTGAAGCCCACCGGTCTGTGTTGTCTAACAGGGTAACAGCGTCCAAATTACTTGAAGAAATAAAAAAGTCTTCTTTTTCCAATGCCTCCTTTAAACTAAGGCCTAAAACAAGCTGCTCATTCATATTTTTATTCAAATTGCTCTTTTAGTAATCTTTCTTCTAACCCGTGTCCTGGATCAAACAAAAGTTTATGTTTTAATTTCTTTTCAATTGTTATGGCTACGTGCTTAACGTCCTTAACCTCAGATGTATCAGCTACCGCCGACACTGGTCTTTTAGTAGCGCTTTTTACTTCAATATCTATCCTTGCATCTAACGGCAGTAGCGCTCCTCTCCATCTTCGCGGTCTGTAAGCAGATATAGCGGTCAAACCTAAAATGTTTGCGCCTATAGGTAAAATTGGTCCATGAGCAGAATAATTATAGGCAGTTGACCCAGCTGGTGTGCAGACTAATGCCCCGTCACATACAAGCTCCTGAAGTTTTTCAGACCCATCAATAGATATACTGAGTTTTGCAGCCTGGGGCCCCGATCTAAGAATAGAAACCTCATTTATAGCCAGCTCCTCCTCTATTCTACCATCTATTCTTGTAGCAATCATTTTTAGAGGATTTACAATCTCTTCCTTTGCTATCCGAATACGTTCTTGCAAGTTATCGTAGTCAAAAGTATTCATCAGGAAACCAACGGTGCCCTTGTTCATCCCGTATACAGAGGTATTTTTTGTTGATAAGGATTTAAGTGTCTGTAACATAAACCCATCGCCTCCAAGTGCGACGACCACATCAGCTTCATCAATTTTGAAATCCTTATAAAGTTTTCGAAGCTTATTTAAAGCCTCTTTAGCTTCAAGGTCGTCACTTGCCATAAATGCTATCTTTTTGTTGGTCATAATTTTTCGTCCAAAAGTTCTCAGATACTGTTATAGATCAAACTAGATATTTCACAATAAATGATGATATAGATACCCGCGAAACAAAAGAAAAAACTGGCACAGACAGCCTAGATTTAATATACATTAAACCGAATCAAAAGAATAATCGAAAAACATATTAGGTGTGTTATGAATTTTGTAGGCAAAACGAACTTATTTGGTAGAACTTTAGCATCTCAGGATCCAGAAATTTTCAACTCATTAGAGAAAGAGTTTAGTAGGCAACAGAATGAGATTGAGCTTATTGCTTCCGAGAATATAGCTTCTCCAGCTGTAATGGAAGCTCAAGGTTCAGTTATGACAAATAAATACGCAGAGGGATATCCAGGTAGAAGATATTATGGTGGATGTGAAAATGTGGATGTCGCTGAGCAATTGGCAATATCCAGAGCTTGTCAACTCTACAATTGCAAATTCGCTAATGTACAACCCAACTCAGGAAGCCAAGCCAATCAAGCTGTTTTTTTGGCTCTAATGAAACCTGGAGACACTTTTTTGTCCATGGACCTTGCTTCGGGTGGGCATCTGACACATGGAGCGAAACCTAATCAATCCGGTAAATGGTTCAACCCCGTTCATTACGAAGTCACAAAAGATACAAACCACGTTGACTATGATCAGGTCCGTCAGCTTGCAAAGCTTCATAAGCCAAAGTTAATTATTGCGGGCGGCTCAGCAATTCCTCGTATCTTAGACTTTAAAAAGTTTAGAGAAATCTGTGATGAAATCGGAGCTTTTTTATTAGTTGACATGGCACATATTTCAGGGCTGGTTGCGGCTGGCGTTCATCCAAACCCCTTAGAATATGCTGACGTTGTAACATCCACTACTCACAAAACTCTGAGAGGACCAAGAGGAGGAATGATTCTTTGTAATAATCCCGATATCTCCAAGAAAGTAAACTCAGCAATTTTTCCAGGTATTCAAGGTGGCCCATTGATGCATGTTATTGCTGCGAAAGCAGTAGCCTTCAAAGAAGCTCTATGTGACGAGTTTGTACAGTATCAAAAGCAAGTAATAAAGAACGCAAAAACACTTGCTGAAACATTACAAGATGGTGGTCTTGATTTAGTTACTGGAGGAACCGACACCCACGTTCTACTTGTAGATCTTAGAAAGAAAAAGGTTACGGGTGCGACGGCAGAAAAAGTGCTTGGAGAAGGAAATATCGTTTGTAATAAAAATGGAATTCCCTTCGATATTGAAAAGCCAACTATTACATCTGGAATAAGGTTAGGAACGCCGGCAGCAACTACTAGAGGCTTTAAAGAGGCGCAATTGAAACAAGTTGGTTCATGGATTTTGGAAATATTAGACAATGTTCATTCTGAGAAATCTTCGCAAGTGGTCACGAAAGTAAAAAAAGAGGTTATTGATCTATGTAGTGAGTTTCCGATCTACTAGCAGTATACTATTAATTTAAAGGAGAAAAAATGAAGTTTAGATATTTTGCAAAAACGATTATCTTCTTCACTCTGCCTTTAACAATTTCTTCTTGTTCAGAAAAAAATTGGCCAGAACTATCTCCTCTCAGTGAATTTGAAAAAAAATTTTTTCTAGACTAGAGGGATGAAAACAGAATTTCATAGAATCACTAGACTACCTTCTTACGTTTTCGCGGAGGTTAATAAACTGAAAGCGAAATACCGTGATCAAGGTCACGATATAATTGATTTTGGAATGGGAAACCCTGATATTGATACTGAGTCCTTCATTGTTGATAAGCTGATTGAAACTGTAAAAAAGCCAAAGACGCATAGATATTCCGTCTCTAAAGGAATAAAGGGGCTCAGGAAGGCACAAGCTGATTACTATGCCAGAAGGTTCTCAGTCAAGCTCGACCCAGAAAAGGAAATTATTGCAACTCTAGGTTCAAAAGAAGGATTGGCTAATTTAGCTATGGCGATAACTGATCCTGGCGATGTTATTTTAGTTCCAAACCCATCATACCCAATTCACCCCTATGGCTTCATTATTGCTGGAGGCTCTCTGAGACATGTACCAACCTTATCAAATGGACAATTTGATGAGGATGAATATTTCAAAACCCTTACTCGTTCATTAAAACATATTTCACCTAAGCCAGTCGCTATAGTGATTTCCTTCCCATCTAACCCAACAACAAAAACTTGTACTCTAAAATTTTACGAAGAATTGGTTAAGGTGGCAAAACAAAACGAGGTTTGGATATTGTCTGATCTAGCATACGCTGAAATATATTTTAGTGAGACTCCTCCCCCTTCAATTTTACAGGTACCAGGTGCGAAATCCGTAGCAGTTGAATTTACATCGATGTCAAAAACATTTAGCATGCCAGGTTGGAGAATGGGATTTGCTGTGGGTAACGAGATACTGATAGGAGCATTAGAGAAAATTAAATCCTATCTCGATTATGGAGCATTCACTCCCATACAGGTTGCAGCAGCCAGTGCATTAAGCTCGAATCCAAGCACAATAGCAAAAGTTAGAGAAGTTTATAAAAAAAGAAGAAATGTATTGGTTGATGCTATGAGTAAGGCAGGATGGGAAATTCCTTCACCAGACGCAACAATGTTTGCATGGGCGCCAATCCCAGAAAAATTTAGATCTTTAGGTTCGTTAGAGTTCTCTAAAGTCCTTCTTAAAGAGGCTGACATCTCTGTTGCGCCTGGAATAGGATTTGGAGAATATGGTGAAAACTTTGTTAGAATTGGGCTTGTTGAAAATGAGCATAGAATTAGGCAAGCAGCAAGAAATATAAAAGCAGTCTTTACTAAAGCCGATAAAATACTAAGTGACCACAGCCCGAATTAAATGGTTTTGTGATGAATAAATCCAAATTAAATGTAGCAGTTATTGGTCTTGGAACGGTGGGCTCTGGCGTAATAAAGCTATTGAGAAAACAAAAAAACAATATAAAAAAAAGGACAGGTATAGAACTTAAAGTGGTAGCTGTAAGTGCAAAAAATATAAGAAAGCAGAGAAGTGTTGATATAAGTCCATTTAGATGGATAGCCTCTCCTCTTACTATAGCAAAAGATCCAGATGTTGACGTAATAGTTGAACTAATAGGTGATATGGATAACACCGCGAGAAAGATTATAATAGAAGCAATCAATAACGGTAAACACGTTGTTACAGCAAATAAATCTCTACTCGCAAAAGAAGGGTCTGTTTTTGAAGAGCTTGCTAAAGAAAAAGGTGTCTTTTTAAGATATGAGGCAGCAGTGGCTGGGGGCATACCTATAATCAAAGTGTTACAAGACTCTCTCATAGTAAATAAGATTTCTAAACTATATGGCGTAATCAATGGAACATGTAACTTCATACTTACCAAAATGGAGTCCGAAGAGCGGGAATATCAAGATGTATTTTCTGAAGCAAAACAACTTGGCTATGTTGAAAGTGATCCAAGGCTTGACATCGGAGGAATAGATTCAGCCCACAAACTAGCTTTACTCTCATGTTTGGCGTTTGGAACTAGTCTAAACTTTAAAGCAGTGAAAACTGAAGGGATAGACCATCTTTCTATAGAGGATATTCAAGAGGCTGATTTAATTGGATATAAGATAAAGCTACTTGCCATAGCAGAATATTCTAGAAATATGCTTAAACAGGAGGTCTCTCCTAAATTAATTAGAAAAAGCAGCCCAATTGCACAAGTGAACGGAAGCACAAATATAATAGCTATTGAGGGCGAAGAGATCGGAACCACTGTTTTTTCTGGTCCAGGTGCAGGCATGGGGCCAACAGCTTCCTCAGTAGTCTCAGACCTTGTAGCCATAGCTTCAAGAAAAACTAAATCAACTTTTTTAAACGGTGATAAAAAAAATGATAGCAAAAGCGATGATTCTGTTTCGAAAAAAAGTTCATTTTACTTAAGATTTATACTGAAAGATAAACCTGGTGTGATAGCTCGATTATCAGGAAAACTAGGCAGCTTTGGGATTTCAATCAATCAAATGAAACAAAAACCACACCCAAAGCAGAAAGCAACATTAATTATGACGACGCATAAAACCCTTAGAACCAACTTAAACAAAGCTTTGACTGACATAATGAAGTTAAAGATATGCGAACAGAGACCTGTTTGTATTGAAATACAAGAAGTTTAATGAGAATGTCCTTTTAAGTAAATCAGATAATTTTTATGCTGATAAATGAGATGTTGAAAGACGATTATATTTTTTCTGTATGTAACCTAATTGGTAATAGTTTGAATAAAGATACAAGACTTACTTATAGCGGCTTTGAAACTAGACAACTCTTTAAAGGTTTAAAAACTCTGTCATTCAGAAAAATCATAATGTACAAGTTGAAAAATTATTCATGAATTTTCTGAGAATATCAAAATCCTATACTAATAAAGAGTGGGTTGGGCCAAGCGAACAGAATTTGCAGCAAGCATTAGCCTATTCAAGAAGCCTCTCGATACCACATCTAAGTGCGTTACAACTTATCAAAAATAAAATCAGTGAAGGAGATTATTTAGACTATATAAGCCCAAAGATAAAAAACTTGATACCAAGTCCAAAAATTTTCCTAGATATGGAAAAGGGTTCATTACGATTACGTAGGGCCTTAGAACAAAAAGAATCAGTCGCTATCTTTGCTGATTATGACGTAGATGGCACAGTTTCCGCCGCACTAATTTCTCTATGGTTAAGAAATTTTTCTATCCAACCAACAGTATACATACCAGATAGGGAGACTGAGGGATTTGGACCCAATATCGCCGCGATGAATACACTTGCTCTGAATCACTCTTTAATTATTTGTGTTGATTGCGGTACCGACTCAGAGGAAGCAATTAAAGGTGCTACCGAAAGAGGAGTTGACGTTATTGTGATAGATCATCATAAGTCTGATACCTTTTCAAAGTCTGCATATGCAATAATAAACCCAAATAGATTTGATGAAAAAAATATCTTTCCGTACCTGTGTGCTGCAGGGGTTGTTTTTATTTTTTTAGTTGAAATGAACAGAATTATTCCTAAGGGTAGAAGCTCAGAAATAAATTTACTCAGCTACCTGAACCTTGTCAGTCTAGCTACTGTAGCCGATGTGGTGCCTTTGATTGGGCTTAACCGAGCATTTGTTAAACAAGGTTTAAAAATATTCCAAAACCGACTTTGTCTAAAAATGTTTGGAACTCATTTTAATTTACTACAGAATTTTAATGAAGAAACAATAGCCTTCCAAGTTGCACCAAGATTAAATGCTAGTGGAAGGATGGACACGGCTTATCTAACATACCAATTTCTTACAGCTACAGATCCAAAATCTATTGAAATTTATTTAAATAAAATGGAGGCAGCTAATAAAGAGCGCAAAGCATTAGAAAAAATAATTCTTTCTAGCGCAGTACAGCAAATATCAAATGCTGAAAAACAAAAACCTTACACCTTAGTAAAAGCTAAGGGTTGGCATAAAGGCGTAATTGGGATTATAGCCTCTCGACTAAAAGACTTATACGGCGGGATGTGCGTGGTTATTACTATTGACGGGGATGTAGGTCATGGTTCTATTAGATCAACAGAAGAGATAGACCTTACTCAAATATTACAGGAGCTCAAATCCCGAGATGTTCTCATTAGTGGCGGGGGACATAAGCAAGCTGCCGGCTTTTCATTACTTATCGATAGGATTGAAGAATTTGATAACATAGTTACAAAACAATTATCCGACCATACACCATTGAAAAACTCTAGTGCTTTGCTGGAAATAGATGGAATGATCGATATAGAAGGCGTGAATACTGATTTAATCGATAAAATAAATCTGATGGGACCCTTTGGATCTCAAGTACCTCAACCAATAATAGTTATTCCGAGTTGCCAACTTCTATTTGTTAAAGAATTGGGAGAAGGGCACCTGTTATGTAAATTAAAAAAAGAGAAAGGTACTTTGGACGCAATATGTTTTAATGCAAAGAAAAAAGGGCTAGATATTCCTCTATCCAAACCCAATCAGATTTTACATGTAGCTGGTAATCTAGTTAAAAATGAATGGCATGGTGTCATAAAGCCCCAAATGCGGATTGTTGACATAGCTTAAATGTAAAAAAAAAAAAATAACTTGAAGTAGCTTCTATTTTTGGTAAAAAGCAAAGAAGATGCGCCCTTCGTCTATCGGTTAGGACGCCAGATTTTCATTCTGGAAAGAGGGGTTCGATTCCCCTAGGGCGTACCATTCAAACTTATTACTCAACACTTCCTAAATAACTTGCTGTATCTAGCATACGGTTTGAAAAGCCCCATTCATTATCATACCAACACATGACTCGGGTCATGCCCCCCGTCAAGACCTTTGTTTGAGCTCCTGCAAATATTGATGAGGCTGGATGATGATTCAGATCTGATGACACTAATGGAGCGTCTTCATAAGCCAATATACCATTAAGTGTCGTATTAGAGGCTTTATGAATGGCTTTATTAATTTCTTCAATTGAACTCTCTTTAGTTAAAATACATTTTAAATCCACACATGAAACATTTGGGGTGGGGACTCGAATTGCTGATCCATCAAGTCTTCCCTTTAGGTCAGGCAGCACCAAAGAAACAGCTTGAGCGGCTCCTGTAGACGTTGGAATCATGTTAAGGGAAGCTGCTCTGGCTCTATAATAATCTTTGTGAAGAGTGTCCAGCACGGGTTGGTCTCCAGTATAACTATGTATTGTGGTCATATAGCCAACCTCTATACCAAAATTTTTGTGTAAAATCTTTGCTACGGGAGCTAAACAATTTGTTGTACAAGATGCATTTGAGACAATTACGTCAGTGGATGTTAGCGATTCATGATTTACTCCGAATACAACGGTGCGGTCCACATTACTTGCAGGAGCAGATATCAACACTTTTTTAGAACCATTATTTAAATGTTGCGAAGCCTTTTCTTTATCAGTGAAAATACCTGTACACTCGAGAGCAACATCTACTTCTGACCATGGTAAGTTTGCTGGATCTCTTTCCGCAGTAACTTCAATACCTACATTATTAACCTTTAGATAGTTTTTATTTAAAGAAAGGTCTAAAGGGAAGCGACCATGTACACTGTCATATTTAAGTAAATGCGCATTCATCTCTGGAGAGCCAAGATCGTTTATAGCAACAACCTCAATATCTTTTCTATTGCTCTCAATGGACGCTCGCAAAATATTCCTTCCAATTCGTCCAAATCCATTAATCGCCACCTTAACTGACATTTTCTACCTCTTTTGTTTATGCAAATTCCGTACTTGACTACTGTTTAATCAATTTAAAAAAAATAGGAAGTTTTTTTAATAATATATATGACTAAATAGACTCAAAATTGTATTTACGTTAGAGAAAAAACTTACGTAATTCTACCTTTTGAATTTTTCCTGTCGAAGTTTTAGGAAGTTCTCTAAAAATCACTTCTTTTGGCACTTTAAAATTTGCTAAATTTTCTTTACAAAATTTTATTACCTCTTCTTTCGTTATAGAGGCACCTTCTTTTGCTTCAATAAATGCACAAGGCGTCTCACCCCACTTTTCATCAGGCTTCGCTATAACAGCACAGGCAACTACACCTTCAATCTTGAAAATACAATTCTCTATTTCGATTGAGGAGATATTTTCTCCACCTGAAATAATTATGTCTTTAGCCCTATCCTTTAATTGTATATATCCATCCTTATATATCACTCCCAAATCACCAGTTTTAAACCAACCATTTTGAAATGCTTTTTTAGTGGCATCTTCATCTTTCAGATATCCCTTCATAGTGATATTACCTCTAAGAAGAACCTCTCCTAATTCATTTCCATTATGCTTTACTTCCTTTCGCGTTTCTGAATTAACCACCTTTAAATCTTCCTGCACTAAATATGAAACACCTTGTCTGGACTTTAAATTAGACTTCTCAGTAGCACTCAAATTATTCCACTCATCCTTCCATTTACAGATTACCGCTGGCCCATATACTTCGGTTAATCCGTAAACGTGCGTTACATCAAACCCACACTTTTCAATTTGCTCAAGTATTTTGGCTGGCGGTGGAGCCGCCGCAGTCATTAACTTTACCTTATTAAGTAATTTCTTTACATGATTTGTATCGGTATTAATGATAAAACTTAAAACAGTAGGGGCACCACATAAATACTCTACACCATGACTAGATATTTTTTCGTATATATTCTGTCCTGTTACTTTCCTTAAACATATATTTGTTCCAGCTCTCATCGCTATAGTCCAAGGAAAACACCATCCATTGCAGTGGAACATTGGCAAGGTCCACAAATAGGTGGGATGCATTTTCATATCCCATTCAAGAGAGTTACCCATTGCATTGAGATAAGCACCTCTATGATGATAAACAACACCTTTCGGGCTCCCAGTCGTTCCCGATGTATAATTAATGCTTATACTCTCCCATTCGTCTAATGGTTTATAATGATTAAAATCCACGTCGTAGCTTCCCAAAAATTCCTCATAATCTATATGAGGATAAGATGTTTCAAGAGTGAATGTTTGTTCATCTTTTATTATGATTATAGCCGGTTTTTCTTTAGATAAGCTGACTGCTTCTTTCCCTAATTGTAAAAACTCTGTATCTACGAACAGCATTTTTATATTTGAATGATCGATGATGTAGGCGATTGTTTTGGAGTCTAGTCTGTAATTTATTGCATTCAATATCATACCTGCCATAGGCACGGCAAAGTGTGCTTCATATAATTCTGGAGTATTGGACGCAATAAAACCTACAACATTACCTTTAGCCAATTTTTGAGATAAAGAGCCGGCAAGCTGTTTACATCTCATAAAAGTTTGTTCCCAGGTAAAATATTTATTCTCGTGAATAATACTATAGCGATCTGGAAATATCTTCGCTGCCTTCTCTATGAATACTATAGGCGTTAGAGGTGAATAGTTGGCGTGATTTTTTTTTAATTCATTTTGCATTTTTTCTAGTCAAATTTTCTTCGTGCATTAAAAGCTGCTACAATTGTACTATCATCTAGATAGTCTAGTTCTCCTCCTACTGGAACACCCTGTGCGAGTGAAGTTATCTGAATTGCATATTTTTCCAATTCTTGGAAAATGTAATTAGCCGTGGTCTGACCGGTTATAGTTGCACCCAAGGCAAGTACTATTTCTTTAACACTTCCAGAGGCTACTCTCTCGGTTAAATTTGAAATCCTCAACTTTTCAGGACCTATTCCCTCCATGGGGTTTAAAAGTCCTCCCAGAACATGAAAAACTCCATTAAAAGCGCCAGATCGATTCATAGCCCATAAATCGGATATATCTTCCACAACACACACTAAACTGGCGTCTCTAGATTTGTTCGAACAAACCTCACACACTCTATCAAGAGTAACATTACCACAAATTTCGCAATATTTTATTTTACTATTTATAATTTCAAGCGAAGATATTAACTGATCAAGCATGATTTCTCTTTTTTTTATTAAATGGAAAACTAGCCTTTGTGCTGATCTCGGTCCAAGGCCTGGCATCTTTGCAAATATTTTAATTAATGTTTCTAACTCAGACTGACTCTCCTTTAATTGACTACTTAACATTTTAGAAAGGTAACTTAAAACCTTCTGGCAAACCAAATGCCTCACCCATTCTGGCCATTTCTTTTTTTGAGGCTTCCTCGCTCTTAGCCTTGCAGTCCTTAATTGCTGCCAAAAGTAGGTCTTCTATCACTTGTTTTTCAGACGGAATTAAAATTGATTCATCTATTTCGATATTTTTAAAATTTCCTTTAGCAGTTGCAACCACCTTAACTAGGCCACCTCCTGCTTCTCCTATGACCTCGACGTTATCTAGTTCGCTCTGCGCATCCAGCATTTTCTGTTGCATTTCCTGAGCCTGCTTCATTAACTTTGCCATATCGCCTAATTGACCTAGTCCTCTAAACATTTTACTCCTCTTTATTTCTTATTGCCCTTTTGGCTCGTCATTTTTTCACTGTTGCTCCAGGAAAGATGTCTAAGATTTCTTTCACAGCGCTATTTTCTAAGCTATCCTCTGATTTTTGAGTTTCAGAATTCTCGATCTTACTTTCAGATTGCTGAATTATTCCACCTTTTTCTGGTGTTTTCAAGGATGACTTCCTTTCCAAATTATATACATCCATGATTTTATGAGATCCATTATTCAAAACACTTTTTATTAAAACGTCGGGTGGAGGCATAATTGACATGTGGCATGCTCTTAGCAATAACATTTCTAAGCTGGTTATTGGTTCAGTGGCGACCCTCAGCTCATCAATACCTTTAAATAAAATTTGCCACAAACTTGTTAAAACCACCATATCGGTCGCACTCGATAATTTTTCTGCAAGTTTTTTTTCTTCGAGCGAATAATCATCACCTATTAACTCATTATCCATTAGGCTTGATACGCTAATAAAATGAAGACATTCTAATAATTCCTGAAGTAATAGGGCCGGACTAGTATTACCAGCAATGTATTCTCTTAATTTCTTTAATACCTCTTTTGTTTTCCCCTCGATAATAAGTTCAAGAAGATATAATGTTTCAGATCTGGAAATTTTTCCTAATAACTCATTAACCATTTGAACTTCGATTTTTGTTTCACAATTTACTAGTACTTGATCAAGAATTGATAAAGCATCTCTTACAGAACCTCCAGCCTCTCTGGTAATAGTCCGTAAAGCTTCTTTTTCAGCACTTAACCCTTCACGTTTCAAAATTGTCAGAAGATGAGATGTTAGAACATTACTATCTAACCTTTTTAAATCAAAGCGATTAACTCTTGATAGTATTGTTAGTGGAATTTTTTTAATTTCAGTTGTTGCAAAGATAAATTTTACATGCTCTGGTGGCTCCTCCAAAGTTTTTAGGAGAGCATTGAAAGCAGAGTTAGACAACATGTGTACTTCATCGATAATATAAATTTTAAACTTTGCCGAAGCTGCTCTGTAGACCACCGTTTCAATTATCTCTCGTATATCGTTTACTCCAGTTTTACTTGCTCCATCCATTTCAATTACATCTACGTGTCTACCCAATTGAATTGATTTACAATTAGAACAAGAATTACACGGCTCTACATCGCCGTCTTTTTTCTCTGTACAATTCAGAGCCTTTGCAATAAGTCTTGCGGTAGAAGTCTTTCCTACTCCTCTATCTCCATGCAGCAAAAAAGCATGTCCAACTCTATTAGAAAGAAAAGAGTTCCTCAAAGTTTTCACTAACGTATCCTGGCCGACTAATTCAGAAAATTGAGAAGGCCTATATTTTAGTGCTAATACTTTATAGGGCTCTTCATACAACTTTTTTCTTCCTTATCATCTTCTCAACTATATTAAAAATTTCTATTTGAACGAGAGATCGACAAACGACCTAAACCAATACAATTCAGCTGCTTCCTTTCGGACCTGACCGGGTGATCGATAAGGTTTACCCGAGCCGATCTCTCGCCTATAATTATATATCTAAGAACGTCTTAAACAAGAAAATTAAATATACTAAGGATTACTCAATGGATTTAGGCCCACCTCCATTATTCTCGCTAATAAATTTAAAAAGGAAGGCACATTTTCGAAACTCAAAACAAGTTATGCGCATAAAAAATTGTTACCATTTACTTATTTGGAGAGGAAAGCTTCTTTTTGGCTTTAATGATGGGAAACCTTTTCCCTATCTAATGAACCAAAGAACTACGTTTACAAAAAAACTAACCACGTATATTTTTCTTGGAGAGTTTGAAAATAAAAATGTTTTTTTGTGGGACATGTCTGACTCAAGCGATGTTTTAGGAAACACAGGACAGATTGGATCCTTTAATGATGCAGACCGAAATTATCATCCGGATCTACCGAAGGGTACTTACTTTTGTGACTTACGGAATTTATTGCCAGTATTAAACTCTAAATATGCAAATTTATGTGCAACAGCAAAGGGTATGTATGAATGGCATAAAAGAGTAAATTTTTGTCAATCTTGTGGTGGAAAATTATCTTCTGAAAAAGCTGGGTGGGAAAAAACATGCATAAAATGCAATTTCAAACAATTTCCCAGAATTGATCCAGTCGTGATCATGTTAATTAAAAGAGGAAATGATATTCTTTTAGGGCGATCACATGGTTGGCCGGAAAAAATGTATTCTTGTTTAGCTGGCTTTATTGAGCCTGGTGAAACTATTGAAGCGGCAGCGGAAAGAGAGGCAATGGAAGAAAGTGGAATAAAATTAAAAAATGTGAGATACATAACCAGTCAACCATGGCCTTTTCCTGCATCTTTAATGATGGGATGCACTGGAGAAGCGCAAAATAGATCCTTAAAAATCGATAAAGATGAACTTGAAGACGCTATTTGGGTCAGCAAAGAACAGGTTTTTCGAGCTCTCAATGGTCTAGACAAATCAATTTTTATGGCTAGAAGGGGAGCTATAGCCAGATATCTTATTGAAAAGTGGGTTGCTGGATTAATTTGATTAAGATTTTAACGTTTAAAATTATGTTAATCAGCCGTATTTGATTATCATGTAAAATTATTTAATATCTTCCAAAGAGATATAGACCTAGTAGATAGAAAATATGTTAGATGTAGATCAGAGCAAACAATGGGACTTTTGGATTGATCGTGGAGGGACATTCACCGATATAGTAGCGAAAGACCCTAGTGGTAAAATACATACTGATAAAATACTTTCGGAAAATGACCAACTTTATCAAGACGCAGGTATGGCAGGAATAAAGCGTTTTCTAAAGGTACCTTATGGCGCAAAAATACCCACAGATATTATAAACTCTATAAAAATGGGAACAACAGTCGCGACTAATGCACTTCTCGAAAGAAAGGGATTTCCTGTGGTTTTATTAACCACCAAGGGATTGAAGGATCAGCTACGCATAGCATATCAAAATAGACCCAATCTTTTTGATCGAAAAATTACTTTAACTGACCCCTTATATGACGAAATAATCGAGGTTGAAGAGCGAGTGACATCGTCTGGTAAAATATTGAAGCCAATAAATAAAGAGAGACTCATTAACGATCTCAAAAAAATAAAAAATGTGAAAAAAAAATCATGTGCAATCGTTTTCATGCATAGTTGCAAATTCAATCAACATGAAAAAGAAGCAGAAAAAGTAGCGAAGATCTCAGGGTTTTCACATATCTCGTTAAGTTATAAAACATCTCAAATTATGAAATACGTCATGAGGGGAGATACGACTGTTGCAGATGCATACCTAAGCCCGGTTTTAAATCGGTATATCGAATCCCTCTACTCAGAGTTTGAAGGAGATATAAGTGAGAAAATTAGCTTTATGCAATCTAATGGGGGACTTACAAATGCAACTTTTTTTTCTGGAAAAGATTCAATTCTATCTGGACCTGCTGGAGGGGTAATAGGTGGAATTAAAACTAGCGCTCTGGACAAAGAACACAAAATTATTGGCTTTGATATGGGAGGAACTTCTACTGACGTTTGGCATTATTCTGGGGAATTGGAGCGGACAGTAAACAATAAAATTGATGGAATTCGTATTTCAATTCCGATGTTAAACATAAACACCATTGCTGCAGGTGGTGGCAGCATTCTTTCAGAAAAATCAGGGAGATTAATTGTAGGGCCAGAAAGTGCAGGAGCAACGCCAGGTCCAGCTTGTTATGATAGAGGAGGACCCTTAACAATTACAGATAGTAACCTCGTTACGGGAAGAATTCATACTAACTATTTTCCAAAAACATTTGGTGATAATAGCAAAAAAAGTTTGTCCCTCCGTGCCTCCAAGTTTCTTTTTAACCAACTAAGTGACAAAATGAATGTTCCCATCGAAGAAATTGCAGAGGGGTTCATTAGCGTTGCAGACAATAGTATGGCTGAAGCCATTAAGAAAATATCTGTTCAAAGAGGTTATGACCTACGAGAATATTGCCTAACTGTTTTCGGAGGTGCTGCTGGGCAACACGCTTGTTCAATAGCAGAAATATTGGACATGAAGACCTGTCTTATTCACCCCCATGCTTCCGTGCTCTCAGCTTATGGTATGGGTTTAGCTGAGATAAGAACCAATAAGAGCATGATAATTGAAAAACACCTTACAAGAGAGACACTATTAGAAAGCGCACTTATTGCTGACAGTCTTATTACCTCAACGACGGAGACTCTTGAAAAACAAAATATCGCAGAGAGTAACATAACTCACATAATTAAATTATTTATCAAACTAGATGGAACAGACACCAGCCTAGATTTGGAGTTTGATACAATAACCAATTTACAATCAATATTTAGTCAGACCTATTTCCGTCTTTTCGGGTTCAAACCTGTTTCAAAAAAGCTAGTTGTAGAGTCCGTTTTCGTTGAAGCTATTGGTGCAACCGACGTAGATCTAAAAAACAATCTAGCTCTTCAAAAATCAACAAGTAAAAAGGCATCGATAGTAACTGAAAAGGTTTACGTTGACGGAGAGTGGAATGATTGTAAATTTTTTCCAATACACAATTTAAATAAAAACTCAAAGATTATGGGACCTGCTGTGCTTGTAGGCTCCCAGACTTCAATTTTACTAAAGAGAGGTTGGGAAAGCACTCTTCAAGAGAGTGGTGCAATCAAACTCAAAAGAGTGAAGACTTTTCAACCAAAGAGACACACTGAGTTCGCACAAATTGAAGTATTTAATAATTTATTTATGTCAATTGCGGAACAAATGGGTTTTGTTTTAGAAAAGACAGCACAGTCAATAACAATCAAAGAACGGCTAGATTTTTCCTGCGCTATTTTTGATAAGAATGGTGAGTTAGTCGCCAATGCTCCACATATGCCAGTTCACTTAGGGTCGATGGACTCCACAGTCAAGTCAATAATAAAAAATAATTCTACGATATCATCTGGTGACATTTTCGCCATCAATGCACCTTACAATGGCGGAACCCATCTCCCAGACATTACTATAGTTAACCCTATTTGGAATTCTGAAAAAACTGAAATAATTTTTTATACGGCAGCCAGAGGGCATCATACTGACATAGGTGGACTTACTCCAGGGTCAATGCCCTGCAACAGTAAAGATATTAATGAAGAAGGTATTTATATTGATAACTGGAAAATTGTAGACAAGGGTATCTTTAGAGAAAAAGAAATTAAAGAAAAGCTTCTATCTGGATCATATCCAGCTAGATCTCCTTTAACCAATATTGCTGATCTGAAAGCTCAAATAGCGGCGTGCAAAAAAGGAGAAACAGAATTACTAAAAGTAGTTGATAAATATGGCCTAAAAACCGTTTTCAGGTTTCAAGAACTTGTTTGTCAAAATGCTGAAAACGCCGTTAGAGAATCAATTAAGACAATAAAAAGCACCAAGGTTACATACCAGATGGATAATGATTTATCAGGAGCAGTTAGAAAAATTCAAATCAAACTAAGACGAAATAAAGATAATAGTTCGATAGAGGTTGACTTTAATGGAACCACTATGCAACTCGAAAGCAACTATAATGCTCCCCTACCTGTAACTAGAGCAGCTGTATTATATGCATTTAGAATACTAACTGGGGGAAATATTCCAATGAACTCTGGAATTATGAAACCAATAAAGATAAAAATTCCGAAAGCAAGTATGTTATCCCCGGAATATCCAGCTGCGGTAATAGCGGGTAATGTCGAGACTAGTCAGGCTGTAACGTCTGCACTATTAATAGGTTTTGGCCTTCAAGCGGCCGCTCAGTCAACTATGAATAACATCACCTGGGGCAATAAAAATTTCCAATATTATGAAACAATTTGTGGTGGCACGGGTGCAGGGATAGACTTTTCTGGCAGTTTTTACGAAGGCACCTCTGCTGTTCATAGCCATATGACTAACAGCCGATTAACTGATCCTGAGACTCTTGAGTTTAGGTATCCTGTTATATTAGAAGAATTTTCAATACGTAAAGGCTCTGGAGGCGTAGGGCAGTACCATGGGGGTGACGGTGTAGTGCGTAGGATCTCTTTTTTAGAACCGATGATAATTTCAGTTTTGTCTGGTCACAGGACCGTCGGTCCACCAGGACTATTAGGCGGAGGATCAGGTAAAGTGGGATCAACTAGTCTTGTGAGAAATAGTGGTAGTGTTGAGGTATTGAAGTATGCCGATCAGATAGAAGGAAAAAAAGGTGATATTTTAGTTGTGAAAACCCCTGGGGGCGGGGGTTTGGGCAAATCACCCCAGTAGACTATGGAGTAGTTTTATATGCACTAATAGTTCTTCTATTATAGCCTTGTTGTCTAGCCTTGATTATCCATGATGAGAGCTTAAATCTTGATCTACTACATACCAATTCCCATCGTTCTTCCAAAAAAGAATGCTTTTTTTTTGTAGACGAATCAATCAAAAAGCTTGGCTTCATATACCATCTACTCTCAACACCTATTATTTCACTTTGAAAAGAAGAAACTAACAATATTGTCGGAAGAGTTGAATCTTTTTCTTCTCTTATATTTTTGAAAGATAGGATTATTCTTCGTAGACTGGAATATTGAAGTGGTTTGTGTAGCTCGCATACTAAAAGCTCACTTACACCTGATTTTAAAAATTCTTCCATTACCCATGTAGACTCTTGGTTCGTCATTGTGTCTACCAAAATGATTTTGTTTATATCCACCCAAGATGTAAGTCCGTCAGGATAAAGAGAAACAGTACATTCTTTTCTTCTTATCCACGTGATGTAACTTTTTATATTTCTTGCAGTAATGAGTGCAAAAATAAATCTTGATGGTCCTGTTATCTGATGTACACCACCTCTCTTGAGAAATAACCCTGGTAAGAATTCTAGGTATTCAATATCGGAAAAATTAAAATGATCCATATAATATCTTAAAATTTTTGTTCTTCTTTTGTTCTAATATTGATTATGTTTTTTGTAAAGGCAAGTGTTAACTGCTAGAAACTTTTACTCGGATAATGAATTTAAATATTCAATCAAGTTTGCTCGATCTTTATCCTTCTTAAGACCGGCAAAACTCATTGCGGTTCCAGGAGCATACTCGGACGGCTTAGTAAGATATTTATTTAGTTCCTCTATATTCCAGACACCTTCTAAGCCTGCAAGCACTTTCGAATACTTAAACCCCTCTATTGAACCAATATCTCGGTTTATAACCTTATAAAGGTGAGGCCCTACTCCGTTCTCTCCATCCTCAAGCTTATGACACGACTTACACTTACCAAAAACTTTCTTACCCTTTTCTATATCCGCACTGGCAAGCAACGTAGCGAAGTCAACAACCTCTTCACTGCTTTCTTCTTTTTCATCATCACTAACCTCGACCTCAAGGTAGTAGGCCAATTTTTCTTCTCCATAGTAATCATCGTGGCTGTGGTAAATTATTTCAGTACCCCAGTTCAATAATAAAAAAATGAGAAGAGCTCCGCAAAGTGCTCCACCTATTTTAGTCCACTCGAAGGTATCCATGTTTTTTGTTCCTAAATTCGAATAATGTTATATGTTATATAAAAAATTGAAAAATATTCTACAACTGATTTTAAAAATGAGCGCGACAAAATGTGCATGTCAAAGAAATTATGAAAGAAAAAACTCTGAAAATATCATTTCAAGGAGCTCTAGGTTCATATTCACACCAAGCTTCAACTAAATTTTTCAAAGACGCTTTAGTTGTGCCTTGCGAGTCCTTTGAGGAAGCGATTGAAGCTGTGAGAAAAGGTAAAGTTGACAAAGCCATTCTACCTGTAGACAACTCAACTTATGGTAGGGTCGCTGATATTCATTCTCTTCTACCAGCTTCAAAACTTTTTATAACAGCAGAGTATTTTTTGCCTGTTGATATTTGCATGTTAGGAACTAAATCATCTAGTTTGAAAACCGTAACTTCAGCAACAAGTCACCCAGTTCTTCTAGGCCAATGTAAGAAATTCCTAAAAATGCATAAGATAAAAACTATTGCCGGCTATGATACGGCAGGGTCAGCTCGATTAATATCAGAAGAAAATGATAAGTTTAAAGGTGCATTAGCCTCAAAAATAGCTGCTAAGATTTATGGATTAAAGGTACTGCGAGCTAATGTTCAGGATAATAAGAACAACACTACTAGGTTTTTGGTTATGGAGAAAAAGCCTAAGATTCTAATAAAGCAACAGAAAAAAGTAATCACATCTATACTTTTCCAAGTAAGAAATATTCCAGCTGCTTTGTATAAAGCAATGGGAGGATTTGCCACCAATAATGTTAATATGATTAAGCTGGAGAGCTACATGTTGGGAGGCTCATTTGAGGCGACGCAATTCTTCGCCGACATCCAAGGGCATCCTGAAGATCGGTCGGTAAAGAGAGCCTTGGATGAACTCGGATATTTTACTAATATGCTAGATGTAATAGGTGTTTATAGGCAAAGTACCTTCAGAGATAAAAATTCTTAAGTTAAGAGTAATCTACAATTTTAGCTTTCAGCTTATCAATCGCCTTGTTCTCAATCTGGCGAACTCTTTCTCGACTTATTCCATGCTTCTCACTTAGCTGTTCAAGCGTCAAAGGAGGCTCTTTTAACCTTCTATCTAAGATGATACTTTTTTCCCTATTATTTAAAACAGTCAGTGATTTCATTAGGATAGTTCTTCTTTCTCTAGTTTCATCGCTGTGCACAAATTTTTCAACATGATCTTCATCTTGGTCAGCAAGGAGGGACTGCCACTCTTCTTCAGTCTCACCATCACTTTTTATTGTAGCATTTAAAGACACATCACCACCAATCATTCTCCTATTCATGGCGACCACATCATTCTCAGAAACATTTAATTGCCTAGCAATCTCCTCAACATTTTCAGGTAATAGATCACCTTCTTCAAACGCTCCAATTTTATTTTTTAGTTTCTTCAAGTTGAAAAATAGCTTTTTCTGTGCGCTAGTTGTCCCCATTTTAACCAGGCTCCAACTTTTTAAAATATATTCTTGGATATTGGCCTTTATCCACCAGATCGCATATGTTGCCAACCTAAATCCCTTTTCTGGATCAAATCTCTTAACAGCTTGCATCAATCCAACATTTGCCTCACTAACCACCTCTGAAATAGGCAATCCGTATCCCCTGTATCCCATGGCAATTTTTGCTGCTAGTCGTAAATGTGAAGTTACAAGCTTGTGGGCTGACGATCTACACCCTTCTTCCACCCAAGCTTTTGCCAAACTATACTCTTCTTCCAAACTCAACATCGGAAATTTTTTTATATCGTCTAAGTATTTCGATAATCCCGAGCCACTTACGATGAGAGTTGTATTGCTATTTACCATTGGTGTTACTTTTCCTTCCAAAACTTTATATAGGTCAAATTTTCTGACTTTGCAAGTACGTCAAGCATTTTTTATACCAATTTATTTACATGCTCAGCTTGTCTTGTATTTGCTTAAATTTGATATCAGATTTGAAAAATCATATGGCAAAATACCTTGAAAAACTAGAGTTTTACTGCTGTCCGGGTGAACAATAGATAACTCACGCGCATGAAGCATTTGCCTCGATCTTTTGCCGTCCAACAAAGGTAAAATGGTTTTCTTTACATCAAAATCTTCTTTTCTTCTCAATTGATATAGGTTGTCTCCAACGATTGGGCACTCAATAAGCTTAGCATGCACTCGAATTTGATGCGTTCTTCCGGTTTCAATCTCACAGTTTACCAGTGATAACTTTCGATTTTTACCCAAATCATAGACAGTTTGAACAGTAAAACGTGATATGGCTAGCCTCCCACCATCAGCGCAAACTTCCATCATTTCTCTGTTGATTTTATTTCTTTTTATATTGGTTTTAACTTCCAGAATATCGCCTTCAAGTATATTTATGCCAGGCTTGCCGATAATCTTGCTAAGATTTTCAAGAGGATTTCCTATGCAAAGTGCTAGATAAACCTTCTTTACCTTACGACTTTTAAATTGCTTTATTAAAGAATCTGCACTCAACTTTGTTTTTGCTACGATAATAAGGCCTGATGTATCTTTATCCAGCCTGTGGACTATCCCGGGTCTAAACCGATCATAAGTAATCGGAAGTGTATCTTGAAATTTATAAATTAAAAAATTAACAAGCGTACCACGTTGGGCTGATTTAACAGGATGAACCACCATATTTGACGGCTTATTAAATACTATTACTGCGTCGTCCTCAAAAACAATTGGGACATCCAAGTCTTCTGCTATTAGAGTTTTCTGCAGATGTTGATCAGAATAGAGAATAACTTGCATTAAGTCGTCTGTTTTAGTTTTCAAAGTCAAAGCATTTTGTTTCTGAGGGTCAAAAATCATTTTCTGCTTAATTAAATCTTGAACTTTTGTTCTCGATAAACTTAAATTAGGGGGGGCAATTGTCTAAGATAAGCTTATCAAGCCTTCTCTCAGATTTTTTTGTCAAAGTAATGATAAATTTTTCAGTCATAATAAATGCCAGAAATTAAAAAGAGTTCAAAGCCTGATTTGCCCTTAGTATTCTTAAAGTGGCTTGTCACGATACTTTCGATTGTAATGGTTTTAGGTTTTTTATTTCTTATAACTATTTTAGGCATAAAGATATCTAACTTCAATACTACACCGAAAAACCTTACTGAATCGCCTAATCGAGAAATCGTAATACCTAATGGGATAATTGAAACTATAGATATTAAAAACGAAACGTTAAATATAGTCGTAAAAGTGAGTGCCAGCCACTTGGAGATATTGATTATGGACTTGAAGGATGGAAAATTATTAAATCAATACTCTGTTAAACAAAAAAAAAGCCTTTATAATAAGTGAGCATAATTCACAAATTTAAAATAATATGTCTTTCTCTTCAGCCTTTTTGGATAAAATCAAAACGAGTGTAAAAACTTCTGATATTGTCTCTCGACATGTAAATTGGGATCCAAAAAAAAGTAATTTATCTAAACAAGACTTTTGGGCTCCTTGTCCCTTTCATAAAGAAAAAACAGCATCATTTCATGTGGATGATACTAAGGGGTTTTACTATTGTTTTGGATGTCAAGCGAAGGGTAACATATTTAGCTTCTTAAAGGAGATGGAAGGAATTTCATTTTTCGATGCCGTAAAGTTACTAAGTGAAAAAGCAGGTATTCCTTTGGAAATTGATAATGATTTTAAACGATCAACCACGTCTACCGAAGAACAAAAACTGATCAATATAAATGAAGCAGCATGCAAATTTTTCACAAAGTATCTTTTCAGCACCAAGGGATCGATAGCTTTAAATTATTTAAGAGATCGTGGTTTATCAATTGAAACCATAAAAGAATTTAAACTCGGGCTGTCTCCCTCGAAGAGCGATGGTCTTATTAATTCTTTAGTATCAGAAGGTTATACTGAGCAAGACATAGAAAATGCTGGATTGGCATATAAACCTGAAAACAAGCCATTAGTTGATAGATTTAGAAATAGATTAATGTTTCCGATTTCCAATTTGCATGATAGGGTTGTTGCCTTTGGAGGGAGATCACTAAATACAACGTATGGCGCCAAATATATAAATTCACCAGAGACAAAAATATTCAAAAAAGGTTCTCTTCTTTTTAATCTTAAAAGCGCTCAAAGGAGCTCTAAAAGTGATCCTTTGGTCATAGTTGAAGGTTACATGGATGTTATTTCTTTAGCTAATAATTCGATAAATAATGCGGTTGCGCCGCTAGGAACCTCATTGACAAAAGAACAGTTGCAATTGATTTGGAGAGTTTGCGAAGAACCAATTTTACTACTCGATGGAGATAATGCTGGAAGACTTGCAGTCACACGAGCCGTTGAATTGGCGCTACCATTAATTTCTTACAATCAAACTTTAAGAATAGCAAATTTACCTACGAACTATGATCCAGATGACCTTATTAAACAAAGAGGCAAAGATGCTCTCAAAGATATAATAGGAAATTCGCTAGCTCTTTCCCACTTCATTTTTATTGATGAAAAATCACAACGAAAATTGGACAGTCCCGAGCGCTTAAGGAAACTGCATATCGAGCTTGTGAATAAATTGAAAAAAATAAAAGATATTGACTTAAGAAAAATGTTCTTAACCGAAATAAATGACAGGATAAGAAAACTGCAGTTTCAAAACAATCCAAAAAATATTAAGCAAAGCCTAGGATCAAAGATTGTTGAAAACAAATTTAAAACAAAAACGCAGACAATATCCCGCATTCAGGCTGCTGAAAAAGAAATAAATAAGTTAGAAGCGGAAATTATGTTTTGCTTAATTAAAAACCCTATATTTATAAAAGACTTCAAATCTCAACTCACCGATATAGAGTTTAGTGATGAATTTTTTCAGAAATCGTTCTGGCAAATCCAACACGAACAGCTTTCGAACTCAACTGATATTTTTAATTCGATCTCTAATCAAGCCATACAGAAAAACCCTCCATTAAAAAACCATCTAATATATAACGACCAAAATAAAGAAGAAATGTCTAGAAACCTTCTGTTGAACAGGATAACCACATTAAATTTAGCAAAAAATCGGCTTGAAAGCTTGAAAGATCTAAAAATTAAGATAAAAACTCAGATGTCCGATTCGCAAAATAAAGGCGAATCGTTTGCAATAATTCAGAGTGAGTACCGCAGAGCAATAGGTGGCTCTGAATTTGTGGAAGATTCGATTTTGAAAGAACGTAAGTTTGACACAGAAAGCTTGGATATTTTTAAAAAAAGTGAAAGGAAGGCTTTCCGGAAAAAATAATGGAAAAAACCAATGAATAAACAAGATACGCAACACAATGAAGAGCAAGACAGTGAGAAAGTTTTAGCAGATGGGCCTTCCAAGAAAAATCTCAAGAAGATAATTTCTGAGGCAAAACAAAAAGGCTACATAACGCAGGATCAACTTGAAGAATTGGTGATCAGTGAGAAGCTTTCTTCTGAGCAGATTGAAGACCTTATGACAGATCTTTCTGGCATGGGGATAAATGTAACTGAGAATGAAGAATCTGAGTATTCTGAAGAAGTCGAAGGACAAACAAGCTCGAAAGAGATTGTAGCAACGAATACAGACTCAGAAACTTTAGATAAAACAGATGATCCCGTAAGAATGTATTTAAGGGAAATGGGGTCGGTTGAACTGCTATCTCGTGAGGGCGAAATTGCTATTGCTAAAAGGATAGAGGCTGGACGGAACCTTATGATAAATGGCCTGTGTGAAAGCCCCTTGACTTTCCAGGCTATAACCATATGGAGAAACGAATTGCTTAATGAAGAAATAATGTTGAGAGATGTTATAGATCTTGAAACCACCTTCACAGAAATTGGAGACTCCAGTGAGCTTGATGCAGAGATTAAAAAGCTCGATATTAATGAAAGTGCCGATCCATTAGATCCTGTAAAGAACAAACAAGAAAATCAAAGTGCCTTGGAGCCAAATGATACAAAAAATGATGATGACGAGGAAGAAGAGGACGCAATAAACGTTTCTCTGGCTGCAATGGAACACTCATTAACACCACATATTTTAAATATTTTAGAGGATATAGATAAGAAATACACCAAGTTAAAAGAACTTGAAAAGAAACGGATGAAAGCAACTTTTGATACAAGTAAGAATTTTTCCAATAAAGATGAGATTAAATACCAAGGTTTTAAAACGGCAATAGCATTACTTTTAAATTCGTTGAATTTTCATAACAATCGTATTGAAGCTCTTATCGACCAACTTTACGGGATTAATAAGGCTATTACTAATGTAGACAGCGCGTTTGTAAAAATATCAGATAAAGCAAGAATTAACAGGAAAGAGTTTATCCAAGAATATAAGGGCTCTGAATTGGAAGAAGCATGGTTAGATAGAGTTTCTAAGCTTAAGTCCAGAGGTTGGGAAGTGCTAGGGAAAAATCACAGTGCTGAAGTCAATGAACTTAAAGCTGAAATGACAAAGATTGGTAAGATTATTAACGTAGATATCTCTGAATTCAGGAATATAGTTCAAAAGGTAAAAAAGGGAGAAAATGAGGCCAGAGGCGCAAAAAAAGAGATGGTAGAGGCAAATTTGCGATTAGTTATATCAATTGCGAAAAAATATACTAATAGAGGACTGCAATTTCTTGATCTTATTCAGGAGGGTAACATTGGTCTGATGAAAGCTGTAGACAAATTTGAATACCGAAGAGGTTATAAATTCTCTACATATGCTACCTGGTGGATAAGACAGGCTATTACCAGATCTATTGCGGATCAAGCTAGAACAATTAGAATACCCGTTCACATGATTGAGACCATTAATAAGCTCGTAAGAACCGGCAGACAAATGCTCCATGAAATAGGAAGGGAGCCAACCCCAGAGGAACTTTCGTCAAAATTACAGATGCCATTAGACAAAGTTCGAAAAGTTATGAAAATTGCTAAGGAACCAATTAGCTTAGAAACGCCAATTGGTGATGAGGAAGATAGTCAACTCGGTGACTTTATTGAGGATAAAAATGCATTGTTGCCATTAGACAACGCTATTCAAGGTAATCTAAAAGAAACGACTACACGTGTATTAGCGAGTTTGACTCCGAGAGAAGAGCGAGTGTTAAGGATGCGCTTCGGTATTGGTGTAAATACAGACCACACCCTTGAAGAGGTTGGGCAACAATTCAGCGTTACTAGGGAAAGAATAAGACAAATTGAGGCTAAGGCACTGAGAAAATTGAAACATCCAAGCAGAAGTAGAAAACTAAGATCCTTTTTAGACCAATAAAGAATATACTGATAACTTGTTGGAAATTATATCTACTAAAGATATAGTTATATCAGGTTTAAGTAGATTAGAGGGAGTATAACTTGCGCTGCCCATTTTGTGGAGATCTAGACACACAGGTAAAGGATAGTAGACCTTCAGATGATCATATATCTATAAGGAGAAGAAGGCACTGTTCTAGTTGTGCTGGTCGCTTTACTACATATGAAAGAGTACAACTAAGAGATCTGTATGTACTCAAAAAGAAAAATCAAAGAGAGATATTTGATAGGAATAAACTTGAAAGATCTATTAGAATAGCACTTCAGAAAAGACCTATTGAATCTGAGCGTATTGAGCAAATGATTACAGGTATTGTTAGGAGGTTGGAAAGTATCGGTGATACTGATATAAAGTCTGAGATTATCGGTAAAATAGTGATGGAAACACTATCAAGGATTGATACGGTAGCCTATGTCAGATTTGCCAGTGTTTACAAAAATTTTCAAGAACTTGGGGATTTTGAGGATTTTATGTCAGAACTTCACCCGGGCAAACTTGAACCAAAGAAGACGGTTTAGATGATCGACTCATACATCTCGAAAGATGACAAGAAATTTCTGAAATTAGCTCTCAACTTAGCTAGACGAAATGTAGGTCTCACTGGTAAAAACCCCTCAGTTGGCTGTGTAATTACCTTAAAAGATATAATAATCGGTCGAGGAAATACTCAATTAGGGGGAAGACCTCATGCAGAAATTATGGCCATTAAACAAGCCTCAGACCACCCTCTGCTTAAAGAAGAAAGAAAAATAGAAGATATTAATATCTACATCACGTTGGAGCCATGCGCACACGAAACTACTTCTCCATCTTGTGCAAAAGAAATTGTAAATTTTGGAGCAAATCGTGTTATCTATTTAGCGACAGATCCGGATAATAGAACTAACGGTAAAGGTAAGTCAATAATGGAGAAAGCAGGTATTGAATGTATTGAAACTAGAATCTATGAAAGAGAAAATTCAGATATTTTAAAGGGATATTTGAAACAAAAAAAAACTGGTTTTCCATATATAACACTAAAGATAGGCTCCTCTATTAATGGTAAAATTGCTACAAAAAATGGAGAGAGCAAATGGATAACCAATTCATTATGTAGAAAGAGGGTCCAACTTCTCAGATCAGAGAACGATGCCATATTAATAGGTAAAAACAGCATATTTGTTGATAATCCACGCCTGAATTTAAGAGATCAATTTGAGTCAATCGAGAACAAGCAAATTTTTATATTAGATACGAATTTCGAATTATCTGGCTTCGAAAATTTATCAATATTTGATAACGTAGGAAAAGATAAAGTACACATTATCACTAGTAAGAAACTAAAGGACAAGGTCAGAAAAGATCGTAAATTCTTTAGAGAAGTAAATATAGAGCAAGCTAATAAAGAACAACAGTTTTTAAATATGCAGGAAATTCTAAAAATTGTTTCTAGGATGGGGGTAAATCGTTTGTTGGTTGAGGGTGGTGCAAGGGTGTGGACATCATTTCTTAAGATCGGCTTGTTTGATGAAATTGTAATGTTTACTGGAAATAAAATTATAAATGATTCCGCTACTTCCTGTTTTAATGATTTTTTGCCACTCGATGCAAGGTTAGGAGATTTTCCAAACTTGACTTTAACATCCTTACTGAGATGGAAAGATAACATCGAAGCAAAGTGGATAGCTAATTCTTAGAAAGGATTAAATATGTTTACGGGAATTATTACTGACGTAGGCGAAATAGCCGAAATTGAAAAGATTAAAGACACAAGAGCTAAAATTTTCTGCACTTATAATGTATCTGAAATAGACTTGGGTGCATCAATATGCTGTGATGGTGTTTGTCTGACAGTGACAGATTCTGGTATTTTTGAGAATAAAAATTGGTTTTCAGTAGACATATCCAGTGAGACTATATTGAAAACAATTATTGGAGATAAAGATTTTGGATGGAAACCTGGGAGAAAAGTAAATCTTGAAAGATCCCTGAGGCTTGGTGATGAATTAGGGGGGCACATTGTGACTGGCCATATAGATGGTACTGGATCAATAGAAAAAATTCTAGATGTTGAGGGAAGCACTCAAGTTACGTTCCAAACTGATAAAAAATTAGCAAAATTTATTGCTGAAAAGGGATCTATCACGTTGAACGGAACATCGTTAACGGTAAATCAAGTAGATTCTTCTTCCTTTGATATAAACTTTATTCCCCATACGAAAGATAATACGACTTGGCAAAAAATGCATATTGGAGAGAAAGTTAATATTGAAATAGATATTCTAGCGAGATATGTAGATCGGATATTAAGTTCAGGAAAATAAAAAAAATATGAAAGAACAAGGTGTTGAAATATCTTCCACGCAATCAATAATCGATGATGCTAGAAACGGGAAAATGTTCATTCTAGTCGATCATGAAGAAAGAGAGAATGAGGGAGATCTTGTAATACCAGGACAAATGGCAACACCAGATGCTGTGAATTTTATGGCAACATATGGCAGAGGATTAATTTGTCTAGCACTTCCCTCTGAACAAATAGACAAGTTGAAATTGCCTTTGATGGCTGCAACTAACTCCTCTCGACACGAGACAGCTTTTACAGTATCTATTGAGGCACGTGAGGGCGTTACAACAGGTATATCAGCCCATGACCGTGCAAAAACAATATCAGTAGCAATAAATCCACAAGTAAGAACAGAAGAAATAGCTACACCTGGGCATGTTTTTCCTTTGAGAGCAAAAAATGGTGGCGTGCTTATAAGAGCAGGTCATACCGAAGCTGCTGTAGATATATCTAGGCTTGCAGGATTAAACCCTTCTGGAGTTATATGTGAGATTATGAATAATGATGGAAGCATGGCAAGGCTCAAAGATTTAAAGAAATTCGCTTATATACATAAGCTTAAAATTGGAACGATTTCAGATCTAATTGCTTACAGAAGAAAGCATGACAACCTTATAAAAGAAGTTGAAAGCTTAGTTTTAAACTCAAGCATAGGCGGCAAGTGGAAAGTGATTAAGTTTAGAGATGAAATAGAAAATTCGGAGCATATAGTCCTTAAGCTAGGAAAGGTAAACACTACAAAACCGGCAATGGTTAGAATGCATAAATTGAATATTTATAAAGATTTGCTTGGTTTGGTACCTAGTAGATTTAATGAAATAGGTAGAGCAATGCAAAAGATAATCGGAAATGAAAACGGAATATTGGTACTTCTAAATTCAGGTGATAGTAGTAGTGAGAAACCTAGCTCAGATACACTCAAAGAGTATGGAATTGGTGCCCAAATTTTATCTTTGCTAGGTGTCAAAAGAATAAAACTTCTTTCTAATTCAAAACTCCCAAAAGTAGTTGGATTGGAAGGCTATGGCTTGAAAATTGATGCAACGGAGGGCTTCTAAGTGAGGGCAGAAAATTCTGACAGAGCCAAGATAGCAGAGTTTAATAAGAAACTAAAAATTTGTCTTGTTTCAGCACCCTATTACAAAGATATCACAGACAATCTGGTATGTGGGGCTCTTAATATTCTCAAAAAAATAGAGGCCGATACCGAGATAGTTGAGGTATCAGGTGCGCTGGAAATACCTACTGCCATAAAGTTAATGGAAAATGAGTTCGATGGCTTTATTGCAATCGGATGTGTCATTAGAGGTGAGACAACACACTATGAAATTGTGAGCACTGAAAGCTCCAGAGGGCTAGCTAATCTTGGTCTCGAAAAGATATGTATAGGTAATGCTATCTTGACCGTAGAAAATAAAACGCAGGCTGAAGAACGAGCAGACCCTAAAATTTTTGATAAAGGTGGGGAGGCTTGCAGCGCTTTGTTGAGTATTATCAAAATAAAAGAAAGAGGCCATTA